>NZ_CAMFHZ010000004.1 GCF_945952435.1 uncultured Microbacterium sp.
AGGCGGCCGAGGCGCTGCAGTGGGTCGTGAAGGAGATGGACATGCGCTACGACGACCTCGCGTCGTTCGGGTTCCGCCACATCGACGACTTCAACCGGGCGGTCCGCGCCGGCGAGGTCGAGGTGCCCCCCGGTAGCGAGCGCGTGCTCAAGCCCTATCCGTATCTGCTCGTCGTCGTCGACGAGCTCGCCGACCTGATGATGGTCGCGCCGCGCGACGTGGAGGACTCGATCGTCCGGATCACTCAGCTCGCCCGTGCGAGCGGCATCCACCTCGTGCTCGCGACGCAGCGCCCGAGCGTCGACGTGGTCACGGGTCTGATCAAGGCCAACGTGCCGTCCCGCCTCGCGTTCGCGGTGACCAGCGTCACCGACAGCCGGGTGATCCTGGACAGCCCGGGCGCCGACAAGCTGATCGGACAGGGCGACGCGCTGTTCTCCCCGATGGGCTCCTCCAAGCCTTTCCGCCTGCAGGGCGCCTGGGTGGACGAGAGCGAGATCGACGCGGTCGTGAAGCACGTCACGGGGCAGGCGCGTCCAGAGTACCGACCGGACGTGGCCGAGGCCGTGGAGGGCAAGAAGAAGGAGGTCGACGAGGACATCGGCGACGACCTCGAACTGCTGCTCGCCGCCGCCGAGCTCATCGTCTCGTCGCAGTTCGGATCGACGTCGATGCTGCAGCGCAAGCTCCGCGTCGGGTTCGCGAAGGCAGGGCGCCTCATGGATCTGCTCGAGTCCCGGGAGATCGTCGGCCCGTCCGAGGGATCCAAGGCACGCGACGTGCTCGTGACGCCGGAGCAGCTTCCTGGTGTGCTCGCGAAGCTGCGCGGCGACGACCCGCCGGGAGGGCACGCACCGTCTGCCGCGCCGCCGGTGCCCTCCGTCCCCGCCGCCGTCCCGACCGCGCCTCCGCAGGCGTCCGGATACGCGGACGACCGATACGGGGAGGATCCGGTCGAGGCGTCGTACCGTGGCCTGCCCGAGGTCGAGGCGGAGTCCGACGAGGACGCCTGGGGCCTGACCGGGCGCGACCAGTGACGGAAGGCGCGTGATGGCGATCCCCCCGCAGCTGCCCAACGCGATCACGATCGCGCGGATCCCGCTCGCCGTCGTCTTCTTCGTCCTGCTGCTCCTCGGCGGCACGGCGGGCGACGCGAACCTGACGGTGCGCTGGGTCGCGGGCGCCCTGTTCGTGCTCGCGATCTGCACGGACTGGGTCGACGGCTACCTCGCACGCAGGTACGGGCTCGTCAGCGACTTCGGCAAACTCTGGGATCCGATCGCCGACAAACTGCTCACCGGCGCAGGATTCATCGGTCTCGCCCTGCTCGGCGAGGTCTGGTGGTGGCTCGTGCTCATCATCCTCGTCCGGGAGTGGGGGATCACGATCCACCGCTTCGTGGTCGCCAAGGAGCACATCGTGGCCGCGGCGTGGATGGGCAAGATCAAGACCACGGTGCAGGGTGTCGCTCTGTCCTGGGCGCTTCTTCCCCTGCACGTGTGGATCGGCATGCCCGCGTGGACGATCACGACGGACGTGCTCATGGTCCTCGCTCTTGTGCTCACGGTCGTGAGCGGCATCGATTACATCGCCGCCCAGGTGCGCGGAGCGCGGGCGGAGCGGAAAGGCGCGCGATGACGCAGGCTCGGGACGCGGCCGCCGCCGTGCTCGACCTGCTGCGCTCGCGGGGGTGGACGCTCGCTGTCGCCGAATCCCTCACGGGAGGCGCCCTGTCCGCGGCGATCGTCGACGTGCCCGGTGCCTCCGCCGTCCTCACCGGTGCGGTCGTCGCCTATGCGACGCCGGTCAAGGCGAGCCTTCTCGGGGTGGACGAGGCCCTGCTCGCGGAGCGCGGTCCCGTCGACGCGACGGTGGCCGAGCAGATGGCCCGCGGTGTACGGCGGACGCTCGCGATGCACGGCCGGCCCGCCGATGTCGGCCTGTCGACCACCGGGGTCGCCGGACCGACGCCGCAGTCCGGGCAACCGGTGGGAACGGTCCACATCGGTGTCAGCACACCCGGTTCCACGACGAGCCGCGCCTTCGTCTTCGACGGGGACAGGTCGGCGATCCGCCGTGCGTCGGTGACGGCCGCCCTGCGCCTTCTCGAGGAAGCGCTGTCGCATCCGTGACCGGACGGGAATACCGCGCCCCGTCACGAAGTTGAGTCGAGTGTGCTCACATTCAATGCACAGTTGGAAACAGTAGATTTTCACCCGATGGCTCGCGTTAGACTGACCATCCGATCCGGCTCCCACGCCGGGACGGCTGGGGAGAGGAGGTCCTGATGATTCTGGTTCGACAGGAGATCGGCGACGTGCTGCGGGACTTCCGTCTGCAGAAGGGACGGACGCTCCGCCAGGTCGCGGGGAAGGCGTCCGTCGCGCTCGGCTACCTCAGCGAGGTGGAGCGCGGCCAGAAGGAGGCGTCCAGCGAGATCCTCGCGTCGGTCGCCGAGGCGCTCGATGTCCCCATCTCGACGATCATGCGCGAGGTCGGGGACCGCATCGCGGTTCTCGAAGGCCTCCAGGTCATCCCGGACGTCCTTCCGGACGAACTCGTGGCGTCGGTCGAGTCCGAGCTCTCGCTGCGCTGATCGGATGCGCCGCAGCGAGTTCCTCCGCGCGGTGGAGGCTGAGTTCGGCGTCCGCGGCGGTGCCCTGGTCGATGACCTGATCCTCCCCGCGGTCGGCGACCGCACGGCGGCGCAGGCCATCGAGGCGGGAGTTCCGCCGCGCGAGGTCTGGCTCGCGCTCTGCGTCGAGGCGGACGTGCCAGAGGTGCGCCGTCATGGCGTCGGCAGGATCGAGCCTCGCCGCGCCTGAGGGGCGCCCGGGTTCGCAGAGGGCCTTCTCCATGTTCGACGCCTGAACGGTGTTTGTCGGCGTGTCGTCGAAGACTTGTTCGAGAAGCGGGTAGCGTCCTGCACAGATGATTTCGTGATCGTTCCGTCCACGGATCCGGAGGACGTCGCCGCAGTGTCGGTGGCCCCTCCTAACGTGTCGGACATGACCACGAGGTCATTCGCCTTGTCGGAGAGCCTCCCAACCGGGGAGCGCCGCGACAGCCTACAGGCGGCAGTTCACGAGCACGAAGGAGCACGTCATGCCCTCACCCGCAGACCGCGAGAAGGCCCTCGAAACGGCACTCGCCCAGATCGACAAGCAGTTCGGAAAGGGCTCGGTCATGCGGCTGGGCAGCGACGAGCGCGCACCTGTCGAGGTGATCTCGACCGGGTCGATCGCCCTCGACGTGGCACTCGGCGTCGGCGGTCTCCCGCGCGGCCGCATCATCGAGATCTACGGCCCGGAGTCCTCCGGAAAGACCACGCTGACGCTGCACGCGATCGCGAACGTGCAGCGTGCCGGTGGCATCGCCGCCTTCGTGGACGCGGAGCACGCGCTCGACCCCGACTACGCGGCCAAGCTCGGTGTCGACATCGATGCGCTCCTGGTCTCGCAGCCCGACACCGGTGAGCAGGCCCTGGAGATCGCGGACATGCTCGTGCGGTCGGGAGCGATCGACCTCGTCGTCATCGACTCCGTCGCCGCCCTCGTGCCGCGTGCGGAGATCGAAGGCGAGATGGGGGACTCCCACGTCGGTCTGCAGGCGCGTCTGATGTCGCAGGCGCTCCGCAAGCTCACGGGTGGGCTCAACCAGACCAACACCACCATGATCTTCATCAACCAGCTGCGCGAGAAGATCGGTGTGTTCTTCGGATCCCCGGAGACCACCGCCGGCGGAAAAGCGCTCAAGTTCTACGCCTCGGTCCGCCTCGACATCCGTCGCATCGAGACTCTGAAGGACGGCGCTGACGCGGTGGGTAACCGCACGCGCGTGAAGGTGGTCAAGAACAAGATGGCGCCGCCGTTCAAGCAGGCGGAGTTCGACATCCTGTACGGCATCGGCATCTCCCGCGAGGGGAGCCTGATCGACTTCGGTGTCGAGCACGGCATCGTGAAGAAGTCGGGCGCCTGGTACACGTACGACGGTGATCAGCTCGGCCAGGGCAAGGAGAACGCGCGGAACTTCCTGCTGCGCAACCCCGACATCGCCGGGACCATCGAGACCCAGATCAAGCAGAAGCTGGGCATCGGCGGTGCCGCGGCACCGGCCGCTCCTGCGGCAGACGAGCTGGCGCAGCGACGTCCGGCCTGATGAGCGGCGGTGCGCGATGACCGAGGCCAGTCGTGATGACCGGCGATGAGGACGAGTCCGGGCGTCTCGCCCCGGTGATCCCCCTGTTCGGGGCCAGGCACGGTCTGCCGGAGCCTGCCCCCGAACAGGGGCCCGGACCGCGGCACCCCGCCTCTGCGGCGCTCGCGTCGTCGCGGGGGAGGCACGCGGGCGGTTCGCAGCCCGAAGCTCCCCGCACCGCACCCCTCCGGGGCACGCCCTCCGGCGACCCCGGCGACCACATCGATGCCGTCGACGACGCGCGCAGGCACCTGACGCGGCGTCTCGCCTCGAAGCAACTGAGCAGCAGGGAAGCACGCGACGCGTTGAGGGAGTACGGGCTCTCCGCGGAGGAGCGGGACGACCTCGTCCAAGAGTTCGAGGATCGCCGCTACCTGGACGATGTCACGTTGGCCGAGCACCTGGTCACGTCCGGCTCCGAGCGCAGGGGGCAGGGGCGGGTGGCGATCGCGAGGGTCCTCGCACAGCGGGGCATTCCGCGCGAGGTCGCCGACGAAGCGCTGTCCGTGCTCGAGGACGACGACGGGGAGCGCGCGCTCGCCTATGCGCGTGGGAAGGTCGGGGGTCTGCTCCGCTACGACGAGGACACGGCGATCCGGCGCCTCGTGGGGCAGCTCTCTCGGCGCGGGTATGCGGGAGGGATCGCGATGAACGCGGCCCGCACGGCATGGCGGGAAGCATCCCGCGGAGCCTCTGCGCGGCGCGTCCGTTTCGAGGACGTGGAGTGATCGGATCCGCGTCCGGGCGTTCCCGCGCCGCGTCCGGACGCGGCGCTCCGAACGTAGAATGGCTGTCACCATGACCATTCCCCTCAGCACTCCGACGCTCATCCCGCCCTCCGTCGCGGCGCGGGACGACTCCGGGCGGCCGCGCACCTACGAGGTGCGCACGTTCGGCTGCCAGATGAACGTGCACGACTCCGAACGCCTGTCGGGATCGCTGGAGAGCGCCGGCTACGTCCGCGTCGACGCCGGCGACGAGGCCGACATCGTCATCATCAACACCTGTGCGGTGCGGGACAACGCCGCGGGCAAGCTCTACGGCACGCTCGGACACCTCAAGAGCCGCAAGGACAAGCACGAGGGCATGCAGATCGCGGTCGGCGGGTGCCTGGCGCAGATGGATCAGCAGGCCGTGCTCGACAAGGCGCCCTGGGTCGACGTCGTCTTCGGCACGCACAACATGGGCTCGCTCCCCGGTCTCCTCGAACGCGCTCGTCACAACGGCGAGGCGGAGCTGGAGATCCTCGAGGCGCTCGACGTGTTCCCCTCGACGTTGCCGACCCGGCGCGACTCCGCGCACAGCGGCTGGGTGTCGATCTCCGTCGGGTGCAACAACACCTGCACGTTCTGCATCGTGCCCAGCCTGCGCGGCAAGGAGAAGGATCGGCGCCCCGGCGACATCCTCAACGAGATCCGGCTCCTGGTCGACGACGGCGCGATCGAGGTCACCCTGCTCGGACAGAACGTGAACTCCTACGGCGTGGAGTTCGGCGACCGTCATGCCTTCGGCAAGCTCCTCCGCGCGGCGGGCGAGATCGACGGCCTCGAGAGGATCCGCTTCACCAGCCCGCATCCGGCCGCCTTCACTGACGACGTCATCGACGCGATGGCCGAGACGCCCTCCGTCATGCCGCAGCTGCACATGCCGCTGCAGTCCGGCAGCGACCGGATTCTCAAGGCGATGCGCCGCTCCTACCGTTCCGAGCGCTTCCTCGGCATCCTCGACCGCGTCCGCGCGAAGATCCCGCACGCCGCGATCTCGACGGACATCATCGTCGGCTTCCCCGGCGAGACCGAGGAGGACTTCGCGGAGACGATGCGCGTCGTCGAGCAGGCCCGATTCGCGAGCGCCTTCACTTTCCAGTACTCGATTCGTGAGGGGACGCCCGCGGCCACCATGGCGGACCAGGTGCCTAAGGAGATCGTTCAGGCGCGTTACGACCGACTCATCGCCCTGCAGGAGAGGATCTCGCTCGAAGAGAACCGCACGCAGCTCGGGCGCGAGGTCGAGGTCGTCGTGTCGGTCGGCGAGGGCAAGAAGGACGCCGAGACGCATCGCCTGACGGGACGTGCACAGGACAACCGCCTCGTGCACTTCGAGCTTCCCGCGGGATCGCCGCGCCCGCGCCCGGGAGACGTCGTGTCCGTGACGATCACGCACGCCGCGCCGTTCCACCTCCTCGCGGATTCGCCCGACGGCTCCGCTCTGAAGGTCCGGCGCACCCGCGGAGGCGATGCCTGGGACCGCGCGCAGTCCGAGTCGTGCGCGGTGCCGGCGGCACCGACCTCGGACGGGGCGCCCCGGGCGGTCTCGCTCGGACTGCCCACGCTCCGCGTCGGCGTGTGACCGGTCCGAGCTCTCGGCCCGGGCTCTGGGCCGTCGTCGGCGCGACCGGCACCGGCAAGAGCGACCTGTCGCTCGACCTGGCGGAGGCGCTGGGACGGCTCGGTCGTTCCGCGGAGATCGTGAACGCCGATGCGATGCAGCTGTACCGGGGGATGGACATCGGCACGGCGAAGCTGCGGGAGGACGAACGCCGGGGTATCCCGCACCACCTCTTCGACATCCTCGACGTGACCGAGGAGGCCGCGGTCGCGGCGTACCAGCCGATCGCCCGCGCCGCGATCGAGGCGATCCACGGGCGGGAGGCGGAGGCGATTCTCGTCGGAGGATCTGGCCTCTACGTGTCGAGCGTGCTCTACGACTTCCGCTTCCCCCCGCGAGACGAGAGACTGCGAGCGCGGCTGGAGGCGGAGCTCGTCGAGGGCGGGCCGGGACCACTGCTCGAACGGCTCCGGGAACAGGATCCCGTCACCGCGGCACGCATCGACCCGCAGAACGGCCGGCGCCTCGTGCGCGCGCTCGAAGTGCTCGCGCAGGGGGAGAGCACGCACGGCGCCGCGCTTCCGGATGAGCCCGTCCTGTGGCATCCGCGCACCAGGATCCTGGCGCTCGGCGTCGAGCGTCCCGCACTCGTGGGGCGTCTGGACGAGCGTGTCCACCGCATGTGGGAGCAGGGTCTGGTCGAGGAGGTCGAACGTCTGCGTGCGCAGGGCCTCGAACAGGGGAGCACGGCCCGCCGAGCGATCGGCTACGCGCAGGCGCTCGCTCAGCTCGACGGCGACCTCGCTGAGGAGGCGGCGATCGCGGAGACGCAGGCGCTCACCCGACGCTACGCCCGCCGCCAGGTGTCCTGGTTCCGGCGTTACGCGCAGGCCGAGTGGATGGACGCGCTGTCCCCGCTCGACGTGGACGGCATCGCGCGCGCCGGAGCCGCTGGTCCGGACGACGGCATGGACCGGGGGCTCCCGAGCGAGGGCGGTTCCGAGACGGACGCCGCGATCGCGGGGGAGTCGCTGCCCGGGCCGCACGACGAGAGGGAGCTCCGCCATGACTGACGGCATCCGGATCCGAGCGTTCGCCGTGGAGGACACCGAGCAGGTCGTCGCGCTCTGGCACGACGCCGGCCTCACACGACCGTGGAACGACCCCCGTGCCGACATCGCCCGCAAGCTCGCCGTGCAGCCCGAGCTGTTCCTGGTGGCCGTCGACGCGCAGAGGGCCGATGTCGTCGGAACCGTCATGGCGGGATACGACGGCCATCGCGGCTGGCTGTACTATCTCGCGAGTGCCGCAGCCCGACGTGGACACGGCATCGGGCGTGCGCTCGTCGCCGAGGCAGAGAGGCTGCTCGTGGAGCTGGGATGCCCGAAAGTGCAGCTCATGGTCCGAGAGGGCAACGAAGGCGTGCTCGGCTTCTACGATGCGCTCGGCTACGAGCGCTTCACGGTGCACAACAGCGGCAAGCGCCTCATCCACGACGACTGACGGGACGCGCGCGGCCGTCGCGCCGGTCAGCGCCCGAAGAGGCGCCGGAGCGGTCCTCGGCGTGCCGGTGTCCGCTCCGCATCCCGACGTGCGCGCTCCTCGGCGCGGTGCAGGCTGCGACGCTGCTGCCAGGCAGCGACCTCGGCATCGACGTCGCGCGTCGGCGTCACCACAGGCGGCCCGCCGAGCAACTGCCGCCGGGCTTCGACGACACGCGCGTTGAAGTCCTCCAGCACGTCGCGCACGTCCTGCTCCGTGCTCAGCGAATCCAGCCGCTGGTCGAGCTCCAGGTTCTCGACGCGCAGAGTCAACGCCGCAGGGCCCAGACCGTGCAGCTGCTCCGTCTCGATCTTCCGACGGATCCACCAGTCCGGATCGTGCGTGGCGCCGAGTCCCGGGATGGGCTTGCCCGCTCCCGGGAGGTCGTCGAACGCGCCGTGCCGGATCGCCTGCTGGATCGCGGTCTCGATCACCGCGGCGCGTTCGAGTTCCGAGCGCCACGCCACTCCGGAGGTCGGCGCGCTCTCGCCCTCGGCCTGTTCGCCGGCCGCCTCCCGGGCGCGTTCGGCACGATAGCGAGCGGCGGCAGCTCTCGGATCCGATTCCTCGCCCATGCATCCATCGAACACCCGCGGCCGTGATCGGGCAAACGACGCGGGCAGCGCGGAAGCAGATCCGCCCGGGTTCTGCTCAGGGCGGATCCGCTCGCAGCCCCAGCCGTCGCGTGCCTAGCATGTGGCCATGACGACGCCTGCAGAGACCCGCACCGATCGCACGCCTGCCGAACCGGAACGACTCTGGCGCAGCGTCGTCGGGGAGACGCTTCGCGACGCCCGCGCCGACCGTGGCGAGACGCTGGCCGAGACCGCCCGTCGAGCGGGCGTCTCCCCGCAGTACCTCTCGGAGATGGAACGAGGACGCAAGGAGGCGTCGAGCGAGATGCTCGCCGCCGTGTCGGGAGCGCTCGGGCTCTCCCTCCTGGATCTCACCCTCGGGGTCGCCGAGCGTATCGCGCGCGGTTCCGCGCGGTCGCTCCAAGACGCCGCGACGACGCGCCCCGGCGCGTCGGTCAGGGCGACGACGCGCGTCCCCGCCCTCTACGCCCTGGCGGCCTGAGCGGGGGAGCCCGCTTCTGCGTCCCCCGTCCCCGACATCCGCTCGACGACCTGGTCCACGAGTCCATAGTCGCGGGCACCCTGGGCGGTGAGTACGAGGTCGCGATCGGTGTCGGTGCGCAGGCGCTCCGTGGTCTGCCCGCTGTGTGCGACGAGGAGACGCTCGAGATCGTCGCGCACGCGGACGACCTCGTCCGCCTGCAGGATCAGATCCGGGATCGTCCCCTGGCCCTGCGCGGCCGGCTGGTGCAGGACCACCCGGGCGTGCGGCAGCGCCGCGCGCTTGCCCGGCGCCCCTGCCGCGAGCAGCACGGCTCCCACGGACACCGCCTGACCGACGCAGAACGTCGCGACCTCGGAGCGGATGAACCGCATCGTGTCGTAGACCGCGAGCATCGCGCTGGGATCGCCGCCAGAGCAGTTGATGTAGAGCTGGATGTCCCGATCGGATCCTGTCGCATCGAGGTACAGCAACTGTGCGACCAACACGTTGGCGACCTCGGCGTCGAGCGGTGTGCCCAGATAGACGACCCGCTCCGCGAGGAGGTGCGAGTAGACGTCGAGGATCCGGTCGCCACGCGGTGATGTGGCGATGACCTGGGGGATGAGGAACGACGCCATCTCAGGCTCCTTCTGCGGTGAGGCCGATCGTACGGCGCGTGGGCGCGGGAAGGATCTGCGCGAGGTCGTCCGCGATCGCATCGACGAAGCCGTACTCGAGCGCCTCGACGGCACTGAACCACCGGTCGTGCAGCGAATCCTCGAATACGCGCTCGATGGGCTGGCCGGTGTCGTCGGCGATGAGCCCGAGGACCGTGTCCCGCGTCTGCCGGAGGTCGGCCGCCTGGAGCGCGACGTCGACCGCGGTTCCGCCGATCCCGGCCGAACCCTGGTGCAGCAGGATCCGGCTGTGAGGCAGCGCCCTGCGCTTGCCCTTCGTCCCGGCGGAGAGCAGGAACTGCCCCGCGCTGCACGCGAGGCCGAACGCCATCGTCGTCACGTCGCAGGGGATCGTGCGCATGAGGTCGCGGATCGCGAGCATGGCCGGAACCGAACCGCCGGGGGAATGGATCCACAACGCGATGTCGGAGTGCGGGTCGTCCGAGGCGAGCGACAGGAGCTGCGTCATGAGCAGGACGCCGTTGTCCTCGTCGAGCGGTCCGTCGAGGACGAGAACGCGGCGCGCGAGGAGCTGTCGTCGGGCATCGTTGTCGAAGAGCATGCGGGGGGTGTCATCGGTCATGTCCCCAGCGTGCGTCGTCGCATGGTGCGTCGCGAGCGGATCTGCTGGGAGCGGAGAAGCCCAGGGCAGACGCCGCCGCGGATCCGCCGGGATCGGAGGGCGTTATCTGCGCCTTTACAATCGACGCATGGTCGCATTCACCAAGGGGCATGGCACCGGCAACGACTTCGTCATCATCGCCGACCCCGAGGGAGACCTTGCTCTGGACGTCGTTCAGGTCGCGACACTTTGCGACCGGCACTTCGGCATCGGCGCCGACGGGCTGCTTCGCGTCGTGCGCTCCGCAGCGCTGCCCGAGGGCGATGCCGCGCTCGCCGAGAACTCGGAGGCAGAGTGGTTCATGGACTACCGCAACGCCGACGGATCCGTCGCGGAGATGTGCGGAAACGGCGTGCGTGCGTACGTGCACTACCTCTTGCGCAGCGGCCTCGCGACACTCCCGGAGAGCGGATCGATCGCGATCGGCACCCGCGCCGGTGTGCGCGAGGTGACGTTCAGCGAGGACGGCTACCGTGTCGATATCGGCACCTGGCGCTTGTCCGGTCACGATCCGCTGGCCCGCGTCTCGGGGCTCAGTGTTCCCCGGCCCGGCCTCGGCATCGACGTCGGCAACCCTCACGTGGTCGTCGCGCTGGCCTCCGACGAGGAGCTCGACGGGCTCGACCTCGCGCGAGGACCGGAGCTTGCACCGATGCCGGAGCAGGGCGCGAACGTCGAGTTCGTCGTGCCGGCGGAGCCCCTGGTCCAGGACGGGGTGGGGCGCGTCCGCATGCGCGTGTTCGAGCGCGGCGTGGGGGAGACGCTCAGCTGCGGCACCGGCGTCGTCGCGACCGCGCTCGCCGTGCGTCACTGGGCGGGTCCGTCCGCGCCGGACGAGTGGCGGGTGGAGGTCCCGGGCGGCGTGCTCGGCGTCCGCATGGAGCAGCGAGAGGACGGCGAGCACGTCCTTCTGTCCGGTCCCGCTCAGCTCGTCTTCTCCGGCGAGATCGACCTGGCCTGATGAGGAGCGCCGGGCGCGTCGCTCGGAGCGATCAGGGCAGATCGATCGCCTGGGTGGGCGGGGTGCCGTGGCGGCGGACCTTGAGCACGCGGAAGCCGCGTCCCGTCGTCGCCCGGTACACGCTGTAGCCGTCGGAGAACGTGGACGCCAGCCAGCGCTGCAAGGAGTCGGCTCCGAGGTTCCGGCTCACCACGAACCAGCCGTCGGCGCGCTGATCGAGCCGGGGGATCCATCGTTCGAGCAAGTCGTGCAGCTCGCTCTTTCCGACGCGGATCGGCGGATTCGACCGGATCGAGCGGAAGCTGACATCCGGGGGAACATCCTCGGGCGTCACCGCGTTGACATTGTCGAGACCGAGTTCGGCGGCGTTGCGCCGTACGAGATCGAGTGCGCGCTCGTTGACGTCAACGGCCCATACGGTCGCGTGCGGAGCGGCGAGCGCCAGGGACAGCGAGATGGGTCCCCAGCCGCACCCGAGATCCAGCAGATTGCCGCCGGGCGGCGGGGGAGGCGTGTTCGCGAGGAGCACGGAGGTGCCGACGTCCACGTGATCGGGGCTGAAGACCCCGGCTGCGGTGGTGAGTTCGACCTCCCTGCCCGCGAGCGTGACCCGGATTCTGCGGAGGTTCTCGGGGCTGGCGGGAGCCGCAGTGAAGTAGTGGTCCGACCCCATCCTGCGAGCGTAGCGGACACTCACAGCTAAAGTTAAGGTGCCTGATCGATTCGACGGGCCCGAGAAAGGTGCGGATGACGCAGTCCACAACACATGACGAGCACGGCGACGCGGTCGAGCGCGTCCTTCAGGCCGCGGAGCGGCGTGCGCAGTCGCACGTCTTCGGCTCGGCGCAGGCGCTGCAGGATGCGGCCACGGCGGGGCACGGGTCGGCCGATGGCGAGCAATGGGACCTCGAGGAACGGCACGCGCTGCGCCGGGTGGGCGGTCTGTCGACCGAGCTCCAGGACGTCACGGAGGTCGAGTACCGCCAGCTCCGCCTGGAGAACGTCGTCCTCGTCGGCGTGTACCCCCAGGGCGCCCAGGACGACGCGGAGAACTCGCTGCGCGAGCTCGCCGCCCTCGCCGAGACGGCCGGCGCGGTCGTGCTCGACGGTCTGCTGCAGCGCCGCCCCCACCCTGACCCTGCGACGTACCTCGGGCGGGGCAAGGCCGAGGAGCTCAAGGACATCGTCGCGTCGGTCGGCGCGGACACGGTGATCGCCGACACGGAGCTGGCGGCCTCGCAACGGCGCGCCCTCGAAGACGTCGTCAAGGTGAAGGTCATCGACCGCACCACCGTGATCCTCGACATCTTCAGCCAGCACGCCAAGAGCCGCGAGGGTCGTGCGCAGGTCGAGCTCGCGCAGCTCGAGTACCTCCTGCCTCGCCTGCGCGGGTGGGGCGAGTCGATGAGCCGTCAGGCCGGTGGGCAGGTCGGCGCGGGCGGCGCGGGCATGGGCTCGCGCGGACCGGGTGAGACCAAGATCGAGCTCGACCGCCGCCGCATCCGCACGCGCATGGCGATGCTGCGCAAGCAGATCCGCGAGTTCGCCCCGGCGCGCGAGGCGAAGCGTGCGGAGCGCAGACGGCACACGATCCCGTCCGTCGCGATCGCCGGCTACACCAACGCCGGTAAGTCCAGTCTGCTCAACGCGCTCACGAGCGCGGGGGTGCTGGTGGAGAACGCGTTGTTCGCCACGCTGGATGCGACCGTGCGCCGCTCGACGACCGCGGACGGCCGCGTCTACACGCTCACCGACACGGTCGGTTTCGTGCGCAACCTCCCGCACCAGCTGGTGGAGGCCTTCCGGTCCACGCTCGAAGAGGTCGGCGACGCGGACGTGCTCGTGCACGTCGTCGACGGATCCCACCCGGACCCGGCGGGACAGATCAAGACGGTGCGCGATGTGATCGGAGACGTGGGCGGGCGCGACATCCCCGAGATCGTGGTGTTCAACAAGGCGGACCTGCTCGACGAGGACGAGCGGCTCGTCCTGCGCGGACTCGTGCCGGGGGCGCACTTCGTCTCCTCCCGCAGCGGCGAGGGGGTCGAGGAGCTCCGTGCCGCGATCGACGCGATCCTGCCCAAGCCCGCCGTGGAGATCACCGCGGTCGTGCCGTACGACCGGGGCGATCTCGTCGCGGCCGTGCACGAGAGCGGTCTGCTGCTCGACGTCGCCCACGAGGAAGCGGGCACCAGGGTGCATGCGCACGTGGGAGAGCGGCTCGCCGCCGAGCTCGCGCCTTTCGCGGTCTGAGACCCGTAGCGTAGCCCTCGCATCGAGTGGGATGCATCGCACGATGCGAGGGAGACGCCGATGGGCCACGGGCACGCGCACGACCACGGCGCCCTCGATCGCGTTCCGGTGGCGCGTCGGCCGCGCACGATCCTGCTCACCGTCCTCGCCGTCCTCGCCGTGGCGACGGTGGCCGGTCTGGTCGTGCTGTGGCCGTCCGGCGCGTCCGCGACGCGCAGCGGATCCGCGTCCTATGCCGTGAAGGGGACCACGTTCCCGACGGGGGAGATCGTGCGGATCGGCGAGGAGTGCCCCGACGCCGCCGGAGCGAACACGTCCGCCGGTGACGCGGCGTCGGGCGTCGGAGGGACGGCATCCGGTGCGAGGAGCGCCGCGTCGGCCTGTCGGCTCGCGGAGGTACGACTCGAATCCGGACCGCGGAAGGGGAAGACCGTCACCGTGGCCCTGCGGGGGCCGTTCGCGAGTGCGGGGCTGCGGGCGGGGGACACGCTCGAGCTCATGGACATCCCGCTCGATCCGAGCTTCTCCGCGCCGGCCGGGGCGAACGGAGGCGCCGATCCGGGGATCTCGGTCTTCGGGGTCGTGAGGACGGTGCCGCTGATGCTTTGGGCGGCCCTGTTCCTCATCGTCGTCGTCGCCGTGGGCCTGCATCGAGGCCTGCTCGCGATCGTGGGACTGGTCTTCGCCGGCGGCATGATCGTGCTCTTCGTGCTCCCGGCGCTGCTCGGCGGGGGGCCGGCGACCGCGATCGCGCTCGTCGGCGCCTCGGCGATCCTCTACGTCGTGCTCTATCTTGCGCACGGCGTCTCGGTCCGCACGAGCGCGGCGCTCGCCGGAACGCTCGGCGGAGTGCTCATCACCGCGGTCATCGCGCTGTCCGCCGTGTCGACGACGCGGCTGAGCGGCATCGACGAGAGCGCCGGGTTCCTCAGCGGGATGACCTCGAACCTCGACTTCCAGGGACTGCTCACGTGCGCGATCGTCATCGCCGGTCTCGGCGTGCTGAACGACGTGACGATCACGCAGAGCTCGGCGGTGTGGGAGCTGCGCGCCGCAGCCCCGGCGATGTCCCGACGCCAGCTGTTCCGGCGTGCGATGCGGATCGGCCGCGATCACATCGCCTCCACGATCTACACGATCGTGTTCGCCTACGTCGGTGCCTCGCTGAGCGTCGTCCTGCTGCTCTACGTCTACGACCAGCCGGTCATCAGTGTTCTCGGATACGAGGAGATCGCGACAGAGATCATCCGCACTCTGGTGAGCGGGATCGGACTCGTCCTCGCGGTGCCGCTCACGACCGCGATCGCCGTGATCCTGCTGCCGGCCGCCTCGTCCGGGCCGACGACTCCGGAACCGTTGGCGGAGCGGGACGCCGAGACCATCGCGTGGCTGAAGACGATGAACGGGACGGCCTGACGCTTCTTCGTGGTCAGCGCGCGACGAAGCGCGCATCGACCGTGGCGGACACGACGATGTCCTCTCCACGCAGTTCCACGGCGTCCGCGGACGGCGCGGACGCGAAGGCGCGCATCGCTCGGGGAGCGGAGTCCGCGGATCCGCCCTGGCCGAGCAGGCCGGCGTCGGCGACGTCGAGCGCCACGACCGTGCTGAGCCCCAGCGCCTGGGCGTACGCGGAGGCTCGCGCCACGGCGTCGCGCACGGCCCCCGCGGCGACGCGCTGGGAGACCATGTCCCGGGTGGGCGATGTCAGCGTCCACTCGGTCGCGGAGATCCCGACGCCTTCGAGCACCGACATCTCGTGCACCCAGGAGGACACCTCGTCCGGATCGGAGAACGTCGCCGTGAAGTCGAGAGAGGCGTGATGCACGAGCGGCGGGCGGCTCCCGTCGTTGGTCCACGGCCGCTCGGCGCGCACCGCGAGGCGTCCGCTCGACCACGTCTTGATCGTCCCCGTCGCCACACGGGCCTCGATCGAACGGCGGACCGGTTCGGCGAGCGCGAGCGTCCGCGTCACGACCTCGGCGTGCTCTGCGCCGTCCAGCGAGACGGCGAGCGTGACGGTGGCGCGTTCCGGGGCCACGCGCTCCTCGTGCGTCCCGCGGACGGTGATCATGACCTCGCTCATGCCGCGACTCTACGTCAGCGGGAGCGGAATGGCGCGGCGCTGCGAACCGTTGTAAGCTGTAATGCTCGGGTGCTTCGGCACCCGCTGGTAATTCCACAGTGCGACAGCGGCTCCTTCGAGAGAAGGACCACGGGGCTGATCGGTTTCGACAGCGCCTGTGAATCCACGAGAAGCGGGCCGAGGATGCAGGGTTATCTCGTGAACGCTCCCTGCAAAACAATAAGTGCCAATGCAAAGCGCACTGACTTCGCCCTCGCTGCGTAAGCGAGCCCGATAGTCCGTCAGGCCGTATGTGATTCCGATACGGATCCTGGCGTCATCTAGGAATCTTGCTGTGCGACGGCGTCTGGACGTCGTACGGGACTCTTCCCAGGCTGGGCTTGTCGACTTAGGTGTCTGTGACAAAGGTCGGAGCCGAGCAGAACGTCTGCACAGACTGCGCCCGGAGAAGGCGTGGAGACTCAGCGTTGGACGGGGGTTCGATTCCCCCCAGCTCCACCATGCCGCTGTCGCACGGGATGAACCCCGTGGGCCCTGACGAGAGTCAGGACCCACGGGGTTTTTCGTCCTAGGAACCGGGATCAGATCGCGGACTGGAAGAACCGCAGGAACTCCTCGTGCAGGCGGCCGTTCGTCGCGAGCGCGGAGCGCGCGGACAACGACGGGGATCCGTCGAAGGCCGTGGCGAGACCGCCGGCCTCGGCGACGATCGCGAACGCCGCGGCGATGTCGTATTCCTTGACACCGAACTCCGCGACCATGTCGAGCCTGCCTTCCGCGAGCAGCATGTACGAGAACACGTCGCCGTACGCGCGGTCGCGCCACACGCGTCGGGATAGGGCGAGCAGAGGGTCGAGGTGTCCGCTCTCGTCCCACTGGGCGATGCTCTGGAAGCTGACGCTCGCATCGTCGAGCGAGGAGACGTCCGAGACGTGGATCCGTCGCGGACCGGCGTGCGTCGTCGTCCAGGCGCCGAGGCCGGGGGCCGCCCACCAGCGCCGGTTCAAGGCCGGCATGCTCACCACGCCCACCCGTGCCACGCCGTCGACGGCGAGGCTGATCATGGTGCCCCACAACGGCACGCCGCGCAGGAAGTTGGCGGTGCCGTCGATAGGGTCGACGATCCACTGCCGATGCGTGTCACCCGACGTGCCGTACTCCTCGCCGAGGATTCCGTCGGCGGCACGCTCGGTCTGCAGGATCTCCCGGATCGCCCGTTCGGTCGCGAGGTCCGCGTCGGTCACATGCGAATGATCGGCCTTCAGCGACACGGCGAGGTCGGCGGCGTCGAACCGCGGCAGTGATTGGGCGTCGGCCGCATCGGCGAGGCGGAGAGCGAGGTCGAGGTCGCTGCGGAAGTCGTCGGCGCGGGTGTCAGGCACGCCTCCAGAATAGGGGCGTTCGCGGCCGCGCCGGGAGCGACGGGAGGCCGAGACCGCCCACGGTGCACAGCGGGCGCGGAGATCGACGGAACGCCGAAGGCCCGATCTCCGCAGAGACCGGGCCTTCGTGTGGTGCACCCCCTGGGACTCGAACCCAGAACCCACTGATTAAGAGTCAGTTGCTCTGCCGATTGAGCTAGAGGTGCTCGGCGGGCCGGTTCCCCGGCCGAGGAATAACGTTACCAGCGGATGGGAGGGAAGCGAAATCCGGACGCTTCCGAAGCGTATCCCTGGCGTGTCGCTCCGGACGGCATCGCCGTCGCGGACGGGTCGGGCGCCTTCACACGCGCCGGACCGACAACAGACGATACCCCTCCGGAACCTGGGCCTCGAGCGCCGTCATGTCCTCGGCCTCGATCTCCTCTATGCCGTCCCGGCGCACGATCGTCCCCTCCGCCGTGAGGATCGTGTCCTTCTTCGCCATCGCGACCGGGGCCGAGGCGAGCTGCCAGCCTTCCGGTGTCTCGGCTGCGAGCAAATCCTGGATCTCGTCCAGTTCCTCGGCCTGCACCGTGGCGGTCTTGGATTCGACAGGGCGGATGACACCGATCAGCATGACTCCAGCGTACGGTGCCGCGCCGACACCCCGGCTCCTTGAAGCGCTCGGAGAAGCACGAGGCCCGTTCCGCACACCATCGTGCGGAACGGGCCTCGGGGCGCCCTCGTGAGAGGGCGCGGATCCTCGTCGTGCGCCTCCTCAGGCGGCGTCTCCGATGAGGACCGCCTCTGCGTCCTCGGCCTCGTCGTGCGAACCGCGGTCGATGTGCGAGAGCGCACTCCTCCCGAAGAACACGACAGCCGCGGCGATCAGCACCGACACGCCCGCGAAGACGTACGGCACCGTGTCGCCCCACAGATGGGAGAGGAGCGCCGCGAGCGGCGGAGCCACGGCGCCGCCGATGAAGCGGACCGCGGAGTAGGCCGAGGAGGCGACGGCGCGGGGGAGATCCGTCGCCTCCATGACGGCCTCGGTGAGCACCGTGTTCATGATGCCGAGGAGGAGACCGCCGATGATGATGCACACGACGAGGGCGGCGGGGATCGCGACCAGGATGCCGGCGACGATGAGATCGACGGCGAGCAGAGGCAGGACCATCACGATGATGCGCGTGATGGGCAGGCGGCGGAGCAGGAGCGGAGCGACCCACACGCTCGTGACCGCGAGCGCGATGCCCCATCCGAAGAACGTCAGACCGATGCCGATCGCGCTGAACCCCAGCGGGAACGGGGAGAACGCGAGCAGTACGAAGAACCCGATGTTGTAGAAGAGCGCTGCGGCGGCCAGCACGGCGAGGGCCGGGCGTCCGAGGGCGCGGAACGGGGCGGAGAAGGCGACGGGCTCGCGCTTGCCGACGGGGCCGCGGAGCAGGGTCAGCACGGCGATGAACCCGATGGCCATGAGGACGACGACGCCGAAGAACGGTCCCTGCCAGGCGACCTCCCCGAGGAGTCCGCCGAGGAGCGGCCCGATGGCGATGCCCAGGCCGAGGGCGGCCTCGTACAGGATGATCGCGGAACTCGATCCTCCGGCGGCCGCACCGACGATCGTCGCGAGCGCGGTCGAGATGAACAGGGCGTTGCCGAGTCCCCAGCCCGCACGGAAACCGATGATCGCGTCGACGCTGCCGCTGAGCGCGCACAGGAGGGCGAACACGACGATCAGAGCGAGGCCGATCAGCAGCGTGGCCTTGGCGCCGATGCGGCTCGAGATCCAGCTCGTGAACAGCATGGCCACGCCGGTGACCAGCAGATAGCTCGTGAACAGCAGCTCGGTCTGCACCGGGGTCGCCTTCAGCGATTCGGCGATCGCGGGCAGGATCGGGTCGACGAGGCCGATGCCCATGAAGGCGACGACGCAGGCGAAGGCGACCGCCCAGACCTGTGCGGGCTGCCTCCAGATCGTGGAGGTGGTGGTACTCAACGTGCTGTCCTTTCGAGGGCGGAGTGCGTGCGGAGAATCTCGGCGGCGCGGGACAGGTGCTCCCAGTCCGTCTCGTCGAGATCCGAGAATCGTGGAGCGAGGACCTCTTGGATCTGCTGGCGCCAGTTCCTTGCGGCCTCCGTCCCGGCGTCGGTGATCGTGACCACCGTGGCGCGAGAGTCGTCGGGATCGGCCGCGCGCCGCACGAGTCCCTCGTGCTCGAGCTGTCCGATCAGCCGGGTCATCCCCGGCTGGGTCGTGCGGGAGGCTTTGGCCAGTTCGCCGATCCTCTGCCCGTCCCGTTCTCCCAGCAGGCTGAGCACCCGCCATTGCGCGGCCGGCGCGTCGTTCCCGGCTTCCTGAGCCGCCATGCGCGTGAGGGCGTGGGTCGAGAGGACGATCGACTGAAGGATCTGTCCGTGATTCATACCAAAAGTATATATCTAACGGTATGTAAATTCAAGGCGCGGGGTCCACGACCTACCGTCGCGCGCCGGCGAGGCGGGCGGAGAGCTCGTGCGCGTGCGCGAGCAACGTGCGTCCGAGCGTCGGCAGGCGATCCGGGCCGAAACGGAACTCGACCCCCGTCAGGCTCAGGGCCCATTCGGCCCGCCCGTCCCTGTCGAAGACCGCCGCGCCCATGCCCCAGCTGCCCTCGACGATCAGCCCGGGGTTGACGGCGTACCCCCGTGCCTTGGTCTCGGCGAGGCGGCGTCGCAGGGGTGCCTCCGCGTGCGTGCGGCCCCAGCGCTCCGCGAGCTCGGGGTGGCGCGCCAGATACGCATCCACATCGTGGTCGGGCAGGAACGAGAGGATCGCGAGCCCTGCGCTCGCGACGCCGAGCGGGAAGCGCACGCCCTCGCTGAGCACGAACGAGCGGATCGGGAAGGCGCCCTCCTCCCGCAGCAGGCACACCGTCTCGTCGGCGCGACGCACCGAGAGGAAGGCGCTCTCCTCGGTCTTGACGGCCAGGGAGCGCACGATGTCCCGCGCGAGCGCGGTGATGTCGTAGCGTGCCGCGGCGGCGGTTCCCATCAAATACAGCTCGGGGCCGGGCATCCACCGGGCGGTCTGCGGATCCTGGTCGACGAGGCCCTCGGCACGAAGTGCGGTCAACAGGCGGTGCGCGGTCGAGCGGCTGAGCCCTGCGGTATGGGCGAGCGCGTGCAGTGCCGACCCCTCGGGCGAGGCGGTCACGAGCCGTAGCAGGCCTGCCGCGCGGGCGATCGCCTGCGCACCCGGCACGGTGCGCCGAGGGGAGGGCGCTTGTTCCATGATGTGGACGGTATCGACTCCCCGGTCCACATCGCAAGCCGCGGCTTGGCCTTGGCCGCGCCGCCGGTGGAAGGTGGGGAGTCCTGCACGAAGGAGTGGTGAGTGATCGACAAGCAATGGGCGTCCGCGGCCGACGCGGTGGCAGACATCCCGGACGGCGCCTCACTGGCGGTCGGAGGTTTCGGGCTGTCCGGGAACCCGAGCGCGCTCATCGGCGCGATTCTGGCCCAGGGGACGAGCGGCCTCAGCGTGGTGAGCAACAACTGCGGCGTCGACGACTGGGGTCTCGGGCTACTGCTCGGCGCCCGTCGCATCCGCAAGATGACCTCGTCCTACGTGGGCGAGAACAAGGAGTTCGAACGTCAGTTCCTCACCGGCGAGCTCGAACTCGAGCTCACGCCCCAGGGAACGCTCGCGGAGAAGCTCCGTGCCGGAGGATCCGGCATCGCCGCGTTCTACACGCAGACGGGCGTCGGCACTCAGGTCGCGGAGGGCGGCCTGCCCCGCCGGTACGCGCCCGACGGATCGGTCGCGGTCGCCTCACCGGCGAAGGACGTGCGCACGTTCGACGTGAACGGGGTGCCGCGGGAGTTCGTGCTCGAAGAGGCGATCACCACCGACTATGCGCTCGTGCACGCCGCTCTCGGCGACCGCCACGGGAACCTCGTGTTCCGAAAGGCCGCGCGCAATTTCAACCCGCTGGCCGCGATGGCGGGGCGCGTCTGCATCGCGCAGGTCGAGCGCCTCGTCGAGCCAGGGGAGCTCGATCCCGATCTCGTGCACCTGCCCGGTGTCTTCGTCCACCGGATCGTCGAGGTCGGACCCGACATCGAGAAGCGCATCGAGCGGCGCACGGTGCGTGCGGCCGCCTCGACGACGGAGGAGGACTGACATGGCGCTGACACGCGACGAGATGGCCGCGCGCGCCGCGGCGGAGCTGGCGGACGGGTCGTACGTCAACCTCGGGATCGGACTGCCCACGCTCGTGCCGAACCACGTCCCCGACGGGGTGACGGTCGTCCTGCAGTCCGAGAACGGGATCCTCGGGGTCGGGCCGTATCCGACCGAGGACGCCGTCGACCCCGATCTCATCAACGCGGGGAAGGAGACGGTCACGACGCTGCCCGGTGCCGCGTTCTTCGACTCAGGACTGAGCTTCGGGATGATCCGGGGCGGGAAGATCGATGCGGCGATCCTCGGGGCGATGCAGGTGAGCGCGACCGGCGACCTCGCCAACTGGATGATCCCCGGGAAGATGGTCAAGGGACCCGGCGGCGCGATGGACCTCGTGCACGGCGCCGCTCGCGTCATCGTGCTCATGGAGCACGTCGCGCGCGACGGATCGCCCAAGATCGTGGATTCCTGCACGCTGCCGCTCACCGGCCGTGGGGTGGTGCATCGCATCATCACGGATCTGGCGGTCATCGACGTCACGCCGACCGGTCTGGAGCTGGTCGAGCTCGCACCCGGCGTGAGCGTGCAGGATGTGAAGGACGCCACAGAGCCCGCGCTGCGGGTCGCCGAGCACCTGGAGGAGCACGCATGAGCGCACACACCGAGCAGCACGGCGAGGACGTCGTCATCGTGGCCGCGGCCCGCACGCCGCAGGGCCGCTTGAAGGGGCAGCTGGCGTCGTTCACGGCACCGCAGCTGGGCGCGCTGGCGATCCGCGGGGCACTCGATCAGAGCGGCGTGCCCGCCGACGACATCGACGCGGTCATCGTCGGTCAGGTGCTCGCGGCCGGTTCCGGACAGAACGCGGCCCGACAGGCCGCGATCGGAGCAGGGATCGGCTGGGACGTGCCCGCCCACTCGGTGAACAAGGTCTGCCTGTCCGGTCTCACGGCGATCATCGACGCCGCGCGGATGATCCGCACGGGGGACGCGCGCACCGTCGTCGCCGCAGGCATGGAGTCGATGACCCGTGCCCCGCACCTGCTCATGGGATCGCGGGACGGATGGACGTACGGATCCGTGGAGGTGCTCGACCACATGGCGTACGACGGACTCACCGACGCGTACGACCGGGAGAGCATGGGCGCGTCGACCGAGCGTCACAACGAGCGCTTCGGCATGACCCGCGAGGCGCAGGACACCGTCGCCGCCGCGTCCCATCAGCGCGCCGCCGCCGCCCGCGAGGCCGGCGTCTTCGACGGCGAGATCGTCGAGGTCGCGGTGCCGCAGCGCAAGGGGCCGGCGGTCATCCTCACGGCGGACGAGGGCGTTCGTCCCGACACGACCGTCGAGTCGCTCGCCGCGCTGCGCCCCGCCTTCGCGGAGGGCGGGTCGATCACCGCCGGCAACTCCTCTCAGATCTCCGACGGCGCCTCTGCCGTGATCCTCACCACCCGCGCGCACGCGGAGGAGCAGGGCTGGCCCGTCTTCGCGACGGTCGGCGCGAGCGGACAGACCGCAGGCCCGGACAACTCGCTGCACGAGCAGCCGGCGCGCGCGATCGCACGGGCTCTCGAGAAGCAGGGGATCGGCGTCGCCGACCTCGACCTCGTCGAGATCAACGAGGCGTTCGGCGCCGTCGTCGCGCGCTCCCAGACCGCGCTCGGGCTGGATCCGGAGATCGTGAACATCCACGGCGGCGGGATCGCGATCGGGCATCCGATCGGGGCGAGCGGCAACCGACTCGCAGTGCACGTCGCGCACGAGCTCGTGCGACGCGGGACGGGCACGGGCGTCGTCGCCCTGTGCGGCGGGGGCGGTCAGGGCGAAGCGCTGATCCTCACGCGGTGAGGATGACGCCGAGGATGAATAGGATGCGGGGATGACGACCATCTCCGCCCTCGCCGAGACCGATCGGGAGGAGTGGCTGCCGCTGTGGGCGGCGTACATCGCGTTCTACGCATCGAGCGTGGCGGACGACGTCACGGCCACCACCTTCGCGCGCTTCCTCGACCCCGACGTGCCGATGCATGCGGCGATCGCACGGGACGACGACGGGCGTGCGATCGGTTTCGTGCACTGGCTCGAGCACTCCTCGACCTGGTCGCGGAACGGCTACACCTACCTCGAGGACCTGTTCGTCGATCCCGCGTCCCGTGGAGGCGGTGTCGGCGAAGCCCTCATCGCCCACGTCTCGGACTCGGCGCGCGCGGTCGGCAGCGACAAGGTGTACTGGCTCACCGCCGAGACGAACACCACCGCGCGCCGCCTCTACGACCGCGTCGCCCGGCGCTCCGGCTTCCTGCACTACGAGCGCGAGCTCGGCTGATCCGCGAGGGATCCGCTGCTCCCGGGAGGCGGTCGGTCAGAGGTTGCGGGCCTTGCGCTCGGCCTTCTGCTGCGCCTTCAACGCCTTCTTCTCGCGCTTGAACTGCGTCGCGGCGACGGGGGAGTCGACGGCCACCAGCTCTCCGCGCTCATCGCGGCGCATATCGACGATCGCCCCGATCGCGAGGGCGACCGTGATGCCCCAGCTGGCCCAGGCGAGCACGGCGCGCCAGGTGATCGGCGCGTCCCTGGTGCCGCGCAGCAGCGCGATGCCGCTGCTCACCGCGCTGAACAGGCCGCTGGCGAAGACGTAGTTGCGCATTCCCCCACCGTAGCCGAGACCGTGCGGAGGTCGGCCGATAGACTGGGCGGACAGCTGTGCACCTACCGGCCGTCGGCTCTTCCGGCGGACAGCGGCGGCACCCGAACCCGCGCCGATCCACGTCCGATCCCGCGCGAGAATCGTGACACGCCTTGACCTCGACGACCGTCGTCCCCTCCGCCCCGCGGCTCATCCGCCTCGCGGGCCTCCCGTACTTCCTCATCGCGTTCGTCGCGCGTCTGCCGTTCGCGATGATGGTGGTCGGCACGCTGACGGCCGCCGTCGCCGCGCGAGGATCGCTCTCGCTCGGCGGTCTCACCTCCGCGGCGGTCGGCATCGGGACCGCGTGCTTCGGTCCGTTCCTCGGCGCGGCCGCCGACCGCTGGGGGCAGCGGGTGGTGCTGCTCGCGCTCGCGGTGCTGAACGCGGCGGCTCTCGTCGGGTTCGCGGCGATCGTGTACTCCTCGGCCGCCGAGCCCCTCGTCCTGCTCAGCGCTTTCGCGATCGGGGCGACCGCGCCGCAGGTCTCGCCGCTCTCGCGCTCACGACTCGTCACGATGATCGCCGAGAGGCTGCCGCCGGAGCGGCGAGCCCGCACGACGTCGTCGACGATGGCCTACGAATCGGCCGCCGACGAGACCGTGTTCGTCTTCGGTCCGTTCCTCGTGGGGATCCTCGCCTCGGCCATCGCCCCCTGGATGCCGCTCGTCGTCGGGGCAGGGCTCATGCTCCTCTTCGTCGGGGCCTTCGCCCTCCACCCCACCGCGGCGCACGTGTCCGTGCAGCGGGCCGACGGCCACGCGGCGTCCCGCGCGGCGGAGCTGTTCCGTCCTCGTCTGCTCGTCGTCGTCCTCGGCATCTTCGGCGTCGGACTCTTCTTCGGCACCATGCTCACCTCGCTCACCGCGTTCATGACGGAGCACGGCCGTCCGGAGCAGGCGGGGCTCATGTACGGGGTCATGGGCGTCGGATCGGCGATCTTCGCACTCGGAGTGGCGATCCTCCCCGCCCGATTCCCCCTCGCGGCGCGCTGGCTGCTGTTCGCCGCGATCCTGTTCGGGGGGAGCCTCCTCCTGCTCGCGGTCGGCGACGTCGCGACGATGATCGTCGCGCTCGGGGTGATGGGATTCGGGATCGGCCCCACCCTGGTGACGCAGTACAGCTTGGGCGCGGCGTTCGGCCCGGTCGACCGGTCGGCGACGGTGATGACGATGCTCGGATCCGCGGTCATCGTCGGGCAGTCCCTCGGATCCGCCGTCACCGGGCAGCTCGCGGACGCCGCGGGTGCGAACGCCGCTCTGGACCTGCCGGTCATCGCCGCGAGCGTGGTGCTGGTCGCCGGCGTCGTCAACGCCCTGCTCGCGCGCCGATCCCGCGCCGGCGCGTGATCGCAGATCGGTTCGGCGAAGTCAAGCGGCGCGGAGCGCGCCGTGAGGGTGACTAGCCTGAGGGAGCAGCGCCTTCGCTGCAGTCTGGAGCGTCCCATGCCCGCCGCGTCCGCCCTCGCCTCGTTCGTGATCGTCGCGAACCGCCTGCCCGTCGACCGCGTGCAAGGACCCGACGGCGAAGAGACCTGGCGGCCCTCGCCCGGAGGACTCGTGGCCGCGCTGGAGCCGGTCATGCATGCCGTCGACGGCGCCTGGGTGGGATGGCCCGGGCAGCCCGACGTGGAGCTCGCGCCGTTCACGGAGGACGGGATGCGCCTGATCCCGGTGACCCTGTCCGAGTCCGAGGTGCAGGAGTATTACGAGGGCTTCGCGAACGACACGATCTGGCCGCTCTACCACGACGTCATCGCGCCCCCGCAGTACCACCGGGAATGGTGGGACGCGTACGTGCGGGTGAACCGGCGCTTCGCCGAGCGCGCCGCCGAGGCCGTGGCGGAGGGCGGCACGGTGTGGGTCCACGACTACCAGCTGCAGCTGGTCCCCGCGATGCTCCGCGAGCAGCGCCCCGACCTCACGATCGGGTACTTCCATCACATCCCGTTCCCGGCGCACGGCCTCTACGCCCAGCTGCCGTGGCGCAACCAGGTGCTGGAAGGTCTGCTCGGCGCCGACGTCGTCGGCTTCCAGCGCGCGCAGGACGCGACGAACTTCCTCGCCGCGGTCCGGCGCCGGCTCACGCACGACGTGAAGGGGTCGGCGGTCTCGATCGACGAGGACGGCGCGCGACGGACGGTCGTCGCACGGGCATTCCCCATCTCCATCGACACGGTGCCGTACACGGAGCTCGCCGCGCGGCCGGACGTGCGCGCGCGGGCCGCGGAGATCCGCGAAGGGTTGGGCAATCCCAAGAAGATCCTCCTCGGCGTCGACCGGCTGGACTACACCAAGGGCATCCGGCACCGGATCAAGGCGTTCGGCGAGCTGCTGGATCAGGGCCGGCTCTCGGTCGAGGACGTCACGCTCGTCCAGGTCGCGAGTCCCAGCCGGGAACGGGTCGACGCCTACGTGCAGCTGCGCGACGAGATCGAGCTGTCGGTCGCGCGCATCAACGGCGATCACGACACGATGGACCACACCGCGATCCGCTATCTCCACCAGGGCTTCCCGCGCGAGGAGATGGTGGCGATGTACCTCGCGGCGGATGCGATGCTCGTCACCGCCCTCCGCGACGGGATGAACCTCGTCGCGAAGGAGTACGTCGCGACGCGCGCCGACAATCGCGGCGTGCTCGTGCTCAGCGAGTTCACCGGAGCGGCCGACGAGCTGCGCCAGGCTGTGCTGGTCAACCCGCACGACATCGAGGATCTCAAGGACGCGATCATGCGCGCCGTGGAGATGCCCGCGGCCGAGCAGTCCCGCCGGATGCGCGCGCTGCGCCGGCGTGTCCTGGAGAACGACGTGCGGGCGTGGTCGCGGGACTTCCTCGCGGCCCTCGACGAGGTGAGGAACAGCCGATGACCCGACCCTGGATCCCGGGATCCGCCGACGAAGCGCTCCAGGAGATCGCCCGCACCCCTCGGCTGCTCGTGGCGCTCGACTTCGACGGGACGGTCTCGCCCCACACCGCGGTGCCGATGGAGGCGCGGGCTCTTCCCGCGGCCGTCGCCGCCGTGGGACGACTCGCGGTGCTGCCCGAGACGTTCGTCGCGTACGTCTCCGGACGCAGCCTTCCCGACTTGGTGGAGATCACCGAGCACGACGAGGGATCCGCGATCCTGCTGGCCGGATCTCACGGGGCGCAATACTGGTTCCCCGACACGGGCGAGGAGACCGACCTGTCCGCGCAGCCCGAGGATCTCGACGAGATCGTCGACGAGATGCGCGTCCTCATCGCGGATCTCGACGGCGTCGTGCACGAGCCGAAGACGTTCGGGTTCGGCGTGCACACGAGGACCGCGTCGCCGGAGACGGAGGAGATCGCCTTCTCCCGCGTCGAGGACTGGGCTGCCCGCCGCCTCCCCGGATGGCGGCGTCGCACCGGGCATCACCTGCGCGAATTCTCCTGGCGCGCAGAGGGCAAGGACGCCGCGCTCACCCGACTGCGCACGCACGTCGGGGCCACCGGTCTCGTCTTCGCCGGCGACGACGTGACCGACGAGGACGGCATGCGCACCCTCGGGCCGCACGATCTCGGCGTGCGCATCGGGGACGGCGCCACCGCTGCGCTCCTGCGCGTCCCGGATCCCGCTGCCTTCGCGACGCTTCTCGGCACCCTTGCAGACCTCCGGGAGAGGCACGCGGACGCGGGCTGAGGGCGTCGCGACGGGCAATAGACTGCTGTGCATGCGCGCGCTGCAGGGTCCGGGGTCGTCGGCATCCGTGCGCGCCGCGCGCGACGCGGGCACGGCCGATCATGGGTTAGGCTTGACGCACGTTCGCACCGTGATCGGCACAACCGGATCCCGGAGCGCACGCAGAGCTCCGCTCCTCATTCCGGGGAGCGGGCGCGATGGTGATCTGATTCGGGTCGATATCGCGGCTCGCGCTCTCGACCCACTCATCGATGAGCCAGAGCCGGGCTCCTGCCGGCGGGGGACTCCCCGCCGCGAGCCGTCCTCTCCGCGCTGCACCCGAGGCGTTCCCGCCCAGCTTCCCCGTTTCGCCGGTTCCGCGTTCCGCGGCATCCGCAGGACTGTCCTCCGCGACGGGGCGCTGTCCCACCGCTCCCGTCGATCGCTCACCACCACCGCAAGGAACAGCCATGACCGCTGACACCGCCCCAGCCGTCCCGCGTCCGCCCGCCCGTCCGGCGGCGGCGCCCGTTCTCACCGGCGCCCAGGCCGTCGTCCGCTCGCTCGAGATGCTCGGTGTCACCGACGTCTTCGGGATCCCCGGCGGAGCGATCATGGAGGTCTACGACCCCCTGATGGCCTCCACCGAGCTGCGTCACATCCTCGTGCGCCACGAGCAGGGCGGCGGGCACGCCGCCGAGGGCTACGCGACCGCCTCGGGCAAGGTCGGCGTGACGATCGCCACGTCCGGGCCCGGCGCCACCAATCTGGTGACCGCGATCGCGGACGCCTACATGGACTCGATCCCGATCGTCGCGATCACCGGCCAGGTGTTCTCCCGGCTCATGGGCACCGACGCGTTCCAGGAGGCCGACATCGTCGGCATCACGATGCCGGTGACCAAGCACTCGTTCCTCGTGAAGGATCCGGCCGAGATCCCCGGTGCGATCGCGGCCGCGTTCGAGATCGCCCGCACGGGCCGTCCCGGTCCCGTCCTCGTGGACATCACGAAGGACGCGCAGCAGGCCACGGCCCCGTTCGTGTGGCCACCGAAGTACGACCTGCCCGGCTATCGCCCTGTCACCAAGGCGCACGGCAAGCAGATCCAGGCCGCGGCCCACCTGATCGCCGAAGCGAAGAAGCCCGTGTTCTACGTCGGCGGCGGCGTGATCCGCGGCGAGGCGTCGGAAGAGCTGCTCTCGCTCGCCGAACTCGTCGGCGCGCCCGTCGTCACCACGCTCATGGCACGCGGCGCCTTCCCCGACTCCCACCCGCAGCACGTGGGGATGCCGGGGATGCACGGCACGGTGCCCGCGGTGCTCGCCCTGCAGGAGGCCGATCTGCTCATCGCGCTCGGCACGCGGTTCGACGACCGGGTCACGGGCAAGGCGGATCTGTTCGCGCCGAACGCCAAGGTGGTGCACGTCGACATCGATCCCGCCGAGATCTCCAAGATCCGCACGGCGGACGTGCCGATCGTGGGCGGCGTGCGCGAGGTCATCACCGACCTGGAGGCTGCATTCCGCGGCGTCACGGGCGGGGCGAAGGGCGACATCGCCGAGTGGTGGGCCTACCTCGACGGTCTGCGCGCCGAGTTCCCGCTCGGCTACGCCGAGCCGGAGGACGGCCTGCTTTCTCCGCAGCACGTGATCCAGCGCATCGGCGAGCTCACCGGTCCCGAGGCCGTGTACGCCGCCGGTGTCGGTCAGCACCAGATGTGGGCCGCGCAGTTCATCAAGTACGAGCGTCCGAAGTCGTGGCTGAACTCCGGCGGCGCGGGCACGATGGGCTACTCCGTGCCCGCGGCGATGGGGGCCAAGGTCGCCGAGCCCGACCGCGTGGTGTGGGCGATCGACGGGGACGGCTGCTTCCAGATGACGAACCAGGAGCTCGCCACCTGCGTCATCAACGACATCCCGATCAAGGTCGCGATCATCAACAACTCGTCCCTCGGCATGGTCCGGCAGTGGCAGACCCTGTTCTACGACGGACGTCACTCGAACACGGATCTGAACACCGGGCACGGCACGATCCGCGTCCCCGACTTCGTCAAGCTCGCCGAGGCGTACGGCTGCCTCGCCATCCGGGTGGAGAAGCCGGAGGAGGTCGATGCGGCGATCAGGCTCGCGCTCGAGACCAACGACCGTCCCGTGGTGATCGACTTCGTCGTCAGCGCGGACGCGATGGTGTGGCCGATGGTCCCGCAGGGCGTCAGCAACAGCTACATCCAGTACGCGCGCGACCACGCGCCGGCGTTCGACGAGGAGGACTGACCCATGTCCACGCATGTCCTGAGCCTCCTCGTGGAGGACACCCCCGGTCTGCTGACCCGCGTGGCGGGGCTGTTCGCCCGCCGCGGCTTCAACATCGAATCGCTCGCCGTGGGCGTGACCGAGGTGCCGGGGATCTCCCGGATCACGGTCGTGGTCGACGTCGACGAGTTCCCGCTCGAACAGGTGACCAAGCAGCTGAACAAGCTCATCAACGTCATCAAGATCGTCGAGCTCGAGCAGAACGCCTCGGTGCAGCGCGAGCACATGCTCATCAAGGTCCGCACCGACAACAACACCCGATCGAACGTGCTGGAGGTCGTCAGCCTCTTCCGTGCCTCGGTCGTGGACTACGCCCCCGAGGCTCTGGTGGTCGAGGTCACCGGAGACAAGGGCAAGGTCGAGGCGCTGCTCAGGGCGCTGGAGCCGTTCGGGATCAAGGAGCTCGCCCAGTCCGGGCTGCTCGCGATCGGCCGGGGCGGCAAGAGCATCACCGAGCGCGTCCTGCGCGGCTGAGCACCCCCGTTCGGCCGTCGAGCGAGCACCGCGAAGGCGGAGCGAGGCGAGACGCCGCGAGAGACAACAAGAACCCCAACAAGGAGAGACACAAGTGAGCACCGAGATCTTCTACGACGCAGACGCCGATCTGTCGATCATCCAGAACAAGAAGGTCGCCATCGTCGGCTACGGCTCGCAGGGCCACGCCCATGCGATGAACCTGCGCGACAGCGGCGTCGAGGTCGTCATCGCCCTCAAGGAGGGCTCGAACTCGATCGCCAAGGCCGAGGAGGCCGGGTTCGAGGTCAAGACCGTGGCCGACGCCACCCAGTGGGCCGACCTCATCATGATCCTCGCGCCCGACCAGCACCAGCGTGGCATCTACACCGAGTCGATCGCCCCGAACCTCACGGCGGGCAAGACCCTCGCCTTCGCGCACGGTTTCAACATCCGCTTCGGCTACATCGACGCGCCCGAGGGCGTCGACGTGATCCTCATCGCCCCGAAGGCGCCGGGCCACACGGTGCGCCGCGAGTTCGTCGCCGGCCGCGGTATCCCCGACATCATCGCCGTCGAGCGCGATGCATCCGGAACCGCCTGGGCGACCGCGCTCTCGTACGCGAAGGCGATCGGCGGCACCCGTGCCGGCGTGATCAAGACCACCTTCACCGAGGAGACCGAGACCGACCTCTTCGGCGAGCAGGCCGTGCTCTGCGGCGGCATGAGCCACCTCGTGCAGGCCGGGTTCGAGACCCTCACCGAGGCCGGCTACCAGCCGCAGATCGCCTACTTCGAGGTGCTGCACGAGCTCAAGCTCATCGTCGACCTGATGTGGGAGGGCGGCATCGCCAAGCAGCGCTGGTCGATCTCCGACACTGCCGAGTTCGGCGACTACGTCTCCGGTCCGCGCATCATCGACGCCGGGGTCAAGGAGCGGATGAAGGAGGTCCTCGCGGACATCCAGTCCGGTGCCTTCGCGAAGCGCTTCATCGAGGATCAGGACAACGGCGCGGTCGAGTTCCTCGCCCTCCGCGAGAAGGAGCAGGGGCACCCGATCGAGGCCACCGGCAAGGAGCTGCGTGCCCTGTTCGCCTGGAAGCAGACCGACGAGGACTACGTCGAGGGCAGCGCGGCGCGCTGATCCCGTCCTCCGCGAACGACGGGCGTCCCTCTCGAGGGGCGCCCGTCGTGGTTCCCGGCGTGCTGCGTCAGTCCAGGCCGTAGAACCGAGCGGCGTTCCGCCAGAGCACCGCGTCGGCGTCCACTCCGCGGTGTTCGGCCCAGGTGGCGACCGTGGACAGCCACGCCGCACGGCCTCCGGTGCGGTAGCGGCCGGCGGCGATCGCGGAGACCGGCCAGTCGCTGCCCCAGAGCAGCCGGTCCTCGCCGAACTCCTCGGCCGCCGCGTCCAGGAACGGTGCAACCTGCTCGTCGGTCCACGCGCCGTCCGACTCCGCAGGGAGGCCGGACAGCTTGACGACGACCTGCCGGTGCCCTGCGAGCTCGTGCAGCGCTCGCCGCCAGGCCGGATCGGGCCGTCGCGGCTCGTGCGAGCTGCCGATCACGGGCTTGCCCAGATGGTCGATCACGAGGGGGAGCGCGGGCACGGCGTCGGCCAGCGCCACGATCTCGGGGAGCTGGCGCGCGCGCACGCACACGTCGAAGCGCAGACCGCGTCCGGCGAGGGCGCGCGCGCCGCGCAGGAACTCCTCGCTCAGTGCCGTGCCGGCGGGGGCGTCCTGCAGCAGGTGGCGCACGCCGACCACCTCGGGGAACCCGCCCAGCGCGTCGAGGTGGTCGAGGGTCTCCTCGCCGCGGTCGAGGCGCGCGCCGGCGACGATTCCGCGCACGCCGGTCTCGGCCGCATGCGCGGCCACCCAGCGGACCTCGTCGAGGAACTGCGCCTCGACGCACTCGGCCTGCACGAAGATCGACCCCGCGCTCTGCTCTCCGGCTGCGGCGTCTCCGCGTTCCGCGGTCGCGAGCTCGGCCGCGCCGTACGCGCGGGCGAGCGGTCCCTCGAGCCAGTCGTAGTCGAGCCGGGACGGATCCCACAGGTGCAGGTGGGAGTCGAGGACGCGCATGGACACATCCTCTCGCAGTCGCGGGGAATGCCGGGGAGAGACATCCGACGAATATTAGGATGAGGCCATGGCAGTCACGGATGAGGCGATCGAGAAGATCAAGGCGATGATCGTGTCCGGAGAGCTCAGCCCCGGAGACCGGCTTCCGCCGGAGAAGGAGCTCGCCGAGCGGCTCGGACTGTCGCGCAGCTCGATGCGTGAGGCGGTCAAGGCGCTCGAGGTCATCCGGGTGCTGGACGTGCGCCGCGGGGACGGGACCTATGTCACGAGCCTCGAGCCGCATCTTCTGCTCGAAGCGATCGGGTTCGTCGTGGACCTCCACGACGACGACTCGCTGCTCGAGCTGTTCGCGGTGCGTCGGATGCTGGAATCCCAGGCGACGGGGCTCGCGGCGACGCACGGCCGCGAGGACGAGATCGCGGCGCTGACGCAGGGGATCGACGACCTCGACGCGGAGGTCTCGATCGACGACCTCGTCGCCCATGACCTGCGCTTCCACCGGGAGATCGTGCGGATGGCCGGCAACGGCTATCTGTCCAGTCTGATCGACGGGCTGTCGAGCCAGACCATCCGCGCGCGGATCTGGCGCGGACTCACGGAACAGGGCGCCGTCGAACGCACGTTGTCGGAGCACAGGGCGATCGCCGACGCGATCGCCCGGCACGATCCCGCCCTCGCCACCTCGCTCGCGACCGCCCACATCGCGGGCGTCGAGCGCTGGTTGCGCCAAGCCGCCGAGGCCTGACCATTCCGGCCGATCCGCCGGCGCCGATCCGTTCCGGCCGAGCAGCCGGCGCCGATCCGTTCCGGCCCCGCCGCTGATCCGCCGGCGCTGATCCCGTTCTCGTCGCAAACGTTGCCGTTCTGAGCGCGCAATTGCGGCACTATTCGCGACGGGAGCGGGGCGAAGTGATGGTTTCTGCGACCGGAGCCTCCCGCGGGCGCGCGTCGGGTCGGCGGGCGATTGCTGGGCGGGCGCGCATCGGGTCGGCGGGCAAGTGCTTCGCGGAAGCGCGTCGGATCAGCCGGCGAGCGCCCGGCGGACCCGCCTCAGCACCTCGACCTCGTCCGCGAAGAGCGCTGCGGTCACCTCGATCACGGTCCACCCCGCGGCGCGGAGCGCGGCGACCCGTTCCACGTCCCGTGCGTACCGGGTGTGATGCAGGACGCCGTGGTACTCGATGGCGATCTTCCGGGCCGGGTAGGCGAGATCGACGCATCCGAGGAAGCGCCCGCGGGCATCGTAGACGTCGTGATTCAGCGCGGGCTCCGGCAAACCCGCGTGCACGATCAGGCATCGCAACGCGGATTCCCTGGGCGACCAGGAGTCCTCACGGACGAGCTCGACCGCTTCGCGGAGGCGGACGATGCCGACGCGGCGGCCGGACCCGATCGCGAGCCGAAGCTGCTCCACCGTGGACGCGGGGGCGCGCCCGGGATCAGGTCGGCCCGGCCCCTCGCGCCAGACGCGGCAGAAGGAGTCGCCCAGGGCTACCAGGTCCGTGAGGGTCAACGCTCCGAGGGATGCCCATGTGCTCGCCGGCGAGGCCACGGGGATCCCGTCGAGGATGCGGACGGACGTCGTTTCGACGCGCGCACGATTTCCGACGACACCCGCCGTACGCACGAGCGGTGCCGTGCCGAAGGCGCCGACGTGCACGGGGAGCAAACCGCCGTGGATCGCGAGCCCGTGTGCGAGGGCGAGCGGGAGCGGCCCGCCCCAGAGCGCAGCGGCGGTTTCACCGCAGAGCAATTGCCCGTCGCGCAGCCGCGGTGCGTACTCCCTGGCGCGGGCCGCCGTTCCCGTGCCTGCCGATCGAAGGGATCCTCATCCTCTACGTGCGCGGAGATGAGGTCGTCGGCGAGGTGTCGGGTGCGGATGCCGTGGAAGGGGCGGTCGAGGTCGGATCGTCGCAGCCGCCCCGCGCCCACGCCCGCTGCGATGGCCTCACTCACGGCGAACGCACGGCCGAGACTCTCGGGCAGTGCAGCAAGAGTCCTCATCCGGGCACTCTGACAGCTTCCGTCCGCGGGCGGGCGAGCTGTCCACAGGCGCCTCCCTGCCGAGCACTGCGGAGCCGTGCGGAGCCGTGCCGGATCCTCAGCTCCCGTCGCGAAAGACGCCGCTCTGGGCATCGGAGAGCGGCACTTTTCGCGACGGGAGCAGAAGTGAGCGGCGGTTCTTGCGACGGGAGGGGGTGAGCGCCGCGGCGTCAGGGGTGCCACCCAGTGACGGCGCCACCGCACCACCGCGCCGGCGCATGACCGCACCTCCGCGCAACCGCACCACGGCGCACGGGTGCCGGCGATGTCGCCGCCGGCGCCGGGTGCCTCGGGCGCTACTCGGCGCGCAGACGAAGGCGGGCCATGCCGCCGTCCACCTCGATGACCGTGCCCGTCGTGGATCCGGATGCCGGGCTGACGAGGTACAGCACGGCTCCCGCGACCTCGTCGGGCGACACCAGGCGCCCGTGCGGCTGGCGGGCGTTCAACGCAGCGCGCTCGGCCTCCGGATCCGCGGCCGAATCGAGCAGGCGCCCCACCCAAGGAGTGTCGGCGGTGCCGGGGTTGACCGCGTTCACGCGGATGCCTTCGCGGAGGTGGTCCGCGGCCATCGCGCGGGTCAGGGCCGACACGGCGCCCTTCGACGCGGAGTACAGGGCGCGCTGAGGCAGGCCCGTGGTCGAGGCGATCGAGGCGGTGTTACAGATCGCCGCGGAGGGGGAGCGGCGCAGCCACGGCAGCGCCGCGGCGCTCACCCGGGCGATGCCGGTGACGTTGATCGAGAGCACGCGCGCCCATTCGTCGTCGTCTTTAGCGCTCACATCGCCCTGCGCGCCGATCCCGGCGTTGTTCACGACGATGTCGATGCGTCCGAAGCGCTCTCCGATCGCGTCGACCGCAGCATGCACGCTCGCGCGGTCCGACACGTCTGCGGTGAACGCCGCGAAGCGCGTATCCGCGTCCGTCGCGTCGCGATCCAGCACGGCGACTTTGGCGCCCTGCGCGTGCAGGAGCGCGGCGATCGCCGCGCCGATCCCGGATGCGCCGCCCGTGACGATCGCGACGAGCCCTTCCACCTGACCGGTCATGCCTGTGCCTCCCATGCGACGAACTCCTGGCGCTGGCTCCCCAGCCCCTCGATGTCGATCTCGACGACGTCCCCGGCGCGGAGGTACGGGAACCTCCCGCCGAACGCGACGCCCTGCGGAGTCCCGGTGAGGATCAGGTCCCCAGGCTCGAGGGTCATGTACTGCGAGATGTGGTGCACGATCTCGGCGACCGAGAAGATCATGTCGCTCGTGTTCGAGTCCTGGCGCGGCTCGCCGTTCACGAAGCTGCGCAAGCGGAGACTCTGCACGTCGACCTCGTCTGGCGTCACGAGCCACGGTCCGGTCGGGTTGAAGCCGAAGGCCGCCTTGCCCTTGGACCACTGCCCACCCGAGACGTCCATCTGGAACGCCCGCTCCGAGACGTCGTTGCAGACCACGTAGCCGGCGATGTGCGCGGCGGAATCGGCGGGGGAGTCGAGGTAGGCGGTGCGGCGGCCGATCACGACGCCGAGCTCGACCTCCCAATCGGTCTTCTCGCTCCCGCGCGGGATCGTCACCGCGTCGTCGGGACCGACGACGGTGTTCGGGGTCTTCAGGAACAGGATCGGCACCGCGGGCGGCTCCGCGCCGGACTCCCGGGCGTGTGCGGCGTAGTTCTGGCCCACGCAGATCACCGCGCCGGGGCGGGCGATCGGGGATCCGATCCGCAGCGCGTCCGCGTCCGGGACCTCTTCGAGATCGCCGGCGTCGAGCGCGGCGCGCGTGCGGCCGACGGGATCTGCGGCGAGGAAGTCGCCGTTCACATCGGAGGTCACCGGACGCAGATCGTACGGGCGATCCTCGACGATGACGACCGGGATCTCGGATCCGGGCTCTCCCAGACGCGCGAACTTCATGGCTCTCCTGCCTTCTCACTGGGGACGTGCGGCTCCGCCACCCCTGGAAGGTCGAGGGGGCATCCCACGTTGACAGTATAGACATCCGATGTTTACACTCCAACTGTCGGGGACGAGACACTCCAACTGTCGGGGACGAGACACTCCAACTGTCGGGGACGAGAACGGCCTTCTGCGTCGCAGCCCTGACATCCGGCCCAGAACAGGAGAACCGTGAGCCGTATCGTGGCGCTGGAGACCAGCGATATCCGCTTTCCCACTTCGCTGAGCCTCGACGGCTCCGACGCGATGAACCCCGATCCCGACTACTCCGCGGCGTACGTGATCGTGTGCACCGACGCGGCCGACGGCATCGACGGGCACGCGTTCGTGTTCACGATCGGGCGGGGCAATGACGTGCAGGTCGCGGCGATCGACGCCCTCGCCGGTCACGTGGTCGGCAGGGAGGTCGAGCCGATCCTCCACGACATGGGCGGCTTCTTCCGGGAGCTCGTCGCGGACTCGCAGCTGCGCTGGCTCGGTCCGGAGAAGGGTGTCATGCACATGGCGATCGGCGCCGTGATCAACGCGCTGTGGGACATCAGGGCCAAGCGCGCGAAGCTTCCGCTCTGGCAGCTGCTCGCCCGGATGACGCCGGAGCAGCTCGTCGACCTCGTCGACTTCCGCTATCTCACCAACGCGCTCACCCGGGACGAGGCGCTCGGGATCCTGCGTGCCGCGGAGCCGGGCCGCTCCGCCCGCGAGCAGGAGCTGCGGGCGACCGGCTACCCGGCGTACACGACGAGTCCCGGCTGGCTGGGGTACTCGGACGACAAGCTCGCCCGCCTCGCCCGCGAGGCGATGGCCGACGGCTTCACGCAGATCAAGCTCAAGGTCGGCGCCGACCTCGACGACGACATCCGCCGATTCCGCACGGCCCGCGAGGTGTGCGGGCCGGACTTCCCCATCGCGATCGACGCGAACCAGCGCTGGGAGGTCGGCGAGGCGATCGCCTGGGTCAACGCGCTCGCCGAGTTCCACCCGGCGTGGATCGAGGAACCGACGAGCCCCGACGACGTGCTCGGGCACGCGGCGATCGCCCGCGGCGTCGCGCCGATCCGGGTCGCGACGGGTGAGCACGCGCAGAACCGCGTGATCTTCAAGCAGCTCCTGCAGGCCGGCGCGATCCAGGTCATGCAGATCGACGCCGTGCGCGTGGCCGGCGTGAACGAGAACATCGCGAACCTGCTGCTCGCCGCGAAGTTCGGCGTGCCGGTGTGCCCGCACGCCGGCGGCGTCGGGCTGTGCGAGGCCGTGCAGCACCTGTCCATGTTCGACTTCGTCGCCGTCTCCGGCAGTCGTGAGGGGCGCATGATCGAGTACGTGGATCACCTGCACGAGCACTTCGTCGTGCCGACCGACATCCGCGACGGCTCCTACACGGCTCCGACCGAGCCGGGCAACGGGATGGAGATGAAGCAGGCGAGCCGTGCCGAGTTCACCTGGACCGGCGAGCACCGGAAGGCGGGAGCCCATGTCTGAGACGGTCGACGCCGCGTCGCGGCCGGCGATCCCCGCTCTCGGCTACGGCGCCGCGAATGTCGGCAACCTGTTCCGCCGCATGACCGACGACGAGGCCTGGGCGGTGCTCGATGCGGCGTGGGAGAGCGGGATCCGCCTCTACGACACGGCGCCGCACTACGGGCTCGGGCTGTCGGAACGGCGGCTGGGAGCGTTCCTGCGCACCAAGCCGCGCGACGAGTACGTGCTCTCCACCAAGGCCGGCCGGCTTCTTCGTCCGAACCTCGCCCACGTCGAGGACGGTCTCGACACCGACAACGACTTCTTCGTTCCGGACGACGTGCAGCGCGTCTGGGACTTCTCGGAGGCGGGGATCCGTGCCAGCCTCGACGAATCGCGCGAGCGTCTCGGCATCGAGCGCATCGACATCCTCTACCTGCACGACCCGGAGCGGCACGACCTGGATCTCGCGCTCGCCGAGGCCTTCCCCGCACTCGAGACGCTCCGTGCGGAGGGGCGGGTGGGGCGGATCGGCATCGGATCCATGACCTCCGACGCGCTCGCGACCGCCGTCCGCTCCGCCGACCTCGACACGATCATGGTCGCGGGGCGCTACACGCTGCTCGAACAACCTGCCGCGGCTGACGTGATCCCCGCGTGCCTGGAGCGGGGCACGCGTGTCGTGGCCGCCTCCGTGTTCAACTCCGGGCTGCTCGCGCAGAGCGAGCCGCAGCGCTCCGGCCGCTACGAGTACGGCGCCCTGCCCGAAGACCTGTGGCGGCGGCTCACCCGGATCGCCGACGTCTGCCGTGCCCACGGCGTACCGCTGCCCGCGGCCGCGATACAGTTCCCGCTGCAGTCCCCGGCCGTCGAGTCGGTCGTGGTCGGCGGGAGCCGCCCAGAACAGCTCCGTCAGAACGTAGAACTCGCGGCGGTGGACATTCCCGCGGAGCTCTGGCGCGAGCTCGCCGCCGAGGCCCTCATCCCGGGCTAGCCCCGATCTCGCCGCCCCCTTCCGCTCCCGTCGCAGTATGTGCCGGAAAGGATCGGGGAAAACGGAAGTGATTGCGACGGGAACGATGGATCAGAAGACGAGGAGAAACCCATGTTGGAAGGAATCGACCCCTTGCTCACCGGTGAGCTGCTGCTGCACCTCGATCGCATGGGCCACTCGGACGCGGTCGTCGTGGCCGACGCGCACTTCCCGGCGTGGGCGCTCGGTGCACGTGTCGTCGACCTGCCGGGTACGACGACGCCGGACGTGCTCGCCGCGATCAGATCCGTGGTGCCGCTCGACGCCGCCCCGGGGCTCGATCTCATGGCCTCGGCGGACGGCACCGTTCTCGACGTCCAGCGCGAGCTCATGGTCGCCGCCGGCACGGAGGAGGAGACGACGCGCTTCGTGGAGCGTTTCGCGTACTACGACGTGGCGAAGAGCGCCTATCTGATGGTTCGCACGGGGGAGACCCGGAAATACGGCAACGCCCTGCTGCGCAAGGGCGTGGTCGGACACCTATCCGCATGAGCGGACTCACACGATCGACACGAGAGAGAAAAGAGACGAGCGTCATGCGACAGCAGTGGTTCGACGAGGCGCGCTTCGGAATGTTCGTGCACTTCGGCCTGTACAGTGCGGCGGCACGACACGAGTGGGTGAAGAGCTACGAACGTCTGAGCGACGAGGAGTACCAGGCCTACTTCGAGCACTTCGATCCGGACCTGTTCGATGCGCGGGCGCTCGCCCGCCGCGCGAAGGCGACGGGGATGGGCTACGTCGTTTTGACCACGAAGCACCACGACGGGTTCTGCCTGTGGGACTCGGCGCTGACCGACTACACATCGGTCCGGGCCTGCGGACGCGATCTCGTGCGCGAGTACGTCGACGCCCTCCGCGCCGAAGGGCTGAGGGTGGGCCTCTACCACTCGCTCATCGACTGGCATCACCCCGACTTCACGGTCGACGCCAACCATCCGCGCCGCGACGACGCGATCGAACACGAGCGCAACCGCGAGCGCGACATGGATCGCTACCGCGCGTATCTGCACGGACAGGTGCGCGAACTGCTGACGCAGTACGGGGAGATCGACTACCTCTTCTTCGACTTCACCTACCCCGAGGAGAGGGACGGATGGGCCGGCAAGGGCCCGACGGACTGGGATGCGGACGCGCTCCTGGCGCTCTGCCGCGAGCTGCAGCCGCAAATGCTCGTGAACGACCGCCTCGGGATCCCCGCCGACTTCGTCACTCCGGAGCAGTACCAGCCGACCGCGCCCATCGTCGTGGACGGCGTGCCCCAGGTATGGGAGGCATGCCAGACGACGAACGGATCCTGGGGCTATCACCGGGACAATCACGACCAGAAGTCCGCGGTGCTACTGGCTCAGATGCTCGCGGACTCCGTCGCGATGGACGGGAACATGCTGCTCAACGTCGGCCCGGACGGGCGGGGGAGCATCGCACCCCGCGATGAGGCCTTGCTCGCGGAGCTGGGCGAATGGATGCGTCTGCATCGGGACGCGATCGTCGGGGCGGGGCACGCCGGCTTCCCGGCGCCTCGTGAGGGCGTCTACACCCGCCGCGGCGACCGGCTCTACCTGCACCTCTTCACCTGGCCGCTGGGCTTCGTGCACCTGGACGGCCTCGGCGACGCGGTGACCTACGCGCGGCTGCTGAACGATGGATCCTGGCTGAAGACGTCCCGGACGGATCCGGAGCAGCAGGCGACGCTGATGACGCCGGCGGGGGAGGCACCGGGCACCCTCACCGTGCATCTTCCCGTGCGCCGGCCGGACGTGCTGATCCCCGTGATCGAGCTCTCCCTCGCACCGGGGGTCTGATCGAGACGGTGCCGCGGTGTCGTCCGCTTCGCGGCTCAGGCGACCGGATCGACGAGCTCCCGGGCGAGCCGCGCGGCACCGTAGAGCGCGGCATCCGGTCCTGTGCGCGCGGACTCGATCCGCAGCGTCTGCGTGGCCAGCGGGTGGCACGCCTCGTACACCCGGCTGCGCACGGCCGCGAGGAACGGTTCGCTCGCGCTCATGCCTCCGGTGAGGAACACGGGCCTACACGCGTTCCGCCGGTGCCGTGCACGTGCACGCCCTCGACCCCGCCGCGGGCGTGCTCGAACTGCCGGCCGAGCTGTCCGGAACGGTCGTCGCGCGCTGGGCGGACGGCGCGCCGGCCCAGACCGAGAGCCGACCGGACGGGGCGACGGTCGCCTGGATTCCCGAGCGACTCCGCGACGCCCCGGTCGCGGTGCTCACCGTCGAGGTTCGCTGACGCCGCGCGACGGTGCACAAGGAGACGGTGCACAAGGACGGTGCACAAGGAGGCGGAGACGGCACCGGGAACGGGCCGCCTCCGCCTCCGCGGCGTGGTCTCACGGGGTCGCGGTGGGCGCCGGCTCCGAGCCGTTCGTCGTGGCGTCGGGGATCGTCAGGGGAGCGTCGGTCCCGCTCGGCCACACGGGCGCCGGAAGGGTCGTGTCCGTCTTGCCGTCGCGGATCTCCCGCAGCGCGTCGGCGATCGCGCTGGAGTTCTCGGGCACGGGCAGCCCGCATGTGCGCAACTCGGACGCGAACTCGAGCGTGAGGCGGGTCTTGCCCGCCTCGACGGCCTGAGCAGTCGTCCCCGTGCGCTTGTCGCTGCCGGTCTGGATCGCGGGCACCTGCTCGCACACGTGGTATACCTTGCCCCCGTCGACCCAGACGACCTGGTCCTTGCCGAGGAGCTGGATCACGGTGGACTGATCGGCCGTGTACTGCTCGACGGAGGGCGGGGTGAAGTCGATCCCGAGGACGACGGCGAGCGCCGCGAGCACGATGCCGACGATGCCGGCCGTGGTCTTCTGGCCCTTGCTCATGTCCTTGTTCAGGAAGACCATGACGATCAGCGGCACGAACGCGATGATCGCGATGATCGCGCCCAGCTGGTTCTGCACGAAGAAGCGCACCGTGTCCGATCGGCGGGCCGGGTCGAGGCGATTCGCCTTCTTCCACAGGAAGGAGCCGGTGATGGACAGCGCCGCGATGACGACGAACAGGACGATGAGCGTGATGAAGGCCCATTGCGGGAATTGCGCGGTCGCTCCCTGCTGCTCGAGCAGACCGGTCTGCGGGTCGCGCACGAGCTCGCCGTCCTCGTTGACGAACTGTCGCTGACGCAGCAACCAGAAGATGCCGACCGCCTCGCCCGCGATCGCCACGATCCACAGCACCATCGCGATCCAGCGGAATCGCGTCGCGCTGGCCTTGGCGGCCGGCGTAGGCACCCAGCCCGCGGGGGGTTCCGCGGGACCGTTCTCGGGTGCCGCGGATGCCGCCGACGGTCTCGGCCTCGCGGCGGCGTTCTTCCTGGTGCTCTTCTGAGTCACGGTGGTCCTTTCCTCCCGGATGACGGCCCCCCGGATGACGGCGCCCGGATGATGGCACCGAGCATACTGGGAACTCGCCGTACGCTGGGGACATGACTTCCGACCCCGACGACGCGTTGCGCTGGGACGGTGACGAGCCGGAGCGCGCGTCCGCCCCCGCCGTCCGACCCGCGCCCCCGTCCGCCGCGTCCGCTCCGGAGCCCGACGCCGACGTGCGGTCCTCCACGGGGAGCGCGGAGCCGCGCACCGAGGCCGGGCATGACGATGCCGGGGAGGACGAGGAACGCGACGGGATCGGCAACGTCGCCCTCGTGTTCTACGGGATCATCGGCGGGGTCTATCTGCTGTTCGCCGTCGGCTGGGCGGTGGGCGGCTTCCGCCTGCGCCCCCGCGCCTCGCTGCTGCTGCCCGACGTGATGTACTTCCCGTGGCTCTGGGCCGCCGTGCTCGCCGCGCCGCTCTGGTTCGCCGCGGCGTGGGTGCTGACGCGGGGGAAGGCGAGCTGGATCCGCATCGTCGCCCTGATCGGCGGTGGCCTGCTGCTCGTCCCGTGGCCCTTCGTGATGTTCGGGACGGTGGGAGCATGAGCGCCGAGGAGACGATGGTGAAGGAACCGGCCGCGTCCCGCCCGCGAGGGCTGCTGTACGGGCTGATCGGCCTCTTCGGGCTGTTCTACGCCTACGCGATCTGGAACGCGATCGCGTACACCATCCCGCTCGCGGGCCTCGGCATCGGCACCACCGCCTGGGTCGCGCTGATCCTCTCGATCGTGCTCCCCGCCGTCGTGTTCGCCTTCGCGCTGTCGCTCACGCGCCGACGGGGCCTGGGCACCGTGGCGCTCGTGCTGCTCGCGGGCCTCGCCCTGGTCGCGGTGTTCTGGATGGACGTGGTGGGCTACACGCTCAGCGGCGCCCACTGAGTCGTCGGTGCCGCAGGACGTCGCTGAGTCGTCCGTGCCGCAGGGTGCCGCTGAGTCGTCCGTGCCGCAGGGCGTCACACGGGCCGGGCGCTCCCTTCGGCTCGGGTAGAGTGTTCGCACCACGCGCCCCATCGGTGCGGCGCAACGGTTCCCCTCCCGAAGCTTCCGAAGGAACTCTGTGCCCGAGAACGCCGTGAACACGTCCGCCCACAAGCCCGTCGTCCTGCTCGCGGAGACGCTCTCGCCCGCCACGGTGGACGCCCTGGGACCCGACTTCGACGTCCGCTCGGTCGATGGGACCGACCGTGCGGCGCTCTTCGCCGCGCTGGCCGACGCCGACGCGGTGCTGATCCGCTCCGCCACGAAGATCGACGCCGAGGCGCTCTCGCACGCGCCGGTGCTCAAGGTCGTCGCCCGCGCGGGTGTGGGACTGGACAACGTCGACATCAAGGCGGCGACCGCCGCGGGCGTCATGGTGGTGAACGCGCCGACCTCGAACATCGTGTCCGCCGCGGAGCTCACGGTCGGCCACGTGCTCAGCCTCGCCCGCCGCATCCCCGCTGCGCACGGATCCCTCTCGGCGGGGGAGTGGAAGCGCAGCTCCTACACCGGCGTCGAGCTCTTCGAGAAGACCGTCGGCATCGTCGGGCTGGGACGGATCGGCGCGCTCGTCGCCGCGCGGCTGGCCGCGTTCGACATGCGGGTCGTCGCGTACGACCCCTACGTGACGAGCGCGAGGGCCCAGCAGCTCGGCGTGCAGCTGGTCTCCCTCGAGGAGCTCGTCGCCGAGGCCGACTTCCTCACGATCCACATGCCGAAGACGCCGGAGACGACCGGCATGATCGGCGCAGAGCAGTTCCGCGCGATGAAGCCGACGGCCTACGTCGTGAACGTCGCGCGCGGCGGCCTCATCGACGAGGACGCGCTGCTCGTCGCCTTGCAGAACGGGGAGATCGCGGGTGCGGGGCTCGACGTCTTCACCTCAGAGCCGCCGGTCGAGGGCTCCACGGCCCGTGCGCTCACCGCTCTCCCGAACGTCGTGGTCACCCCGCACCTGGGAGCCTCCACCGACGAGGCGCAGGAGAAGGCCGGAGTCTCGGTCGCCCGTTCCGTGCGTCTCGCTCTCGGCGGCGACCTCGTGCCGGATGCGGTGAACGTCGCCGGCGGCCTCATCGACCCCTATGTGCGTCCGGGCATCCCGCTGACCGAGAAGCTCGGCCAGATCCTCTCCGCCCTGGCCCAGTCGCCGCTCACGAGCCTCGACGTGGAGGTGCACGGCGAGCTCAACGGCTACGACGTGAGCGTGCTGCGCCTCGCCGCGCTCAAGGGCGTCTTCACCCCGATCGTGAGCGAGACGGTCTCCTACGTGAACGCGCCGTTGCTCGCGGAGCAGCGCGGTGTCGCCGTCCGCCTCGTCCAGGACGACGTGAGCGAGGAGTACCGCAACGTCATCACGCTGCGCGGTGCGCTCTCGGACGGCAGCCAGGTGTCGGTCTCCGGCACGCTGACCGGCCCGAAGCAGATCGAGAAGCTCGTCGCGATCAACGGCCACGCCGTCGAGTTGCCCATCGAGAAGAACCACGTCGTCATGCTCTACACCGACCGCCCTGGCATCGTCGCGGTCTACGGACAGCGCTTCGGGGAGGCCGGCATCAACATCGCCGGCATGCAGATCGCCCGCGAGACCGCCGGTGGGCAGGCGCTGTCGGTGCTGACGCTCGACTCGCCGATCCCCGACGCGCTGCTGGACGAGGTGCGCGCAGCCATCGACGCGGATCTGTTCCGGCAGATCGAGCTCGTCGACGCCTGAGCGCCGGACCATCACCGACGAACCGCCGCCCTCGGAGAAAGGGCGGCGGTTCGTCGTCGCTCAGCCTTCGACGGTGCGCCGGACGAGCGCGAGAAGGGCGTCCAGATCCGCTCCCGACGGCACGATCCCGTCGGAGGCGCCGGCGTCGACCGCGTTGTTGAAGAACAGCCCGTCGCTGAGCAGGAGCACGAGGTCGAGGGCCGCCTGGTCCCGCACGGAGGGGCGGAGCTCCGCCGCGGAGCGCTCGCGCATCCGGTGCAGGCACTCGGCCGCCGCCGCGCTGCCTCCCTGCGCGAGCCGCGACACCGCGATGATCGCGCGGTCGAGGGCGTCGTTCATCATCACCGAGGTGCGCAGGTAGTACTCGACGGGACCGTCGGCGGCGCTGCGCATGCGATCGACGTCGTCGTCCACGAGCCTTTCGAGCCGTTCCCGCATCGCGGTCGCCAGGTCCTCCTTCGACGCGAAGTGGTAGAGCAGGCCGCCCTTCGAGACGCCGGCCGCTCTCGCGACGGCGTCGAGGGTCGCCGCTCGTTCGCCGTCGGTGATGAGCAGCGACTCGTAGGCGTCGAGGACGCGCTCACGGGCGTGCGGAGGTCTGGCCATGTCTGTTACTATACCAGCTGGACGGTTTAGTTATCGGGCGCCTCGTTCACCGCCCGCGAGACGAGAGGTGCAGCATGACCACCACGGCGACGATCCCCCTGTCGGAGGCCGACGGTCCCCGCGTGGGAGCGCGCGGCTGGGCGGCGCTGATCGTGCTCATGCTGCCCGTGCTGCTGGTCTCCGTCGACAACACGGTGCTCTCCTTCGCGCTGCCGGAGATCTCGACGGCGCTGAGCCCCAGCGGCGTGGAGCAGCTCTGGATCATCGACGTGTACCCGCTGGTGCTCGCGGGCCTGCTCGTCACGATGGGCACCCTCGGCGACCGGTTCGGGCGTCGGAAGCTCCTGCTCATCGGTGCGACGGGCTTCGCTCTGGTCTCCGCGGCGGCCGCGTTCGCGCCCTCGGCTGCGCTGCTCATCGCGGCGCGGGCCGCCCTCGGCGTGTTCGGTGCGATGCTCATGCCGTCGACCCTGTCTCTGCTGCGCTCCGTGTTCCAGAACCGGGAGCAGCGGCGCCTCGCCATCGCGGTCTGGGCCGCGATGTTCTCCGCGGGATCGGCTCTCGGCCCGATCGTCGGGGGAGTGCTCCTCGAGCACTTCGCCTGGGGATCCGTGTTCCTGCTCGCCGTGCCCGTGCTGATCCCGCTGCTGATCCTCGCCCCCTTCCTGGTGCCGGAGAGTCGCGACCCCCACCCGGGCCGGATCGACCTGCTCAGCATCGCGCTCTCGATGGCGACCATGATCCCGGTCGTGTACGCGATCAAGGAGTTCGCGGGCGAGGGCTTCACGCCGCTCGTGGTCGTCCTCGTCGTGATCGGTGTCGGCGCGGGCTTCCTCTTCGTGCGGCGTCAGCTGCGGGCGGAGAATCCCATGCTGGACATGGCCCTGTTCCGGCGGGGCATGTTCACCGGGGCGATCTTGGTCAACCTCCTCAGCGTCGTCGCGCTCGTCGGCTTCTTGTACTACGTCTCGCAGAACCTCCAGCTCGTCCTCGGGCTCACGCCGATCGAGTCGGGCCTCGCCCTGATCCCCGGGATGGCGATGATGATCGCCTCCGGTCTCGTCGTCGTGCCTATTGCGCGCCGTGTCCGCCCGCAGGTGCTCGTGCCGTCGGCCCTCGTCTTCTCCCTCGGCGGCTACCTTGTCGTCGCGTTCACCACGCACGCGCACGGCGTCGCCCCGCTGATCGTCTCCTTCGTGCTGCTCGGGATCGGCATCGGTGCGGCTGAGACCGTGTCGAACGAGCTGATCCTGGCGGCCGCCCCGCCGGAGAAGGCAGGCGCGGCGAGCGCCGTCTCCGAGACCGCGTACGAGCTCGGCGCGGTGCTCGGGACGACGATCCTCGGCGGGATCATCACCGCGTTCTACCGGACGGCGATCGCGATCCCCGACGGCGTGCCCGCGGACCTCGCGGAGCGTGCCCGCGAGACGCTCGCCGGGGCGTACTCGGTGGCCGAGAAGCTGCCCGCGGCGATGGGCGAGGCGCTGCGGGCGGCCGCGGCGGACGCCTTCGGGTCGGGGGTCACGGTGACCTCGCTCATCGGCGGCGCTCTCGTGGTCGCGGCCGGCGTGGTCGCCGCGACGACGCTCGGGCGCCGGCTGGGGAACTGACGGCCCGCTGCGGCATCGACGCGCGTCCGACGCAGAGCACGGAACGGCATCGGCCTCCCGATAGCCTGGAGGCCTCCACTCGTATCCATCCGCTAGGAGGGTCCATGTCCCGTGTCGTGAAGCTGGCCGTCATCCCGGGTGACGGCATCGGTCCCGAGGTCGTCGCCGAGGCGGAGCGGGTGCTCGACGCCGTCACCGCGTCCAGCGACGTGACCTTCGAGAAGACCCGCTTCTCGCTCGGCGCCGACCGCTTCCTCGCGACCGGGGACACCCTCACCGACGACGATCTCGCCTCGATCCGCGCGCACGACGCGATCCTGCTCGGCGCGGTCGGCGGCACCCCCGGCGACGCGCGCCTCAAGGACGCCAACATCGAACGCGGCCTGCTGCTGAAGCTCCGCTTCGAACTCGACCACTACGTCAACCTGCGCCCGTCCCGGCTCTACGCCGGCGCGCCGGGGCCGCTGGCCGAGCCCGGGGAGATCGACTTCCTCGTCGTCCGTGAGGGCACGGAGGGGCCGTACGTGGGCAACGGCGGTGCCATCCGCCGGGGCACGCCGCACGAGGTGGCCAACGAGACCAGCGTGAACACGGCGTTCGGCGTGGAGCGGGTCGTCCGCTACGCGTTCGACGCGGCCGAGAAGCGCCGCAAGAAGGTCACGCTCGTGCACAAGACCAACGTGCTCGTCCACGCCGGGGCCATCTGGAAGCGGATCGTCGACGAGGTGGCGGCCGAGCATCCCGACGTGGCCGTAGACTACCTGCACGTCGACGCGGCCACGATCTTCCTGGTGACCGACCCCTCGCGCTTCGACGTGATCGTCACCGACAACCTCTTCGGGGACATCCTCACGGATCTGGCCGGCGCCGTCACCGGTGGCATCGGCCTCGCCGCCTCGGGCAACATCAACCCCGAGGGCGCGTTCCCGTCGATGTTCGAGCCCGTGCACGGCTCGGCACCCGACATCGCGGGTCAGCAGAAGGCCGACCCCACCGCGGCGATCCTCTCCGTCGCGCTGCTCCTGGATCACCTGGGGCTCGCCGAGGAGTCCGCGCGCGTGCAGCGCGCGGTCACGGAGGACATCGCGGAGCGCACCGGCGCCCGCACCACTCAGCAGACCGGCACGGCGATCATCGCCCGCCTCCAGGCGTAGTCTGGATCCCGGCGCAGCCGCCGTCGCCTCGACCTGTCAGGACACGAATCATGACCATCGACCTTCCCCTCCAGGCTCCGTCCCCGGCCGGACTGATCTGGCGCGTCACCCGCAACGACGCGCCGACCGCCGACCCCGAGCGAGAGACGATCCTCGAGAACCCGGGCTTCGGGCAGCATTTCACCGACCACATGGTCGATCTCTGCTGGTCCGAGCAGGGCGGCTGGCACCGCCCGCGCGTGTCGCCCTATGGCCCGATCGCGTTGGACCCCGCCGCGGCCGTGCTGCACTACTCGCAGGAGATCTTCGAAGGCCTCAAGGCCTACCGGCACGCCGACGGCTCGATCTGGACCTTCCGGCCCGACCGCAACGCGGCCCGCCTGCAGCGCTCCGCGCGCCGCCTCGCGCTTCCCGAACTGCCCACGGAGCTGTTCATCGAGTCGCTGCGCCAGCTCGTCGCGGTCGACTCTGCGTGGGTCCCGGGCAATGCGGAGGAGAGCCTGTACCTGCGGCCGTTCATGTTCGCCAAGGAGGCCTTCCTCGGCGTCCGGGCGGCGAAGAAGGTCGCCTACTACCTGATCGCGAGCCCCGCGGGCTCCTATTTCCCGGGCGGCGTCCAGCCGGTCAACATCTGGCTCTCGAAGGACTATGCGCGTGCGGGCCACGGCGGCACGGGCGCGGCCAAGACGGGCGGCAACTACGCCTCCAGCCTGCTTCCGCAGGAGGAGGCGTACAAGAAGGGCTGCCAGCAGGTCCTCTTCCTCGACGGGGAGTACCTCGAAGAGCTCGGCGGGATGAACATCGTCCTCGTCACGCGCGACGGGCGTCTGCTCACCCCCAAATCGGATTCGATCCTCGAAGGCGTGACCGTCGACTCGATCCTTCAGCTGGCGCGGGACCGCGGCCTCGAGGTCGAGCACCGACGCATCACGATCGACGAGTGGCGCGAGGGAGCGGCGTCCGGCGAGATCGTCGGCGCGTTCGCGTGCGGGACCGCGGCGGTGGTCGTCCCGATCGGCGCGCTCAAGTCCGAGGACTTCGAGATCGTGCACGACGGGCCGGAGGCGACCGCGCTCGCGATGTCGCTGCGCGAGGAGCTCACCGACATCCAGTACGGCCGCCGGGAGGACACCCACGGCTGGCTCGTGCGACTCGACGCCGACGCCTGACCCGGGCGCACGGACACCGGCCGCCGAGGCGGCCCACACACTGCGCATCCGCGGAGGAGAGGAAATCGCTATGCAGCTCGCCATGGTCGGACTCGGACGGATGGGCGGCAACATCGTGCGCCGTCTGCTGCGCGGCGGTCACGAGTGCGTCGTCTACGACGTCAACCCCGATGCCGTCGCGACCCTGGAGAAGGAGGGCGCGGTCGGCGCGACCAGCTACGCCGACCTGGCCTCGAAGCTCGACGGCCCGCGGATCGTCTGGCTCATGATCCCCGCGAGCCTGACCGGCAAGGTCGTGGACGAGCTCGCCGAGGTCCTGCAGCCGGGCGACATCATCATCGACGGCGGCAACTCGAACTACCGCGACGACGTCCGCCGGGCGAAGGCGCTCACGCCGAAGGGGATCAGCTACGTCGACATCGGCACGAGCGGCGGCGTCTTCGGACTCGAGCGCGGCTACTGCCTCATGGTCGGCGGACCCGACGAGGCGTTCGACATCATCCGTCCTCTGCTGCGCACGATCGCGCCGGGGGCGGGGGAGGTCGAGCGGACGCCGGGACGCACGGGCGAGCTCACGGACGAGGAGCTCGGCTTCCTGCACTGCGGGCCGTCGGGCGCGGGCCACTTCGTCAAGATGGTGCACAACGGGATCGAGTACGGCGTCATGGCGGCGCTCGCGGAGGGTCTCAACCTCCTGGAGAACGCCGATGCCGGGATCCGCGAGGCGGATCACTCCGCCGAGGTCGCGCCGCTGGAGGAGCCCGAGTACTACCAGTTCGACATCGACACCCCGAAGGTCGCGGAGCTGTGGCGACGCGGATCCGTCATCTCCTCCTGGCTGCTCGACCTCACGGCCGCGGCGCTGGAGGCCAATCCGACCCTGCAGGGACTCGCCGGTCGGGTCTCCGACTCCGGTGAGGGACGCTGGACCGTCAAGGCGGCCGTCGACGTGGGCGTGCCCGTGCCGGTGCTCGCGGCGTCGCTGTTCGAGCGGTTCGCCTCGCGCGACGAGGACCGCTTCGCCAATCAGGTGCTCTCGGCGATGCGCCTGCAGTTCGGCGGTCACCAGGAGCTCCCCGCCGGCGACGTGCTGGAAGCCGGTGGCAACAAGGCGGAGCACGCCTGATCGCCTTCGCGGCCCTTCGACGCCCGCCCGGCCGTCGAAGGGCCGCGCACCTCCCGCGGCGTGGCTAGGCTGGAGCGGTGAAGATCGCGCGGTTCAGCCATGACGACGGCATCAAGTACGGCATCCTCGACGACGGCGACCTGGTGGTGCTGGCCGGGGATCCGATGTTCGCGGGATACGAGCCCACGGGGGAGCGCGTGCCGCTCGCCGATGCCGCGCTGCTCGCGCCGGTGATCCCGCGCTCGAAGGTGGTGTGCGTCGGACGCAACTACCACGATCATGCGGCGGAGCTCGGCAACGTCGCACCGGAGGAGCCCATGCTCTTCCTCAAGCCCAACACCGCCGTGATCGGCCCGGGCGACACGATCGTGCGGCCGAGCGCTCTCTCGGAGCGCACCGATTACGAGGGCGAGCTCGTCGCCGTGATCGGCCGCATCGCCAAGAACGTGAGCACCGAGAACGCCCTCGACTACGTTTTCGGCTACACGATCGGCGACGACGTGACCGCCCGTGACCTGCAGCGCAAGGACGGCCAGTGGTCGCGGGCCAAGGGCTTCGACACCTTTTGCCCGCTGGGGCCGTGGATCGAGACGGAGTTCGATCCGGCGGACGCGGAGCTCACGACCCGCGTCAACGGCGAGGTCCGCCAGCACGCCCCGCTCAGCGACATGATCCATTCCGTCGCGGACATCATCGCGTACGCGTCGGCGGTGTTCACCCTGCTCCCCGGGGACGTCATCATGACGGGCACGCCCGCGGGCGTCGGCGAGTTCCAGGCCGGGGACACGATCGAGGTCGAGATCACCGGCATCGGCACGCTGCGCAACCCCGCGCGCGACGCACTCCCGGCCGCGTGAGCATCACGACGGTCGCGCTCGACGAGCGCGCCCGCGTCCAGCGACGCACCGTGCGGATCCTGTCCCTGGGGCAGGTGCTCGGCGGAATCGCGTTCGGGGCGACGGTGTCGCTCGGCGCGCTGCTCGCGGCCGACATCTCCGGAAGCGACGCGCTCTCCGGGCTCGCGACCGCGTCGGTGACGCTCGGCGCGGCCCTCGCCGCCATCCCTCTCGCCCGTTTCGCAGCGCGCCGGGGACGACGGTTCGCGCTGACGCTGGGGAACCTGCTCGCCCTCGTGGGGATCGTCGTCGTCCTCGCCGCCGCCGCGGTGCGCGTGTTCCCGTTCCTGCTCGTCGGGATCGTGATGATCGGCATGGGCAATGCGGGCAACCTCCAGTCCCGGTTCGCGGCGACCGATCTCGCCCCGCCGCAGCATCGCGGACGGGATCTGTCGATCGTGGTCTGGGCGACGACGATCGGCGGCGTCGCCGGTCCGCTCCTGCTCGGTTCGGGCGAGCACCTCGGCCACACGCTGGGAATGCCTCCGCACACCGGCTCGTACCTGTTCTCGCTCGTGGCGCAGATCGCGGCGTTCGCGCTCTACCTGATCGCGCTGCGTCCGGATCCACTCCTCACCGCGCGGGCGCTGGGGGAGACCGGAGGCACCGCGGCGGCCGTCGAGCGCGCAGATCGTCCCGTCGCGGCCCGTTACGCAATCTTCGCGATCGCCGGTTCGCACGTCACGATGGCCGCGGTCATGGCGATGACGCCGGTGCATCTCTCGCACATGGCGATGGGCGGGATGTCCGGATCCCCGGCGAGCGGCGGAGCGGAGGAGATGGACGTCACGGTGATCGTGGGCCTCACGATCGCGCTGCACGTCGCCGGCATGTACGGGCTGTCCCCGGTCTTCGGGATCCTCGCGGACCGGTGGGGGCGACTGCGCACGGTGCTGCTCGGACAGGGGCTGCTCGTCGCGTCGCTCTGCTTCGCGATGCTGGCGGGGGAGACGACGTGGGGCGTGATCGTCGCGCTGATCCTCCTCGGCCTCGGCTGGAGCGCAGCCACGGTGGCGGGAGCCGCGCTGCTCACGGAGGCGTCCGCTCCCGCGCTGCGCACGCGCCGTCAGGGGCGCAGCGACTCGCTGATGAGCCTGAGCGCCGCCGGCGGCGCGGTGCTCGCGGGGATCATCCTGCAGTCGTCCTCCTACGCGGGTCTGGCGATCGCCGCTCTCGTGGTCGTCGTGGCGATCGTCGCGCTGTCGCCGCTCGGCAGGCGGTGACGAGAGGACCAGCGGCCGGCCCGAACTAGAATCGAAGGGCTATGGCTACTCCCGATCCCCGCACCACGACCGCGTCCGGTGCCGACGTCCGCGTCCGCTTCTGCCCGTCCCCGACAGGCCTGCCGCACGTCGGCATGGTCCGCACCGCGCTGTACAACTGGGCGTACGCCCGGCACACCGGCGGAAAGCTCGTGTTCCGCATCGAGGACACGGATGCGGCGCGGGACAGCGAGGAGAGCTTCCGACAGCTCGTCGACGCGCTCACCTGGCTCAAGATCGACTGGGACGAGGGCGTCGAGGTCGGTGGGCCGCACGGTCCGTACCGCCAGTCCGAGCGCGGCGAAATCTATCGTGACGTCATCGCGAAGCTCGTCGAAGCCGGGTCGGTCTACGAGAGCTATTCGACGGCGGAGGAGATCGACGCCCGCAACGAGGCGAACGGTCGGGCCAAGCAACTCGGCTACGACAACTACGACCGGGATCTCACGGAGGAGCAGAAGGCGGCGTTCCGCGCCGAAGGGCGTCAGCCGGCGTTGCGCCTCCGCGTGCCGGACGAAGACGTCACCTACGTCGACCTGATCCGTGGCGAGGTGACCTTCCCCGCCGGATCCTTCCCCGACTTCGTGGTGGTCCGTCCCAACGGCGCACCGCTGTACACGCTGGTCAACCCCGTGGACGACGCTCTCATGGGGATCACGCACGTGCTCCGCGGGGAAGACCTCATGCCGTCCACGGCCCGTCAGCTCGCCCTCTACTCGGCGCTCATCGATGCCGGGATCACCACGTTCGTGCCGCGCTTCGCGCACATGCCGCTCGTGCTGGGGGAGACGGGCAACAAGAAGCTGAGCAAGCGCGATCCGCAGGCAGACCTCTTCCTGCACCGCGAGCGCGGCTTCATCCACGAGGGCCTGCTGAACTACCTGGCGCTGCTGGGCTGGTCGATCGGGCCCGACCGCGACGTGTTCTCGCTGGAGGAGTTCACCGCCGCGTTCGACATCGTGAACGTCAACCCGAACCCGGCGCGCTTCGACCAGAAGAAGGCCGAGTCCATCAACGGCGACCACATCCGTCTGCTGGGGGAGCGGGACTTCGCGGAGCGGATCCTGCCGTACCTCGCCGCGGCGGACGTCTTCGAGGGGGAGCCCACTCACGAGCAGATCGTGCTGGCCTTCCGTGCGGCGCCGCTCGTGCAGGAGCGCGTGCAGCTCCTCGGCGAGGTACCGGGCATGCTCGGCTTCCTCTTCGCGAAGGACGTGTCGTACGAGGCCGACGCCCTCAAGGGCCTGCCCGAGAACGCGGCCGAGGTCCTGACCGCGTGCGCGGCTGCTCTGGAGCCGCTGGACGTGTTCACGCCCGAGGCGATCCAGGAGGCGCTGTCGTCCGCGCTCGTCGACGGGCTCGGGCTCAAGCCCCGGGTCGCCTACGGGCCGCCGCGCGTGGCGATCACCGGTCGGCGCGTGTCGCCGCCGCTCTTCGAGTCGATGGAGCTGCTGGGCAAGGACGAGACGCTGCGCCGTCTGCGCGCGCTCGCGGAGCTGCGGACGGCCTGATCGGGCGACGCGCGCGGGATCCCGCTCCGGTTTGGATCCCGCGCGCCGCTCGGGTAAGCTTGAACCTCGGTGCGAGACCCCGGTTTCGCCCTTGGGGTATGGTGTAATTGGCAACACGGCTGATTCTGGTTCAGTTGTTCTTGGTTCGAGTCCAGGTACCCCAGCCACAGAGAAGGCCCGGAAACACTGAGGAAAATCAGTGATCCGGGCCTCTGTTGTTGGAGGCGGCGGAACGCCGAGCTGCGGAAGAATCCCCGGTAGACGCGCGGGAGGCTCAGTGGCCGCGCAGGTCCCAGTCCTCGTGGAGCCACGATGGAGCGTCGCCCCACATGTATACGAGGAAGCGGTCGGACTGATCTGATTGGGTGAGAAGTCCTGAAAGGCCTCTGATGTCTTGGAGCTGCGACGAATCGCCTTGTCGCACGTTGATTGTGGTCGGGTACTCGGAGGTCCGAGACTCATCGAGAGTATCTGCTTGCTGAGCATAGTAAGACTCAAGTTCAGCAATGGGTAGATGGCTCTGGATCAACATTGCGCCGAGATACTGCATGCCGTTGCCGTTGCCCACGAGCTTGCCCGCTCGTGAGTATGAATCGACCAACTGCGTGTCCGGCGGGAGCGGCATCGAGACGAGTTGATTCTTAACGGCGTCGGCTGCTGCATCGTTCTGCGCCGAGATGGCGATTCCACCGATGACCGGAGCCAGGATGACGGCGACTACAACGACCACGGCAACCAACCATCCGTTGGGCCGGCGTCTGAGCGTTGTGCGGGAGGGCGCAGCGGTCATGTCCATGAGCCTAACCTCAGCCGATCTGCGCTAAGGGAGCGAGCTTCTTGCTCGCAACGGCTGCGAGGCGGGCCATGGCGTCGGTGTGGTCGTCGCTGAACCGGTGCAGGTACAGATGCACGGTGTCGGGCGCAGGAACTCAGACCTCGGCGCCGGGGGCGTGCTGGCCGTGCTCCTCGGCTTCGGCGACCTGTGCACGGACGTCGTCCATGTCGAGCGCACGGATCTGCTCGATGAGCGAGTCGAGCGCAGGGGCGGGCAGGGCACCGGCCTGTGCGAACACGCCGATGCCGTCGCGGAACGCCATGAGGGTGGGGATCGAGGTGATCTGCGCCATCGCCGCGAGCTGCTGCTCCGCCTCGGTGTCGACCTTGCCGAACACGATGTCGGGGTGCTGCTCGGAGGCCTTCTCGAAGATCGGACCGAACATGCGGCAGGGACCGCACCATTCTGCCCAGAAGTCCACGAGGACGATGCCGTCCTCGGTCACGGTCTTCTCGAAGTCCTCGAGCGTCAGCGCGGTCGTGCTCATGATGGGATCCCTTCCGAGGTGGTCTTCCACGCTACTCCGCGCGAGGGGCGCGCGGCGCGTTTCCCGGGCGCACGTTTGTCAACCCCGGGTCGGGGAGGACGAGGAACCATATCGTTAACCGGGTTAGCGGATTCCGGCCTGGGAGGTACGAATGACCCGCGTTCTCGTCACCGGTGCGACGGGCTACATCGGCGGGCGGCTCGTGCCGCAGCTGCTCGACGCGGGCTACGAGGTCACCTGTCTCGTGCGCTCGCCCTGGAAGCTCACCGACGTGCCGTGGCGCGACCGCGTTCGGATCGCCGAGGCCGATCTCGCGGATCCCACCGGGGTGCGCGCGGCCATGGAGGGGGCGGAGGTCGCGTACTACCTGGTTCACTCGATGGACGCAGGGCGCGGCTTCGCCCGCGCGGAACGAGAGCAGGCGGAGATCTTCGCGCAGGCGGCGGCCGACGCGGGGGTGCGTCGTCTCGTCTATCTGGGAGGCCTGCATCCGCACGAAGGACGCCTCTCGGAGCATCTCGCGTCGCGCGCCGCCGTGGGGCGCGTGTTCCTCGACTCCCCGGTGCCGGCGATCGTGTTCCAGGCGGGGATCGTGATCGGATCCGGCTCCGCCTCCTTCGAGATGATCCGCCACCTCACCGAGGTTCTGCCGTACATGCCCGCGCCCCGCTGGGTGCGCAACCGGGTGCAGCCGATCGCCGTCCGAGACGTGCTCCGCTACCTGGTACAGGCCGCCTCGATTCCCGAGGACCTCAACCGCACCTTCGACATCGGCGGTCCGGACGTGCTCCGCTACGGGCAGATGATGAACGGGTACGCGGTCGAGGCGGGACTCCCGCAGCGACCGATCGCTCCGCTTCCCGTGCTCACCCCGTGGCTCGCCTCGCAGTGGGTCAACCTCGTCACGCCCGTGCCGCGCGCGCTCGCGGTGCCCATCATCGCCTCGCTGCAGAACGACTGCGTCGCCCAGGAGCACGACATCGATCGCTACATCCCGCCACCGGAGGGCGGGCTGCTCCCGTACCGGGTGGCCGTGCGTCTCGCGCTGCGCCGCGAGCGGGCCGGGGAGGTCGAGACGAGCTGGCAGAACGCGACGGTCCCGGGGATCCCCAGCGACCCGATCCCGAGCGATCCCGAGTGGGCGGGGCACCGGGTGTTCACCGACGAGCGGGAACGCCGCAGCGCGGCGTCGCCCGCCGCCGTGTGGCGCGTGATCGAGTCGATCGGGGGCGAGAGCGGATGGCATTCGGCTCCGTTGGCCTGGGCGGCGCGCGGCTGGATCGATCGGCTCTCCGGTGGCGTCGGGATGTCGCGCGGGCGTCGTCATCCGTCGCGGTTGAACACCGGCGACGTGGTCGACGTCTGGCGTGTCGAGTCGATCGACCGGGGGAGGGCGCTCCGCCTGCGCGCCGAGATGCGCATGCCCGGCCGCGGATGGCTCGAACTGAGCGTCGAGCCGGACGGGAAGGGCAGCCTCTATCGTCAGCGCGCCGTGTTCTTCCCCAAGGGACTCGCCGGACGGCTCTACTGGGCCGTGCTGCTGCCCTTCCACGGGATCATCTTCAGCGGCATGGTGGCGAGCATCCTCGGCGAGGCGGAGCGGGAGTCCTCGCCGGCGACGGAGCGCGAATCGGTCCCATCCGATTCACAGGGGGCTCCGAACAAGGGATGAGCGGCACCGCGCCGCACTCGAGGAGGAGCAATGCGTTCGTCACCGAACCGTCTGGTCGCCGTCATCTTCGGCGCCGTCTACATCGTCGTCGGAGCCCTGGGCTTCGCCGTTACCGGAGGAGTCTCGTTCCTGGCCACTCAGGGAGGACTTCTGCTCGGGATCTTCATGGTCAACCCGTTGCACAACATCGCGCACCTGCTGATCGGCGCCGTGCTCCTGATCGCGGGCCTCGTCTCGACGCGGGCCGCCAAGGGCACCAACACGGTCATCGGCGCGGCGTACCTGCTACTGGGCATCCTCGGCTTCTTCCTCGTTGGGACGTCGGCCAACATCCTCGCGCTGAACACCTTCGACCACTTCCTGCACCTCGCGAGCGCGATCCTGCTGCTCGCGCTCGGGCTCGGAGTCGAGCGTTCCGCACCTCGCGGGGCCGTGGCCTGAGGCCGATCGTGCTCCGCACCTGGCCCGCTCTCCTGTCGTGGGGAGCGGGCCTGACCCATCTCGCGCTGGGCGCCGCCGTCATGGCGGCGCCCAGCCCTGGTCCGCGCATCGCCGTGGCGATGGGACTGATCCTCCTGGGCGCATCCGAGCTCGTCTGGGGTGCGCTGGTTCTGCGCTCCGGGCGGCTGATCTGGTCGCGCGCGCTCGCGCCGGCCGCGATGGCCGCCGTGGTGCTCGGCGGCGCATCGCTCGTCGCGGGTTCCCCGCCGCTCGCCGCCGCCATCGGCACCGCTCTCGCCATTGGTGCCGGGCTGGCCGGGATCTCGTCGGTCCGCCGCGCGCGGGGGACGGCCCGCACGGCGTCCGCGCGTCCGGTCGCCGAACGTCATCGGGCCGTCGGCACGGTGCTTGGAGCGATCCTCGTCGCGGGCCTCACCACTCCTGCGCTCGCGACCACGGATCCGGCGCTGAACGGCCAGCCGCACGGTCACGACACGTCGATCGACATGCCGATGATGGATCCGCACGCGCATCACTGATCCGCGCTCGCGGCGGCGCGCACGGCACGGATTCGGCGGCCGGGATCCGGCGCGGCCGGTCCAATCCGGCGCTATGGCAGCAGGTCCAGCAACTGCCGCTCCACACTGGGACCGTCGCGGCGGACGATGTGCCCGCGCTCGTACTGCTCGAACAGTCTCGGGTCGATGTAGCTGCTGCGCGCGACGGCGGGGGTGTTCCCGAGAGCGGTGGCCGCGGCGACGACGGCGTCCCGGATGGCCTTGTTCCTGGCGCTCTCGGTCTCCGCGACGCCCGAGCGGGCCAGGCTCGTGGCCGCGATCACCGTGCCGTGGATCGTGCGGAAGTCCTTCGCCGTGAACTCGCCTCCGGTGCGGGCGCGGACGTCGTCGTTGATCTCCGCTGGACGCAGCGGCCGCCATCGGTTCTCGTCGCGCCAGGACAGGAGCTTCCGGCGCGCGCCGCGCCGACGGAGCACGGTCAGCACGGCGGCGAGGTCGGCGTCGTCGATGTCGGTCTCCCAGGCGATGCTGCTCTTGCCGGTGAACCGCAGGCTCACGACCGGGGCAGCGATCGTCGCGTGCGATCCCCGGAGCGTCGTCAGCCCGATGCTGCCGTGCTCCTGCGCGTACGCCTCCGAACCGATGCGCAGCAGCGCCGCGTCGAGCATGCGGAACGCCGCCGCCAGCACCGTGGGCCGGGTGGGGGTCCCGAGGCGCAGATCCCGCGTCACGCTCGCCCGGGCGCGGGGGAGCGCCTGGGCGAGATCGAGGGCGCGATCGAACTTCACCTGGGCGGCGCGCTCGGCCCACTCGGGGTGGTACAGGTACTGCGTGCGCCCCGCCCCATCGACGCCGGTGGCCTGAAGGTGACCGTTCGGATACCCGCAGATCCAGACGTCCCGCCACGCGGGCGGGATCGCGAGCGCGCGGATCCGTGCCAGGTCCGTCTCATCCGTGATCCTGACACCGTCGGCCGTGCGGTACTCGAAGCCGCGCCCGCGACGAATACGGCGCAGGCCCTCGTCCTGCCCGCTGACGATCCGCAGACTCATCCCCGCACCTCCGCCCGGTCCGCGGTCGACGCGGATCCTGGATCCATCGTGCGCCGGCGCAGCGGAGCGCGGCAGGGGCTTGCGGCTCGGGCCGCACAGGCTCTAGGGCCTCAGAAGACGTTGGCCTCGAGCCACGCGAGCGGGTCGATCGGGTTGTCGTTGATGTGCACCTCGAGGTGAAGGCACGTGCCGACCGTCCAGCCCGTGTCGCCGACGCGGCCGAGGAACTGCCCTGCGGTGACGCATTCGCCGACCTGCACGGCGCGCGTGCCGTACTCCATGTGGCCGTAGAGCGTGGAGACGGCCTTGGCGGAGCTGAGCGCCGGGTGCGCGATCTCCACGGCGACGCCGTACCCCTGATAGCTCTCCTGGGACATCGTGACGCAGCCGTCGGCGACCGCGTAGATCGGCGTGCCGGCCGGAGCCGCGAAGTCCTGACCCATGTGGCTGCGGCCCGTGCGTGCGGCGCCGAAGCCGTCGGTGAGCGTGTAGGACCCTGCGGCCATCGGGTAGATGACCTGGCCGGGCTTGGCGATCGACGCGACGCCCGTGCGCTCGGCGGCGGCGGTGGCGGCCTGCATCGCGCTCAGCTCGGTCGGGGTCGTCGCGGTGAACGTGCCGTGGACCTGCACGTCGGGAAGCACGCCGTGCGCCGCGGTGAAGGACTGGGCGCGGATGTCGGCCGCGGCGGTCGTGGCGGCGTTGCCGTCCGCGGCACGGGCGAGGCCGATCGCGGGGAGCGCGGTGCCGACGACGAGCGCGCCGATCGCGAACGCGGCGCCCGTCGTCTTGCTGACCCGCTGCACCGAGCGCACCGGCCGCACGGCGCGGTCTGGCTTCGTCGCACGGGCGCGGCGGCCCTTGCTCCGGCCCTTGCCCTGGGGTGCGATGTGCGAGGCCGAAGGCGTCTCCGGCTCGGCGGGCGCCGGCAGCTGCTCGGCCACAGGCTGGTCGCTGATCGGTTCGACCGCGATCTCGATCTCGGGAACGGCGGCGCCCGGCGTCTCGACGGTCACGGCCTCGGGAAGCTCGTCCTCGGGGGCGGCGAGGACGACGACGTCCTGCGGCTCGGACGACTCGACGGGAGGCTGCGGGTCGTTCTCGGTCGGGGTGTGCGCCTGGGCGGCGAGCGCCTGCAGGCGCAACGCGCGGCGGGACAGCGGGGCGGAAGAGGCGGAGTCTGTGGGGAGTGAAGTCATGCGGGGGGAGGGGCGCCCGGGTTCAGGCGAAAGCGAAGGGATGATGTGCTCCTCGGGCAGGGGAGGGTGTTACAACTCCGTAATAATACGGGGAGTTCCTGAAAATCGCATGGATTGGGCGCGATCCGTTTTCATCGCAGGTCGTCGCGACGGCCTCCGTGGCGACCGCCCTCCGGAGCCGCGTACCCCGCGCCCTCGCGATTTCTCCCTGATCGCAGGCCGTTCCCGGGCGTACGCTGGTGTCCGAGGCGTGAACGCCTCCGAGAGGAGCAGGACGCATGGCAGACACGCCGAACACGAGCGGTTCCGCAGAGGACCCGAGGGACCGCCTCGAGGGGACGTACACCGAGCGGGCCGGCGAGCCGGATCAGGAGCGCACGGTGCACGGGCAGTACACCCGCACGGAGCAGGGCGGTCCCGACACCGAGACGCGCGGGACCTACGCCGGGGCCGAGCACGAGGACGGCAGCACTCCGCCGCCCCGCTCGACGCACGACCGCCTCGGAAAGTACATCCGCAAGGATCAGTAGTCCCGCCGAGCCCGCGACGGGCTCAGTCCGGATCGAGAGCGCCGGAGCCGTCGCGCCGCTCGAAGACGAGCTGCGTCTCGGTCGCACGGACCACCTCGTGCACCGTGATTCGTTCCAGGACGATGTCGCGCAACGCCGTGGCGTCGGCGACGGCCACGTGCACGAGGAAGTCGTCGGCGCCCGCGATGTGGAACACCTGCAGCACGCCAGGGGTGCGTTCGAGCGCGTCGAAGAGCGCCTCGACCCCTGGCTTGCTGTGCGCCCCGAGCCTCACGCGGATCACGGCCTGGACGCCTCGTCCCAGACGGGAGGGATCGAGGATCAGCCGCGTTCCCACGATCACGCCGCGCGAGCGCAGGGCGCGCAGCCGGAAGGCGCACGTCGACGCGGGGACGTCCAGGGCGGCGGCGAGCTCCTTGACCGGGGCATCGGGACGCGCCGCGAGCGCGGCGAGGATCCGCCGGTCCAGTGCGTCTACAGGGGTGTTCTGCGCAGCGGTCAAGATCGGCTCCCTCGGAGAGGCGGATTTCGTCGTCAGGACAACATCCTGGCGCGATTCCGGTCATGGCGACAAGGGATCTGGCGTTCCTCTGCGCCGTGAGGGATCGTGGCGCCATGATCGAACGCTCCGGATACGACCGGCCCCCGCACCCCGACACCGTCGCCGTCCATGCGGGGCGTGCGGATCTCGCCGCCCTGGGGGTGCACGCACCGCCCCTCGATCTCTCGTCGACGAATCCCCTGCCCGACATCGTCCACGGCGGCGACTCGTACGAATCCATGGCGACCGGCGGACATCCGCTGCCCGATGGCGGCAACGTGTACGCGCGGCTGTGGAACCCCACGGTGGCCCGTTTCGAGGAGGCCCTCGCCGAGCTCGAGCACGCGGAGGCCGCGGTGGCGTTCGGAAGCGGCATGGCGGCGATGACGGCGGCCATCCTGGCGCACACGTCCGCGGTGGGACGCGGGCACATCGTCGCGGTCCGCCCTTTGTACGGCGGCACCGACCATCTGCTCGATGCGGGCCTGCTCGGAGCCGAGACGACCTTCTGCGCCGAGGACGGCGTCGCCGCGGCGCTGCGGCCCGATACCGGGCTCGTCATCGTGGAGACGCCTGGAAACCCGACCCTCGATCTCGTCGACATCGCGGCCGTCGTCGCGCAGGCGGGGGAGGTGCCGGTGCTCGTCGACAACACGTTCGCGACGCCGCTGCTGCAGAACCCGCTCGATCTCGGCGCGCGCATGTCGTTGCACAGCGCGACGAAGTACATCGGAGGGCACGGTGACGTGATCGCCGGTGTCATCGCCTGTGCGGAGGACACGGCGCAGGCGCTGCGGCGCGTCCGGGCGATCACCGGGGCGTTGCTGCACCCTCTGGGCGCCTACCTGTTGCATCGCGGCCTCGCGACGCTCCCGGTACGGCTCGAACGTCAGCAGCGCTCGGCGGAGCGGATCGTCGCGTGGCTCGCCGAGCAGCCGGAGATCGCCGAGGTCCGCTACCCGGGCATCGGCGACGTCCGCGGGCTCGTGCCCCGGCAGATGCGGGGCGGCGGCGCGATGATCGCGATGCGGCTGCGCGACGGGTATCCCGCGGCCGAAGTGCTCACCGGCTCGGTGCGGCTGTTCACGCACGCCGTGTCGCTCGGCGGGGTCGACTCGCTGATCCAGCACCCTGCCGCGCTCACGCATCGTCCTGTCGCCCCGGAGGCGCGGCCGGGGGCGGACGTCGTTCGCATCTCGGTCGGGCTCGAGGGTCCACAGGACCTCATCGACGACCTCGCGCACGCCCTGGTGCGCGTCGCGGCGGCCGTCGCCTGAGCGTCCGTCGGACGCGCGGACGCCCCCGGGGCCCGTGGCGCGTGGAGGGTCCGCCGATGTCGGTGCCCTCGGCCAGACTGGTTGGGTGACCGGTATGCGAACGTTCTGGACCGCCCTGCCCACCGAGGGGCGCTGGTTGCTGTCCACCGTCGCCATCCAGACGATGGGGCGAGGACTCACCCTGCCCTTCACGATCATCTACCTGCACGAGGTGCGGGGCTTCGACCTCGGTCTCTCCGGCGCGCTGATGAGCATCATCGCGGTCGCGGGTCTCGTGGTGACGGGGCCGGGCGGCACGCTCATCGACCGTTTCGGGGCGCGAAGGGTCCTGCTCGTCGGGCTCACGGCGATGGTCGTGGGATGCGTGCTGCTGGCGTTCGCGACCACCCCGTCGGTCGCCGCGGTCGCCCTCGTGCTCATCGGCATCAACTTCGGCGTCTCCTGGCCCGGGTTCAACGCGCTCATCGCGACGATCGTGGACGGAGAAGTCCGCCAGCAGTACTTCGGAGTGAACTTCGCCCTGATCAACCTCGGCATCGGCGTGGGCGGCGTCGTGGGCGGCTTCTTCGTGGACGTCCAGCGTCCGGAGACCTTCGAGCTCATCTTCCTCGTCGACGGGGCCAGCGCGCTGATCCCGATGGCTCTGCTCCTCGGTCCGCTCCGTCGGGTGCGCACCCACGCGGATCCCGACGATGCGGGCGCCCCCGTCGACGGGTACCGTCGCATTCTGCGCCGCCCGGGGGTGCTCTGGCTCACCCTGCTCACGTTCCTCGCGGTCTTCATCGGCTACGGTCAGATGGAGGGAGGGTTCCCTGCGTTCGCGCGCCAGGTCTCTGGCGTCTCGACGCAGGTGGTCGGCTTCGCCTTCGCCGTCAACACGGTCGTCATCGTTGCGCTGCAGTTCGCGGTCCTGAAGCTCATCACGGGTCGGCGGCGCACGCGGGTGATGCAGGTCATGGCCCTCATCTGGGCGGCGTCGTGGGGCGTGCTCGGAGTGACCGGGCTGCTGCCCGACTCGCTCGCGGCGGCGATCGGCGTGCTCGCGTTCATGGGTGTCTTCGCCTTCGGAGAGACGATGCTGCAGCCGACCGTGCCCGCGATCTTCAACGACCTCGCCTCGGAGCGCAACCGCGGTCGCTACAACGCGATCAACTCGGCAGCCTTCCAGGGCGGGGCGATCGCCGGTCCGATCGCTGCGGGACTCCTGCTCGGCGAAGGTCGTCAGGCGTGGTTCATCGTCGCGATGATCGCCGGAGCCGTGCTCGTCGGCGTCCTGGCGTTCGTGCTCGAACGCCATATCCCCGCGGTCGCCAACGGCGTGTCCGTGCCGGCGGAGGAGAAGGCCGCCGTCTGAGCTCGCCCATGCACGAGCTTTATGCCTGAGGCGTGTGCGACGAGGCCGACCGGTCGACTCGGGCGGCGGTGCGCTCGCCGAACCGTGGGCGTCGGAGGCCCCACGATCCGCCGGGAGCGGCGCCAGGGTCGCACTGTTACGGTGAGCGCATGAGTCACATCGCGCTGGTCACGGGAACCTCGTCCGGGATGGGCATGCACGCCGCCGTCGCGCTCGCGCAACGCGGGGCACGGGTGATCGCGACCCTGCGCGACACGGCACGCTCGCAGCTGCTGCGCGACACCGCGGAGGCCGCGGGGGTGGAGCTGGAGATCAGGGCTCTCGACGTCGTCGACCACGATGCCGCCCAGCGTGTCGTCGCCGAGATCATCGACACCCACGGGCGCATCGACGTCCTCGTGAACAACGCGGGCCAGGGCGGGGTGGGCACCGCCGAACAGCTCTCCATGGAGCAGATCAGGGCACAGGTCGAGGTCAACTACCTCGCGCCGGTGCATCTGACCAAACTCGTGCTGCCGGGGATGCGCGAACGCGGCGACGGCAGCATCCTCACGGTCACGAGCGTCGGCGGCGCCGTCGGACAGCCTTTCGCCGACGCCTACTGCGGGGCGAAGTTCGCCGTCGAGGGCTTCATGCAGTCGCTCGCCGCAGTCGCGGCCCGGTTCGGAGTGCGGGTGGGCGTGATCGAGCCGGCGGCCGTGGCGAGCGAGTTCGTGCGCAACGCCGTCCGTCCCGACGATGGGGGCCCCTACGGCCCGCTGCTCGACGCCTACCTCGCGCGGACCTCGGGCGCGTTCGCGCGGGCGCAGTCCGCCGCAGAGGCGGGCGCGGAGATCGCGGCGGCCGCGCTCTCGGAGGAGTTCGTGTTCCGCCGGCAGACCTCGGACGCCGCGCGGGCGTTCGTCGGCGTCTCGCTCGCGGACCTCGACGGATCCCGGGTGAGCGGGTTCACCGCGGGATGGATCGCGACGGATCGGCCGGTCTGAGGCGTGAGCGCAGGTCCTTCCCTGCCCGGTGCGGCACCCGGGACCGTCGGGGAGCCGCTGACCGCCGACGAGGTGGCGGCGCGGGTCGCCCGGGGGGAGAGCAACGCGATCGAGGCGCGTACGAGCCGCACCTTCGGCGAGATCTTCCGCGCCAACGCGTTCACCCGCGTGAACGCGATCTACGCCGTCCTGTTCCTGCTCATCCTCGGCACCGGCTCCTTCATCGACGGCCTCTTCGGACTGCTCATCGTGGTGAACAGCGTGGTGGGCATGGTGCAGGAGATCAGGGCGAAGCGCACGCTCGACCGCCTCGCGCTGCTCAGCAAGGCCCCCGCGCGGGTCGAGAGGGCCGACGGTCGAGCGGAGCTCGACGTCGAGGGGATCGTGCTCGACGACGTGGTGCTCGTCGCGGCGGGAGATCAGATCCCCGTGGACGGGATCGTCCTCGAGGCCGTCGGGTTCGAGGTGGACGAGTCCCTGCTCACGGGGGAGTCCGAGCCGGTGCTCGCCGGCGCGGGCTACGAGCTGAAGTCGGGCAGCTTCGTCGCCGCCGGATCCGCCCGCTTCCGTGCGACGGCCGTCGGCGTCCACGCGTACGCGGCCAAGCTCGCGAAGGAGGCGTCGCAGTTCCGCCGCCCGACGTCCCAGCTGCGTTCCGGGATCGACCGGATCCTGAAGTACGTCACCTGGGCGCTCATCCCGGTCGGGGTGCTCACGATCGTGAATCAGATCTGGGGACATTCCGAGGACTGGCGCTCGGCCGTGCGCGGGCTCGTGGCGGCGCTGGTGCCGATGGTGCCGGAAGGGCTCGTGCTCATGACGAGCGTGGCGATGGCGGTCGGCGTGATCCGCCTCGGTCGACGCAACTGCCTGGTGCAGGACCTCCCCGCGATCGAGCAGCTCGCGCGCGTCGACGTGGTCTGCACGGACAAGACGGGGACGCTCACCGAGGACGGCATGCGGGTGGACGCCGTGGAGCTCCTCGGGGACGCCGCCGAGGACGCGATCGAGGGTGCGCTCGCGGCGATCGGGCGGGCGGAGGGAAGGCCGAACAGCAGCATGACCGCCATCCTGGAGCGCGTCGGCGACGTCGCGGCGCCGGTCGTCGCCCGCACGGTCGCGTTCTCCTCCGCCCGCAAGTGGGCGGCGACCGAGACCGAGGGCGGGATGACCTGGGTCCTCGGCGCCCCCGACGTCCTGCTGCCGGACGAGGACGCCGCTCGGGTCCGTGCGGAGGCTCTTGGCGCTCGGGGTCTGCGCGTCCTGGTGCTCGCGCAGACGGATCGCCCCCTGCCCGACTCCGCGGCGGGGCGGGAGACCCTGCCGGAGGGCCTCGCCGCGGCGGCGCTCGTGATCCTGGACCAGCGCCTGCGCCCGGAGGCGCCGGGTGCGATCTCCTACTTCGCCGCGCAGGACGTCCGGATCAAGGTGATCTCGGGCGACAACGCGGCGGCGGTCGGCGCGATCGCCGCCGAAGCGGGGGTTCCGGAGGGACGCGACGCCGTCGACGCACGGACGCTCAACCCCGGATCGTGGCATTTCGACGAACAGGTGCGCGACCGCACGGCGTTCGGCCGGGTCACCCCCACGCAGAAGCGCGCGATGGTGCACTCCCTGCAGCGGGATGGACGCGTCGTGGCGATGACGGGCGACGGCGTGAACGACGTCCTCGCGCTCAAGGACGCGGACGTCGGCGTCGCGATGGGATCCGGATCCCCGGCGGCCAGGGCGGTGTCGCGCATCGTGCTGCTGGACAACTCGTTCGCCACGCTGCCGCACGTCGTCGCGGAGGGACGCCGCGTGATCGGCAACATCGAGCGGGTCGCGACGCTGTTCCTGACCAAGACGCTCTACTCGATCCTGCTCGCCCTGCTGGTCGCGGTCACGGCCGTGCCGTTCCCCTTCCTGCCACGGCACGTGACGCTGATCGCCTGGTTCACGATCGGAATCCCCGCGTTCTTCCTCGCGCTCGCGCCGAACACCGCTCGTGCGCAGGACGGTTTCGTCCGCCGGGTGCTGGACGCCGCGATCCCCGGCGGGATCGGGGCCGCCCTCGCCTCCTACGGTGCGTATCTCACGGCCCGCGCGGTCCTGGGTGGGACGGACCACGAGCGCAGGCTCACGACCTCGACGGCGTTCCTCGCACTCATCATCGTCGCGTTCTTCGTGCTCATCACGGTCGCGCGCCCGTTCCAGCCGTGGAAGTTCGTGCTCGTCGGGGCGATGATCGCCGGGATGCTCGCGGTGATCCTGACCCCGTTCGGATCGCGGGTCTTCGACGTGGATCTGCACGACCCGCGGGCGGTGCTCATCGGCTGCGCGTTCGGCGCGGCCGGGATCCTGGTCCGCTACGGCGCACGAGCCGCCCTGAGGGCCGTCTACCGGGCGGTGACCGTTCGCCGCGAGCGGCGGGACGCGGCGCGGCGCTGAGCGAGGCGTTCGGCGAGCGCCGCGCCGATCATGCCCGCCTTGCCGGCGAGCTCCTGACCCGGCTGTTCGACGAGACGGTGGAAGACGGCAGCGCCGGCGACGCTGACCGGTACGCCGATGAGCAGTGCGAGCCACCAGCGCTCGGCCCCGAGCAGATAGCTCAGCGAGGCCAGGATCGGGGCGTGCACGAGATAGAGGCTGAACGACATCCGCCCCAGCCACTGCATCGGCCGGGTCTCGAGCGGCCGCTGCGCAGCCGGCCAGACCATCGTGAGCACGACGAGCAGGCCGGCGCCCGCTCCGGCCACGGCCCAGAGCAGGTCGTCCGCGACCGTGCCGTCGGTGAGCGGCTTCGCGAGCTCGCTGCCGATGAGCATCGTCGCCGCGAGCGCGGCAAGCCAGGGGAGGGCGCGACGCGTTCCTGGGCGTTCCGCCCAGGAACGCAGGTCGTCGCGGCGCACCGCGATGAGCGTGCCGATGAGGAACACCGGCAGGTAGGCGAGCGCCGAGATCCCCGTGGTGCGGCCGACGAACATGAGCCCGACGCACAGCAGGGCGAACGGCAGGGCGAACCGGCGGACACGGATCGCGGCGACGCAGAACAGGGGCAGGAGCAGGGAGAAGAACAGCTCCCAGCGCAGGGACCACAGCACGTTGTCGATCGGGTAGTTCGCGCGCATGAGCGACATCTGGGAGAGCACGTCGGCCGCGGACACGTCGGTCGCCTGCGCGCTCTGCATCCAGGAGTCGTCCGGCATCGTGGACGGATCGCGCGGGATGAGCCGCACGAGCAGAGCGCCGGCGCCGAGCGCCGCGATCACGGGGACGTAGAGGCGCAGCAGACGTGCCGGGTAGTACCGCGCCCAGGAGAAGCCGCGCTTCAGGGCGGGCAGTGCCACCACCAGACCCGACAGCACGAAGAAGACCATGACGGCCTCGGAGCCGGCGAGCAGCAGCTTCACCGGCGACCGCGTGAGCACGGCCCATCCCGCCGGATCGATCCAGGGCTGAGCGATGAGGGAGGCATGATGAGCCAGGACGATGACCGCGGCGAGACCGCGGAGACCGTCCAGGGATCTGATCCTGTTACCGTTCCGTGACATCCCGCTTCACGCTACGGACGCAGCCTGGGCGTCGCCTGGATCCCGTCTCTGAGCCCCGCAAAGACGGGCGACACGCCGCGAAGGGCGGTGATCAGTCCGCGGAGACGATCGCGACGGTTCCGTCGGTGAGGGCGACGAGCTCCTCGAAGCCGAGCGGCATCACGGTGTGCGGCGTGCCCCCGGCCGTCCAGACGACGGGATGCGCGCGCAGCGCGGCGTCGACGATGGTGCGCAGGGGCTCGGGGTGGCCCACCGGCGCCACACCGCCGATCGCCTGCCCGGTCACGGCACGGACGACGTCCGCGGGCGCCATCGCGACGGTCGTCGCGCCGATCGCACCCGCGAGGATGTCCGGATCCACGCGGTGCGCACCGCTCGTCATGACCAGCACGGGCTGGTCGTCGGCGAGGAAGATCAGGCTGTTCCCGATCGCACCGACGCTGCAGCCGAGCGCGGCAGCGGCCTCGGCGGCCGTCCGCGCGGAGTCGGGCAGTACGCGCACCTCGGCGTCGAGCCCGGCGGCGCGGACGTGGTCCTGCACGACCCTGCTGCGTTCGGGAAGGGAGGAGGGCGCATTCGTCATGACCCCATGCTGTCACGTGCGGTCACGCACGCGGTGGGGAGTCAGAGGAAGGTCGCGACGAGAACGAGAAGCGCCAGCACGACCTGCCCGATCAACCGCGGCACGAGCGGCACCGCCAGGACCCCGAAGCGATCGCGATGCCGTGCCGCGAACGCGTTGGCGGGGAACACCGCGATCAGGAAGACCACGAGGGCGAGCCCCGCGGCCAGACGCGTCTGCGGCAGGAGCAGGCCGATCCCGCCGGCGATCTCGCAGACGCCGGTGAACCACACCAGCATGCGTGGCGTGATCCGGCGTCCACGGAGCGCGGGAGGGATCATCGCCGCCATCACGCGCACCGAGCGCGGCAGGAAGTGGTTGATCCCCATGCCTACGAACCCGAGCGCGAGGAGGATGCGCAGAGCGATCACCGCGACGGTCACGAGCCGTACCCGTGTCGGGGAAGGGCCCGGCGGCGCGCCGCACGGCGGCGAGGAGCGGAGGACTCTGTCAGGGGGTGCATCGGATCCATCCTCGCGCATGCGCACGCGGTGATGCGCACGAGGACATGTGCACGAGGTCATGCGCGCGTGGATACGGCCGACTGGTCGCCGATGGCGCCGCCGGCGGGCACCGCGACACTCCGTGAAACGATGGAGGTATGAGCACTGCGAATCTCACCCGGGCCGAGACCGCCGCGCGATCTGCGGCGATCCGACTGCACCGGATCCGGCTGGAACTCGACGTCACGGGAGCGGTCGATGCCGCGCGGAACGGCTTCCCGACGGCCTCGACGCTCGAGTTCGACGCCTCCGCGACCGAGACGTGGGTCGATTTCCTCGGCGAGAGCGTCGAGTCCGTCACGGTCAACGGAGTGGCCCAGGAGGTGCGCTGGGACGGCGCTCGCATCGCGCTGCGGGACCTCGCGGCGCACAACGTGGTCGAGATCCGCGCGGTCGGCGCGTACAGCCGGTCGGGGGAGGGGTTGCATCGGTTCGCGGACCCGGCCGACGGGAAGACATACCTCTACACGCATGACGAGCCGGCCGACGCCCGCCGCTTCATGGCGTGCTTCGAGCAGCCCGACATGAAGGCCGCGATCACCGTCGTGGTCACGGCGCCCGAGGGATGGGAGGTGCTGTCGAACCAGTCGCCCGTGCGCTCGGACGCCGCGCGCGGTGCGCAGACCGTCGAGTTCGCGCCCACCCTGCCGCTCTCGAGCTATCTCACGTGCGTCGCGGCCGGTCCGTACGTGCGTGCATCCGCGGAGTGGCGGCGCGACGATCAGGTGGTTCCTCTCGCAGCGTTCTGCCGTGCCTCGATGGCGGAGCACTTCGATGCGGACGAGATCCTCGGGATCGCGATGCAGGGCCTCGACTTCTTCACCGACGCGTTCGCGTTCCCCTATCCGTGGGGGAAGTACGACCAGATCTTCGTTCCCGAGTACAACATCGGCGCGATGGAGAATCCGGGGCTGGTCACCTTCACCGAGCAGTACCTGTTCCGCGGCGCGGCGACGAGGGCACAACGGCAGGGCAGGGCGAACACGATCCTGCACGAGATGGCGCACATGTGGTTCGGCGACCTGGTGACGATGCGCTGGTGGGACGACCTGTGGCTCAAAGAGTCGTTCGCGGACTACATGGGCACGCACGCCTCGGTCGCGGCGACCGAGTTCGACGACGCGTGGGTCGCCTTCGCGAACCGGCGCAAGGCATGGGCCTACACGCAGGACCAGCTGCCCAGCACGCATCCCGTCGTGGCAGACATCGTCGACCTCGAGGCGGCCAAGCTGAACTTCGACGGCATCACCTATGCGAAGGGTGCCGCCGTGCTCAAACAGCTCGTCGCGTTCGTCGGAGAGGACGCGTTCTTCGAGGGCGCACGGCGCTACTTCGCACGGCACGCGTACGGCAACACGACGCTCGAGGATCTGCTCGTCGAGCTCGAGGAGGCCTCGGGGCGGGACATGCGCGCCTGGGCGGCGCAGTGGCTGCAGACCACGGGGATGAGCACGCTGTCCCTCGAGCGCGACGACGAGGCGACGACGATCGTGCAGGCGGAGCCACGGCCGCACCGCCTCCAGGTCGGCCTCTACGATCTCGAAGGCGATGCGCTGGTGCGCCGAGAGCGGATCCCGCTGGACATCTCCGGGGAACGCACGCGGATCGATCTTCCGGATGCCGCGCTCACGCTGCTCAACGACGGCGATCTGACGTACGCCAAGGTCCGTCTGGACGAGCGATCCCTGGACACCGTCGAGGGTTCGCTGTCGACGCTCTCCGACCCGCTCGCCCGTGCGCTGGTCTGGTCGGCGCTGTGGAACGCGACCCGGGACGGGGAGCTGCCGGTCGCGCGCTACCTCCGCATCGTTGCGGCGCACGCTCCGCTCGAGTCGGACGGCGCTCTGCTCGGCGGCATCGTGCTGAACGCTCCGTTCGCGATCGGGCACTACCTGCCGGAGGAGACGCGTGCGCAGGCGCGGCGCGACTGGACCGAGGCGACCTGGGCCGCGTTGCGCGCGGCGGAGGCAGGCAGCGACACCCAGCTGCTCTGGGCCCGTGCGTTCGCCTCCGCGTCGGCGTTCGACGACGTCCGGCATGAGGACGTGCAGGCGATCCTGAACGGCGCCGGTCCCGCGGGGCTCCCCGTCGACCCCGATCTGCGCTGGTCGCTGCTCACCGCGCTCGTCACGACCGGGCACGCCGGCGCGGAGGAGATCACCGCCGAGCAGCTGCGCGACCACACGGCGAGCGGGCGGACCGCGGCCAGGGAGGCCGCATCGTCCACGCCCCGGCCTGACGTGAGGGCGGCCGACTGGCGAGCGGCCTGGGGCGACCTCGCCCTCACGAACGATCACCTCGACGCGACGATCGCCGGCTTCGGCGCGGGCGGTCGGCGCGACCTCGTCGAGAGTTTCGACGCGGAGTACTTCGAACGGATCGGACCCGCGTGGGCCGATCGCTCGATCGAGATCGCGCGGCGCCTCGTGATCGGGCTCTACCCGGATTCCCCGACCACGGCGCTCGTCGATGCCTGGCTCGCGGAGAACGGCGACGCTCCCGCTGCGCTGCGGCGACTCGTCGTCGAGCAGCGCGATCATCAGCAGCGGGCGATCCGCGTCCGCGCAGCGCAGCAGCCGACGCGGTAGCGGATCCGCGACACCCCGGGCGGTCCCTCCGCACGTCGGGGCCGGCCCGCTGAGCCTGTCGACGCGGCGCCGGTCGCCCGCGGCCCTACAGTGAGCGCATGACGTTCGCGACCCTGGCGCTCCTCGTGCTGGTGGGGCTCGCGGGGCCCGCGCTGTCCGCGCGCCGGTCCTGGCGCGTCCCGCTCGTCGCGGGGGAGCTGCTCGCGGGCATTCTCGTGGGGGCGAGCGGACTGCGCTGGGTCGATGCCGGCGAACCGACGCTGACGCTACTCGCCGAGATCGGGTTCGGACTGGTCATGCTCGTGATCGGTTCGCACATCCCGGTGCTCGATCCCGACGTGCGAGCGGTGTGGGGTCGCGGTGCGATCGGCGCCGCGGCCGTCGCGATCGTCGCGGTGGGGCTGGGATTCGGCACGGCGGCGCTCTTCGGCACGTCGCACGGCGCGGTGTACGCGGTGCTCATCGCCTCGTCGTCGGCCGCACTCGTGCTGCCCATGCTGCAGCAGCTCGACGTGACCGCGGGGTCCGCCGCGCAGCTCATCGCGCAGATCGCGCTGGCCGATGTGGCCTGCATCCTTGCGCTGCCCCTCGCGCTCCAGCCGTCCCGCGTGCCTCTCGTCGCGGCGGGCGGTCTGCTCATCGCGGGGATCGGCATCGTCCTCGCCCTCCTGCTCCGTCGCGTCGGGGAGCGCCGTCGCCGCCGGCTGCACGAGTACTCGGAATCGCGGCGCTTCGCGCTCGAACTGCGCTTCAGCCTGCTGGCACTGTTCGGGCTCGCCGCGATCGCGCAGTTCACCCACGTGTCGGTCATGATGGCCGGTTTCACCCTGGGGCTCGTGCTGTCGGCCAGCGGGCAGCCGCGTCGACTCGCGCATCAGCTCTTCGGGATGACCGAGGGCTTCTTCGGTCCGCTGTTCTTCGTGTGGCTGGGGGCGTCGATCGATCTGCGCACTCTCGGCGCGCACCCTCGGATGATCCTGCTCGGCCTCGCTCTCGGCGTCGCCGCGGTGCTGGCGCACCTCTTGGGGCGTGCGGTCGGTCTGCCCTGGGCGCAGACGATCGCATCGGCGGGACAGCTCGGCGTCCCGGTGGCCGCCGTCGCTGTGGGAGTGCAGGCGAAGGCGTTGCTGCCGGGGGAAGGCGGGGCGATCCTGCTCGGCGCTCTCGTCGCGGTCGTGGCGTCGTCGCTCGCCACGGCCGCCGTGTCGAGGCGTGCCGACGGCGCGGAGCGGGCCGCTGGTCGCTCCCGCTGAGCGCTCCGGCGCGACCCGATCGCGACGGAGCGACCGATCAGACCTCGATCGTGTCGCCCGGAGCCAGCTCGAAGAACGTGCCGCCGTTCTGTTCGGTGGCCCACTGCAGACGCGCCCGATGCATCGAGGCCCCCGGCGAGGAGAGCGTCATGTCGTGCGTTCCGAACGCGCGGCGCGGCTTCACAGCGAGGACGAAGTCGATCGCCTCCCCGACCTTCAGCCACGGCGCTCCGAGCGGCGCCGCCAGGGTTCCGACCTCGACGCCGTCCGGAACCGCGAACGAGTCGCCGGGGTAGTACAGCTCGTCGTCGACGAGGACACCCAGGTTGTCGACACGGGGGATCGAGGAGTGGATCTCCGCGTGCACGCCGCCGAAGAAGCGCAGCGTGAAGGCGCCCGCCGTGAGCGTCTCGCCGGGCGAGACGACCGTGATGTCGTATCCCTCTCCGACCGCTTCCGCGACGCCGGACGGAGCGAAGATCGGCGCTCCGGGGGCTGCCTCGAGGATCCGATCCAGGTGCTCGGCGGTCCAATGGTCGGCATGTTGGTGCGTCAGGGCGACGCCGACGACACGGGAGAGGTCGTCGAGCGGACGCGTGAAGCTCCCCGGATCGATCAGGAGGGTCTGGTCATGGTCGTCGACGCGGAGAGCCGCGTGCTCGAACTTGGTGACGCGCATGATCCGACACTACGCCTGCCGCGTGCGACACTCCCGGGCTTCGCCGAGCGGCCGCACCGATTTGGCGAGTGTTCAGCTGCATGCCATACTTGAACAGTTGTCGCGGGACGGAGACGCCCTGCGGATGAGGCCCCATCGTATAGCGGCCTAGTACGCCGCCCTCTCACGGCGGTAACGCGGGTTCGAATCCCGCTGGGGTCACAACACTCGAAAGCCCTCGGTTCGCCGAGGGCTTTCGTCGTCTCCGGGGTCAGAGCCGTGGTGTGCGCCAGGAGCCCACGAGCAGCAGCGCGCCGACCGATCCGATCAGCGCGCACACGGCCAGGGGGAGGTCGAGTCCGTAGGCCGTGATCGTGAGGGTCGGCACGACGAAGCTCGCCACGGCGATCGCCATGGCCTGCCTCGACGGCTCCGCGCCCATGTGCGGTGGCGCCTCGAACCGTACGAGCCACAGGGAGAGCAGCCACACCGCCGCCAGAACGAGAATCAGGAACGGCGCGCGGGTCCACCACCAGGTCGCGCTCCCCGGTGCCGGCATCGGCAGGGGGAGCAGCAGCTGGATACCGATCAGCACCATGATCGTCGGCAGATGCCAGAGGTACACGGTCATCAGACGGGAGCCGACGACCAGCACCACGCCCCGTGTGGCGCGCAGACGCAGCAGCGCCTCCAAGGGTCGACGCAGGAGGGTCAACGCGCTCGCCTGCACCACGGCGAGCACCGCCAAGGGCGCCGTCGGCGGCCACTGGTCGCTCAGCATGTTCCAGGAGTAGCCGCCCAGCGAGACGAGCCCGAGATCCACGAGGTAGCCCGCCGCGACGAGGGCCACCAGCGCGAGCGCACGGCGGGCGCGGAACCAGCCGTCGAAGAGGAAGAAGCCGACCTGCTGGGCGAAGAGCCAGACGAAAGCCACGTTCGGGATCCCGAACAGCTCCTCGCCGATGCCGTAGTGCCCGGCGGGGACGTGGCCGATGCCGAGCAGCTCCCCGGCGACGAGGAAGCGCAGCGCGTCGGTCAGCAGTGCGCCGAGCAGCAGCACGGCGAGGACGCGGGCGCCGTAGCGCGCATGCAGTCCGATCATCCACGGGGCGAGGGCCTGCACGAGCGCGTACGCCGCAAGGAACCACACCGGCGATCCGACCCCGATCGCGACGGTGTCGACGAGGGCAGGATCGAGCCCGAGCAACCGGACGATCCCGAGCGAGACCGCGAAGAAGACGAAGACGGGAATCGCCGGGCGTGCCAGCCGGGCCAGACGCAGCCGGACGAACCCGATCGCGTCGTCACCACGCCGCTGTGCCGAGCGCCATCCCGCGCGCGCCGCGTACCCGCCCACGACGAAGAACAGCGGCATGATGTTCAGGATCCAGCTCGCGGCGTCGAACCACTTCTGTCCTTCGACGGTGCGCTCGATGAGCAGCGATCCGTCGGGAGCGCGACCGACGCCGGTGAACAGGATGTGCACGAACACGACCAGGATCACGCACGCGACGCGCGTGAGATCGAGCGTGAGGTCGCGCCCCTCGGGGGCCACCTGCGAGGGCGAGACGGCGACACTGCGGCTCATGTCGACGACCCTAGCGGCGGATTCCTCGCTCGCGCGGGAAGCGCGGAAGGCTGTGGAGAACGTGGGCGAGCGGCCGCACGGGGCGTGTGCGGCTCACTCAACGAGGTCTGCGGGTCAGCTGTCGACGGATTCCGCCTCGGCCCCGTCCGTCGACCGTCGGCGAGCGCGGCGGACCCGCACCAGCGCCCAGACGATCAGCGCGACGACGGCCGCGACCGCGAGCCAGGGGAGAAGGAACCCGATCGCGATCACGAGGGCGTTCAGCGACACCACCAGACCATGCCAGCCCGCGGCGATCCCGTCGCCGAACCCCGCGGGGTCCGCTGTCGCGGTCGTCTCCCGCACCAGGGAGACCTGCACCGACGACATCTGCACCTGCGCTTCCAGATCCTTCAGCTGCTGCTGCGCCGACTGCAACTGGGACTGCCGGTCGGTGAGCGTGCTCTCCGCGGTCAGGAGGTCGGCCACGGAGGACGCCTGCGCCATGAGCTGCTGGAGGCGGGCCACGGAGGTCGAGAGCGCGTCCACCTGAGCGCGCAGATCGGTCGTCGTCGCGGTGACGTCGTTCTGCCCGATCGACGACGCCAGGAGGGTGCCCTGCGCGCTCAGCTCGTCCATCGTGCGCTCGAGGTCGGCCGCCGGGACGCGCAGCGTGACCCAGCCGTCGCCGCCCGCCGTGGGCGGCGCGAGCGTCGTGCCGTCCGCAGGCGTCGGGGCCGTCGATCCGATCTGCTGGCTCTCGACGTACCCGCCGTGCTTCTTCGCGAGGTCGCCCAGCGCGTCGACGGCGCGGCGCACGTCCCGCACCTGCACGGTCGCGGTGCCGGTACGGACGATATCGCGCGTCGCCTCCGCGTTCGCCGCTCCGCCGGCCGCCGTCCCGGCGCCGCTCAGCGGTGCCGCCCCGTCGGCGGTGGACCGCGTCGTCGCATCGGACGACGGGACGCTCGTCGCCTTCCACGCCGGGTCCGCGCCGGACGAGGAGACGGAGGAGCCGGAGGAGCCGAAGCCGGTGAGCGAGAGCGCCGACGGAGTGACGAGCACGCCGACCACGAACGCGGCGGCGATGCCTCCGGCCGTCAGCCACCCTCGGCGGCGGGATCGTCGATGGGCGGCGGTGCGTGCGTCGATCCCCGCCCGCTCCTCGGCGATCTCGGCGAAGACGGACTTCTCGATGCGGGCCAGATCCTCGTCCGTGAACCGAGGCAGATCCGGACCGGACGCGGGTGCGGGAATGGTCATGAGGCGGGTTCCGTTCCTGTCGCAGCGCCGCGCAGACGGGTGCGTACGCGGGAGAGACGATTGCGGACCGCGCCGTGCCGCACGCCCAGTTCTGCGGCCGCGGCGGCGTAGTCGTATCCCTCGACGACGCAGAGCCGGAAGACCTCGCGATCCAGCGGGCTCATGTCGCCCAGCTCGCGCGCGATCCGCTCCGCGAGGTCGGCGGCGATGACCTGCTGCTCGACGTCGACGAGCGCGGGCAGCCGCTCGTCGACCTCGCCCTCGGTGTGCGCGAGGTCCCGGATCCGCCGCCGCAGCCGATTCGCGGACTGGAAGCGGCAGATCGTCGCGAGCCACGGCAGCAACGAAGTCCCGGCGAGTTCCACGGAGGCCAGCTTGCGCCAGGCGACGACGAAGGTCTCCTGCACCATGTCCTCCGCGTCGGGCCGGTCGCCCAGGATGCCGAATGCGATCCAGAAGACGGGGCGTGCGTACGCGCGGTACAGCGTCCGGAAGGCGTGTTCGCTTCCGGATGCCGCACGCGCGACGAGCGCCGTGTCATCCGCGGTCTGTGCCATCAGGGCTCCGTTCGGTGTCTCTCACCTGTCAATGTCCGCGGAGCCCGGATCGTCTCACCCTTTGCTGACGACGGGAACGTGGGGATCCCGCTGGTGCCGCAGCCAGATCGTCGACAGCGCGGGAAGCGTCATCGTGGCCTGCGGCGACGCGCCCTCCCGCTCGGTGGCGTACACGAGGCCGAGATTGCCCTCGCCGTGCCCGCCGAACTCGGCGGCGTCCGTGTTGAGGATCTCGCTCCATGCGCCCGCGAGCGGAAGATCGAGGTGCACGCCGTGCCGAGTGGATCCCGCGAAGTTGCTGATCACGGCGATGTGGCCGCCGTGGGCGTCGCGCCGTACGAAGGCGACCACGTTCGAGTCCCAGTCGGGACCGCCGATGCGGGTGAACGACGAGCCGTCGTGATCGCGTTCCCACAACGGTGCGTTCGCGCGGTAGGTGCGGTTCATCGCGCCGACGAAGTCCTGCAGCTGCCGGTGGGACGGCTGCTCGAGCAGCCACCAGTCGAGGCCACGATCGACGGACCACTCGGAGAGCTGGCCGAACTCCTGTCCCATGAAGAGGAGGTTCTTGCCGGGGTGCCCCCACATGTAGCCCAGGTAGGCGCGGGTGTTCGCGAGCTTCGCCGCATGGTCGCCGGGCATCTTCGACACCAGGCTGCCCTTGCCGTGCACGACCTCGTCGTGGCTGATCGGCAGGATGTAGTTCTCGCCGAACGCGTACACGAAGGAGAACGTCATCTCACCCTGATGGTGCGAGCGGTACAGGGGGTCCCGCTCGATGTAGACCAGGGAGTCGTTCATCCAGCCCATGTTCCACTTGAACCCGAACCCGAGTCCGCCGTGATTCGTGGGCGCCGTCACCCCCGGGAAGCTCGTCGACTCCTCCGCGACCATGACGATGCCCGGATGCGTGCGGTAGGCCGTGGCGTTGACCTCCTGCAGGAAACGGATCGCCTCCAGATTCTCCCTGCCGCCGTGGACGTTCGGCTCCCAGTCGCCGTCCTCCCGCGAGTAGTCCAGATAGAGCATCGATGCGACGGCGTCGACGCGCAGCCCGTCCGCATGGAACTGGTCGAGCCAGTAGAGCGCGTTCGCGACGAGGAAGTTGCGCACCTCGTTGCGCCCGTAGTCGAAGATGAGCGTGCCCCAGTCCCTGTGCTCGCCGCGGCGGGGATCCGGGTGCTCGTAGACCGGTTCCCCATCGAACCGGGCCAGCGCGAACGCGTCCTTGGGGAAGTGCCCGGGCACCCAGTCGATGATGACGCCGATGCCGGCCTGGTGCAGCCGGTCGATGAGGTAGCGCAGGTCGTCCGGCTCCCCGAAGCGGTGGGTCGCCGCGTAGTAGCCGGTCACCTGGTAGCCCCAGGATCCGCCGAACGGATGCTCGGCGACGGGCATGAGCTCGACGTGGGTGAAGCCCGTGGCCGTCACGTGCTCGATGAGCTCGTCCGCGATGTCGCGGTAGCCGAGGCCGGGCCGCCAGGATCCGAGGTGCAGCTCGTAGACGCTCATGGGCTGGGCGACCGCATGCGTGGCCGCCCGGCGGGTCATCCACGCCCCGTCCTGCCAGGCATAGCCCGAGGCGGTGACGATCGAGGCCGTGGCCGGAGGCACCTCGGCCAGCTGCGCCATCGGATCCGCCTTCAGGATCCAGTCGCCGTGCCTGGTGAGGATCTCGAACTTGTACCGGGCGCCGACCCCCACGTCGGGCAGGAACAGCTCCCACACGCCGCTGGATCCCATCGAGCGCATCGCGCTGAGGCGCCCGTCCCAGCCGTTGAAGTCCCCGACCACCCGGACGGCCCTCGCATGCGGCGCCCAGACCGCGAACGCGGTGCCCTGCTCGCCGTCGGACGTGCCGGGGTGTGCGCCGAGCACGTCCCAGAGGCGCTCGTGGCGGCCCTCTCCGATGAGGTGCAGGTCGAGCTCTCCCAGTGTCGGGGCGTGCCGATAGGGATCCGCCGCGGTCCAGTCCGGCGCGTCGTCGTACGTCGCCTCGATCCGGTACGACCCGATCGGGCCGGCGACCTCGCCCTCCCAGATCCCGTCGGCGAGGTGCTCCATCGGGACGTCGATCCCACCGTCCTGCCGCACCGTCACGGTCCGCGCCAGGGGTCGCAGCGCCCGCACGACCGTTCGGCGACGGCCGCCCTCCGCGGGCTGGGGATGCGCGCCGAGCACGGAGTGCGGGTCGTGGTGGGAGCCGGAGGCCACGGCCCCCAGCACCCCGGGGTCGATCGCAGTGGTGATCATCGCTGCCCCTTCACATGGAGGATGTGCACCGGTTCGGTGAAAGCGTCCAGGCGCACGAAGTTGTGATCCGTCCAGGTCCAGACGGATCCGGTGACGAGGTCCTCGACCTCGTACGGGGCTCCCGGCTCGACGCCCCAGGCGAGGGTGTCGAGATGCACGGTGGTCTGCCGCACCGAGTGCGGGTCGACGTTAGCGACGACGATGATCGTGTCGTCCTCGCCGGTGCCGGTGAAGGTGCGATCGAGGTGCTTGGAGTAGACCAGGACGGCGTCGTCGTCGCTCCAGTGCAGGCGCAGGTTGCGCAGTTGGCGCAGCGCCGGGTGCGCGCGGCGGATCTCGTTGAGGCGGGTGAGGAACGGCGCGAGCGAGCGGCCCTCCGCTTCGGCGGCCGCCCAGTCGCGCAGCTTGTACTCGTACTTCTCGTTGTCGAGGTTCTCCTCGGAACCAGGGCGCGCGACGTTCTCGTACAGCTCGTACCCCGCGTAGACCCCGTACAGCGGGGCGGCGGTCGCCGCGATCGCCGCACGGATCCGGTACGCCGCCCGACCACCGAACTGCAGGTACTCGGTGAGGATGTCGGGCGTGTTCACGAAGAGGTTCGGCCGCATGTAGTCGGCGGTCTCGTGCGCGATCGAGACGAGGAACTCCTCGAGCTCGGCCTTGGTATTGCGCCAGGTGAAGTAGCTGTAGCTCTGCTGGAAACCGACCGCCGCGAGACCGCGCATGGGAGCGGGCCGGGTGAACGCCTCGGCCAGGAACAGTACGTCCGGATGCTTGGTGTTGACGGTGCGGATCAGCCACTCCCAGAACCGCAGGGGCTTGGTGTGCGGGTTGTCCACACGGAAGATCCGCACGCCCTGGGAGATCCAGTGCTCCACGACGCGCAGGACCTCGGTGTAGAGACCGACGGGATCGCGATCGAAGTTCAGCGGGTAGATGTCCTGATACTTCTTCGGCGGGTTCTCCGCGTAGGCGATCGACCCGTCCGGGAGCTCGGTGAACCACTCGGGGTGCTGCGTGACCCACGGGTGATCGGGGGCGGCCTGCAGCGCCAGATCGAGTGCGACCTCGAGGCCCAGCTCGTTCGCGGTCTCGACGAACGCCCGGAAGTCGGCGAGGGTGCCGAGGTCGGGATGCACGGCGTCGTGCCCTCCTTCGGCCGCACCGACCGCCCACGGCGATCCGGGGTCCTCGGGGCCCGCGGTCAGGGTGTTGTTCGGCCCCTTGCGGTTGAGGCGCCCGATGGGGTGGATGGGCGGCAGGTAGACGACGTCGAAGCCCATCGCGGCGACCGCGGGCAGGCGCTCCGCCGCCGTCGCGAAGGTGCCGCTCGCGATCGTGCCGTCCGCCGTCCGCACCGCGCCCTCGGAGCGGGGGAAGAACTCGTACCAGGCGGCCGCCCCGGCGAGGGCGCGCTCCACGAGGATGGTCCGCCAGGGCGTGGCCGAGTCCAGCGCCGCGAGCGGACGCTCCTGGAACAGGGCGGCGAGGTCCGGATCGGTGGCGACGGCCTGCGCATCCGCCGCCGTCGCCTCCGGGGAGGCGAGCCGTTCCGCGATCGTGGCGAGGTGCTTGCGCTGCTTCTTGGGACGCGTCGTGTCTTCTGCGGCGCGCTGGATCAGCTCCGCCCCCAGGGCGCGCATCACGTCGACGTCGACGCCGGCCGCGATCTTCACGGCGGCGGCATGGGCCCAGGTGGCGAACTCGTCCGCGAAGGCCTCGAAGCGGAACGTCCAGGTCAGCGGCTCGTCGAGCGCCACATCGACCTGCCAGCGGTCGGTTCCGTCGCCGAGCGGAGTCAGCCGGTGCAGGCTCTCCTGCTTGTTCGGCGTCCGCAGTCGCAGATGCACGCCGATGACGTCGTGACCTTCGCGGAACGCGACCACGCGGAACGGGATCACCTCGCCGGTGAACGCCTTGGGCTGGAATCCCTCCGGCGCGGCAGGGGAGGGATCCGCGAGCGGGATGCGCGGCGTCTGGGCGTCGGCCGCGTCCGTGGTCGGCAGGGCTCGCACGGGGATCTCGGCAGTGCTCCGAAGAGCGACGGATCCGGCGTCGGTGGCAGAGAGATCGGTCACACGTCGAACCTACTCCGACCGGGCTCGGGGAGCGGTAGACGTGTCGTCACTCGGCGCGGAACAACCGCATCGAGGTGCCGGGGACCGCGATGACGTCACCGGGGGCGAAGACGGCCTGCTCCGTGGCGGGACGGTCGTCGGCGCTGGACCAGAGCGAGACGTAACGGTCGACGCCGTCGATCACCGGCAGGCGGACGTCGATCGGGGACTCCGTGCCGTGCACGACGAGGAGCACGCGGTTGAACGCCTCGGTGTCGGGGGTCGAGGCGGCGACGTACTGGAGGGTGCGGTTGCGGGGGTCGTTCCACTGCTCGACCTCCATCGTCTGCCCGTCCTGGTCGTACCAGTCCATCACGGAGGCGTTGGGGATGTGCTCGCCCAGCCGCGCGTACTTGAGCGGGCGCAGGGCGGGGTTCTCCTGGCGCAGCCGGGTGAGCAGCGCGACATGGGAGAACAGGTCCTGCTGCCAGGGCTCGTGGTCCCAGTTGAGCCAGGTCAATGCGGAGTCCTGGCAGTAGGCGTTGTTGTTGCCCCGCTGGCTGCGTCCGAACTCGTCGCCGGCCGTCAGCATCGGCACGCCCGCCGAGAGCAGGAGGGTGCCCAGCAGGTTGCGCATCGCCTTCCGCCGCGCCGCCAGGATTCCTGGATCCTCGGTCGGGCCCTCCGCGCCGTGGTTGAACGAGCGGTTCATGTCGGCGCCGTCGCGGTTGTCCTCGCCGTTGGCCTCGTTGTGCTTGACGTCGTACGAGACGAGGTCGTTGAGGGTGAACCCGTCGTGCGCGGTCACGAAGTTGATGCTCGCGAGGGGCCCGCGCTCGTCGCTGAACGTGTTCGCCGATCCGGCGAGGCGATTGGCGAAGCCGCCGATGCCCGTCGGCGCGGAGGCACGGCGCGCGTAGTCGATGTCGCTCAGCCAGAAGTTCCGCGCGCGGTCGCGGTAGCGGTCGTTCCACTCGCTCCAGCCGACGGGGAAGTTGCCCGTCTGCCAGCCGCCCAGTCCCACATCCCACGGCTCTGCGATGATCTTCGCGTCCGCGAGCACGGGGTCGGTCCGGATCGCGCGCAGAAGCGGATGCTCGGGGGTGTACGCGTGGGCGGCGTCGCGGCCCAGCGCGGTGGCGAGATCGAAGCGGAATCCGTCGATCTGCATCTCGGTCGCCCAGTAGCGGAGCGAGTCGAGGACGAGGCGCGCCGCGGCCGGCGTGGCCGTGTTCAGCGTGTTTCCGCACCCCGTGGTGTCGATGTACGTCCCGTCCTCCTGCTGCCGGTAGTACAGGGCGTTGTCGATCCCCCGCAGACTCGTGCGAGGACCGCCGATGCCCTCCTCGTTCGTGTGGTTGTAGACGACGTCGAGGATCACCTCGATGCCTGCTTCGTGCAGCAGTTTGACCATGCCCTTGAACTCGCGCAGCACCGCCTCGGGTCCGCCCTTGCGCGACTCGTCGGTCGCGTACGCCGACTGCGGCGTGAAGAAGTTCAGGGTGTTGTAGCCCCAGTAGTTCGTAAGCCCTCGTTCGAGTAGCCGCGGCTCCGAGGCGAAGGCCTGCACGGGGAGCAGCTCGACCGCGGTGATCCCGAGCTCACGGTAGTAGTCGATCATCGCGGGGTGCGCGAGTCCGGCGTAGGTGCCGTGCAGCTTCGGGGGGACGCCGGGGTGGCGCTTGGTCAGGCCTTTGACGTGTCCCTCGTAGATCACCGTGCGGTCGAGCGGGGTCTGCGGCTTCGCGACGCCTCCCCAGTCGAACCCGTCCTCGATGACGACGGAGCGCCACTCCTCGTACCCGTCGCCCTCCGCGAGGCCGCGGGCATACGGATCGAGCAGCAGCGTCTCCGGGTTGAACGTGTTCCCGGGGCTGTGCGCCCCGTTCGCGCGCAGCGCATAGCGCGTCCCCGGTTGCAGCAGCTCGGTCGTGATCTCCCAGACGCCGCCGGGGCGGCGCTCCAGGTCGAGCTGCGCGGTCTCCCAGTCGAGGTCCGTCTCGTCGAAGATCACGAGCTCGATCGCGGACGCGTTCTGCGACCACACGCGCAGCGTGGCCACCCCGTCGTGCAGGCGGACGCCGAGATCGGCCAGGGAGGGGCTGCACAGGGAGCAGCCGTCGCCGTCGGGAACCGGCGCCTCGTCCTCAGTCGCATGCGGACACATGAGGGACAGGATAACCGGCGCCGGCCCGCACGGATGCCACGCGGTTTCGCGCGTCGTGCCACTGCGTCCCACACACGGGCCCGGCGCCCCATGGGACGGGCGAGGACACTTCGCCCCGACCCCCTTCCCGGGGTGCGAGAGTGGGAGGGTGCACTACCTCGATCACGCCGCGACGACCGACCTGCGCCCCGAGGCGGCGGAGGAGTGGCTGCGCGTGGCGGGGGAGACCGGGAACGCCTCCTCGACGCACGCGGCCGGCCAGCGCGCGCGACGGATCCTGGAGGAGTCGCGGGAGCGGATCGCCGGCGTGCTCGACGCCGAGCCGATCGAGATCGTGCTGACCTCCGGGGGGACCGAGTCCGTGAACCTCGCCCTGCAGGGGCTGTGGCGCGCCCGTGATGCGGGACGGGAGAGGATCGTCCTGCCGGACGGCGAGCACCACGCGACGCTCGACACCGTGGCCGCGCTCGCCGCGTCCGGTGCCGGGGTGCGCCCGGTGCCGATCGATCCGACGGGACGGATCCCCGTCGCGGCGTTCGCGGACGCGCTGTCCGGCGGTGACGGATCCCGCCCCGGCGCTGCGGCGCTCGCGACGGCGCTCGTGGCCAACAACGAGGTCGGAACCCTCAACGACGCGCCGGCCCTGTCGCAGGCGGCGGCTGCGGCAGGAGTGCCCCTGCATCTGGATGCGGTCGCCGCCCTCGGTCACGTGCCCGTCTCCTTCCGCACGTGGCGCGGGGCGGCGAACCCGGGGTCGGGACTCGTCGCGCTCAGCGTCGCGGGGCACAAGATCGGGGCGCCGGTCGGGACGGGCGCGCTCGTCGTCGCCCGCTCGGCGCGCCTCGCCGCGCTCCTGCACGGCGGCGCTCAGCAGCGCGGGCTTCGTGCCGGCACCCAGGACGTCGCGGGGGCGGCCGCGCTCGCCGTCGCTGCGGAGCGGGCGGAGGCGGAGCGGGCGGTCGAGGCGGCGCGCCTCGCCTCGTTGCGGGATGCGCTCGTCGCGGGCATACGGGCGCAGGTGCCGGACGCTGCGCTGCTCGGCGACCCGGATCCGGCGGGGAGGCTACCCGGCAATGCGCACCTGCTCTTCCCCGGCGCGCCCAGCGAGAGCCTGCTGTTCCTCCTCGACGTGGCGGGGATCTCGGCGTCCGCCGGCTCGGCCTGCCAGGCCGGCGTCGCCGAGCCCTCGCACGTCGTCCAGGCACTGGGACGCAGCGAGCAGGAGGCGCGCAGCGTGATCCGCTTCTCCCTGGGGCGCACGAGCTCCCCCGCCGACGTCGACGCGGTGGTCGCGGTCATCGGCGACGCCTACCGGAGGGCGTCCGGCGCCGGCACAGCAGCCCGCTCGTAGACTGGTCGCATGCGTGTGCTGGCGGCGATGAGCGGGGGAGTCGACTCCGCCGTGGCCGCCGCGCGCGCCGTCGAGGCCGGTCATGACGTGGTCGGCGTGCACCTCGCCCTCTCCCGCGCCGGAGGGACGCTGCGCACGGGCAGCCGCGGCTGCTGCACGATCGAGGATGCGATGGACGCGCGCCGCACCGCCGACCTCCTCGGCATCCCGTTCTACGTGTGGGACTTCTCGGAGCGGTTCCGAGAGGACGTCATCGAGGACTTCGTCGCGGAGTACCGGGCGGGTCGCACCCCCAACCCGTGCCTGCGGTGCAACGAGAAGATCAAGTTCGCGGCTCTCCTCGAGCGGGCGCTCGAACTCGGATTCGACGCGGTCTGCACGGGGCACTACGCGACCCTCGTCGACGGGGCGGGCGGGCTCGAGCTGCATCGCGCGTCCGATGCCGCGAAGGACCAGTCCTACGTGCTCGGGGTCCTCACCGCCGAGCAGCTCGCGCACACCTACTTCCCGCTCGGATCCACGCCGTCGAAGGCTCTCGTGCGCGCCGAGGCCGCGGAGCGCGGGATCAGCGTCGCACAGAAGCCGGACAGCCACGACATCTGCTTCATCCCCGACGGCGACACCCGCGGCTGGCTCGCGGAGAAGGTCGGGGCGGAGCAGGGCGAGATCCTCGACCGCTCCGGCACCGTCGTCGGCACGCACGACGGCGCCCACGCGTTCACGGTCGGGCAGCGCCGAGGACTGCGGCTGGGCGTCCCCGCCGACGACGGAAAGCCGCGCTTCGTGCTCGAAGTGCGGCCGGTGTCGAACACGGTGGTCGTCGGACCGAAGGAGGCGCTCGCGATCGCGGAGATCTCCGGGGAGCGGCGATCCTGGGCGGGTCCCGCGCCCGTCGAGGACGCGTTCGCGTGCCAGGTGCAGATCCGTGCCCATGCGGATCCCGTCGACGCGCGCGCCTTCGTCACGGCCGAGGGCGTCCGCGTCGTCCCCGTGCTGCCGCTGGACGGCGTCGCGCCGGGGCAGAGCGCGGTGCTCTACGTCGGCACGCGCGTCCTCGGGCAGTTCACGATCGACCGCACGGTCTCCGCGGTTCCCGTCGACGCCTGATCCGGGCGGGTCGAGACACGTTCCACCGTGGCTCCGGTCGCGCGTCGCGTCCGAGCCGCCCTTCTGTGATGATGGGTCCACCGACGCCGAGGGAGACGACATGGTCAGGACTTACGTGCGGGACTTCCACGGTGACGATCTGGATCAGATCGTGCGCCTCTGGGGACAGGTCACGCGCGGCGCGCAGTGGCCGATCTACTCGCTGGCGGAGGTGATCGCCTCCTGCCAGGAGGACTACGCCGTCGTGGCTGTGCAGGGGGACGTGCTCGTCGGCGCCGCCGTGGGCCGCGCCGCGCACGCGCAGGGCTGGATCGTGTTCTTCGGGATGGCGGGCGAGGAGGACTCGACCGAGGTGAGCGCCGCGCTGCTGCACGCGCTGGAGCGGCGGATGGCACCCCTGGGGCTTGCGAAGCTGTCGATCCTCATCCCCGAGCAGGAGGGACTGGAGGCCTTCACCGGCAATGGCTTCGAGGTGCATCGCTCGGTCCGCTACCTGGAACGCGACATGCCGATCCAGCGCCGAGAGATCGAGTCTCTCAAGGAGGTGGGCGGACGGATCCTGCCGCCGCACCTGTGGGATCGCGTCGCGGGCATGACCCACGAGAAGACCTTGTTGGAGGAGCGGCTCGTCACGCCGCTGGCCCGTCCGGAGCTCGCGGAGCGCTTCGGCGTGGTCCCGCCGCGGGCGGTGATGCTGTTCGGCCCTCCCGGAACGGGCAAGACGACCTTCGCGCGCGCCGTCGCGTCCCGGCTGGGCTGGCCGTTCGTCGAGCTCTTCCCCTCTCGGCTCGCGGACGGCGGATCGGGGCTCGCCGGGGCGCTGCGCTCGTCGTTCGAGACGATCGACGAACTGGAGCACGCCGTCGTCTTCATCGACGAGGTGGAGGAGATCGCCTCGCGGCGCGGCGGGATCCCGCCCTCCCCGACGCAGGGCGTCACGAACGAGCTGCTCAAGCTCGTCGCCGACTTCCGCGACAAGGAGGGCCGGCTGCTGATCTGCGCGACGAACTTCATCCGTGCGCTCGACGCCGCGTTCCTCCGCCACGGCCGCTTCGACTACGTGATCCCGATCGGCCTGCCCGACGCCGACGCCCGACGCGCGATCTGGAACCGCTACATCCCCGCCGACTCGGCGGAGGGTGTCGCGCTCGACCGCCTCGTGGCGGCGAGCGAGGGTCTGACGCCGGCGGACATCGAGTATGCGGCCCGGAGCGCCTCACAGGAGGCGCTCGCGCGGGCGCTGCAGGACGGCGACGAGTCGGCGTCGCTCGGAACGGACGACTACCTGCGCGCGCTCGACGGGACACGCGCGACCGTGTCCGCCGAGGAGATCGCGGAGTTCCGCGACGACATCGACACGATCGCACGGCTCTGAGCCGGATGCGGTCCCGCGTCCCCGGGGATGTCGGGGCCCGCTCGTAGACTTCTCCCGTGCCGGAGAACATCACCCTGGAAGCCGCCCGCGCCGAGTCGGAGGAGCTGACGACCCGCATCCTCGAGGCCAAGGACGCGTATTACGGCCGCGACACGTCGCTGGTCGACGATGCGACCTACGACGGGTGGATGCACCGTCTGGAAGAGCTCGAGCGGCTGTATCCGGAGCTGCAGGGACAGGACTCGCCGACGCAGATGGTGGGTGCCGCCGAAGCGACCGGGCTGCAGACCATCGAGCACGCGGAACGCATGCTCAGCCTCGACAACGTCTTCTCGCTCGACGAGCTGCGCGACTGGGCCGCGAAGACCCGCGCGGCGGCCGGCAGAGACGTCGCCTGGCTCACGGAGCTCAAGATCGACGGCCTCGCGATCAACCTGCGCTACGAGAACGGCCTGCTCACCTCGGCGGCGACCCGCGGCGACGGGCGCGTCGGCGAGATCGTCACCGAGAACGCGCTGCGCGTCGCCGGGATCCCGGAGCGGCTCAGCGGTTCCGATCACCCGGAGCTGGTCGAGATCCGCGGCGAGGTGTTCATCCCCGTCGCGGCGTTCGAGCGACTGAACGCCGCCCAGTCCGCCTTCCGGGACCGCGTCTTCGCGGAGGCGAAGGAGCGCTGGGAATCGCGGGCAGGCGCGAAGAAGCCGTTCGACGAGGAGAAGGCGCGCACGGCCGCCGCACGCCGGTTCCCGTCGTTCGCCAACCCCCGGAACGCGGCGAGCGGGGGGCTCCGTCAGCAGCTCGACAAGAAGAATGGGCTCGAGCTCGAAGCCGGCCTCCTCCGCGTCGGTTCGCTCGCGCTCTACGTGCACGGGATCGGCGCCTGGCCCGATCCGCCGGTCTCGGCGCAGAGCGAGGTCTACGAGCTCGTCGCGAGCTGGGGGCTGCCCACCAGTCCGCATACCCGTGTCTGCACCACGATCGACGAGGTCGCCGAGTTCGTGGCGTACTACGGCGAGCACCGGCACGACATCGAGCACGAGCTCGACGGGATCGTGGTCAAGGTGGACGAGCTGGCCCTGCACGACGAGCTCGGTGCGACCAGCCGCGCGCCGCGGTGGGCGATCGCGTACAAGTACCCCCCGGAGGAGGTGCAGACGCGCCTTCTCGACATCGTGGTGTCGGTCGGGCGCACGGGTCGTGCCACGCCGTTCGCGGTGATGGAGCCGGCGCACGTCGCCGGCAGCGTGGTGCGTCAGGCCACCCTGCACAACAAGGACGTCGTCAAGGCGAAGGGTGTACTCATCGGCGATGTCGTCGTGCTGCGCAAGGCGGGCGACGTCATCCCCGAAGTCCTCGGCCCCGTCGTCGACCGCCGGGACGGATCCGAGCGCGAGTTCGTGATGCCGGAGCGGTGCCCCGAGTGCGGCTTCGTGCTCGCCCCCGCCAAGGAGGGCGACATCGATCTGCGCTGCCCGAACACGCGCTCGTGCCCCGCCCAGGTGCGCGGGCGGGTCGAGCACATCGGCTCCCGGGGAGCGCTCGACGTGGAGGCGCTCGGCGAGGTCACGGCGGCCGCGCTCACGCAGCCGAGCGTCCCCGCGCAGCCGCCCCTCGAGACGGAGGCGGGGCTTTTCACGCTCACGCTGGAGCAGCTCGTGCCGATCGAGGTGGTCGTGCGCGACGCCGAGACAGGGCTGCCGAAGGAGGACGACGACGGGATCGTGAAGACCCGGGCGCCGTTCCGCCGCAACCCGACCGCCGCGGAGAAGAAGGCCGGCGCAGACGGACCGCAGCCGTCCTCACAGGCCGTCAAGCTCCTCGCCGAGCTGGAGAAGGCCAAGACCAAGGAGCTCTGGCGTCTGCTCGTCGCGCTGAACATTCGCCACGTCGGCCCGGTGGCGGCCCGCGCGCTCGCGCAGTGGTTCGGATCCCTCGACGCGATCCGCGCCGCGTCGAGGGAGGAGCTCGCGGCCGTCGAGGGAGTGGGCGGCATCATCGCCGACTCCCTGCACGACTGGTTCACCGTCGACTGGCACCAGGAGATCGTGCAGCGCTGGGCGGAGGCGGGCGTGCAGTGGGCGACGCCGGGACACCCGGGCCCGGGCGCCGCGGCCGCGGCCGGGGGAGTGCTCGAGGGGCTGACGGTGGTCGCGACGGGCTCCCTCGACGGCTACACCCGCGAGGGCGCCCAGGAGGCGATCATCCAGGCGGGCGGCAAGGCGGCGTCGAGCGTGTCGAAGAAGACCGATTTCGTCGCTGCGGGACCGGGGGCGGGTTCGAAGCTGGCCAAGGCGGAGGAGCTCGGCGTGCGGATCCTGGACGCCGCCCAGTTCCACCTTCTCGTCACCGAAGGCCCCGACGCGCTGAGCTGATCGCCGGCGCGCCGGCCGCGCTCAGTCCTTGTGACGGGGCTTGCGCGGCGGCCGGTCGTCGGCGCGGTGCTCGTCGCGCGGGCGATCCTCGCGACGCGGGCGATCGCCGTACCCGCCCCGGTCGTCCCGATCGCGGCGTGGACGGTCCGCGTGACCGCGGTCGTCGCGGTCCCGGCGAGGGGCGCGGCTCGGGCGGCCGGAATCCCGCTGGATCTCGATGAGACGGCCGGAGATCCGGGTGTCGCGGAGACGGTCCAGCACGGAGTGATCGAGGTTGCTCGGCAACTCCACGATCGAGAAGTCCGGGCGGATGGTGATCGCGCCGAAGTCGTCCCGGCCGAGGCCTCCCTCGTTGGCGAGCGCTCCGACGATCTGGCGCGGCTCGACGCGGTGCCGACGTCCGACCTCGATCCGGTACGGGGTGTAGTCGCCGCGGCTGCGCCGCTCCTGACGGGTGCCGCGGTCGTCGCGGGAATCCCGGGATCCTCCCCGCTCGGTCCGCTCCCGCGGGGGCCGGTTGTCCGCCGCGACGGCTGCGGAGAGCGCGTCGTTCTCCGGGTCGAGCAGCAGAGGAGTCTCACCCTGGGCGACCACCGCGAGCGCCGCGGCCACATCGGCCTCCGGCACGTCGTGGTGACGCACGTAGTGCGCGATGATGTCGCGGAACGCCTCGATCCGGCCCGTCTCCTCGAGCGCTCCCGTGATCGCGTCGTCGAAGCGGGCGAGGCGCGTGCTGTTCACGTCCTCGGTGGTGGGCAGCTGCATCTGCGTCGGCTGTTGGCGCGTCGCGCGCTCGATGTGCTTGAGGAGGTAGCGCTCCCGCGGCGTGATGAAGCTGATCGCGTCGCCGGAGCGGCCGGCACGCCCGGTTCGTCCGATGCGGTGCACGTACGACTCGGTGTCGGTGGGGATGTCGAAGTTGACGACGTGACTGATCCGTTCGACGTCGAGACCGCGCGCGGCCACGTCGGTCGCGACGAGGATGTCGAGCTTGCCGTCCTTGAGCTGGCCGACGGTCCGCTCGCGCATCGGCTGGGGGATGTCGCCGTTGATCGCCGCCGCGGAGTACCCGCGGGCGCGCAGCTTCTCCGCGAGGGTCTCCGTCTCGTTCTTCGTGCGGACGAACACGATCATGCCCTCGAAGTTCTCGACCTCGAGGATGCGGGTGAGCGCGTCCACCTTCTGCGCGTAGGAGACGACCAGGTAGCGCTGGGTGATGTTGGCGTTGGTCGTGGTCTTGGCCTTGACCGAGATCTCCTCCGGGTCGTGCAGGTACTGCTGCGCGAGACGGCGGATGGTGGCGGGCATCGTCGCGGAGAAGAGGGCGACCTGCTTGTCCTCCGGGGTCTGCGCGAGGATCTGCTCGACGTCCTCCGCGAAGCCCATCTTGAGCATCTCGTCCGCCTCGTCGAGCACGAGGTTCTTCAGCTCGGAGAGGTCGAGGGTGCCCTTCGCGAGGTGGTCCATGATGCGGCCGGGCGTTCCGACGACGATGTGCACGCCGCGGCGCAGCGCCGACAGCTGCACGCCGTATCCCTGACCGCCGTAGACGGGGAGCAGGTGGACCCCGGGCATCTGCGCGGCGTAGGACTCGAAAGCCTCGGCCACCTGGAGAGCGAGCTCCCGCGTCGGCGCGAGCACGAGCGCCTGCGGCTTGCGCTGCTGCAGGTCGAGGTTCTCCAGGATCGGCAGCGCGAAGGCCGCCGTCTTGCCCGTGCCGGTCTGCGCGGTGCCGAGCACGTCACGTCCGCCGAGCAGCAGCGGGATCGTCTCGCGCTGGATCGCCGACGGCGTCTCGTAGCCGAGGCCCTTGACCGCCGCGAGCACGGGACCGGTGATCCCGAGCTCCTCGAATCCGGGGCTCGAGGGAGCGTCGTCGGGGGAGGTATCGGGCGTCGCGGCGTCTTCAGTCACTTCCCAACCGTAGCGCCTCGGGCTCCGCCGCGTCTGCGCGAACGCCGACAGTGCGGACGGGTGCGCTCAGGACCCCGAGGTCAGCGCGAGCAGCCTCTCGCGCACCTGGCGCCGCAGCACCTTGCCGATGAGCGAGGTCGGCAGCTCGTCTACCACGAAGATCCGGCGGGGCACCTTGTACGGGGTGAGGATGCCGCGGGCGAAATCGCGGATCTTCTCGACGTCCACCTCGGTGCCGGGGTCGACGACGATCGCCGCGACGACTTCCTCGCCGGAGTGCTCGTTCGGGAGGCCGACCACGGCGGCGTCCAGCACGTCGGGGTGCTGTCGCAACGCGTTCTCGACCTCTGTCGGGGCGACGTTGAAGCCGCCCGTGATGATGAGCTCCTTGATCCGATCGACGATGCGGACGAAGCCCGCCTCGTCGATCGTGACGATGTCGCCCGTGCGGAACCAGCCGTCGACGAAGACGGCCTCGGTCTCCTCTGGTTTGCCGTAGTAGCCCGAGAACACCTGCGGGCCGCGCACGACGAGCTCTCCCGGAGCTCCGGCCTCGACGTCCCTCGTCGGGTCCTCGGGGTCCACGACGCGGCACTCCGTCCCCGGCAGCGGCAGCCCGACCGTGCCGGGCACCCTGTTGTCGGCGACGGGGTTCGCCATGAGCACGGGCGCGCACTCGCTGAGTCCGTAGCCCTCGACGAGGTATCCGCCCGTCGCGGCCTCGAACGGGACGACGAGCTCGTGCGGCAGCGCCATCGCCCCGGAGATCGCGATCTCGGTGCCGGCGAGGGAGACGCCCTTCGCCGTCGCCGCCGTGAGCAGCCGGTCGGCGATCGGGGGGACCAGCGGCAGGAACGTCGCCGGGTGCTTCTTCGTGACGTCGAGCACGAGGTCCGGATCGAACTTCGGGAACAGGACGAGCCTCGCCCCCATCGACATCGCGAAGGTGAGGCAGAGGGTGAGGCCGTAGGCGTGGAACATCGGCAGCACCGCGTAGACGACGCACCCGTCGCCCCGCACGATCGAGGGCACCCAGGCACGTGCCTGGGCGGCGTTCGAGAGCAGGTTGCGGTGGGTGAGCGCGGCCCCCTTCGGAGCGCCGGTGGTCCCCGAGGTGTACTGGATGATCGCCAGGTCGTCCGTCGCGGGCCGCGGGTGCGAGCGCGGCAGCGGAGCGTGCCCCACGATGCTCTCCCAGGACGTGGCGCCGCGCACCGTGGTCGTCAGCGCCTCGCGCGACGCGCGGGCTTTCGCGGCGGGCAGGCGCAACGCCAGCCGGGTGAGCGCGGGCATCGCCCTGGTCACGTCGACCGAAACGAGCGTGGTCAGCGCGAGGTCGGACGGGAACTCCTGCACGGTCGCGACGACCTTGCTCCATACGATCGCGTGCTTCGCCCCGTGGTCCTCGAACTGCTTGCGCAGCTCCCGCGGCGTGTACAACGGGTTGTGCTCCACGACGACGGCGCCGAGGCGCAGCACCGCGTAGAACGCCACGATGTGCTGCGGGCAGTTGGGCAGCACGATCGCGACCGGATCGCCGGCCTTCACCCCGGCGGCGGCGAGCCCCGCGGCGGCCCGCTCGATGGCGGCGTGCAGATCGCGATACGTCGTCTCGCGCCCGAAGAACTGCAGGGCGGGCGCGTCGGGGTAGTCCCGCGCCGAGGCGTCGACGATGTCGAGGAGGGATCCGGAGACGGGGTCCAGGTCCTCCGGGACTCCGGGGGCATAGCTGGCGGTCCAGGGGCGCGGTGGAACGAACGTCGTCACGGGATCAGCCTATGGGTCGCGGGGTCGGCCGATGGTCGTCGTCCCGCGCCGTCCCGACGGGTCGGGGCCCGCTGGCTAGACTGGACGCGTGTCTGAAATCATCCCCGATCTCGTGCGCCATCTCGGCGTGCTCGCGCGCATCCAGCTCTCCGAAGACGAGGTGTCGCAGCTGACCGGTCAGCTCGATGCGATCGTCGACAACATCGCCAAGGTGTCGGAGGTCGCGACCCCCGACGTGCCGGCGACGAGCCACCCGATCGCGCTGCACAACGTCTTCCGCGACGACGTCCCCGGTGTGACGCTGACCACGGCGCAGGCGCTGCAAAACGCGCCGGACGCCGATGGCGACCGCTTCCGCGTGACCGCGATCCTGGGGGAGGAGCAGTGAGCGAGATCATCCGCTGGACCGCCGCGGAGCTCGGTGCCCGCCTCGCCGCCGGAGAGGTGTCGAGCGTCGAGGCGACCCAGGCGCACCTGGCCCGCATCGCCGCCGTCGACGGCGACGTGCACGCCTTCCTGCACGTCAACGAGCACGCGCTCGACGCGGCCGCCGAGGTCGATCGTCGTCGCGCGGAGGGCGAGCAGCTCGGCGAGCTCGCCGGCGTGCCCCTCGCCATCAAGGACGTGCTCGTCACGACCGACCAGCCGTCCACGAGCGGATCCCGGATCCTCGAGGGCTACCGTTCGCCGTTCGACGCGACCGTCGTCGCCCGCGCCCGCGCGGCCGGCCTCGTCGGCATCGGCAAGACCAACATGGACGAGTTCGCGATGGGATCCTCCACGGAGCATTCCGCGTACGGGCCGACGCACAACCCCTGGGACCTCGATCGGATCCCGGGGGGATCCGGAGGCGGTTCCGCCGCCGCGGTCGCGGCGTTCGAGGCGCCGATCGCGCTCGGATCGGACACGGGCGGATCGATCCGCCAGCCCGCGCACGTGACCGGCACGGTCGGGATCAAGCCGACGTACGGCGGGGTCAGCCGTTACGGCGCGATCGCGCTCGCGTCCAGCCTCGATCAGGTGGGTCCGGTCGCGCGCACCGTCCTCGACGCTGGTCTGCTGCACGACGTGATCGGGGGCCACGATCCGAAGGACTCTACGTCGCTTCCCGACTCCTGGCCGTCGTTCGCCGCCGCGGCGCGCGAGGGTGCGACCGGGCAGGTCCTCAAGGGCCTCAAGGTCGGCGTCGTCACCGAGCTGCCCGACTCCGGCTTCCAGGCCGGGGTGGCGAGCTCGTTCCACGCCGCGCTGCGGCAGATGGAGGCGCAGGGCGCGGAGATCGTCGAGATCTCGGCCCCGCACTTCGAGTACGGCGTGGCCGCGTACTACCTGATCCTGCCCGCGGAGGCATCCAGCAACCTGGCCAAGTTCGACTCGGTGCGCTTCGGCCTGCGCGTCACGCCCGACGGCGGCGGCACGGTCGAGGACGTCATGTCCCTCACCCGCGAGGTCGGCTTCGGCCCCGAGGTCAAGCGCCGCATCATCCTCGGCACGTACGCGCTCTCCGCCGGTTACTACGACGCCTACTACGGCAGCGCGCAGAAGGTGCGCACGCTCATCCAGCGCGACTTCGACGCCGCGTTCGCCCAGGTGGACGTCATCGCGACGCCCTCCGCGCCGACCACGGCGTTCAGACTCGGCGAGAAGATCGGCGACCCGCTGCAGATGTACCTCAACGACCTCACCACGATTCCGGCGAACCTCGCCGGCGTGCCGGGGATCTCGATCCCGTCGGGTCTGGCCGAGGAGGACGGACTGCCCGTCGGCATCCAGTTCCTCGCGCCCGCCCGGGAGGACGCCCGCCTGTACCGGGTCGGCGCCGCACTCGAGGCGCTGCTCGTCGACGCGTGGGGCGGGCCGCTGCTCGACCGCGCACCCGTGCTGGGAGGAACCCGCTGATGTCCGCTGCGAAGCTCATGGACTACGACAAGGCGCTCGAACTGTTCGAGCCGGTGCTCGGCTTCGAGGTGCACGTCGAGCTCAACACCGAGACCAAGATGTTCTCGGACGCGCCCAACCCCGCGAACGAGCGCAACCACGACGCCGCGCCCAACACGCTGCTGGCTCCGGTCGATCTGGGTCTTCCCGGCTCGCTCCCCGTGGTGAACGCGACGGCCGTGCGCTCCTCCATCAGCCTGGGTCTCGCGCTCGGCTGCTCGATCGCGGAATCGTGCCGGTTCGCTCGGAAGAACTACTTCTACCCCGACCTCGGCAAGAACTACCAGATCTCCCAGTACGACGAGCCGATCGCCTTCGAGGGATCCGTCGAGGTCGAGCTCGAGGACGGCACGCTCGTGACCATCCCCATCGAGCGCGCGCACATGGAGGAGGACGCCGGCAAGCTCACGCACGTCGGCGGATCGACGGGTCGTATCCAGGGCGCCGAGTACTCGCTCGTCGACTACAACCGCGCCGGCGTGCCGCTCGTGGAGATCGTCACGAAGCCCATCTTCGGCGCGGAGCACCGCGCCCCCGAGATCGCGAAGGCGTACGTCGCCGCGATCCGCGACATCGTGCGCGGGCTCGGCATCTCGGAGGCGCGTCTCGAACGGGGCAACCTGCGCTGCGACGCGAACGTGTCGCTGCGCCCGCGCGGCCAGGAGAAGCTCGGCACGCGCACGGAGACGAAGAACGTGAACTCCATGCGCTCCGTCGAGCGAGCCGTCCGCTACGAGATCCAGCGTCAGGCCGCGATCCTCGCCGACGGAGGGTCGATCACGCAGGAGACGCGTCACTGGCACGAGGACAGCGGCACGACGTCGCCGGGACGCCCGAAGTCGGACGCCGACGACTACCGCTACTTCCCGGAGCCGGACCTGCTGCCCGTGCAGCCGGCCCGCGAGCTCGTGGAGGAGTTGCGTGCGGCGCTGCCGGAGCAGCCGATCGCCCGTCGCCGCCGTCTCAAGGCGGACTGGGGCTTCGGGGACATCGAGTTCCAGGGCGTCGTGAATGCCGGCCTGCTCGACGAGGTCGAGGCGACCATCGCCGCCGGCACGACGCCGGACGCCGCCCGGAAGTGGTGGACCGGCGAGATCAGCCGCATCGCGAACGCCGAGGAGCGCGACGCGGCGTCGCTGATCAGCCCGGAGAACGTCGCCGCGCTGCAGCAGCTCGTCGACGCCGGAACCCTCACGGACAAGCTCGCCCGACAGGTCCTCGAAGGCGTCATCGCGGGGGAGGGCGGCCCGCAGCAGGTCGTCGACGCCCGGGGCCTCGCCGTGGTGTCGGACGACGGCGCGCTCGTCGCCGCGATCGACGACGCCCTGGCCGCGCAGCCGGACGTGCTCGCGAAGATCAAGGACGGCAAGGTCCAGGCCGCCGGCGCCGTGATCGGTGCGGTCATGAAGGCCATGAAGGGTCAGGCGGACGCCGCGCGCGTGCGCGAGCTCGTCCTGGAGCGCGCCGCGCAGTAACCCCTCGTCGTCGTCGAGCGAGCCGAACCGCGGGTTGCGTTTGTGTGATCGCCGCGGGGCGAGGGGTCGTCGAGCGAGCCCCGCCGCAGACGAAACGCGGGATTCGTGCGGTCCGATCCCCGCACGGTGAGGGGCCGTCGAGCGAGCCCAACCGTTGGTTTCGCGTGGTCCGGTCGCCGCGCGATGGGGGCCGTCGAGCGAGCCCAACCGCAGGTTGCGTGTGGTCCGATCGCCGCGGGGCGAGGGGTCGTTGAGCGAGCCCCGCCGGAGGCGGCGCGAGACGAAACGCGGGGAGGGGTGCAGAATCGCCTCGCCGCGCGGTCCTGGCGGGCCCGATGTCCGTGGTCTCCGCGAGAATGGGAGGCATGGGACGTGGCGATGGATCCGGGCGGATCGTCTCGGCACCCGACGCCGACGACACCGGGGCGGGGATCCTGCACGTCGACATGGACGCGTTCTACGCCGCGGTCGAGGTGCTCCACGATCCGACTCTGCGCGGGCTTCCGCTGATCATCGGCGCCCCCGACGGACGGTCGGTCGTGTCCAGTGCGTCCTATGAGGCGCGACGCTATGGCGTGCGTTCGGCGATGCCCGTCGCGCAGGCGATCCGCCTGTGCCCGTCCGCCCGCGTCGTCCCGCCCGATTTCACCAAGTATCGTGCGGTGTCCGCGCAGGTCATGACCATCTTCGAGGAGGTCACTCCTCTGGTCGAGCCGTTGTCGATCGACGAGGCGTTCCTCGACGTCCGCGGTGTGCGTCGGCTGTGGGGGAGCCCCGGGCGGATCGGAGCCATGATCCGGCACCGCGTGCAGCACGAGGTCGGGATCACGTGCAGCGTGGGGGCCGCCGCGACCAAGCACGTCGCGAAGATGGCGTCGACCATGGCGAAACCCGACGGTCTGCTCATCGTCCCGGAGGCGGAGACGCTCGACTTCCTCGCGGCCAAGCCGGTGCGCGCGATGTGGGGCGTCGGGCCGAAGACGGCGGAGTCGCTCGAGGCGCGTGGCATCCGCCTCATCGGGGATCTGCGCTCCATCCCTTTCCCGGCTCTCGAACGCGCGGTCGGCTCCGCATCCGCGAGCAGGCTGCGCGACCTCGCCGACGGACGGGATCCACGCAGCGTCGAGACCACGCGGGTGGAGAAGAGCGTCGGGCACGAGGAGACGTTCGAGATCGACGTCGTTGACCCGGACGTGCTGCGCTCGGAACTGCTGCGCCTCGCCGACCGGGTCGCCGGGCGGTTGCGCCGGGCGGATTGGGAGACGTCGACCGTCTCGATCAAGGTGCGCTTCGCGGACTTCTCGACCGTCACCCGCTCGCAGACGTTGTCGGAGCCGACGTCGGTCGGTCAGCGCATCGGCGAGGTGGCTCGCGGACTTTTCGATGCGATCGAGCGACGGGACCCCGTGCGGCTCGTGGGCGTGCGCGCGGAGAGGCTTCGCGATGCCGGGGGTGCGCTCGGCCTCTGGGACGACGACGCCGACTGGCGCCGGGTCGAAGGCGCGCTGGACAGCGCGCAGGCGCGTTTCGGATCCGGCATGGTCACCCGGGCGCGGCATCTCGGCGCGTCACGAGGACGAGGTTCCGCTCCGCACCCTCGCGCGCACGGCCTGGATTGACCGCGCGGCCCCGCGCCGATGCGCACCGTTCCGGTCGCTGGCCCGTGGGATATCGCGTGGGCTAGCGTGGACGCATGCCCAACATCGCACTCGAGCTTGGTCAGAACGCTGCATCCCTCGGCGTGAAGAGCGCCTATGGCGACACACAGGAGGTCGACGGTGTGCCGTTCGTGCCGGTCGCCCTGACCTTCTCCGGATTCGGCGGCGGGGACGCGAAGAACGTCAGCGCGAGCGAGGGAGACGCATCCGGTGGCGGTGGCGGTGGCGTCGCGATCCCCCTCGGCGCGTACATCCATCGCGAGGAGGGGCTGCGTTTCGAGCCGAACTTCGTCGCGCTCCTTGCTGTGACCATCCCGTTCGTCTGGGTCGCCGGGCGCGCGCTCTCTCGCGTCATCCGTGCTCTCAAGAAGTGACGATCCCGTCGCTCGAGCCCTCGACGACGCGGTCGTGCGGATCATCGACGCGGTGCGCCGGACCGATCGGCCCGATCCCGTCGTCCTGATCGACGGTCGCAGCGGGGCGGGGAAGTCCACTCTCGCTCGACGGCTCGCCGATCGCTGGCCGCTGGCGGCGCCCGCTCAGCTCGTGGCGCTCGACGCGATCTACCCCGGGTGGGACGGGCTCGCGGAGGGCGCGGAGCGGGCGCGCGCGCAGATCCTGCATCCGCACCGACAGGGGGTGCCGGGCACGTGGCGGCGCTACGACTGGGCGACCGGCGAGTATGCGGAGAGCCATACCGTCGACCCGGGGCGTGGCGTGATCCTCGAGGGCTGCGGGGCGCTCACCCCCGGGTCGTCCCGCGATGCGGACGTCCGGGTGTGGATCGACGCGCCGGAGCCGAGTCGACGAGGACGCGCGCTCGACCGTGATGGCGATCTGTTCCGTCCGCATTGGCGACGATGGGCGGCCCAGGAGGACAAGCACCTCCAGGACGACGATCCGATCGCGCTCGCGGATCTCGTCATCCGGGTTCCGTGAGCGCCCGTGTGCGGCGCCGCGCAGGATCCGGTGCAGCCGGCCGTCAGAGCTCCCCGTCGCCCTCCTCGGCGGACTCGACCAGGACGTCGAGCCGATAGCCGAGCCAGTCGTACACGCCGAACCGTGCGTCGTCCGGATCGTGTCGATCGTCTCCGGAGACGCCCAGCCGTCCGGCGATCACGAGACGCAGCGCCGCGAGCGTGCGGAGCCAGGCCTCGAGTTCGGCGGGGGAGAGCCGCAGGTCGATCGTCTCCTCGGGCGGGCCGGTCAGCAACGGGGCGATTCCGGCGCGCACGACGCGGGCGTCCGCCGCGCGGCGGTCGAGCAGATCCGCGCTGGTCGCGGCCGCGAACTCCGCCGACGCGGCATCGTCGTCGGGGTACACCGCGGGGGTGAGTCGGCTCAGCGCGGCATCGGCGCCGATCTTGGTGTCCTGGATAAGCTCCAGGAACTGATCGATCAGGTCGACCAGGTGCGCTCCCTCGATGCGCGCCCAGGCCAGTGCGATCCCGCCGGTCATTCGGATGTCCTCACCCCTCCGCGCGACGCACGGTCGCCCACAGTCCGTAGTCGTGCATCGCCTGGGCATGCACCTCCATCGTCTCCCGCGGCCCGACTGCCACGACCGCGTGACCCTCGTTGTGCACCGCGAGCATGAGTCGCGTCGCCCGGTCCTTCGGATAGCCGAAGTAGCGGCGGAACACGCGGACGACGTAGCTCATGAGGTTGACCGGGTCGTCCCAGACGACCAGCTCCCAGGGCACGGCCGGAGCCGCCCGGAGATCCAGATGCTCATCGATCTCGGGGGTGGCGAGCGGGGTCGTCATGCCCACCCCAGCTCATGCAGGCGTGCGTCGTCGATCCCGTAGTAATGCGCGATCTCGTGCACCAGCGTCGTGCGGACCTCGTCGCGGAGGGCGTCCTCATCGGGGCACTGGGCGAGATGCGGTTCCCGGTAGACGATGATCCGGTCCGGCAGCTCGGCCATGCCGTAGCCCGTCCGTTCGGTGAGGGCGAGCCCGTCGTAGAGGCCGAGCAGATCCAGAGAGCCGTCTTCGGGGCGGTCTTCGACGACGAAGACGACGTTCTCCAGTCCCTCGACCATGTCGTCCGGCAGCCGGTCCAGCTCGGCCGTCACGAGGTCTTCGAACGAGTCCGCGTCCATCTCCAGGCCCGGCCGCACGTCGATGCGCATGTGCACCCGACGACCCGCGGCGTCGAGTCCGATCCGACGCTCCTCGTCCTCGAGGGCGCGGTAGAACGGCAGGTCGGGTGCGTCGGCCTCCACGAAGCCGAGCGACGCATAGAACGGCGCATTCCACGGGACGTCCGCGAAGGTCCGCAGCGTGACCACGTCGTGACCGCGCTCCGCGGCTTCGTCGAGCGCGGCTTCCGCGAGCTCACGCCCGTGTCCTCGGCGCGCATGTGCGGGGAGGACGGAAAGTTGCTCGAGATGAGCGATGCCCCCCTCTTCGAGCACGTGGACGAAGCCGACCGGCTCCCCGGCATCCTCCTCGGCGACGATCAGCACGAAGCCCGGCTCCGTCGCGCGTTCCGCGCCGCTCGGGGCAGCGCCCAGACCGGGCAGCGGAGGAATGCCGGGGAGCGTCGCGAACACCGCGTCGGCCTCGTCCTCGATGCGAGCGAGTTCTGCGAGGTCGGCGTCGGTCGCGATGCGCACGAAGGAGGCCACCCTCCGATGCTAGTCGCGTCGCGCGGCACGGATCGCGCTCGGAAAACGCGGAGAGCCCGGATCCGAGGACCCGGGCTCTCCGCCTGTGGGGTGGCTAACGGGGCTTGAACCCGCGACCCCCGCGACCACAACGCGGTGCTCTACCAACTGAGCTATAGCCACCATGTGCCTGCCGGAGCGGGCAACCTCACCAGTGTATTACACGTTCGAGGGGAACTCGGACACGACCGCATCGGCGATCGATTGCGCGGCGTCGCTGGTCGGTCCCGGCTCGCCCACGAACACGGCCCTGCGGTAGTACCAGAGCTCGCGGATCGATTCCAGGATGTCGGCCAGGGCACGGTGCCCGCCGTCCTTGGGCGGAGCGTGGAAGAAGACGCGCGGGTACCAGCGGCGGGCGAGTTCCTTGATGCTCGACACGTCGACGTTGCGATAGTGCAGGTACTGGTCGACCTCGGGCATGTACTTGGCGAGGAACATGCGATCGGTGCCGATGGTGTTGCCGGCAAGGGGTGCCTTGCGCTCCTGCGGCACGAACTGCCGGATGTAGGCGAGGGTCTGCTCCTGCGCCTCCGCCAGCGTGACCCCGTCGGGGATCTCGTCGAACAGGCCCGAGGTGCGGTGCATCGTGGTGACGAACTCGTTCATCTGGGCGAGGGCCGGCTCGCTCGCACGGATGACGACCTGGAAGCCGGGGTGCAGCGGGCGCAGCTCGAAGTCGGTGACGACGACCGCGATCTCGACGAGTTCGTCGATCGCGAGGTCGAGTCCCGTCATCTCGCAGTCGATCCAGACCAGCCGATCGTTCTCGGACGAAGAAACCATGGAGCCATCCTAATGACGGGCTTCGACACGTGAACCGCTAGCCTGGGGGAAGGCCCCCTTAGCTCAGTGGACAGAGCGACGGCCTTCTAATCCGTTGGTCGCAGGTTCGAATCCTGCAGGGGGCACTTTTCCATCGCGGGGACGCTCTCCGAGGTCTGCAAGCCCCCTCGCTCGACCCAACGTCCTCCGTGCCGGCGGTGTGCGTCGGCCGATCGTTCAGCGGATGCGACGGATCGGCCAGACCCGGGCCGCGACCAGATCCACGACGATCCACCGCACCGCGCAGGCGGTGGACACAGCCCAGACCACGGAGCCGAGGACATCGGTGGGGAAGTGCAGGCCGTCGCTCACGACCGCGAGCCCCACGAACGCCGTCATGGCGACGCCGAAGACCACGGGCGCCCAGGCCCAGCGTGTGTGGCGGAGCAGGAACCAGAACCCGAAGGCGAGCGCGACGACGTAGGCCGTGTGTCCGCTGGGGAAGGACCCGTCCGGCTGCGCAGGAACGAACGGGTGCGCGAGCAGCGTCGCATCGGGGCGCGGCCTGTCGACGAGGAGTTTGATCGCGGCGACGGGAAGCCAGGTGAGGGCGACGGTCGTCCCGAACAGCACGGCGGTGCGCAGCGAGCGCGAGACCCACCAGACGAGGGTCGCGATCGCGAGCGTGATCCCGACGGCGGGGATCGGCTCGATGCCGCGGTAGACCGCGCTCGCAACCGCACCCCAGGCGCCGGTGTGCAGGGTGTTGAGGGCGGTGACCACCGCGTGATCCGGATGCTCCGGCGTCGTCGCGAAGCCGAGTCCGATCACGAAGGCGGCTCCGAGCGCCGCGACCAGGACCGCGGCCCAGGGGCGTCGGCTCGGGCGGTCGATGCCGGTGAGCCTCCGGGTGCGGGGACGTCGAAGATCGGTCATGGGGCGGATCCTTCTCGATAGGCGTCCTCGCAGCGGGGACACCGGAGGCGGAGCGCCCGTGCACGGCGCGCCGGAACCATGTTCCCCGGAGCCGGCTAAGGATTGGCCAAGAAGCCTGACCCGAGGCGTCCCGGGCCTGAGGGTTCCCTGGCCCGAGGATTCACAGACGGAGCGCGGCGACCGCGTCGTCGGCGCTCCAGAAGTCGCCGACGATGCGGAACACGCCGGAAGGCAGGTGAAGCCGCTCTGCCCGGTAGCGCAGACCGAGGTCGTGCGGAATGATCCGGAGATGCCCGCGGATGCCGCCCCGGGCGTCGACGACGCGCCAGAGACGCTCGCCGACGGGCTGCAGCGTCTCGGCGGCGCGGCGCAGGCTCGGGGTGGCCCAACGGACCGTGGGTGCGGACGAGAGGTTCGTGCTCATGGTGTTCCTCCTTCTCTTTCGAACATAGAGACGACCACCGACATTCGCCCAGGGGCCGGCGTCCCGGCGGCTCTCCCTACACTGAATCCGTGACTGTGACCGTGTGGCTCTCCCTGGTCGTCGCGTGCCTCGTGATCAGCCTCACGCCCGGCGCCGGCGCCATCAACACCATGACGAACGCGCTCAACGAGGGGTGGCGCCGCTCCATCTGGGGGATCATCGGACAGCAGCTCGCCCTCGTCGTCCATGTCGCGATCGTGGCGGCCGGCGTCGGTCTGCTCGTGGCGCGGCTGCCCTGGCTCTTCGAGACGATCCGCTACCTGGGCGCCGCCTACCTGGTGTTCCTCGGGCTCAGGTTGATCGTCGCCCGGGTTCCCGACGTGTCCGCCCAGGACGACATCCCGCGCACCACGGAGGGACGCTGGTCGATGCTGGGACGGGGCTTCTGGGTCAATCTGCTCAATCCCAAGGCGATCGTGTTCTTCCTCGCCTTCGTTCCTCAGTTCATCCGCCTGGACCTCGACCCCTGGCCGCAGTATCTGCTGTTGATCGCGACGGTCGTCGTGATCGACATCGTCGTCATGTGGTTCGTGTTCGCCGCCGCAGCGCGTACCTTCCGACGCCTCACGGCGACGAAGGCGGGGCAGCGCCGGCTCAACCTCGTGTTCGGGCTCCTGTTCATCGCCGTCGCCGCGTTGCTGCTCTTCGTGCACTGAGCGGTGCGTGCGCGGCGCCGCCCCGGCGCGCGTGCGAGCGTTGTTCGTCGTTCCGCACAACGTCGCGCTTCAACGCGTTCTCCACGGGTTGCGCCGAGCGGAGCGGCGGTCTGCCGCCCAGGCGCCACGCTGTCGTCAGGAGGGCGCCGCCGGGTGCCCCGAGAGGAGCAGAGGACATGGTCGACACCATCACCGTCGTCGGGAACGTCGCGTCCCCGCCGGAGGGAGGACGCACCGCCACCGGGATCGAGACGTTGACGTTCCGGCTGGCATCGAACCATCGCCGGCAGGATCCGCGGACGGGCGCCTGGATCGACGCGGGCACGAACTTCTACACCGTTCGTGCCTATCGATGGCTGGCGGAGAACGCCGCGGCCTCCCTGAACAAGGGCGACAGCGTCCTCGTCACGGGAAGGCTGAAGCTGCGGGAGTGGTCCACGCCGGAGGGCAAGCGCGGGCTCGCCGTCGAGATCGAGGCGGACAGCATCGGACCCGATCTGCGGTGGGGGCGCAGCACGTTCCGCAGAGTGTCCCACCAGGTCCCGCCCGAACCCGAGCGAGGCGGCGGTTCGAGCACCGCGGCGACCGAGACCGTCGAGCAGGACCGGGAGCCCGTCAGTGTGGGTGCGGGATCGAGCGCGCAGGACGACTGGGCGCCGAGCGACGGAGACACTCCGTTCTGACAGCGGACGCGCCGCCTAGACTCTCTAGCGTGCAGACATCTCGGACCGCCTCGCGGCATCCGCGCGTGACGGCGATGACAGGTCGTGCGGGAATGGCGTTGGTCGGCGGTGTGCTGGCGGTGCTCGTGCTTGCGGGATGTACGGCGACGAGCCCGGGGCCCGCCTCATCGGCTTCGGGGGCCGCATCCCCGAGTTCGTCGCCCGCACCGGCCTCCGCCCCGCCGAGTGCCGCACCAGTGCTGCATCCCGAGGGGAGCGCGCAGGACAACCTTCCTCTGTTCGCCGCGGTCGTCGCCCAGGTCTGGGCCTCGCCGCAGCGCGCATCGAGCGCGGCATACGTGGAAGCACTGAGCACGGCCGGGTTCGCGCGCGCCGACATGCAGCGCACGGCGGACGAGTCGACCGTCGGCAATCCGGCGGAGAGCGTGCAGTTCTCCGTGCGCTGGGGTGCGACGGAGTGCCTGGTCGGTCAGGTGGGGCCGTCCACGGGGGACCCCGTCACGATCGTTCTGCCGCAGCTCGCCGGGGGCCGCTGCCTGATCGGGAAGACGGAACCCGTCGGGGGCTGAGCGTGCGCCCGACCCGAGGCCGTGGGCACAGGTAGGCTGGAGTGTCGATTCCGTGCCCGTGGGCCGGTGCGACCCGCAGCCGTTCGCAAGCGTCGTTGCTACGACAGAAGGAGCGCCCTCGTGGCCGAATACATCTACTCCATGGTCCGAGCCCGGAAGGCGGTCGGCGACAAGCTGATCCTCGACGACGTCACCATGGCGTTCCTGCCCGGGGCGAAGATCGGCATGGTCGGTCCGAACGGCGCCGGAAAGTCGACGATTCTGAAGATCATGGCGGGGCTCGACGCGCCCTCCAACGGTGAGGCGAAGCTGACTCCCGGCTTCAGCGTGGGCATCCTCATGCAGGAGCCAGAGCTCGACGAGACGAAGACGGTTCTGGAGAACATCCAGGAGGGCGTCGCGATCAAGGCGAAGGTCGACCGCTTCAACGAGATCTCCGCGCTCATGGCGGACCCGGATGCGGACTTCGACTCCCTGCTGGCGGAGATGGGCGTGCTGCAGGAGGAGATCGACGCCGCGGACGGGTGGGACCTCGACTCCCAGCTCGAACAGGCCATGGACGCACTGCGCACCCCGCCCGCCGATGCGAGCGTGGAGAACCTCTCCGGCGGTGAGAAGCGTCGCGTGGCGCTCGCCAAGCTCCTCCTGCAGAAGCCGGATCTGCTCCTGCTCGATGAGCCCACGAACCACCTCGACGCCGAGAGCGTGCTCTGGCTGGAGAAGCACCTGCAGGCCTACAAGGGCGCCGTGATCGCGATCACCCACGACCGGTACTTCCTCGACAACATGGCCGAATGGATCGCCGAGGTCGACCGCGGCCGCCTGATCGGCTACGAGGGCAACTACTCCACCTATCTGGAGAAGAAGGCCGAGCGCCTCGACATCCAGGGCAAGAAGGACGCCAAGCTCGCGAAGCGCCTCAAGGACGAGCTCGAATGGGTCCGGTCGAGCGCCAAGGGACGCCAGACCAAGTCCAAGGCCCGTCTGGCGCGCTACGAGGAGATGGCTGCCGAGGCTGAGCGCACCAGGAAGCTCGACTTCGAGGAGATCCAGATTCCGGCCGGTCCGCGACTGGGCAGCGTCGTCATCGAGGCGAAGAACCTGGAGAAGGGCTTCGACGGGCGCTCGCTCATCGACGGCTTGAGCTTCAGCCTTCCGCCGAACGGCATCGTGGGCGTGATCGGTCCGAACGGCGTCGGCAAGACGACGCTCTTCAAGACCATCGTGGGGCTCGAACCGCTCGACGGGGGCGAGCTCAAGGTCGGGGAGACGGTCAAGATCAGCTATGTCGACCAGTCCCGGGCCAGCATCGACCCCGACAAGACGCTGTGGGAGGTCGTGTCGGACGGATTGGACATCATGATGGTCGGCAAGACGGAGATCCCGTCGCGCGCCTACGTCTCCAAGTTCGGGTTCAAGGGACCGGATCAGCAGAAGAAAGCGGGCGTCCTCTCGGGCGGTGAGCGCAACCGGCTGAATCTCGCCCTGACCCTCAAGGAGGGCGGCAACCTGCTCCTCCTCGACGAGCCGACCAACGACCTCGACGTCGAGACCCTCGGATCCCTCGAGAACGCCCTGCTGGAGTTCCCCGGTTGTGCCGTGGTCATCACCCACGACCGGTGGTTCCTCGACCGCATCGCGACGCACATCCTGGCCTACGAGGGAACCGACGAGAACCCCGACCGGTGGTACTGGTTCGAGGGCAACTTCGAGGCCTACGAGAAGAACAAGATCGAGCGCCTCGGTCCCGACGCGGCCAACCCCCACCGTTCGACCCACCGTCGCCTGACCCGTGACTGAGCCCGTCGGAACCGAGGAGGGGCGCGCGATCACCGCGTTCTCGGCACGTCTGCACATCCCCATCCAGTTGCGCTGGGGGGACCTCGACGCCTTCAACCACGTCAACAACACCTCGATGCTCAAGCTTCTCGAAGAGGCGAGGGTGCGGGCGTTCTGGCGTCCCGACGAGGGGGAGGAGGCACTGAGCACGGCGATCCTGGACTCCGGCATCGACGCGGGCGTGATCACGCTCGTCGCGCGGCAGGAGATCGAGTACGTCGCGCCGGTGCCCTACCAGCGTCGTCCGCTCGAGGTGCAGATGTGGTTCGGCAAGCTCGGGGGCTCGAGCATCGAGGTCTGCTACGAGGTTTACAACGACCCGTCGTTCGAGGAACGCGTGCTGTACGCGCGATCGACGGCGATCATCGTCCTCGTGAACCCCGCCACCGGGCGCCCGACGCGGATCACCCCGGAGATGCGTGCGGTCTGGGCGCCCTACACGGGTGCACCGATCGTCTTCGCGCACGGCTGAGCGGGGCCCGCGGGATCGGGTGGTCCGGCCGCATTCCGCGGTGCGAGGCAGACGACGAGAACGTCGCGCCGTATGGGCCGGGGGGTCACTCCTGCGGCACGCGCACGGTGATCTCCTGTGCGACGCTGGCGACGAGGCGGCCTTCCCGGTCGTAGATGCGCCCGGTGGCGAGGCCGCGCCCTCCGCGCGCGTTCGGGGACTCCTGCACGTACAGCAGCCAGTCGTCCACACGGCCGGGACGGTGCCACCACATCGCGTGGTCGAGGCTCGCGACCTTCAAGCCCGGCGTCGCCCAGCTCAGGCCGTGCGCACGGAGGATCGACTCCTGAATCGACATGTCGCTGAGGTAGGCGAGTGCCGCCCGGTGCAGCGCGGGATCGTCGGGGAACGGTGCGCGCAGGCGCATCCACACGGCCTGTCGTGCGCGGCGCTCCGGATCGGCATGGAGGTACAGCGGCCCCTCCACATGGCGCATGTCGACAGGGCGCTCGGACAGCATCCGCACCGACAGCGGGGGGATGCCGTCGGAGAGCTCTTCGTCGGGTCTCAGCGTGTCGGGATCGGGGATCCCGTCCGGCAGGGGCTCGGCGTGCTCGATACCGGGGTTCTCGTCCTGAAACGACGCGATCATCGAGAAGATCGGAACGCCGTTCTGATAGGCCTGCGCGCGCCGCGTGGAGAAGGAGCGCCCGTCGTGGATCCGGTCGACGGCGAAGGTGACGCCCTGCGTGGCATCCCCCGCCCGCAGGAAGTAGCCGTGCATCGAATGCGGCACCCGCCCGGTCGGCATCGTCCGCTCCGCCGCGATGATGGACTGACCGAGCACCTGGCCGCCGTAGATACGGCCCGTGGGCATCGGGTGCGAGGAGCCGGTGAAGATGTCCTCCGTGGTCCGTGCCTCGGTGGATCCGAGATTCAGGATCCGGAGCAGCATGTCGACCGAGCGTCGGGCGTCCTCATCCGATGACATGGGGTCCTCTCCGCCGTGGTCGCGGCCGGGAGGGTCGCGCGCCGATTGCTAGTTTAGAGGGCGTGCCCACGCCGCTGATCCTCGCCGATGCCGACACCGCCCACGACGCTCTGACGTTCGTGTCCCGTGCCGCGCGCGCCGGAGACGAGGGCGTGCGTCTGCAGGCGCACGACGGAGTCCTGGCGATGACCGCGGCCGCGCTCGCGCCGCAGGGACTGTTCGATCAGACGCCGACGATCCTCGCGATGCGGATCGTGCACGCGGATCCCGAGCTGCGCTGCGACATCGTGATCGGCGAACTGGGCGCCACCGACGATCCTCGCGCTCTGGCGCTGCCCGACACGGGGCGCAGTCCCGCCTGGGCAGGGGTCGCTCCTCCCCGCGGCGGCTGGGAGCGCGTCGGCGAGCTCGGCGCCGACATCGTCGCGCAGCGGGCCCAATGGGGCATCTCGGCCGTCGCGCACGGCTCCCCGGACGGATCCGGCGAGGAGGCGGTGCGTGCGCTGCGTGCGGCGATCTGGGGCGAACCCGACGCGGATCTCCTCGGCCTGCCTCGGGGTGTCGCGTTCGCCGCGCACGCCTTCGGCTTCATCTCCGGTGCCGAGCGGGTGCCGGTCACCGCCTCGGGACGCTGGACGCGGCTCGCCTTCGCGCGGGGCCATGTGCTGAGCCGCGGACCCGCCGCGACCGGCCTCACGCCCGTTCGCGTGACGGGCTGACGTCCTCGACGCGTCGAGCGGACGTCGGCTCGTTGCGCCAGACCGGCGCGACGAGCTCGTCGAGTCCGATGCCGAAGGTGGCGGAGAGTTTCAGCCAGGTCCGCAGATCGCCGTAGTGCCTGCCCTGGGACAGGTTGATGAGCGTCTGCCGACTCACCCCTGACCGCTCTGCGAGCTGGTCGAACGTGAGACTGGCGGCGTGCCTCGCCTGGTTGAACGCCACCCGCAGCTGTTCGAGGTCGGGTTCGGGCGGGAGGGACACCCCTCCAGTGCAGCGGGAGGAGCAAGGATGAACAGCCGAGGAAACTGTACTTTCAGTACAGCTCTCTGTATCGGGATCGGGCGCCGCACGTGCCGTCGCCGTCGTTCGGCCTGTCATCGCGAGGTGTGGGTCGAAGCCGGACCCGCGGGCTCGGAGAGGAGCGGGGCGATGAGGTCAGGAGGGCGGATGATCCACTCGTGTTCGACGGCGGGACGCGGACGTCCGGGCAGGAGGATGGCGAGTTCTTCGACGCGACGAGCCGGAGATCGGTGATCGGCGGAGCGCGTGCTCAACCAGTATATTGGTATGCCGCCGGATCGGCCCCAGAATCAGGAGCCTCGCGGGAAGCGCCCGGTCAGATCGCGTGCGCGGCTGCCCTGCCGGCCGTGCGACCGGAGAAGAGGCACCCGCCGAGGAAGGTCCCCTCCAGCGCGCGGTAGCCGTGCATGCCGCCGCCGCCGAAGCCGCTCGCCTCGCCGGCCGCGTACAGTCCGGGGATCGGCGTGCCGTCCGCGTCGAGCGCGCGGGCTTCGAGGTCCGTCTCGATCCCGCCCAGAGACTTTCGGGTGATGACCCGCAGGCGCACCGCGATGAGCGGTCCTACGGCGGGATCCTGCAGGCGGTGCGGCGCGGCCGTGCGGATGAGCCGGTCGCCGCGGTAGGCGCGCGCCGAACGCAGCATCGCGATCTGCGCATCCTTCGTGAAGTCGTTGACGACCTCGCGGTCTCGGGCGACGACCTCGCCCCGCACGCGATCGGGATCCAGGGCGTCCCCTCCCGGCAGCTTCTGCATGCGCGCGATCAGGCGGGCGAGATCGTCGTCGACGACGAAGTCCTCCCCGTGGTCGAGGAACGCCTGCACCGGATCGGTGGGCCCCTTGGCGAGGCGCGAGCGCAGCAGCAGCGGGACGTCCTTACCGGTGAGATCGGGGTTCTGCTCGCTGCCGGAGAGCGCGAACTCCTTCTCGACGATCTGGCGCGTCGTCACGAACCAGGAGTGGTCGTAGCCGGTGCCGCGCAGGTGCGCGAGGGTGCCGAGCGTGTCGAAGCCCGGGTACAGCGGCACGGGCAGGCGCTGCCCGGTGGCGTCGAGCCAGAGGGAGGAGGGGCCGGGCAGGATCCGGATCCCGTGCCCCGGCCAGACGGGCGCCCAGTTGCGGATCCCCTCGACGTAGTGCCACATCCGGTCACCGTTCACGAGATGTGCGCCGGCATCGGACGAGACCGACTGCATCGAGCCGTCGACGTAGGCGGGGACCCCGGTGAGCATGTCGTGCGGAGGGGTTCCGAGCCTCTTCGGCCAGGCGGCGCGGACGAGGTCGTGGTTTCCGCCGATTCCGCCCGAGGTCACGATGGTCGCGCCGGCCGTGACCTCGAAGGATCCGACCGGGTCGCGATCCGTCCGTTCCCCGCGGGCTGCGGGGGAGGAGGCCAGGATCTCGCCCGCCGCGCCGACGACCGCGCCGTCCTGCATACGCAGCACGCTCACCCGATGACGGGGAAGGACGGTGAGCCGGCCGGATCTCTCCGCGCTCTCGACGGCCGCTTGGAAGGGCGCCACGATGCCCGGCCCCGTGCCCCACGTGATGTGGAACCGCGGGACCGAGTTGCCGGGGCCGAGGGCGCCGTACCCGCCCCGTTCGGCCCACCCCACGACGGGGAAGAACCCGACGCCGCGTTCGCGGAGCCAGGCGCGCTTCTCGCCGGCCGCGAACTGCAGGTACGCCTCGGACCAGCGGCGCGGCCATGCGTCCTCCGGACGGTCGAAGCCCGCGGTGCCCAGCCAGTCCTGCCGGGCGAGCTCGTAGGAGTCGGCGATCCCCATCCTGCGCTGCTCCGGGGAGTCGACCAGGAAGAGGCCGCCGAAGGACCACCAGGCCTGACCGCCGAGGTTCGTGCGTGGCTCCTGGTCGACGATCACGACCCGTCGTCCCGCGGCGACCGCCTCCGCGGCGGCGACGAGGCCCGACAGGCCCCACCCGATCACGAGCACGTCCGTGCGGTGCGTGGTCGTCGTCATGAGAACTCCTTCGGTCTCGAGGGGACGGAGATCAGAGCGCGGGCCGCCCTGCGGCGTCCGGACCGATGCCGCGCGGCTCGAACGTGTTCACCATGGCATGCGCGGCTCGCTCCAGGTAGTCCCACAGCGTCGCCTCGTGCAGCGGCGACAGACCGGCCTCGTCCACGGCGACGCGCATGCACCGCAGCCACCGGTCGCGGGCATCGGGATCGACGTGGAACGGCATGTGCCGCATCCGCAGCCGAGGGTGCCCCCGCTGCTCGCCGTAGGTCGTGGGCCCGCCCCAGTACTGCTCGAGGAACAGGCGCAGCCGCTCGGCGGCCGGCCCCAGATCCTCCTCGGGATACATCGGCTTGAGCACCGGATCCTGTGCGACCTCGCGATAGAACGCGACGACCAGGCGCTGGAAGGTGTCGTGACCACCGACCTGGTCGTAGAACGACGAGGCGTCGCTCATGACGGATCCTTCCCCGACGCGTCCTCGCCCGACGGGTCTTTCTTCGACGGGTCCTTCTTCGACGAGTTCTTGTCCGACGCGTCCTTCGACGGGGGCGCCTCCGAGGCGCCGGAAGGATCCGCTGCGCGCTGTGCGCCGTTCGTCGTGGCGGCGCCGATCACCGGAATCGTGCCGGGGCTCTTGGCCGGACGAGCGGGCTTGGGCGGCTTCGGGGGAGCGGCGGGCTGCGGCGTCGTGACCGCCGGGGTCTTCTCGCCGCCGTTCTTCTTGCGACGCCAGAACCCGCGTTCCGGCACCCCGGCGACGGGGTTCGGGCGGGTCTTCGGCGGATTCGCGCCGCGCACCCGCCGAGCGCCCTCGGGGCCGGAGAGCGTCACGGACTCCATGTGCGGAACGTCCAGGCCGAGACCGAGCACCGTGGAACGCAGGCGAGCGCGCAGCTCCTGCGCGACGTCGTCCATCGTGTTGGCGCGCGTCTTGATGACGATCCGCACGACCAGTGCCTCTCCCGATACCGACTCCAGGCCCCAGAGCTCGGGCTTCTCGATGATCCGCGTCCGCCACTTCGGATCCTTGGCGAGGGCCTGTGCGGTCGCGAGGACGGCCTCCTCGACGGCCGGCAGATCGGCGTCCGCGGGAACGCCGAGGTCGACGATCGCGCGCGCCCATCCCTGGGACATGTTGCCGAGATGGGTGACCTCGCCGTTGCGCACGTACCAGAGGGTCCCGTTGACGTCGCGCACCTGCGTGACCCGGACGCTGACGTACTCGACGACGCCCGTGGCGCCGCCGGAGGACAGGCGCAGCTCGACGACGTCGCCGATGCCGATCTGATCCTCGGCGACGAGGAAGATCCCGTTGAGCACGTCTTTCACGATGTTCTGGGCACCGAAGCCGAGGCCGGCGCCGACCGCGGCCGTGAGCAGGGTCAGGGAGCCGAGCAGGGACGAGTCGAACGTGTTGACGACGAGGATGAGCGCGATCACGACCAGCGCGACGTTGACGATGTTCTGCAGGATCGAGCCGAGCGTGCGCGTGCGCTGCACGAGGCGCATGTCAGCCAGCGGGGAGCGTTCGAGCGCCTGGGTGTCGTCGACATTGGCCTTGGACTTGGCGCCCTCCACGATGCGGCGCACGACCCTGCGGATGACGAAGCGCAGCGCGTATGCGATGAGCCCGCAGACCACCACGATCACGACCGACCAGAAGACGTTCATCCCCGCTTCTCCGAGGACGATGACGAGTTTCGACCACCAGTCCGTGGCGGGCTTGTCGGCGAGAGGCACGATGTTCATCGCATCCGATCCTAGTTCCGCGGGCCTTGGCGGTTCCTGATCCGCGGGCCAGGGCGGTGTCGCCGCGATGGCCCGCGGACGACGAAGGGCGCCGGGCGGATCGATCCGCCACGGCGCCCTTCGGACCGCTCTCGGTCAGGCGTTCTGATCCTCGGCGTCGTCCGCGTCGCGCGCCTGCGCCGCGAGCGCCCGTTCGACGTCGGCGAGGTTCTCGAACACGAGGCGGCGCAGCGCGGGCGCCGCCTCCTGGTTCGCGGAGAGCCAGGCCCGCGTCGCGTCGCGCAGAGCCGTGTCGGCGAGCGCCTTCGGATAGAGCCCGACGATGAGGTAGTTCGCGACCTGGAAGGTGCGACCCTCCCAGATCGAGAGCAGGCGGTCGAAGTACAGGGGCACGAACGGCTCGAGCAGCGCGGCCCCGGCGGGGTGCGTGAAGCCGAGCGCCGCAGAGCGCACGATCGTGTTCGACAGGTCGTCGTTGTCGACCAGCGCGGCCCAGGCCGCCCGCTTGTCCTCGGGGGTGGGCAGCGCTGCGCGGGCCTGTGCCGCGAACTCCGCGCCCTTGGAGGTGTTGTCCTGGGCGAGGGCCGCGTCGATCGCCGCGCCGTCCACGGCGCCGACGGTGGCGAGGCCGACGAGCAGCTGCCAGGACAGATCCGTGTCGACCGTCAGACCGTCGAGCACGAGATCGCCGTCGCGGAGACGGCGCACGACGCCGGCCTGCTCGGCCGAGGTCAGCGCGTTCGCGAAGGCCGTGACGAACTGCAGCTGGTTGTCCGAGCCGGGTTCGGCCTGCTGGGCGAGCGCCCACAGCCCGTCGGCGACGCGCGCGCGGGCGGCGGCGCGGTGCTCCGGCGTGACATACAGGGCGGCCGCGGTCTGCAGCTGGGCGAGCGTCGTGCGCACGGTCGTCGACTCGGTCTCGCGCCCGATGTTGCCCAGCACGAGGTCGATGTAGTCGCTCGCGGAGCTCTCCGCGTCGCGCGTCTGGTCCCAGGCCGCGCCCCAGACGAGCGAACGCGCGAGCGGGTCGCTGATGTCGGCCAGGTGTGCGACCGCGGTCGCGAGCGAGCGGTCGTCGAGGCGGATCTTGGCGTAGGCCAGGTCCTGATCGTTCAGCAGCACCAGGTCGGGACGGCGCAGCCCCTGCAGCTCCGGCACTTCGGTGCGATCGCCGTCCACATCCACCTCGACGCTGTGCGTGCGCACGAGCGCGCCCGACGCGTCGAGGTCGTAGAAGCCGATCCCCAGGCGGTGCGGACGGATCGTCGGGTAGTCGGCGGGAGCGGTCTGCGTGACCGCGAAACGCGAGATCGTGCCGTTCGCCGCTTCCGCGATGACGGGCGCGAGCGTGTTGACGCCGGCGGTCTCGAGCCACTTCTTGGACCAGCTGGTGAGCTCGCGTCCGCTCGTGCGCTCCAGCTCGACGAGCAGGTCGCTGAGCTCGGTGTTCTGCCACGAGTGTTTCTTGAAGTACTCGGAGACACCGGCGAAGAAGGCCTCGATGCCCACCCATGCGGCGAGCTGCTTGAGGACCGAGCCGCCCTTCGCGTAGGTGATGCCGTCGAAGTTGACCTGCACGTCGTCGAGATCGTTGATCTCCGCGACGACGGGATGCGTGGAGGGAAGCTGGTCCTGACGGTAGGCCCAGGTCTTCTCCATCGCGTTGAAGGTCGTCCAGGCCTCGGTCCACTCGGTGGCCTCGGCCGTCGCGATGGTCGACGCCCATTCCGCGAACGACTCGTTCAGCCAGAGGTCGTTCCACCACTTCATGGTGACGAGGTCGCCGAACCACATGTGCGCGAGCTCGTGCAGGATCGTCACGACGCGACGCTCCTTGACCGCGTCGGTCACCTTGCTGCGGAACACGTACGTCTCGGTGAACGTCACCGCGCCCGCGTTCTCCATCGCGCCCGCGTTGAACTCCGGGACGAAGAGCTGGTCGTACTTCGCGAACGGGTAGGGGACGCCGAACTTCTCCTCGTAGTAGGCGAAGCCCTCGCGGGTCTTGTCGAAGATGTAGTCGGCGTCGAGGTACTCCCACAGGCTCCTGCGGCCGTAGACGCCGAGCGGGATCACGCGACCTGAGGCGCTGGTGAGCTCGGAGAACGTCTGCTCGTACGGGCCGGCGATGATCGCCGTGATGTACGAGGAGATGCGCGGCGTCGGCTCGAAGCCCCAGGTCGCCACCGCGCCCGACTCCTGCGATGCGGATCCGTTCGAGGTGTCGTGGTGGATCGGCTCGGGCGTGGGGGAATTCGAGACGATCTTCCACGCCGCGGGTGCGGTGATGGTGAACTGGAACGTCGCCTTGAGATCGGGCTGCTCGAAGACGGCGAACACGCGACGGGAGTCGGGCACCTCGAACTGGGAGTAGAGGTAGACCTCCCCGTCGACCGGGTCGACGAAGCGGTGCAGGCCCTCGCCGGTGTTCGTGTACTCGCAGTCGGCGTCGACGACGAGCACGTTCTGCTCGGCCAGCCCGTCCAGCTGGATCCGCGCGTCCGCGAACGCGGTGGTCGGATCGATCGGCTCGCCGTTCAGCGTGATCTCGCGGACCTCCCGCGCGATGAGATCGATGAACGTCGAGGAGCCGGGGGTGGCGCCGAAGCGCACGACGCTGCGCGATCCGAACACCTCCGGGCCCTTGGTCAGATCGAGCGCGATCTCATAGGACTCGGTGTCGACGATCGCACGGCGCTCCTGCGCCTCGATGCGGGTGAGGTTCTCTCCAGGCACTGCTTCAGTCTCCCAGGGGTGAGGGGTTCGGCCGCAAGATCTGCGCTGCTGGCGCCGGCGGCAACCCGTTCAGCCTACGCCAGGGCGCGTGCAGGCAGGATCCGTGCGCGCGAGCGCGGCGTTCGGCGCGGGCAAAGGTGGATCTGGGAGAGGATGGACGGGTGACCTCTCGTGATGACTCCGCCGATCCCGTCGTCCCCTTCGCCTCTCCCGCCGCGGCCTGCGGACCGCGCTGGGTGGAGACGGCCGTCGCCTACGACGGCATCCTGCTGGCCGGATTCGGGGGACCGGAAGGTCAGGAGGACGTCATCCCGTTCCTGCGGAACGTCACGCGGGGCCGCGGCATCCCCGACGAGCGGCTGGAGGAGGTCGCGCACCACTACCGGCACTTCGGCGGCGTGAGTCCGATCAACGCGCAGAACAGGGCGCTCAAGGCGGCCCTGGAAGCCGAGCTGGACCGGCGCGGCATCGACCTGCCCGTGTACTGGGGCAACCGCAACTGGACGCCGTACCTCACCGAGGCCGTGTCCGAAGCCGCCGCGGAGGGCGACACGACCCTCCTCGCGTTCGCGACGAGCGCCTACAGCTCGTTCTCCAGCTGCCGCCAGTACCGCGAGGACTTCGCACGCGTGCTCGAGGAGACGGGCCTCGGCGAGACGGTGACGATCGACAAGATCCGCCCGTTCTTCGATCACCCCGGTTTCGTCGAGTCCTTCGTCGAGGGCGTGCGCGACGCGATCGCGGCGTTCACCGACGACGGCGCCTCGCCGGCGGCGATCCAGGTGCTCTTCACCACCCACAGCGTGCCCACCGACGACGCCCTGCGTTCGGGCCCCCGCGACACGGACTGGGGTCCCGGCGGCGCGTACGCGGCCCAGCACGAGGCGGTCGCCGCCTGGGTCATGCACCGGGTGGCGGAACTTCTTCCCGCGGCGGCCGACGTGCCCTGGGAGCTCGTCTACCAGTCCCGCTCCGGTCCCGCCTCGCAGCCCTGGCTCGAGCCGGACATCTGCGACGTCATCGAGGAGCTCCCCGCCCGTGGCCGCACCGCGGTCGCGGTCGTGCCGCTCGGGTTCGTCAGCGACCACATGGAGGTGCTCTGGGATCTGGACACCGAGGCCAAAGACGCCGCGGCCGAGGCCGGGCTCGCGTTCGCCCGCACTCCGACGCCGGGCGTGTCCGCCTCGTTCGTCGCTGGCATCGTCGATCTCGTCGAGGAACGCTTGGAGGGGCGGCCGGCCGCCGAGAGGGCGCACGTGACCGGACTCGGGCCCTGGTTCGACGTGTGCCGTCCTGGCTGCTGCGAGAACGTGCGGGCCGGGTTCAAGCCGGCGGCCGCGGGCATCGCTCCCTGACCCTCGCGCGACCTGCGCGCGCGTCGGCGCTCCGTAGGATTGACCCATGCGCATCCACATCGCCACCGATCACGCCGGTCTCGAGTTCTCCACGAAGCTGCAGCGCCACCTGGCGGAGGCGGGACACGAGGTCGTCGACCACGGTCCGATCGAGTACGACGCACTGGACGACTACCCCGCGTTCTGCATCCGGGCCGCGCAGGCGACGATCGCCGATCAGCGTGCCGGTATCGAGGCGCTGGGCGTCGTGTTCGGCGGTTCCGGCAACGGGGAGCAGATCGCGGCGAACAAGGTCGAGGGGATCCGCGCCGCTCTCGTCTGGAGCATCGCGACCGCCGAGCTCGCCCGGGAGCACAACGACGCGAACGTGATCGCGATCGGCGCGCGCCAGCACACCTTCGAGGAGGTCACGGCGTTCATCGACCGGTTCATCGCTACCCCGTTCTCCGGCGAGGAGCGGCACGTCCGTCGGATCGCGCAGATCGCCGACTTCGAGCGCGACGGATCGCTGCTCCCGGATCCGCGCGCCTGATGCCCGAGGGCCATTCCGTCCACCGGATCGCGCGGCAGTTCGCTAGCAATTTCGTCGGGAAGCCCGTGGCGGCGTCCAGTCCTCAGGGACGCTTCGCCGAGGGCGCCGCGCTCCTCGACGGCCGCACGGTGGAGAGCGTGCACGCCGTCGGCAAGCAGATGTTCCTGGAGGCGGAGGGCGCTCTCTGGCTCCGTGTGCATCTGGGCCTCTACGGGGCATGGGACTTCTCCGGAGAGATCCTGGTCGATCCGACGATCGCCTCCGCGAACGGACGCATGGGGCAGACCAACCAGCGCGGGACCGACCTGAGCGAGCAGACGGCGATCCTGGACGACGCGGGCGAGAACTCGCTGTCCTCGATCGGCGCCCCCCGCAGGACCCGCGTGCATGTGCGCATGTCGGAGGCGACCAAGGGGCTCGCGGACGATGGCGCGGAGTGGCCGCCTCCGGTCGTGGGGCAGGTGCGGCTGCGGCTGCTGACCGACACGACCTGCGCCGATCTGCGCGGGCCGACTGCCTGCGTGCTGCAGACCACCGACGAGATGCTGGCGACGGTGGCGAAGCTCGGTCCCGATCCCCTCGTCGGCGACGCGGGCGAGGGCGAGGAGCGCTTCGTCGCGGCGGTGCGTCGGCGTGGCGTTCCGATCGCGCTGCTGCTCATGGACCAGGCGGTGGTGAGCGGGATCGGCAACGTCTACCGCGCGGAACTGCTGTTCCGGGCGCGACTGAACCCGCACACGCCGGGCCGGGATGTGCCGGAGGCGACCGTGCGCGCCCTCTGGCGCGACTGGGTCCGCCTCCTCGCGATCGGCGTGGAGACCGGGCAGATGATGACCATGGACGACCTGACGCCCGAGCAGTACCGGGCCGCGATGGCGCATCGCGACGATCGGCACTGGGTCTACCACCGTGCAGGACTGCCGTGCCGGATCTGCGGCACGGACATCGTGCTCGAGGAGATCGGCGCCCGCAAGCTGTACTGGTGCCCCCGCTGCCAGGCGTGACGGCGTCGATGCGCGCTCGGCCCCGCTCCGATGCGTCCCGTCTCTCTTCCCCCCTTGTGGCCGTTGAGCGAGCGCAGCGAGACGAAACGCGGTCTTCCCGGGGGTCGTTGAGCGAGTCTTCCCTCGGGGTCGTTGAGCGAGCGCAGCGAGACGAAACGCGGTGCGGTTCCGAGAGCGCGACGTCTCGTCTCGTTCGCCCCCGGCCTCCTGGCTCAACGAGCTCGGCGGCGGAGGGATCCTAAGCTGGTTCCATGCGTCAGAACCCGAGCTTCGCCCTCACCGATCTCGCCGAGATCCGCCGCGTGATCGCGGAGAACCCCTGGGCGACGCTCGTCGGGCGGGACGCGGACGGCATGACGGCCTCGCACTACGCGGTGCTGCTCGACCCCGATCGTGACGACCTGTCGATCGTGGCGCACGTCGGACGTCCCGATGATCTCGTGCTCGGGCTGGGGGAGCAGGAGCTGCTGGTCGTCTTCCAGGGGCCTCACGGCTACATCTCCCCGGGCTGGTACGGCGACGTCGCCGCGGTACCCACGTGGAACTACGTCGCCGTGCACCTCTCCGGCGTCCCGCAGCTGCTGGACTCCGCGGAGAACCTGCGCGTGCTCGACCACCTCGTCGCGCACTTCGAGGCGCCCCGGGACGACCCGCGTGGCATGTGGACGCCCCCGAACGACGAGGCGTTCGTCCGACGGATGGAGGCGGGGACGATCGGCTTCCGATTGACGCCCACCCGGGTCGTCGCCAAGCGCAAGCTCAGCCAGAACAAGGCCGACGACGTGATCGAGAACGTCATCCTGAATCTGCGGGGCGACGGCGTCTACGCTGACGGCAGGTTGGCCGACGAGATGCAGCGCGCGCACGACGCCCGCCTCGCTGCGCGGGGGATCGGGGCGTGACCGCGGGGATCGGGTCGGATGTCACGGTCATCCGGGGTGCGCGCATCGCCACCGGCGCCCGGCGTCTGCTGGCGATCGACGGTCCCGTCGACGTGACGGTGCAGGCGGGGCGGATCGCCGACGTCGCGCCTGCCGGCGCGCTGCGTGTCGAGGGGGAGACGCTCGACGGAGACGGCGCCTGGCTGCTCCCCGGGCTCTGGGATCATCACGTGCACACCGTGCAATGGGCGCTCGCGGCGCAGCGCGTCGACCTCTCAGGCGCCGGCAGCGCCGCGGAGGCGGCCGCGCTCATGGCCGGGGCGCCGGTTCTCGGGGACGGACGCCGCGTCGGAGCGGGATTCCGGGACGTGCGCTGGGGGGACCGCCCTGACCTCGCGATGCTCGACGAGCGCACCGGTGAGACCCCGACCTACCTCATCAACGCCGACGTGCACAGCGTGTGGATGAACGGCGCGGCCTTCCGTCGGGAGGGGTTCGCGGCGCCGACCGACGGAGTGCTCCGCGAGGAGGATGCGTTCGAGATCTCCCGTCGACTCAACGCGGCCGATCACGGCGTCGCCGACGCCGCCGTGGCCGCAGCGGCGCGCCGTGCCGCCGCGCGGGGAGTGGTCGGACTCGTCGACTTCGACATGGCCTGGAACGCCGAGGCGTGGGCGCGCCGGCTCGGGGCGGGCTTCGACAGCCACCGGGTCGAGTTCGCGGTCTACCCGCACGATCTGGATCGCGCGATCTCCGAAGGCCTCGTGACGGGGGACCCGATCCCCGAGGATCCGCACGGTCTCGTCCGGATGGGGCCGCTGAAGATCATCTCGGACGGTTCCCTGGGCACGCGCACCGCCGCCGTGAGCCACGGCTACGCCGACGACCCGCACAACCACGGCGTGATGACCGTGTCGCCGGCGCGGTTGCAGGAGCTCCTGCTGCGCGCGACGGGTGCGGGACTCGGGATCGCGCTGCACGCGATCGGCGACACCGCCGTGACCGCGGCGCTCGACGCGTTCACGCTCACGGGGGCGCGGGGCACGATCGAGCACGCTCAGCTCGTGCGGCACGGCGACCTCGCGCGGTTCGCCCGACTGGGGGTCGCGGCGAGCGTCCAGCCGCAGCACGCCCTCGACGATCGCGATGCGGCCGACGAGCTCTGGGCGGATCAGACGGCGCTCGTGTATCCGCTGGCATCCCTGCATCGCGCCGGGGCCACGCTCCGTTTCGGATCCGACGCCCCGGTCGCCGCGCTCGATCCCTGGCACGCGATCTCCGCCGCCGTGCACCGCACGGACGACGGTCGTGCGCCGTGGCGTCCGGAGGAGCGTCTGGATGCGGCGACGGCGATCGCGGCCAGCACGCACGGCGGGACGACCGGAGAGGCGGACGTCCTGCCCGGCGGCGCGGCCGACCTCGTGCTCGTCGACGCGGATCCGTCCGCCGCCGATGCCGCCACCCTGCGTCGCATGCCCGTCCGGGCGACGCTGGTCGGCGGACGGCTGACGCACCTGGGCTGAACCTCGCCGGAGACGACGAAGGCGCCCGACCGCTGCGGTCGGGCGCCTTCGAACGGGTCAGGCCGCGATGTGCGACACGAGGAACCAGCGGTCCTTCTCGAGGCCGCGCTGGATCTCGATCGCGACGTCCTGGCTGGTGAGGTCGATCTCGTCGAGGCCCTCGACAGCGGCCTTGACGTGGGCGATGACCTCGTCGATGTCCGCGATCACGGCCCGGACGAGCTCGTCCGACTTCGTGAAGCCGGCGGGGACGTGGGTGGCGCCGACCTTCTCGGCGACCGTCGACAGGCGGGCATCGATCGGCAGGCCGAGGGCGACGATGCGCTCCGCGGCGGTGTCGGCGAAGTCGCCGGCGTGCTCCACGATCGTGTCGAGCAGCTCGTGCACGCCCACGAAGTTGGCCCCGCGCACGTGCCAGTGCGCCTGCTTGCCGTTGACCGTGAGGGCTTCGAGGCCGAGCACGACAGGAGTCAGGAACTGGGCCGCCCCCGCGGCGACGGTCGGGTCGACGGAGGTGGCGGTGGTGGTCTCAGCATTGCTCATGGAGTCTCCTCGAGTCGTCGGAACGTGTGGCTTACCTCAACGTTACTCGGCAGGTTTTGTTCCGCAAGCAAGCTGAGGCAACGCTAACTCGCAGGTCACGGGCTGTTTCGGTGAGCCTCGCCTCAGACCTCGGCCGCGCGGGTCCGCGTGGGCGATCGGGCCGGAACAGGGATCCGGGATAGGTTCGTCTGGTGGCATCTGCAGGCAACATCTCCCGAGCGGCGCTGCGCGGCTCCCGTACGTCCGCGGCGGCCAAGGTCGGCTCCGGCTTCATCCCGCACGTGCAGGGTCTGCGCGCGATCGCCGTGCTCGCGGTCGTGCTCTACCACTTCTGGCCGGGCAGGCTCACCGGCGGGTATGTCGGCGTCGACATCTTCTTCGTCATCTCGGGCTTCCTCATCACCGCGCATCTGGCCCGTGAGCTGACATCCACGGGCTCGGTGAAGCTCGGGCAGTTCTGGGCCCGACGTGCCCGTCGCCTGCTGCCCGCCTCGCTGCTCGTGCTGCTGTTCTGCGCGATCGTCGCGGCGATCCCCGTGCTCTCCCCGCTCTCGCAGCTCCCGGCCGAGCTCAAGGAGATCGTCGCCTCGACGTTCTACGTGGAGAACTGGTATCTCGCCCTCGACTCCGCCGACTACCTCGCCCACTCGGGCGACCCGACCATGGTGCAGCACTACTGGTCGCTCTCGCTCGAGGAGCAGTTCTACATGCTCTGGCCGCTCATCATGCTGCTGGCGGCATGGATCGCGGTCAAGTTCTTCCGCGGGTCGCGCCTGCGCGCCGCCGCCGTGGCGATCGGCGTGGTCTCCATCGCGTCCTTCGTCTTCTGCGTCGTCTTCACCCTGACCAATCCCGCGCCGGCCTACTTCGTGACGTTCGGTCGGATGTGGCAGTTCGGGGTCGGTGCGCTGCTCGCGCTCGTCCCGCGACTGCGGATCCGCAACGCGGTCGGGAGCTTCGTGCTCGGCTGGCTCGGCATCATCGTGCTGCTGGTCGTGATCTACCGCTTCGACGGGCAGACGCCGTTCCCCGGCTACATGGCCGCCCTTCCCACGCTCGCGGCGGGCGCCGTGATCGCCGCCTCCAACACCGATCGCTGGTGGTACCCGACACGGATTCTCGCCATCCGGCCGATGCGGTTCACGGGAGACATCTCGTACAGCCTCTATCTGTGGCACTGGCCGCTCATCATCATCGCGCCCTCCGTGCCGTTCTGGGGGCTCACGATCTACCATCGTGTCGCGCTCGTCGCGATCTGCTTCGTGCTCGCCTGGCTCACCAAGCGCTTCGTTGAGGATCCGGTGCGCACCTGGAAGCCCCTCACGGCGCGTCGTCCCAGGGTCTCGCTGTGGGCGGCACTGGCCGCGATGGTCGTCGTCGCCGGTGTGGCCGGCGGCGGATGGGTCGCGAACGCGTCGACGTACGACGAGGGCGTGCAGGCGATCGCGCAGCTCCGCGCGGATCCGCCTCCCTGCTTCGGCGCCGCGGTCGTGCTCGACGCGTCCTGCGCGGGGACGAAGACGGCCGAGATCCTGCCCGCTCCTGGCTTCGCCGGGGTGGACCGTCCGAGCGAGTCCGAGTGCTTCGTCCAGCTCAACGACGCCCGGGCGACCTCGTGCGAGTTCGGGTCGAAGGATCCGTCGGCGAAGCAGGTCGCGCTCATCGGCGACAGCCACGCCTTCCAGCTGCTTACGACCTTCCAGGGCATCGCCGAGCGCGAGGGGTGGCATCTCACGACGTACTTCAAGGGCGCGTGTCCGTGGAACACGACGCCGCTGAGCACCGGCGGGGCGTTCGGCGATGCGTGCACGCAGTACCGTCAGGCGGTCGCCCAGGAACTCGACAAGAAGCACTTCGACGTGATCTTCACGGCTGCGCTGTCCACGACGCCCTATTCGGCGGCGGGACACGACTCCGTAAGGGATGCGGCGGTCGCGGGCTATCGCGAGGCGTGGCGGATGCAGACCGCGAAGGGGACGCCGATCGTCACGGTCGTCGACAACCCCGTCTGGGAGACCGATCCGAACAAGTGCCTGCGCACCCGCGCGCAGAGCGCCTGCGTCGGAGCGCGCGCCGACGTGCTCACCGCGAAGGACCCGCTGCGGGAGGCCGCGGCGGGGGAGAAGGGCGTCACCCTGCTCGACTTCACCCGGGTGTTCTGCGACGACGAGACCTGTCGCACGGTCGTGGGCGGTGCCAACATCTACCGCGATCAGGACCATCTCACCGTGACCTTCGCCAATTCCCTCGCCCCGCAGTACACGGCGGCGCTCAAGGCCGCGATGGGTCTGACCGGCTGACCGGGCCTGCGCTCGTTAGAGTCGGAGGATGAGCGACGACGCCACGATCCTGTCCCTGCCCGGACGCACCCCGCGGATCCACGAGACCGCCTTCCTCGCGACCGGCGCGCGCGTCGTCGGCGGGGTGACGATCGGGGAGGGATCGAGCGTCTGGTACAACGCGGTGCTGCGGGCCGATTCCGACGCCATCACGATCGGCGAGGGCAGCAACGTGCAGGACAACGTCTCGGTGCACGTGGATCAGGGACACCCCGTGTGGATCGGTCGTGACGTCTCCGTCGGGCACAACGCGGTCGTGCACGGCTGCCGTATCGGCGACGGCTCGCTCATCGGCATGGGCGCGGTCGTGCTGTCGGGTGCGGTGATCGGATCCGAGTGCCTCATCGCCGGGGGCGCGCTCGTTCTCGGCGGCACGGAGGTGCCCGACGGTTCGCTCGTCGCCGGCGTCCCCGGGAAGGTGCGGCGCGCACTGACCGCGGAGGAGCGGCAGAAACTGAGGGAGAACGCGCGGATCTACCGCGAGCACACGCGCACCCACCGCGGCGCGGAGCCGGACTGAGCCGCAGTCGTCACGTGGGGCGGGCGGGACTTGAACCCGCGATCGTTGGGTTATGAGCCCACTGCCTTCACCAGCTTGGCCACCGCCCCGGACTTCCGAGGATACCGGTGCGCGGGCGCCCCTCCGACCGCGAGCGCGCGGTCTCGGCGCCGTCTCGGCGCTTCGTGGGCCGATATCGCCGTGCTCCTGGACCCTGCACAGAACGCCGCGTGGCGTCAAGCCCCTCTTCGTCGGTCGTACCGCTCGATACCGTGAACCGTGCCCTCACATCCGTGAACGGCACGGAAGGAGTCCGTCATGAACATCCTCTTCATCGTCATCGTCGTGATCGCCATCATCCTGGCCATCACCGGTGGCTTTGTGCAGTCGCTCAACTTCCTGCTCTGGGTGGGTCTGATCCTCCTGGTCCTGGCCGTGATCGCCTGGCTGATCCGGTCCATGACCGGGCGCCGCACCCCCTGACAGCAGGCGGAGGGAGAGGCGCGTCGTCCCCAGCGGACGCGCCGGAGGGCGACGGTCGGGCAGGCCGTCGCCCTCTTCTCGTCCTCGCGTCGGATTCCGGCTCGTCCCCGCCGAGGTTCAGCGGATCCGGCGATCAGTGGCGAGCGCGATGAGACGCTCGAGCACGCGTCCGGTGCGCAGGCCGTTGTGCTCGTGCTCGTTGGTGATCCAGAGCCGTACGTCCGGCAGCAGCTCCGCGGTCTCCAGCGAATACTCCAGCGGGACGTACACGTCGTTCACGTAGACGCTCGCTGCGCCGCGGGCGCCGGAGGAGGCCACCGCGGCGGGGTCGTAGATCGTCGGCCACGCGTGATCCGCGAGGGCCAGGGTCACATCGCGCCAGGGCTGGAATGCGGGGACGGTGCGCGTCCACTCCTCGCGCACGTGCTCCCCGGTGAAGAGCGTCGCGTCCTCGGCGAAGTCGGCGGGCTCCACGCGTTCCGCCGCCCACCGCGTGGCATGTCCGTTCGCATAGCTCGACTCGTGGAAGACGAAGTACAGCGGGTTGCGCCCGCCGAACGGCATCGCCGCGGCGAGGTCGTAGCGGAAGGCCTGCGACGTCGGATCCTGCTCCAGCAGCTGCCACAGCGTCTGCCAGCCGTCGTCGGTCCCCAACGCGGATCCGGCGGAGCGCAGGCGTGAGCGGGAGACGACCTCGCCGCTGGGCAGCACGATCCCTCCCGCGTCGGCGAGGTCGACCAGGCGGCGCATCCGATGCCGGTGCTCGGGGAAGCGCCGGTAATAGCGCTCCGAGGCGGCGCGCATCTTGTCGTAGCAGAGCGCGTAGACCTCGTCGGGGGATCGGGTGAGCGTGCTCAGCCCGCCCGTGATGTAGACGCGATCCAGGGAGGAGGCATCGGTCGAGAGATAGGCGAGCGTCGTGAACCCTCCGAACGACTGGCCGAGCACGTTCCAGGTCGCTGCGCCGAGGTGTTCCCGCATCGCCTCGCAGTCGCGCACGATCGCGTCGGCACGGAGGTGGGTGAGATGCTCTGCGACCGCCTCCGTGCCGTTCTCGAGAATCCCGTCTCCCACGGGGGTCGAACGACCGGTGCCCCGCTGATCGAGCATCACGACCCGGTACTCGGCGAGGGCCTGGTCCAGCCAGGACGGCGAGCCGGGGCTGTGGAACGCCCGGGGCGCCTCCGATCCCGGACCGCCCTGCAGGAACACGAGATAGGGCAGGTCCTCGCCTCCGGGGCGGGTCACGACGGAGGCGAACACGTCGATCGTCCGCGGATCCGTGGGATCCGACCAGACCAGCGGCACGGTCAGCGTGTGCTCTTCGAGCACCAGGTCCATCATCCGGCGGCGCAGCACCGGCTTCGCGATCACGGCCATCACATCACATTCCCGATGTAGGAGTACTTCACGAACACTTCTGCGGCGAGTCCGGACCGTTCCAGCAGTCCCTGGATCGCGCCCATCATGTACTTCGAGTCCCAGCCCATGTAGAGGAAGTGGTCCTCGTCGAGATCGTCCCACTGGCCCTTCCACGCCTTCGCCTCATAGATCGGGCCGCCGTGCTCGGCGCTGTACGCGAGGAGTGCCTCGCGCGTGTCGGTCCAGCCGCGCCGGAACACCCGGTTGAAGAGGTACTTGACGTCGTAGACCTCCCAGTGCTCTCCGCGGTACTCGACGTAGTCGAACTCGCGCTCCCAGCCGGTCGGGAAGCCGCGGCGCCGGACCGCGTCGAGGATCGGCGTCAGCCCGTCGTCGTCGATCTCCCCCAGGTCGGGGCGTCGCCAGATCTGCACGAACGCGTCGGTGAGCGCGGCGGTGCGCTCGGCGATCGCGGCGGTGCCCCACGCGTCGAGGCCGGCGAGCGTCGCGTTCTCGGCGACGGCGCTGCGGCGATAGACCTCGCGCTTGTCGGGGAACGACGCCCCGTACACCCGCTCGGCGAGCGGTTGTTCGAGCAGGGTCAGATTCCCGAGCGTGCCGGCGAGAGCGCGGTGGCTGTTCTGCTCGTCCTCGGTGTAGTCGTTCCAGGCGCGCACGCCATCGCCGGTCCAGCCGTCGTGGGGCATCGGCGGTACGAGGTGCTCCACGTCGAAGCCGGACGGATCCGCGACCTGCTGGATCCGGCCGAGCACGTACGCCGCGTGCGGGAGATCGGTGAACTTGAGCGCGACGCGCACCCGCTCGTCCGACGGGGTGATCCGGGTGAAGGCCCGGCGCAGCGCGTCCGAGCCCTCCACGCGCGCGCGGCACAGCCGGGCGATCAGACGCTCGTTCGGCACGCCCACGATCGCGCGGCGCAGGAGCAGCGACTGGATGCGTTCGAGCGTCAGGATCAGCTCGTCCTTGTCGATCGCCCCTTGCTGATAGTCGCGGTACGCGCGGAGCACGAGCGGATAGGTCGAGCGTCCGAACGTGTTGACGTATGCGAGCTGGCGCCGGATCTCGGGGTCCTCTTCGCGGGACGGATCCAGCAGCACGCGATAGAGCTCCGAGAACTCGCGCCACCCGCGCGCGTGACGGTGCAGATCGTCGAGGCCGGTGAAGGGGAACTCCCGCCGGAACGCGCCATAGACGCCGTGCTCGCCGTCGACCGTGACCTCCCGCCCCGTGGCCATGATGAGCAGATGCCGCCAGAAGGCTCCGATCGCCTCGCCGGTGTTGCGTTCGATGGGCAGCCAGTAGTCGTTCTCCACCCGCTCCTGCTCGGCATGGGAGAGGCCCATGAGCACGTAGTTGTGGATCAGCTCGTGATCGCGCAGCGGTTCGCCCGTGGAGTTCAGGCTCTCGAAGATCTGCTGGGCGCTGGCCGCGGCCCCGAGCGTGATCGAGACGTGTTCGAGGCGCTTCAGCCCGCGCCAGATGTCCGCCGCCTCCTCCGGGTGCACCTGCGAGCGGAAGAAGGCGTAGTTGTCGTCGAAGCGCGATTCCCGGTCGAGGTCCTCACGCCGGTCCAGCACGACGGACTCGAACAGGTGCGCCCACGCCTCGTGCGGACGCAGGCGCGTGCGCCCGGGATCGTCGGCGCGGACGAGGACTCGACCGAGCTCTTCGGCGAGATCCGGATCCGCGTCGCGCACCGAGTGGTGCAGCGCCGCGATCAGCAGCATGAGGGTCGTGATCCGCTGCTGGCCGTCGATGAGGATGAGGTCGGCGTCGGGGTGCGCGTGGTCCTCCGCGGAGAGGATCGAACCGATGAAGTGCCGGTGCGTGTCGTCCTCGGCGGCGACGGCGCGGATGTCCGAGAGCAGCTTCTCGCATCCGCCGATGTCCCAGCGGTACTGCCGCTGATAGACCGGGACCACGATCGTGGTGGAGTCCTCGGAGAGCCACTCGATCGTGCTGACCGCGGTTGCCTCGACGTTCGTGGCCGTGCTCATGCTGCTGTGCTGCTCCTCGGATCGGTGGCGTGCGAGACCAGTCTATTTGCGGGGTCGGAGGCCGCATGGTTATTCACGGCGCCCCTCCGGAGCGCTCCGACCCCTCGATGTTAGGCTGTCCTAAGAAGGGCCTGTTAAAACGTGCTGGCCCCTTATGAAAGGACATGACTCGCTCATGGCATACATCAAGTCCGCCGCCCTCGAGGACAAGGGCTTCGTCGTCCTCGACAGCTACAACCAGGAGCTCGACCCCAAGGAGTGGCTCGACATCGAGTACAACGACTGGAAGTCCTCGGGCGACACCCGCTTCGCGCCGCTCGCCTCGGCCAAGGGCGAGATCGAGTGCAACGGCTTCTGGAACCACGTGCCCCCGCGCACGGACAAGGACGGCGTCTGGATCGAGTCGCAGACCGCCAAGGCCCCCAACCTCACGCGCCGCGCGCAGGAGCCGGGCGCGAACGTGGGCCGCTGCCGCGTCATCGAGCTGCAGCCGACGCCCTACGGCGAGTGCCTCTACAACCTGCACCAGGACGACAACAACCGCCTGAACCCCGACGGCACCGGCTGGGTCGTGCGCGGCTTCTTCAACCTCACCGACGACAAGGACAGCTACTTCGTCCTGCGCGAGAACCGCACCGACCCGAGCGTCGAGTACCGCATCGCGCTCCCCGCCGGCGCCCAGTTGATCGTCGACACCCAGCGCCTCTGGCACGCCGCCACCCACAACGGCACCGAGCCGCGGTACTGCCTCATCACGTCGTGGACGTCCGGCCCGGAGCTGGACGCGTACATCGAGAAGTACCACGGGACCCAGGACGTCGAGAACTACGAGGTCGCCCAGGAGATCCTCGACGCCGGCTACGAGGAGCAGGCGCGCCGGGACGCCGCCCGTGCCGCCTACTACGCCGCCAAGGGTCAGCAGGAGAAGATCGCTATGAGCGAGGCGTAAGCCTCCCGAGTTCGCTCCGCACGGGGTCCGTCCCCTCCTCGATGGGCCCTTCCGTCACGCAGTCTCGCCGCTCTTCGGGCGGCCCGCCAGGCCCGAACCAGCGTGACGGAGGGGCCCCATCGCTGCGCTGGGCACCATCCCGCGCCTGGGCGTGGAGCAGCGGGGCGGAGGGGAATCAAGTTACACACTTGTGATTCGGGCGCTCATCGGTGAGAATGGGGCGCATAAACGCATAGACGCCGTGCTTCGCGGATCAGGTCGTAGGGGAAGACGCACCTGATGAAACGGAGAAGACCATGGCGACAGCACAAGCACGTGGAGTGGTGTACATCCACTCCGCACCGCGCGCGCTCTGCCCGCACCTGGAGTGGGCGGTCGGCCGCGCCATCGGGCGCGCCGTCAACTTCGAATGGACGGAGCAGCCCGTGCTCGACGGCGCGCGGCGGGCGGAGTTCTACTGGGACGGCCCGGTGGGTACCGGTGCCGCGCTCGCGACCGCGATCCGCGGCTGGGAGCACCTGCGTTTCGAGGTCACCGAGGACCCCACACCGCGCAGCGACGGCGGGCGCTGGTTGCACACGCCCGATCTGGGCGTGCATTACGCGCAGACCGATGCGGCGGGAAACGTCGTCGTCGGTGAGGACCGGATCCGCTACGCGATGGAGATCTCGGCCGGGAGCATCGCGGAGCTGCAGCGCGAGCTGGACGTGGCTCTCGGCGCGGCATGGGACGAGGAGCTGGAGCCGTTCCGGCACGCCGGCGACGACGCGCGCGTCGTCTGGCTGCACAAGGTCGGGTAGGTCGAGGACTCGTGTCGCGTTCCGTCCCTCAGGCGGGGCGCGACACGAAGGGACGAGGATCGGAGGAGGCGCGACTATCGGGGGTCGGAGGGCAGGGTCCCGGAACCCGAGAAAGCGAATCCCCGGTCCGTCACCGGAGAGAACAACAGAAGATCACAACCGAAGAGAGGGGATCGCCCCGACGGCTCCGAGAACGGAGCCGTCGGGGCGATCTCGCGCAGGGTTCAGTCGTCGTAGGAGCGGAACGCCACGACAGCGTTGTGACCACCGAAGCCGAACGAGTTGCTGATCGCGATCTGAGGGCCCTCGCCGAGCGGCTGCGGTTCGACGGACAGCTTGAACGGCACCGCCGGATCCGGCTCGGTCATGTTGATCGTGGGCGGTGCCACACGGTCGCGCAGCGCGAGGATCGTGAAGACCGCCTCGAGCGCGCCGGTTCCGCCGAGCAGGTGCCCGGTCGACGCCTTGGTCGCCGAGACCGGGATCTCGTCGATCCGCGGGCCGAAGACGCTTTTGAGCGCCTCGTACTCGTTGGGGTCGCCGACCGGCGTCGAGGTGGCGTGCGCGTTGATGTGCGTGACCTCGTCGGGCCGGACCCCCGCCTGGGCGAGGGCCTGCTCCACGGCGCGGGTGGCTCCCGCTCCGCTGGGGTCATTGGCCGTGATGTGGTACGCATCGGCGGAGACGCCGCCGCCCACGATCTCGGCGTAGATCTTCGCCCCGCGGGCCAGGGCGTGCTCCAACGTCTCCAGCACGAGGGCCGCCCCGCCCTCGCCCATGACGAAGCCGTCACGGTCGATCGCACCGGGGCGGGAGGCGTGCTCCGGATCGTCGTTGCGGCGCGACAACGCCTGCGCGGAGGCGAACGCGGCCATCGTGATCGGGTGGATCGCGGACTCCGCGCCTCCGGCGATCACCACGTCGGCGAGACCGTCCTGCAGGTGCTCGTAGGCGTTCGCGATCGACTCCGTGCTCGAGGCGCAGGCGCTTACGACCGTGCGGGCGTAGGCCTTGGCGCCGAAGTGCAGCGAGAGGTTGCCCGCGCCGGCGTTCGGCATGAGCATCGGAACCGTCAGCGGCATGACGCGGCGGGGACCCTTCTCCCGCAGCGTGTCCCAGGCGTCGAGCAGGGTCCACAGGCCGCCGATCCCCGTCGCCCAGTCGATGCCGAGGCGCTCCGGGGCGACCTCGGGGGATCCCGCGTCCTCCCATGCCTCGCGCGCGGCGATGAGGGCGAACTGCACGGACGGGTCGAGGCGCTTGGCCTCGTGCCGCGGCAGGACCTCTTCCGGGCGCACCGACGCCTCTGCGGCGAAGGTCACGGGGAGCTGGTGCTCGGCGACCCAGTCGTGCGTGAGGGTGTGCGTGCCGGAGACACCGGCGAGCAGGTTCGCCCAGTTCTCCGGGGCGGTGCCGCCCAGGGCGGACGTGGCGCCGATGCCGGTGACGACGATGCGCTTGGTCATGCGTGGTTCCTTCTCAGGGAGGGGGTGTGCGCGGATCCTGCGACGGTGCCGCGGCGGCGTCGGAGATCAGGAGTCCGTGAAAGGGGGAGGCGGAGGATGCCACGCCCCGCGGGTGCGGGGGTGGCATCCACAGGTGTCACTCCTGGCCGGCGACGATGAAGTTCACGGCGTCACCGACGGTCTTGAGGTTCTTGACCTCGTCGTCGGGGATGGTCACGCCGAACTTCTCCTCCGCGTTGACGACGATCGTCATCATGGAGATGGAGTCGATGTCCAGGTCGTCGGTGAAAGACTTCTCCAGAGCGACCTCGGACGCGTCGATGCCGGTCTCGTCGGTGATGAGCTCTGCAAGGCCGGCGAGGACCTCGTCGTTGCTGAAAGCCATGATTTCCTCTTTCTATGGGATGGTTTCGGAACCGGAGAACAGTCTAGGAGGCGCCGCCGCCCGAACCAGGCGCGCCCCGCGCGGTCACGGCAGGACGACGACCTGCGCGCCGAACACGAGTCCGGCGCCGAAGCCGATCTGCAGGGCGAGGCCACCGCTCAGCTCCGGGTGCTCCTGGAGCAGGCGGTGGGTGGCCAGCGGGATCGAGGCGGCCGAGGTGTTCCCCGTCGTGGCGATGTCGCGCGCGATGACGGTCGTCTCGGGCAGCTTCAACTGCTTCGCGAACTCGTCGACGATGCGCATGTTCGCCTGGTGCGGGATGAACGCGGCGAGGTCCGAGGCCTCGATCCCGGCTTCCTCGAGCACCTTCTTCGCGACCTTCGCCATCTCCCAGACCGCCCAGCGGAAGACCGTCGGGCCGTCCTGACGCAGCGTCGGCCAGGGAGCCAGGCCGTCACGGAACTCGGTGAGGGTGTGGTTCATCCCGACGGCGTCGGACTTGGATCCGTCCGACCCCCACACGGTCGCGGAGATGCCGGGCGTGTCGCTCGGACCGATCACGACCGCCCCCGCGCCATCGCCGAGCAGGAAGGAGATGCTCCGATCGGTCGGATCGACGACGTCGGAGAGCTTCTCCGCGCCGATCACGAGGGCGTATCGCGCGGCGCCCGCCCGGATGAGCGCGTCCGCCTGGGCGACCGCGTAGGCGTAGCCCGCGCACGCGGCGTTGAGGTCGTACGCTGCCGCCGGGTTCGCGCCCACGCGGTCGGCGACGATCGCGGAGACCGACGGGGTCTGCTTGGGGTTGCTGATCGTCGCGACGATGACGAGATCGATGTCGGAGGGGGCGATCCCCGACTTCTCGATGGCCTCCGTCGCCGCGGCGGTGGACAGGTCGATCGCGTCGGTCTCGGGCACGGCCCTCGTGCGGGTGATGATGCCCGTGCGCTGGCGGATCCATTCGTCGCTCGAGTCGATCGGGCCGATCAGGTCCTCGTTGGGCACGGCGTTCTCGCCGCGCGCCGCGCCGACGGAGTAGATCCGGGTGTGCGCCGGCCCCGTGGCCTGCTTGAGCGTGGTCATGCGACTTCTCCGTTCTGCAGCAGCGCGACGGCTGCAGCAAGGTCTTCCGGGCCCTTCACCGCGACGGCGGGGACCCCGCGCAGGCCGCGCTTGGCCAGCCCGGTGAGCGCTCCGGCCGGCGTCAGCTCGACGAGACCGGTGATCCCGTGCTCGGCGAAGGACGCCATGCACAGGTCCCATCGCACGGGGGAGGAGACCTGGCTCACGAGGTTCGCGAGGGCGGTGGCGCCGTCGGTGAGGACCGAGCCGTCCTTGTTGGTCCAGAGCGGGATCCGCGGATCCGCGGGGGCGACGTCGGCGACCGCGGCGCGAAGCGCTTCGACGGCCGGGGCCATGTACGCCGTGTGGAACGCGCCCGCGACCTGCAGCGGGATCACCCGGGACCCCCGGACGGGGGCGTCGGCGAGTGCGGCGAGGGCGGGCAGAGCCCCGGCGGCCACGATCTGACCGCCACCGTTGTAGTTCGCGGGAGTGAGCCCGAGCTCGGCGAGCAGCGCGAGGACGGCCTCCTCGTCGCCGCCCACGACGGCACTCATGCCCGTGGGCGTCGCCGCGGCGGCATCGGCCATCGCCCGCCCGCGGATGCCGACCAGGCGCATCGCCTCGACGGCGGACACGACGCCCGCCCCCACGAGGGCGGCGAGCTCGCCCACCGAATGTCCGGCGATGCCGTCGGGGTCGCGGCCGACCTGGTCCCGCAGCGCCTTGCCGGCGATGAGCGAGGCGGCGACGATGAGCGGCTGCGCGATGCGGGTGTCGCGGATCGTGTCGGCATCGGAGACGGTGCCGTGCTGGATCAGATCCACCTCGGCGGCGTCGGAGTATGCGGCGAGATCGTCGGCGACGCCGTCGAGTTCGAGCCAGGGAGTCAGGAAGCCGGGGGTCTGAGAACCCTGTCCGGGGCAGGCGAAGACGATCACCTCCTCAGTCTGCCAATGATTCGCGGGAACCGGTGGCACAACCCTCACAAGAAACAGAGATTCGGTTGTGCGGGATCCACAGTGCGTCTGTCGACGCGCGGCGAGGAGGGGTCGAATCGCCGCGCGGCCGGGGGCCGGGTCAGCGCGGACGCCGCGGTCGCAGTCCCCGCCGGGCCGGCTCCGTGATCCCGATCGTGCCGAGGACGAGCGCGGTCTGCAGGATGAACGCCTCGCGCGGTCCAGTGGCATCCCAGCCGATGACCTCGCTGATGCGCTTGAGCCGGTAGCGCACGGTGTTGGGATGGACGAAGAGCTCCCGCGCGGTCGCTTCCAGGGAGCGTCCGTTGTCGAGGTAGCTCCACAGCGTTGTGACGAGGTCGGTGGAGTGATCGTGCAGCGGACGGAAGACGCGCTCGATGAGCGTCTGCTTCGCGAGGGGATCCCCGGCGATCGCGCGCTCCGGCAGCAGCTCGTCCGCATCCACCGGGCGCGGAGCTCCCCGCCACGCGCGGGCCACGGCGAAACCCGCCAGCGCCGCTCTCGCGCTCTGGCCCGCATCGACGAGTGCGGCGACGGCCGGGCCGACGACGACGTAGCCGGGCCCGAACGAGGGCTCCAGCGTCCGGGCGATGTCGGTGAAGGTGATCTCCTCCGGAGCACCCCCGTCCTCGCGCCCTTCGAGCTTGGCGCGGCCGACGACGAGGACGAGGCGGGAGCCCTGCACACCGATGAGCACGTCCACCGCGAGCTTGCGTGCGGTGCGGCGGATCTGATCGACGTCGAACTGGGGCGGCGTGGTCCCGACGATCACGCAGACCTCGCCGTGCCCGTGCCATCCCAGCGCGGCGATCCGGCTCGGGAGCTCCTCGTCGGCCTCACCGGTGAGGATCGAGTCGACGACCAGGGCTTCGAGGCGCGCGTCCCAGAGTCCTCTCGCCTCCGCGGCACGGGCGTACACGTCCGCGGCGGCGAACGCCACGTCGCGCGAGTAGAGCAGGATCGCGTCGCGGAGATGGCCGCCCTTGCCGGCCACGCGCTCCTCGGTCACTTCGACCGTGACGCGGATGAGCTGCAGCGTCTGCTGCAGGCTCACGCTGCGCAACAGCTCTCTCGGCGCGGCGGCGAAGATGTCCGCCGCGATCCACGGCGTCGAGGTCGGGTCGTCGTACCACTGGATGAACGACGTGATACCGGCCTGCGCCACCAGCCCGACGGCGGAGCGTCGGGCCGGTGGCATCTCGGCGTACCACGGCAGGGAGTCCTCGAGACGCTGCAGCGTCGCCGTGGCGAGATCGCCGGAGATCCGACGCAGCCACGCCAGGGTCTCCTGCTTGGTCGCCTCGGTCGTGCCGTCCATCTCGGAGGATCTGCTCATCGGCGGGCGCGGCTCAGCTCTCGCCGCCCGCGTTGCCGCTGGTGCCCGCGTTCACGTTGTACAGGTCGTACTTGGCGATCGCCTGGCCGACGACGGCGCGATCGATCTTGCCCTGATCGGCGAGCGCCTGCAGGGCGCGGACGACCATGGACGGACCGTCGATCTTGAAGAACCGCCGCGCCGCGGCGCGCGTGTCCGCGAAGCCGAAACCGTCGGCGCCGAGCGTGTAGTAGGCACCGGGGACCCACTGGCGGATCTGGTCCTGAACGGCGTGCATGTAGTCGCTGGTCGCGATGACCGGCCCCTGCGCGTCCTTGAGCCTGTCCGTGAGGTAGGCCGTGCGCGGCTCCTGCTCGGGGTGGAGGAAGTTGTGCTCGTCGGCGGCGAGACCGTCGCGGCGCAGCTCGTTCCAGCTCGTCACCGACCACACGTCGGCCGAGACGCCCCAGTCCTGCAGGAGCAGCCCCTGGGCCTCGACGGCCCACGGCACGCCGACGCCCGAGGCGAGCAGCTGCACGCGCTCACCGTCGCCCTCGCCGACCGAGATCCGGTGCAGACCCTTGAGGATGCCCTCGACGTCAACGTTCTCCGGCTCCGCGGGCTGACGCATCGGCTCGTTGTAGACCGTGAGGTAGTACATGACGTTGGGGTCCGGGTGGTCGCCGCCGTACATGCGCTCGATGCCGGCCTGCACGATGTGCGCGACCTCGTAGCCGTACGCCGCGTCGTAGACGAGCGTGGCGGGGTTGGTCGAGGCGAGCAGGGGGGAGTGGCCGTCCGCGTGCTGGGTGCCCTCACCGGTCAGGGTGGTGCGCCCGGCGGTGGCGCCGATGATGAACCCGCGGCCCATCTGGTCCCCGGCGGCCCAGAAGGCGTCGCCGGTGCGCTGGTACCCGAACATCGAGTAGAAGATGTAGATCGGGATGAGCGGCTGGCCGTGCGTCGAGTACGCCGTCGAGGTCGCGGTGAAGGCCGCGACAGCGCCCGCCTCGTTGATGCCCACGTGCATGAGCTGTCCCTGCGGGCTCTCCTTATAGGCGAGAAGCAGTTCCCGGTCGACCGAGGTGTAGTTCTGGCCGTTCGGGTTGTAGATCTTCGCCGTCGGGAAGTACGCGTCCATGCCGAAGGTGCGCGCCTCGTCGGGGATGATCGGGACGATCCGCTCGCCGAAGCCCTTGACCCGCATGAGGTCCTTGACCATGCGCACGAAGGCCATGGTCGTGGCGACCTCCTGGTTGCCGGAGCCCTTCTTCGGCAGCGCGTAATCCTTGTCCTGCGGCAGCTCCAGGTCGACGTGCGTGATCCGCCGCTCGGGCAGGAATCCGCCGAGGTCGCGACGGCGCTCCAGCATGTACTGGATCGTCTCGTCGTTCTCGCCCGGGTGGTAGTAGGGCGGGCGATAGGGGTCGGCCTCGAGCTGCGCGTCCGAGATCGGGATGTGCATGGTGTCGCGGAACAGCTTGAGGTCGTCCAGCGTCATCTTCTTCATCTGGTGGGTCGCGTTGCGGCCCTCGAAGTGCGGGCCGAGGCCGTAGCCCTTGACGGTCTTCGCGAGGATGACGGTCGGCTGACCCTTGTGCTCCATCGCCGCCTTGTAGGCCGCGTACACCTTGCGGTAGTCGTGCCCGCCCCGGCGGAGGTGCCAGATGTCGTCGTCGGAGTAGTCCTTCACCAGGGCGAGCGCGCGCTCGTCCCGGCCGAAGAAGTTCTCCCGCACGTAAGCGCCGGACTCTGCCTTGAAGGTCTGGAAGTCGCCGTCCGGGGTGACGTTCATGAGGTTGAGCAGCGCGCCCTCGGTGTCGCGGGCGAGCAGGTCGTCCCACTCCCGGCCCCACACCACCTTGATGACGTTCCAGCCGGCGCCGCGGAAGAAGCTCTCGAGCTCCTGCACGATCTTGCCGTTGCCGCGCACCGGGCCGTCGAGGCGCTGCAGGTTGCAGTTGATCACGAAGGTGAGGTTGTCCAGGCCCTCGTTCGCGGCCACCTGGAGCTGGCCGCGCGACTCGACCTCGTCCATCTCGCCGTCGCCGAGGAACGCCCACACGTGCGAGTCGGCGACGTCCTTGATGCCGCGGTTGGCGAGGTACTTGTTCGTCATCGCCTGGTAGATCGCGTTGATCGGTCCGAGACCCATCGACACCGTCGGGAACTGCCAGAACTCCGGCATCATCCGCGGGTGCGGGTAGGACGGCAGGCCGTTCGGCGCCCCCGACTTCTCCTGGCGGAACGCGTCGAGCTGCTGCTCGGTGATCCGGCCCTCGAGGAAGCCGCGGGCATACGCGCCGGGGGAGGCGTGGCCCTGGTAGAAGATCTGGTCGCCGCCGGAGGGATGGTCCTGGCCGCGGAAGAAGTGGTTGAAGCCGACCTCGTAGAGCGACGCGGCGGAGGCGTAGGTGGAGATGTGCCCGCCGACGCCGATGCCGGGGCGCTGCGCACGGTGCACCGTGACCGCCGCGTTCCAGCGGATCCAGTGACGATACCGGCGCTCGAGCTCCTCGTCGCCGGGGAACGCGGGCTCGTTCTCCGGCGCGATCGTGTTGATGTAGTCGGTGGTCGGGACCATCGGCACGCCGAGGTGCAGCTCCTTGGAGCGCTTCAGCAGGCTGAGCATGATCTCGCGGCCGCGTCCGTGGCCCTTCGCGTCGACCAGCTCGTCGAGCGACTGCTGCCACTCGCTGGTCTCTTCGGGATCGCTGTCGAGCGGTCCCTGGGAGTACGGATCCTGGTCGTGAACAGTCACAGGAGGCCTTTCGTCTGTCTGGCTGGTCGAGCCAACGAAATCGGGATGGCGCAGGGGGAAATCTTGTCGACTCCGCACAAGGCGCGCCGCACACAGCCTAGTCCCGATCCCGTGACGCCGGCGCACGGCGTCGGCGCGGTCCCGGTCCGTGCGCGGCCCGCCGCTAGACTTCCCGGCGAGGGCCTTTAGCTCAGCTGGTAGAGCGCCACGTTTACACCGTGGATGTCGTCGGTTCGATCCCGGCAGGGCCCACCGATTCCCTCTCCGTGCCAGGGTGGAGACATGGACCTTCCCCACGATGACGTCGATCCCGATGGTCTGCTCGAGTATTCGGTGGTGTTCACGGATCGCTCGCTGAACCACATGTCCGCACGCTTCGTCGACGCGATGCAGAGCCTGCAGGGCGATCTGCGCGCGGCATACGCCGCGACCGCGACGGCCATCGTGCCCGGGGGCGGCACGTACGCGATGGAGTCCGTCGCCCGGCAGTTCGCCACGGGACGACGCTGTCTGATCGTGCGCAACGGCCTGTTCTCGTACCGGTGGTCGCAGATCCTCGACGCGGGCGACATCACGCACGACGTCGTCGTGTGCGCGGCGCGACCGGACGGCGACGGTCCCGCGTCGGCGTGGGCCCCCGCTCCGATCGACGACGTGGTCGCCGCGATCCTCGCGCACCGTGCCGAGGTGGTCTTCGCGCCCCACGTCGAGACCGCGTCGGGGATCCTGCTCCCCGACGAGTACGTGAGGGCGCTCGCCGACGCCGTGCACGAGACGGGGGGACTGCTCGTCCTCGACGGGATCGCGTCCGGCGCGCTCTGGGTCGACATGGCCGCGCTCGGGGTCGACGTGCTGCTGAGCGCGCCGCAGAAGGGGTGGAGCGGATCGCCCGGCGCGGGATACGTGATGCTCGCCGAGGCCGGCATCCACGCGGTGCACGCGCGGACGTCGTCGAGCTTCGCGCTGGATCTGGAGCGCTGGCTCTTCATCGCGGAGGAGTACCGCGCGGGCAGGGCGCCGTATCACGCGACGATGCCCACCGATACGCTGCGGCACAATGCGCTTCTCTCCGCCGAGACGCGCGCTCGGGGGTTCGAGGAACTGCGGGCGGCGCAGTGGGATCTCGGCCGCAGGGTGCGGCTGCTGCTCGACGAGCGGGGATTCCGATCGGTCGCCGCCCACGGATTCCAGTCGCCGAGCGTCGCCGTGGTGCACACCACGGATCCTGGCTTGCGCAGCGGAGCGCGCTGGCGCGAGGCCGGGGTGCAGGTCGCCGCGGGCGTGCCGTTGCACTGCGGAGAGCCGGAGGGTTTCTCCACGTTCCGCATCGGCCTCTTCGGTCTCGACAAGCTCACCGACATCGATGGCACGGTCGAGCGGCTGGAGAGCGCGCTCGATCGGATGGGCGTGTGACCGCGACGGCATCCGGCCGCTGCCCGTGCGGGAGCGGCGACGTGCTCGGATCCTGCTGCGGTCCGATCCTCGACGGACGGCCCGCGCCGACCGCGGAGCGGCTGATGCGTTCCCGCTACTCCGCGTTCTCCCTCGGCGACGCCGCGTACCTCCTGAGGTCCTGGCACCCCTCCACGAGGCCCGCCGCACTGGACCTCGACGACGACGTCCGCTGGCTGAGGCTCGATGTCCTCGACGTCGAGCGTGGGGGCCCTTTCGACACGGACGGGGTCGTCGAGTTCGAAGCCGTCCACCGCGACGCGAGCGGTCGAGGTGTGCTGCACGAACGCAGCAGGTTCGTCCGCGAAGCAGGGCGCTGGTTCTACCTGGACGGCGTGACCGCCTGATCCCCGCCGCGGGCGCGCTGGCGTAGGTTGGATCCCGTGAAGGCCAACCCCGCGCACCAGCTGGTGCTTCTCGACATCGCCGACGTCGACCGCCGCATCGTGCAGTCCGAGTACACGCGCACGCATCCCGTGCACGGCGACCGGATCAACGAGCTCGCGGCACAGCGTCAGGGACAGCTGCGCGAGCTCACCGCGCTCGCGGGGACGCGCGATGACGTGGCCGCGGAGCTCGCGCGGCTCGAGTCGGACGCCGCGCTGGCCGCCCAGCGCCGGGACCGCGACGCGGAACGACTCGCCGCGACGCAGAATCCGAAGGACGCCGTCGCGCTCGAGCAGGAGATCGCCAGCCTGGGGCGCCGCATCAGCGACCTCGAGGATGCCGAGCTCGACATCATGGGGCGCCTGGAGGAGGCCGAGTCGGCGGTCTCCGCGCAGCAGGCGCTCATCGACGAGACGATGGCGGAGGGCTCGCGGCTGACGACGGAGTCCAAGGCGCAGATCGCCGCCGCGGTCGCGCAGGGCGAGCAGCTCGCCCGCGATCGTGCCGCCCTGATCGACTCGGTGTCGCCGTCCCTCCTCGCGGAGTACGAGCGGCGCTCGGGGCGCACCGCGGGCGCGGCGCTGCTGCGTCGAGGGACCTGCGAAGGGTGCCGCATGGTGCTCTCCGGCACCGATCTCAATACGATCCGCCAGGCCGCCGACGACGACGTGGTCTCCTGCCCGGAGTGCGGGTGCATCCTCGTGCGCACGGAGGAGTCCGGTCTGCGCAGCGCGCCGGTCGAAGACTGACCGACCGGCGCCGCGGACTCAGAGCTCTTCGTGGGTGCGCGGATCCGCCCCGAAGAGCCGGCCGTCCGGCACGCCCAGTGCGGTGATGGCCGCGACCTCGTCGGGCGTCAGAGGCACGCCCGACGCGATGAGGTTGAGCGCCTGATGCTCCGGGGTCGCCGCCTTCGGGATCGCCACCACTCCGCGCGAGGCGTGCCAGGCGAGCACCGCCTGTGCCGCGCTGATGCCGTGCGCCTGGGCGACGTCGACGATCACCGGGTCGTCCAGGATGTCCCCGGCGCGCCCGAGCGGACTCCAGGCCTCCGTGACGATGCCGTGCTTACGGTGATACTCGACCGCCTCCGTCTGCGGGAAGCGCGGGTGCAGCTCGATCTGGTTGACCACGGGGCGGACGCCCGTGGCGTCCTCGATGCGCTCCAGGTGCTCGGGGAGGAAGTTCGACACGCCGATCTGCCGCACCAGGCCGCGCTCGCGCGCGTCGATCAGCGCCCCCCACGCCTCGACGTAGTGATCGCGGCCGGGGTTCGGCCAGTGGATCAGGAGAAGGTCGATCGCGTCGACGCCGAGCCGGAAGCGGCTCTCCTCGATCGCGTCGAGCGCCTTGGCCCGCTCATGATGACGGCCCGCGAGCTTGGTCGTGACGATGAGCTCTGCGCGGTCGACCGCCGCACCCGAGACTCCCCATCCGACGGCGCCCTCGTTCTCGTAGTTGAACGCGGAGTCGATCAATCGATAGCCGGTCTCGATGCCGCTGCGCACGGCGAGCGCGCCGGCCTCTCCGCGGAAGCCGTAGGTGCCGAGGCCCTGGGCGGGCAGCGCGAATCCGTTGTGGGCGATGAAGGGCGATGCGGTCATGATGCTCCTCTCCGGTTCCTCCACGCTAACCCGCGGCGGTGACATCGCGGCGGGTTGGCGGAGCGCGGCGCGACACGCGCGGACGCATGCCGTCACGCGAGGTCATCGCCGCGGCGTACATTCGAAGACATGATCGAAACTCCGTCGCCGCACGAGATCCTGCTCGGGCGCGACGCGGCGCGCGGACGGTGGCACGCGGTGCTCCTGGACGTGTCCGGCGAGGAGATCGGGCGGGAGGCGATCGACGCCGACCGGCTGCCGGCCTTCGTAGCGGGCCAGGAGGCGCGGCGGCATCCGCGCTGGATCGTGCGGACGTTGCGGGACGTCTACCCGGAGCTGCTCGCCGCCGGCGTGCGCCTGCGGCGAGCCCACGACCTGCTCCTCTGCCACGCGATCCTCCGCGACACGACGGCCCTCGCGACGCCCGTCGCGGCCTCGTCGCGATGGATCCGCACCGATCCGCTCGCGGTCGTCGCCGCGGCGCCTGCGCTCTTCTCGCTGCAGGACGAGACCTCGGCGGCCGAAGGATCCGGGATCGACGAGCTGCTCGCCGAGCTCGGCCGGCAGCGGGCCGCCCTCGCGACGGCGCCCGACGGACGCCTCGCCCTCCTGTGCGTCGCGGAGTCGACCGGCGCGCTCGTCGCCGAGGAGATGACCGCGGCCGGCGTGCCGTGGAGCACCTCCGTGCACGAGGCCCTTCTCGTGGACGCCCTCGGCGCGCGTCCGCTGCCCGGGGCGCGTCCGGCGCGGATGGCGGCCCTCGCGGCGCAGATCGCAGAAGCGCTCGAGGATCCCACGGCGAATCCCGACAGCCCGCCGCGGCTGCTGCGGTCCCTGCGGCGCGCCGGGATCCTCGTGGAGTCGACCTCGCGCTGGGAGCTCGGCGAGGTCGATCACCCCGCGATCGCGCCGCTGCTGGCGTACAAGAAGCTGTCGCGCCTGTTCACGGCCAACGGCTGGGCGTGGTTGGCGGACTGGGTGCGCGAGGACCGGTTCCGCCCGGTCTATCTCACCGGCGGCGTGGTCACAGGCCGGTGGGCGTCGAGCGGGGGAGGTGCGCTGCAGATCCCGCGCAGCCTGCGTCCGGCGGTGCGCGCCGACGAGGGGTGGGTGCTCGTGTGCGCCGACGTCGCCCAGCTGGAGCCGCGCGTGCTCGCGGCGATGTCGAAGGACGCGGCGATGGCCGCCGCAGCACGGGGCACCGATCTGTACGAGGGGATCGTGCGTTCGGGAGCCGTGAAGACGCGGCAGGAGGCGAAGTACGCCGTGCTGGGCGCGATGTACGGGGCCACGACGGTTCCCAGCGGCATGCTGGCGCCGCGCCTGCGCGGGGTGTTCCCCCGGGCGATGGCGCTCGTGGATGCGGCCGCGCGGACGGGCGAGGACGGGGGTGTGGTCTCGACGCTGCTCGGACGGGGATCGCCGCGGCCCGATGCGGCGTGGAGCGCCGCGCAGTCGCGGGCGAGCGATCCGGAGGCCGACGGCACCGACGAGCGCGCGGCGCGCGGCCGGGCGCGGGATCGCGGACGCTTCACGCGCAACTTCGTGGTGCAGGGCACCGCTGCGGAGTGGTCGCTGCTGTGGCTGGCCGAGATCCGTCACCGCCTGTCCGCGCTGCCGGAAGCGCTCGTCCCGGCGGGACGCTCCGGTCCCGTGTTCTCGCGCCATGCCCATCTCGCGTTCTTCCTGCACGACGAGGTCATCGTGCACGCCCCGGCCGAGCAGGCGGCGGAGGCGGCGCGGTGCGTGCAGGAGGCGGCGGAGGCGGCCACGCGGCGGCTGTTCCCCGGATTCGAGATCGACGTCCCGTTGGACCTGCGCATCGCTCAGGACGCAGGCAAGGACTCGTAGAATGGATCCGAACGGGTCGGCTGGACGGTCGCGTGGCGGGAGACCGCACCGAGGAACGTCCGGGCTCCACAGAGCGGGGCGGTGGGTAACGCCCACCCGGAGCAATCCGCGAGACAGTGCCACAGAGAGAAGACCGCCGCGTCCTGCGAGGGCGCGGTAAGGGTGAAAGGGTGGTGTAAGAGACCACCGGGAGCCGTGGTGACACGGCTCGCCAGGTAAACCTCGCCCGGAGCAAGGCCAGACAGGGGATGCCGACGCGGCTCGCCGAGTCCCCGGGTAGGCCGCTGGAGCGGCGCGGCAACGCGTCGCCGAGAGAGATGACCGTCGAAGGGAGCCCTCGAGAGAGGCCCCGGAACAGAACCCGGCGTACAGGCCGGCCCGTTCCTCACACGAAGAGGCCCGGATCCCCACGGATCCGGGCCTCTTCGTGGATGTCGCCGCTGCGGGCGAGGATCGAGGCGGCTCAGTCGGCGGCGAGCGAGGCCGCCCCGATGATGCCGGAGGAGTTGCGGTGGATGGCCGCGACGATGGGCGTGTTCAGCTCCAGCAGGGGCAGGAACTTCTCGGGGTGCTTGGACACCCCGCCGCCGACGACGAACAGGTCGGGGCTGAAGAGGAACTCGACGTGCGAGTAGAACTCCTGCAGGCGCGCCGACCAGTCCTCCCACGAGAGGTTCTCCCGCTCCATCGCCGAATAGGCGCACCACTTCTCGATGGACTCGTGATCGCGCCACAGGTGGCCGAGCTCGGTGTTCGGCAGGAGCACCCCGTCGTAGAGGAACGCGGAGCCGATGCCGGTTCCGAGCGTGGTGAGGATCGTCAGGCCCTGCGCGTCCCTCGCGGCGCCGTGGCGGCTCTCGGCGATGCCGGCCGCGTCCGCGTCGTTCACGAAGGCGATCTGGCGACCGAGGCCGTCCTCGAAGAACTTCTCGGCCTCGAAGCCGATCCAGTCCTTCGAGACGTTGGCGGCGGAGAGGGTGCGACCGCGCTTGACGATCGCCGGGAAGGCGACCCCCAGCGGGAGGTCGGAGTCCTCCAGCCCGAGCGTGGAGAGCACCTGCTTGACCGCGTCGAGCACATCGGACGGTGCGGCGCCCTGGGGCGTGGGGACGCGGATCCGATCCGATTCGAGGGTCCCGTGCGCGAGGTCGACCAGACCCGCCTTGATGCCCGTTCCGCCGATGTCCACGCCGATCGCTTTTGCCATGGTGACAGCCTATCGAGCCATCGCGCGGCCAGTAGGATCGTGACAGGCCACCCTGGAGGAGACGCGATGAGCGACACGCAGCACGACGACCGGTACGACGGCGAGGACTTCGGCGACGACAAGTACTGGTTCAACAGCAAGACCGGACAGGTGGAGCACGGAATGCTCTCCTCGTCGCTCGATCGCATCGGGCCGTTCGACACGGCCGAGGAGGCCGCCCGAGCTCCGCACGTGCTCCGCGAGCGCTCCCGGCTGTGGGCCGAGGAGGACGCCGCCGAGGACAACTGGGGCGGTGCGGGCGGCGCGCAGTGAGCGGGATGGACAAGCAGCGCGACTTCGTGCTGCGCACCATCGAGGAGCGGGGCGTCAAGTTCGTCCGGCTCTGGTTCACCGACGTCATCGGGACGCTGAAGTCCGTCGCGATCGCCCCGGCCGAGGTCGAGGGCGCCTTCGCGGAGGGCATCGGATTCGACGGCTCGGCGATCGAGGGACTCACGCGCACGTTCGAGTCGGATCTGCTCGCGCAGCCCGACCCCACGACGTTCCAGACCCTGCCCTGGCGTGGCGAGATCGATCCGACGGCCCGGATGTTCTGCGACCTCACGACGCCCGACGGGCGTCCGGCCGTGGCCGACCCGAGGCACGTGCTCAAGCGCACGCTGGCGAAGGCGGCGGACGCCGGATTCACCTTCTACACGCACCCGGAGATCGAGTTCTACCTGCTGAAGTCCTCGCAGTTCGGCCCCGAGGGACCGGTGCCGGTCGATTCGGCGGGCTACTTCGACAACGTTCCAGGCGGCACGGCGCACGACTTCCGCCGCCGGTCCGTGCGCATGCTCGAGGATCTCGGCATCTCGGTCGAGTACAGCCACCACGAGGGCGGCCCCGGTCAGAACGAGATCGACCTGCGGTACGCCGATGCGCTCACGACCGCGGACAACATCATGACGTTCCGCACGGTCGTCAAGGAGGTGGCGATCGAGCAGGGCGTGTACGCCACGTTCATGCCGAAGCCGCTCAGCAACCACCCCGGTAGCGGCATGCACACGCACATGTCCCTCTTCGAGGGCGACATGAACGCGTTCTACGAGGAGGGCGCGAAGTACCAGCTGTCGCGCACGGGCCGCCAGTTCATCGCCGGCCTGCTGCGCCACGCGAACGAGATCGCCGCGGTCACGAACCAGTTCGTCAACTCGTACAAGCGACTCTGGGGCGGGGACGAGGCTCCGAGCTTCGTCACCTGGGGGCACGCGAACCGGTCCGCGCTCATCCGCGTGCCGATGTACAAGCCGAACAAGGGGCAGTCGACGCGGATCGAGTACCGCGCCCTCGACTCCGCGGCCAACCCGTATCTCGCCTACGCGCTCATGCTCGCCGCAGGGCTCAAGGGCATCGAGGAGGGCTACGAGCTGCCGCCCGAGGCCGAGGACAACGTCTGGTCGTTGAGCGACACCGAGCGCCGTGCGCTGGGCTATGCCTCGCTCCCGGCGAGCCTCGATCACGCGCTGGAGTACATGGAGGAGTCGGAACTCGTCGCCGAGACGCTCGGGGAGCAGGTCTTCAACTACGTGCTGCTGAACAAGCGCAAGGAGTGGGAGGCCTATCGCGGCCAGGTGACGCCGTTCGAGCTCAAGAGCAACCTCGAGCTGCTCTGACGGGTCATGCCGCGCTTCGCCGACTCGCTCTCGCTGACCGCACTCGCACGGCTCGGCTTCGTCGAGCTGTCCGAGGCGGCGGCGGGGTTGACCGAGCTCGCGGAGCTGACCGGGATCCCGGCACCGGAGCTCATCGACGGAATCCGCAGCGCGGATCCTGACGAGGCGCTCGCAGGACTCCTCCATCTCGGGCGACGCGCGCCCGAGGACCTGGCGTCGGTGCTGCGGGAGGACGATGTGCGGCGGCGGGTCTGGCGCGTCTTCGGGGCGTCCCCGGGACTCGCGAGGTTCTTCGAGCGGCGTCCGGAGCAGATCGACGCGGTGCGGGAGCACCCCGCGGCGCTGCCGACCGAGTCCGCATTGCGGGAGGCGCTGCTCGCCGCGGTCGGTGCCGTGGACGGCTTCGCACAGGACGGCGGAGCGGCGGCGCGGATCCGGCTGCGAGTCGCGTACCGTCGCGCGATCGCGGGGATCGCCGCGTTCGACCTCGCCGCGGAGGACCCGGTCGCCGCCACGGACGGAGTCTCGGCCGCCCTCGCCGACGCGGCCTCGGCCGCGCTCGAGGCCGCGCTCGCGATCGCGCGCACCGCGGTGGCGGAGGCGCCGGACGAGGACCGCGACGAGGTCGAGCTCACGCGGCTCGCGATCATCGGCATGGGCAAGACCGGCGCGCGGGAGCTGAACTACGTCAGCGACGTCGACGTGATCTTCGTCGCGGGCACCGCCGACGAGGAGCGCCTGTCCGAGGCGCGCGCGATCGACGTCGCGACCCGGCTGGCCAGAGAGACCATGCGCGCCCTCTCCGGGATCGAAGCCGAACCCGCGCTCTGGGAGGTCGACACCGCCCTGCGTCCCGAGGGCAAGCAGGGTGCGCTCGTCCGCTCGCTCTCCTCGCACATCGCGTACTACGACCGCTGGGCCAAGAGCTGGGAGTTCCAGGCGCTGCTCAAGGCGCGGGCCATCGCGGGCGATCCGACGCTCGGTCGCGAGTACGTGCAGGCCATGCAACCGAAGGTCTTCTCGAGCGCCGCCCGCGAGGACTTCGTGGGCGGCGTGCAGCGCATGCGCGAGCGCGTGACCGAGAACATCGCGCACGACGACGTGCCGTATCAGCTCAAGCTCGGTCCGGGAGGGCTGCGAGACATCGAGTTCACGGTCCAGCTCCTCCAGCTCGTGCACGGCCTCACCGATCCGCAGCTGCGCACCAGGGGCACCCTCGAGTCGCTGGACGCCCTCGTCGCGGGCGGCTACATCGGCCGGGCGGAGGCGGCGCTCTTCGCGCACGACTACCGGGTGCTGCGGCTCATCGAGCACCGCCTGCAGCTGCGCGAGATGCAGCGGACGCATCTCATCCCGCGCGAGCAGGGCGCGTTGCGCGTGCTCGCGCGGGCCACGGGACTCGCCGACAGCGCCGACGCGATCCGTCGGGTCTGGGAGGACGTGCGCCGTGAGGTGCGCGATCTGCACACCCGACTCTTCTACCGTCCGCTGCTGAGCGCCGTCGCCGCGCTGCCGGAGGAGGAGCGCTCCCTGTCCACGGATCAGGCGCACGACCGTCTCGCCGCGATCGGCTTCCGGGATCCGGCCGGCGCCCTGCGCCACATCGGCGCGCTGACGGCCGGCCTCAGCCGTAAGGCGACGATCCAGCGGCATCTCATGCCGATCATGGTCCGCTGGTTCGCGGACGGCACGGATCCGGACTACGGGCTGCTCGCCTTCCGGCGGATCAGCGAACGCCTCGGGGACACGCCCTGGTTCCTGCGCATGCTGCGGGACTCCTCCGGGGCGGCCGAGAGGCTCACCCGGGTGCTGTCGACGTCGCGCTACATCGGCGAGCTCATGGAGTGGATCCCGGAGTCCGTCGCGTGGCTGGAGAGCACGGACCTGCTGCGTCCGAGGCCGTCCCTCGCGCTCGACGAGGAGGCCAGGGCCATCCAGACCCGGCACGAGACCATCACGGACGCCATGCGCTCGGTGCGGGCGCTGCGTCGCCGCGAGCTGCTGCGCACCGCCATGGGCGCCGTGCTGGACGTGCTCACGATCGACGAGGTCGCCGCGGGGATCACCGACATCACGCAGGCGACGATCCAGGCCGCCCTGCGCGCGGTGCGTCGGGAGGTCGTCCCGCCGGAGGACGATGCGCTGGACTTCTCCGTCATCGCCATGGGACGCTTCGGCGGGGCGGAGCTCGGCTTCGGCTCCGATGCCGACGTCCTCTTCGTCTTCGAGCCGCACGGCGTCGATCCGCAGCGTGCGCAGCAGCTCGCGACGCGGATCGTCACCCGGCTGCGCGAACTGCTCACCGACCATCGGCTGCCGCTCGAACTCGATGCCGACCTGCGACCGGAGGGGCGCAACGGCCCTCTCGTGCGCTCCCTCGACTCCTATGCGGCGTACTACCGGCGGTGGTCCGTCTCCTGGGAGGCGCAGGCGCTCCTGCGCGCACGCGGGGTGGCCGGCAGCCACAAGCTCATAGAACGTTTCACCGCGCTCGCCGACAGCGTCCGCTACCCCGCGGCGATCGAGACGGCCTCGCTCCGGGAGATCAAGCGGATCAAGGCGCGCGTCGAGGGGGAGCGGCTCCCGCAGGGCGTGGACCCGCGGCGCCATCTGAAGCTCGGTCCCGGATCCCTGAGCGACGTCGAGTGGCTCGTGCAGATCGTGCAGCTGCAGCACGCCCACGACGTGCCGGGTCTGCGCACCACGTCGACGCTGGACGCGCTCGCGGTCGCCGTCGCAGAGGGATTCGTGCCCCACGCGGCCGGCGAGCGCCTCCGGGCCGCGTGGCTGCTGTCGAGCCGGCTGCGCTCGGCGATCACCCTGCTCGGGGGGCAGACGAAGGACCTCCTTCCGAGCGACGACCGCGAGCTCGACGGGGTCGGTCGCATCCTCGGCTATCCGGATCGTTCCGGGCTCGCCGTCGAGGAGGAGTACCTCGCTGTCACGCGCCGCGCCCGCCGCGACTTCGAGAAGCTGTTCTACGGCTGATCGGCGCCCCTCACGGGGAGCGGAGCCGGGGATCCGTCGCGCGCCGCGTCGAGGGCCGCGGCCACGTGCAGCGCGGTGGTCGGGAACACGGGCACGGCGGAGTCCTGCGATGTGACGAGGAGCTCGATCTCGGTGCAGCCGAGGACGACGCCCTGGATGCCGCGATCCACCAGGCGGGAGATGACGTCGCGGTAGCGCCGGCGGGACTCCTCGGTCACGATGCCGTGCACGAGTTCGTCGTAGATGATCCGGTGCACCGTCGCGCGATCGTCGGTCTCGGGGACGATCGTCGCGATCCCGTGCGCCGCGAGCCGGTCGCGGTAGAAGTCCTGCTCCATCGTGAACGCGGTCCCCAGCAGCCCGACCGTATGCAGGCCGGCCGCGCCGATCGCCGCCGCGGTCGAGTCCGCGATGTGCAGGAAGGGGACGTCGATCGCCGCGACGATGCGGTCGGCGACCCGGTGCATCGTGTTCGTGCAGAGGACGATCAGTTCCGCGCCCGCGGCCTCGAGGCGTCGTGCGTGCGCGGCGAGGAGGTCTCCTGCGCCGTCCCAGTCCCCGGAAGCCTGCATCGCCTCGATCACGGCGAAATCGAGGGAGTCCAGGAGGATCGGCGCCGAGTGGTATCCACCGGCCTCGTCGCGCACCCTCTCATTGGCCATCCGATACCAGTCGAGGGAGGATTCCCAGCTCATGCCGCCGAGCACACCGATCGTCTTCACGTCTCCACGCTACCGATCCGGGCTCCGCGTCCTCGTCGACGGCGACGGTGACGGTGACGGAGGAACGGTCGTGGAGGGGCCAGGAGAGCCGGAAGGGCCGGCTCCGATGACTCTCGTCACCGGAATCGGCCCTTCCAGGATCCGTTCGCGAGAATCAGACGCCGTAGTACAGCTCGTACTCGAACGGGTGCGGGCGCTGGGCCATCGGCAGGATCTCGTTCTCGTACTTGTAGTCGATCCAGGTCTGGATGAGCTCCTCCGTGAACACGCCGCCTTCGAGGAGGAACGCGTGGTCGTTGCGGAGCGCCTCGAGCGAGTCCAGCAGGGAGTTCGGGACCTGCGGGATGTTCTTCGCCTCCTCCGGGGGGAGCTCGTAGAGGTCCTTGTCGACCGGCTCGTGCGGCTCGATGCGGTTCTTGATGCCGTCCAGGCCCGCCATGAGCTGCGCCGCGAAGGCGAGGTACGGGTTGCCGGAGGCGTCGGGCGCGCGGAACTCGATGCGCTTGGCCTTCGGGTTGGTGCCCGTGATCGGGATGCGGATCGCCGCGGACCGGTTGCCGGCCGAGTACACCAGGTTCACCGGCGCCTCGAAGCCCTTCACCAGACGGTGGTAGCTGTTCAGGGTCGGGTTGGTGAAGGCGAGCACGGCCGGAGCGTGCTTGAGCAGGCCGCCGATGTACCAGCGCGCGATGTCGCTGAGCCCGCCGTAGCCCTGCTCGTCGTAGAACAGCGGCTTGCCGTCGTTCCAGAGCGACTGATGGGTGTGCATGCCCGACCCGTTGTCGCCGAAGAGCGGCTTGGGCATGAACGTCGCCGTCTTGCCCCACAGCTCGGCCGTGTTCTTGACGATGTACTTGAACTTCAGGATGTCGTCGGCCGCATGCACCATCGTGTCGAAACGGTAGTTGATCTCCTGCTGACCGCCGGTGCCCACCTCGTGGTGGGCGCGCTCGAGCACCAGACCGGACTCGATGAGCTTCAGGCTGATGTCGTCGCGCAGATCCGCCGTCTTGTCGACCGGAGCGACGGGGAAGTAGCCGCCCTTGTACCCCGTCTTGTTGCCGAGGTTCCCGCCGTCCTCCTCGCGACCGGTGTTCCAGGCACCCTCCTCCGAGTCGACGGAGTAGAAGCTCCCGTTCGGCGTGACCGCGTAGCGGACGTCGTCGAAGATGTAGAACTCGGCCTCGGGGGCGAAGAAGGCGGTGTCTGCGATGCCGGTGGACGCGAGGTACTTCTCCGCGTTCTTGGCCACCTGGCGCGGGTCCTTGCTGTAGATCTCGCCGGTGCGCGGGTTGTAGATGTCGAAGACCATGATGAGCGTCTTCGCCTCGCGGAACGGGTCGAGGTACGCGGTGGTCACGTCCGGGATGAGCTGCATGTCGGACTCGTGGATCGACGCGAAGCCGCGGATCGAGGAGCCGTCGAAGAGCTGGCCGTCGCGGAAGAAGTCCTCGTCCACGGTCGAGGCGGGGATGTTGAAGTGCTGCTGCACACCCGGGAGGTCGGTGAAGCGGATGTCGAGGAACTTGACGTCGTTGTCGCGGATGTACGCGATCAGTTCGGCGGGATCAGTGAACATGCATGAACTCCTGAGGGAACGGGTACGGTCGAGCGACCTGCAAGCAGGTTACGGACGGGGGATGACGTGATCGTGTCTGAAATGTTTCGGCCATGTTACGGGCTCCGAGGTCGCTCGGCTGACCGTCGGGACGCGCCGTCCCGAACGCCTAGGCTGGAGAGATGTCCGATCCCGCACAGTCTTATCCCGGTGAGCGACTCGGGCTCCCGGCCACGGGATCGGGCAGCGTCGGACGGCTCGGCCGGCGTGTCGCCGCGCTCTTCATCGACTACGCGGCCGCCTCGATCATCGCGTCCGCCTTCCTCGGCTTCCGGCAGTTCGCCCTTCCCGAGGAAGGGGGGATCACGCAGTTCGCTCCGATGATCGTGTTCGCGATCCTGCAGATCCTCTTCATCCCGACCATCGGCGGCAGCCCGGGCCATCGGCTCGTCGGCATGCGTGTCGTCACGATGAGCGGCGCCTGGGTCGGGCTCTGGCGCCCGATCGTGCGCACGATCCTGCTCGTCCTCGTGATCCCCGCGGTGATCTTCGACGCCGATCAGCGCGGCCTGCACGACAAGGCCGCGGGCACGACCCTCATCCGCGCCTGACCGATCCGTCGGAACGTCCCTGCGCGGCCTCAGACGACCTCGTGGCCGCGGTTCAGGCGGCGGAACGTCTTCGGTGCCTTGCCGCCCAGGAACGAGCGCGCGGGGTCGATCACGAAGCCCTGACGGAGCGCCTCCCGGCCGATGAGCATCCGGAAGCCCATCTCGCTCCGGTTGCTCAGCGTCACCTCCGCGGTGACCCGCCGTCCGACGAGAACGAGATCGAGCAGCACGACGAGCCGGCTCTGGGCGTGCCCGGAGGAGGAGCGCACGTCGCGCCGGTCGAACACAGGCAGCTCGACCGGCACGAGCTCATGCGCGCCCTGCCAGGGACGCACGTCGAAGCGGACCCAGGGCGCGCCGTCGCGCTCGAACTCGCGGATGTGCTGCGCGTGCAGGGAGGAGCTGCGGGCGCCGGTGTCGACCTTGGCCTTGATCCAGGGGATTCCGACGTCCGGGAGGGTCACCCACTCCCGCCACCCGATAAGGGTGCTTGAATTGGGGGACCGGTCCACACTCTTATCCTGGCAGGAATCCACCGTGAAGCTCGCCGTGCTCTCGCGCGCCCCGCAGTCCTACTCCACTCAGCGCTTCCGCGCGGCCGCTCTCCAGCGCGGGCACCAGATCAAGGTGCTGAACACCCTCCGTTTCGCGATCGACCTGACGGCGGACGAACCCGATCTGCACTATCGCGGCCGCCGGCTCAGCGATTACGACGCGATCCTGCCGCGCATCGGCAACTCGATCACCTACTTCGGCACGGCCGTCGTCCGCCAGTTCGAGCAGATGGACGTCTACACGCCGAACACCGCCAACGGCATCTCCAGCGCGCGCGACAAGCTGCGGGCGAACCAGATCCTGTCCCGGCACAACATCGCCATGCCGCCGACCGCGTTCGTGCGCAACCGGGCCGATGTCCGTCCGGCCATCGAGCGGGTCGGCGGGGCGCCGGTCGTCATCAAGCTGCTCGAGGGCACCCAGGGCATCGGCGTGATCCTGGCCCCGCAGGTCAAGGTCGCAGAGGCCATCATCGAGACCCTGCACTCGACGAAGCAGAACGTCCTGATCCAGAAGTTCATCGCGGAGAGCCGCGGGCGCGACATCCGCGCGCTCGTCGTCGGGGACCGCGTGGTCGCCGCGATGCGTCGGGTGGCCAACGGCGATGAGTTCCGCTCCAACGTGCATCGGGGCGGCACGGTCGAGGCCGTCACCCTGGACCCGCTCTACGAGCAGACCGCCGTCCGCGCCGCGCAGATCATGGGTCTGCGCGTGGCGGGCGTGGACATGCTGGAGGGCGAGGACGGCCCGCTGGTGATGGAGGTCAACTCGTCGCCGGGACTGCAGGGGATCGAGGCGGCGACAGGCCTCGACGTCGCGGGCGCCATCATCGACTACATCGCCAACCAGGTGAACTTCCCGGAGATCGACGTGCGCCAGCGGCTCAGCGTGTCGACCGGATACGGCGTTGCCGAGCTCGTCATCCACGCCGGCGCCGAGCAGGTCGGCAAGCAGCTCGGCGACCTCGGGCTCTGGGACCGGGACATCACGGTGCTGACCCTGCATCGCGGGGTGACGGTGATCCCGAATCCGCGCAAGCACGTGGTTCTGGAGGACGAGGACAGACTGCTCTGCTTCGGCAAGCTGGACGAGATGCGCTCGATGATTCCGGAGCGCCGCCGCCGCAGGGCCAAGGTGCGAAAGCTCCGCAAAGAGCACCTGCCGGACGCGTCGGCCTGAGCGCGACGCGCACCCGACGAGAAGCGCCCGATCCCTCTGGAGGGATCGGGCGCTTCTCGGTCGTCCGGGACGGATTCTCAGCGCGGGCGCGGCGCGCGCGCCTTGAGCGGATCGATGCCCTTCGGGATCGGCAGCGAGGCGACGGACTGCGAGACGGATTCCATCCGCTTGATCACGGCCGCCATGGTGGCGTTGTCGATCGCCTTGGGAAGCTTCTTGATGGTGGACGCGAGCTTGTCGATGGGGACCTCGTCTTCGCCGTGACCGACGTAGAACACGTTCACCGGCACTCCCTGCGCCACCCGGAGGGCCTTCGTGCGCTCGTCCTTCACGAGGCGCGTGAGGCGTCCCCGCGCCCCCTCGGCGACGACGACGATGCCGCCGCGGCCGATCGCGCGATAGACCGCATCCTGCGACTTGGGGTTCACTCCCACGGGCACCTCGGAGCCCTGCCAGCTGCGGCCCAGCGCGGTGCTGACGACGTGACCCGCAGCGCCGGGCATACCGTCGATCTTGCGGTACATCGCCGTGGTCGACAGCCGTGTCATGAGGAACATCGAGGCGAGCACGCCCGCGAGCAGGCCTGTGACGCCCCAGAGGACGAGGCTCCAGATCTGGAACGGCGGGATCAGGTATCCGACGATGAGGCCGACGAGCACGCCGATGATGAGAAGCGCGATCTGAGCCCAGGGCAGCCACGAGTAGACCTCGCGCGTGAAGCGGAAGAGCGAGCGCAGCTGGGAGAAGAAGCCGGGCTGCTTCTCCGTCGCGGAGGGACTTTTTGCCATGCCTTCCAGCCTACCGATTCCACGGCGCGCCTACCGCTCCGATCCGACTGTTCGTCAAGACCCCGATCGTCCTGCACAGGGGGTCGCGCCGCCGAGGACTGCACCGATTGCGCCTCGCCGCCGCCGCCGAGGCGCCCGGACGGCTGAGATGGCTTCATGGAAGAGCACAGGGGAGCGGCCGCCGTCGCGGGGGTGCACCGGGTGGTGCGCACGTTGGCGGACGGGGAGGGCCCGTTCGCGGGGGAGCTGGTCACACGGGGAGCGGAGGTCGCTGTTCGGATGGACGCGGGTGCGTTGCTCGCGTGGCCGGGATGGCGCTACGCCGGCGCCGAGCACATCGCGGCGCCTCGGGATCTGGCGCTGCGCCTCGATGGGCAGGACGTGCTCCTGCCGTGGTGCGTCTGCACCGCGCAGGAGTGGACCGCTCGGCGCGCCGCGGAGGACGGCGATCTGCCGAACGGCGAGGCCGTGACGCTCGTCGTCAGCATGCTGCGCGGACTGGGCGAGCTGCCCGCGGACCGAGCGGAAGAGGGGCAGTGGTGGGTCGGGGACGACGGACGGCCCATGTTCGTGCTCGGCGTCGGCGACGCGGACGTGGAGGCGACCCGGGTGGTCGTCGCATCGCTGGAGGACCGGACCCACGATCGGGCGTTGGGGCGCGTTCTGGGGCGGGTGCGCAATGCCTTGGAGGATCGTCGACGACTGCGTGCGGAGGCGCCTCGCTGGGAGAAGGAGCTGCTGGAGGTCGCTGCTCCGCGCCCGCTGCGCATGTCGGCTCAGGGGCCGGACGTGGATCCGCTGCGGCTCCCGGTGCGCGGTGGCGGTTCCGGTCCCGTGCGCCGTCGCGATCTCCGGTCGCGGGCGGCCGGACACGGGTCCCGCGCCGTGGGGGTGGTCGCGCCGCGTGGCTTTCGCCGGGCGACGGCGGACGCGGCGCGGTGGGGGGACGCGGCGCGATCGCGTGTGATCTCGGGGCTGGGTCGCGTCGCGCGCCCCCGCGGGAGCGGCTCGCCGGGGCTGCGCGCGTCGTCGGAACCGGCGGCAGCGGCACGAGGGCGGGGCGATGGGGCGCCTTCCGCCCGGCGTCGGTGGCGGGGACCGGCGATCGCCGGGGCCGGGATTGCGATCGCGGTCGCCGTGCTCGGAGCGTCGTGGCCCGAGTCGGGGGCGTCCGGCGCGGGGGGCGCCGACGGCTCCGACCGTGCGCGATCTGCGGCGCCGGCGACGTCCGCTCCGGAGGCGAGCCCGGAGCCGACGCACAGGGAGGGCGTCGGGAACCCGGCGGCTTCGCCGCAGCCCTCAGACGTCGCGCTCGTTCGGCCAGGCGCGCAGGCCGGGAAGGATCCGTTGGCTGCTGCGGCCGGCCTGCTGGCTGCAGCACGGCGATGCGGGCAGAACGCGGGGGAGGGATGCGAGGACGTGTGGGACGACGGCTCGCGGGAGAAGACCGTTCGCGGCACGGACGAAGCGCCCCTCCTCGTCGAGGACTACGGTGACGTGGCTGCGGTGCGCAACCCCGCCGCCGACGGTGCACAGATGGTCGTCATCATCCGTAGGAACGCCGAATGGCGGATCCGGGATGTCTATGACATCGCGGATCCGCCATCGGTGGGGGCAGGTGCCCCGTGATTGGGGTTCGGAGGGTCAGACGCCCAGCTCGCCGGCGAAGTCGGCCTCCTCCAGGCGCGACTTCACTGCGGACAGGAAGCGCGCAGCGTCCGCACCGTCGATCGTGCGGTGGTCGTACGACAGTGCGAGGTAGACGTACGAGCGCACGGCGATGGCCTGCTGGCCGTCGACCGTCACGACGCCAGGACGCTTCACGACGATGCCGGTGCCGAGGATCGCGGACTGGGGGAGGAACACGACGGGAGTGTCGAACAGCGCCCCGCGGGAACCGGTGTTCGTCAGCGTGAAGGTGCCGCCCGCGAGCTCGTCGGGCTTCAGCTTGTTCTCACGCGTGCGGGCCGCCAGATCGGCGATCTCGTGTGCGATCTCGGCGATCGTCTTCGAACCCGCGTCACGGAGGACCGGCGTGAGCAGCCCGCGCTCCGTGTCGACCGCGATCGAGATGTTCTCGCTCGCGGGGTACACGATGTCGGTGCCGTCGACGGTCGAGTTGACGATCGGGAACTCCTGCAGCGCCTCCGCGGCGGCGAGAGCGAAGAACGGCAGGAAGGAGAGCTTGTCGCCGGTCTTCTGCTGGAACGACGCCTTGACGCTGTCGCGGTAGTCCGACAGGCGCGTGACATCGACCTCGACGACCGTGGTCAGCTGCGCGGTCTGCTGCATCGACGCGACGGCACGCTCGGCCAGGACCTTGCGCAGACGCGACATCGGCTGCGTGGTTCCGCGCAGCGGGGACACCTCGCGCTGCTTCCGGGCAGCGGGAGCAGCGCCGGCGGGTGCGGCCGCGGCCGCGGGGGCGGCGGCGTTCAGCACGTCCTCCTTGCGGATGCGGCCACCGACGCCGGAGCCGGAGACGGTCGACAGGTCGACCCCCTTTTCGGCCGCCAGGCGACGCACGAGCGGAGTCACATAGAGCGAGTCCGTGCCGCTGTCCGTGCTCGCGGCCGGCGCGGTGCTGGGCGCGGAGGCCGCGGCGGGCGCCGGCGTGGATGCGGCAGCCGCCGTAGCCGGTGCCGGTGCCGGTGCCGCAGGTGCAGCCGCCGGAGCTTGCTCGGGCTCTGCGGAAACCGGGGCGGCGGGTGCGGGCGCGGCGGCGGGCGCGGGAGCAGCCGGTGCCGTCGTCGCGGCCGGGGCGCCGCTACCGATGCGGGCGAGGACGGCGCCGACCGCGATGGTCTCGTCCTCCGCGGCCAGGATCTCCTGCAGCGTGCCGGCGACGGGCGAGGGGATCTCGGTGTCGACCTTGTCCGTGGAGATCTCGAGCAGCGGCTCGTCCACGGCGACGTCGTCGCCGACCTGCTTGAGCCAGCGCGTGACGGTTCCTTCGGTGACGCTCTCACCCAGTTCGGGGAGGCGGACATCGGTCGCGTCGCTCGAGGATGCGGCGGCAGGAGCCGGGTCGGCGGAAGGACCGGGTGCCTCGGACGAGGGGGCGGCTGCCTCGGCGGGCGGCGTAGCAGCTTCGGCGGGAGCCTCTTCGGCGGGCGCTTCCGCCGCGGGCGCGGCCTCGGCGGGAGCCGCGGCTCCGGAGCCGTCGCCGATCCGGGCGAGGACCGCGCCGATCTCGACGGTCTCGTCCTCGGCGACGAGGATCTCCTCGATCACTCCGCTGATCGGCGAGGGGATCTCGGTGTCGACCTTGTCGGTCGAGATCTCGAGAAGCCCTTCGTCGGCCTGGATGGTGTCGCCGACCTGCTTGAGCCAACGGGTCACTGTGCCCTCGGTGACGCTCTCTCCGAGGGCGGGGAGGACCACGGGTGTGCTCATGACGGAGTCTCCTTAAGGAAGTTCGTGATGTCTTTCAGCTTAGCGGGCAAGGCCACCGGAGGCCGAGTCCATGATTCCACGATGTGCAAGTTTAGTTTCACAATGCGTGAAGTGGTTTGCCGGCGAGAGCCAGGAAGGCCTCGCCGAGCGCTTCGCTCTGGGTGGGATGCGCGTGGATCAGGGGCGCGATGTCCTCGGGATGGGCTTCCCAGCTCACCGCGAGCTGGCCCTCGGTGATGAGCTCGCCCACCCGGTCGCCGACGAGGTGCACGCCGAGAACGGGGCCGTCCTTCTGCCGCACGACCTTCACGAGACCGCCGGTTCCGATGATCTCGCTCTTGCCGTTCCCTGCGAGGTTGTACTCGTACGACACCACCGCGTCGGCCCCGTGCTCGGCGATCGCGACGGCCTCGGTCACGCCGACCGAGGCGAGTTCCGGGCTGCTGTAGGTGACGCGCGGGATCTGCGAGTCCGGGATCACCGCAGGGGCCAGCCCCGCGATGCGCTCCGCGGCGGCGATGCCCTGCAGGAACCCGCGGTGCGCGAGCTGCAGGCCTGGGACGATGTCCCCCACCGCCCACACGTGGTCGACGTTGGTGCGCAGCTCGGGGTCGGTGAGCACGAAGCCGCGCTCCATCGCGACGCCGGCCTCCTCGAAGCCGAGACCGGAGGTGGCGGGGCCGCGACCGACGGCGACCAGCAGGTAGTCGGCCTCATAGGTCGTGCCGTTCTCGAGCTCGACCGTCACGGCATCCGCGGTCTGGGTCGCCGAAGCGAAGCGCACGCCGAGGGAGTACCCGATGCCGCGGCGGCGGAAGGCCCGCTCCAGCGCCTTGCTGAGGGCGATGTCCTCGTTGGGCGCCAAGTGGTCGAGCGCCTCGATGATCGTGACCTCGGCGCCGAAGGAGCGCCAGACGCTCGCGAACTCGACACCGATGACGCCGCCGCCCAGGATCACCACGCGGCCGGGCACCTCGTCGAGCGCAAGGGCCTGTTCGCTCGTGAGGATCCTTCCGCCGATCTCGAGTCCGGGCAGCGAACGGCTGTACGACCCGGTGGCGAGGATGACGTCCGCGCCCGTATAGACGTCGTCGCCGACGGCCACGGAGCGGTCCGGGCGCAGGACGCCCTCCCCAGCGACCACGGTGATCCCGCGCGCCTTGACGAGACCTTCCAGGCCCTTGTACTTCTTGGCGACGATGCCCTCGCGGTAGGCGGTGACGCCCTGGGGGTCGATTCCCTCGAACGCCGCGCCGACGCCGTACTTTGCGGCGTCCCGGACGTTCTCGGCGACCTCCGCGGAGTGCAGCAGCGCCTTGGTCGGGATGCAGCCACGATGCAGGCAGGTTCCGCCGACCTTGTCCTTCTCGATGAGTGCGACGGACTTGCCGAGCTCCGCCGCTCGGAGCGCCGCGGCGTACCCGCCGCTGCCGCCGCCGAGGATGACGATGTCGAACGTGTGCGCGGTCATGCCTGCCCTCCCTTCGCACGTGCTTCGGCGAACGCGACGAGCGTACGCACGATGGCGCCGGTCGCGCCCTTGTCCGTGAATCCGTACGGGGCGCCCTTGTGCTCCGAGGATCCGGCGATGTCGAGGTGCGCCCAGGGGATCCTGCTCGCATCTTCCGCATCCGCGGTGCGGCCGACGAAACGGCGCAGGAAGAGGCCGGCGAACAGCGCGCCACCGGAGGGATCGCCGATCTTGGCGTTCACGAGGTCGGCGATGGGGGAGTCGAGCTGTTCCTCCATGTGGTCCGGCAGCGGCATCGGCCACGCGAGCTCGCCCTCGGCCGCGGCCGCGGCGAGCACCTCCTGCACGGTCGCGTCGTCGCCGAAGACGCCGGTGTGGCGCATCCCCAGCGCGGTGATGATCGCACCGGTCAGCGTCGCGACGTCGAGGATCACGTCCGGGTTCTCCCGGCTGGCGGAGACGAGGCCGTCGGCCAGGACCAGTCGGCCCTCGGCATCGGTGTTGAGCACCTCGACGCTCTGCCCGTCGAGCATGCGCAGCACATCGCTCGGGCGGATCGCGCTGCCCGAGGGCATGTTGTCGGCGATGCAGAGCCACGCGGTCACCCGGACGGGGAGGCCGAGGGTCGCGATCGCGCGCGTCGCGGCGAGGATGCTCGCGGCCCCGGCCATGTCGGTCTTCATGCCGACCATGCTCGCCGGCGGCTTCAGCGAGAGGCCACCGGTGTCGAAGGTGATCCCCTTGCCGACGAGCGCGATGTGCGCGACGGCGTCGGCGGGCGCGTAGTCCAGGTGCACGAGGCGCGGCGGGCGTTCGGAGCCCTGACCGACGCCGAGGATGCCGCCGAAGCCGCCGTTCGCGAGTGCGGTCTCGTCGAGCACCTCGACCGAGACGTCGAGTCCGGCGACCGCGTCGGTCGCACGCTGCGCGAGGTCCGCCGGTCCCAACCACTCGGCGGGGGTGGTGACGAGGTCGCGGGTCAGCGCCACCGCCTCTGCGAGGGCGCGGGCACGGGCCGCGGCCTCATCGGACACCTCCGCGTGCAGGGTCACGATGCCGGCGCGCTGGGGCTTCTCGGACGAGCGGTAGTCGTCGAACCGGTAGCCGCCGAGGAGGGCGCCCTCCGCCGCCGCGACCGAGAACGGGAGGATCGCGTCGGAGAGGAGGACCGAGACGCGCTCGAAGCCGGTGAGGTTGCGCAATGCCGCGCCGACCGCCTCGCGGACCGCGTCCGGATCCGGCGTCGCGCCCGCACTCACCACGGCGACGGGCACGTCGGCGACGTCGTCGGCGGGGATCCGGACGAAGGCGCCGGGCTTTCCCGAGAAGCCGACGGCGGTGAGGGCCGCGTGCGTCGTGTCGAAGGGCGAGAGGTCGGCCGGGGTGTCGGTGAGGCCGGCGACGACGAGCACGACCGCATCCGCGTTCGCGTCCGCCGGAGCGCCTTGTGAGAGCTCGAGCACAGGAGACGTCATGATCTCCATCCTAGGATCGGCGGGCGGTGCGACGTCGGGAGCGATGCGTCGCGTGTTCGCTCTCAGCGGTCAGCCGATCCGGGCGTCCGGGGGACTCGTAGCATGGTGACATGCCCTTCTCCGGAGAGATCCACGAGCGCGTCGCCCGCGCGGACGCCATCCCGTCCGGCCTGCCCCTCGTCGTCCTGCTGACCGGATTCACCGACGCGGGATCCGCCGTGTCGGGGCTCATGGACCACCTCGCCGAGACCACCGATCCGCAGCCGCTGCTCGTGTTCGACAACGACGTGCTCCTCGACTACCGGGCCCGTCGCCCGGTGCTCACCTTCGACGAGGACCACATCTCGGGACTGCGTCCCGCTCGTCTCGAGCTCTCTCTCGCGCACGACGCGCTGGGCAGGCCGTTCCTGCTCCTGTCCGGCTACGAGCCCGATTTCGCCTGGAACGCGTTCGCCGACGTGGTGCTCGACTTCGCCGCCGTGCACGAGGTGTCCACCGTGACGTGGGTGCACTCGATCGCGATGCCCGTCCCGCACACCCGGCCGATCGGCGTGACCGTGAGCGGCAACCGTGCCGACCTCGTCGCGGCGCACTCGGTGTGGCGCCCCCGCACCCAGGTGCCGGGCACGGTCGGCCATCTGCTGGAGTACCGCTTCGTCCAAGACGAGCAGCCGGTCGCGAGCTTCGTTCTGCTCGTGCCGCACTACCTCGCCGACACCGAGTATCCCGACGCGGTGATCGCCGCCGCCGAGAAGGTGATGGCGTCGACGGGACTGGTTCTGCTCACGGACGCGCTGCGGGAACAGAGCGCGGGCTACCACGAGCGCGTCGACGAGCAGATCGCCGACAACGAGGAGCTCGGTCAGATGGTCCGCACGCTCGAGCACCGCTACGACGCCTATATGGCGGGGCTGGACGTCGAGGGGGAGGCGCGGGGCGACTTCGTGGAGGGTGCCCTGCCGAGCGCGGATGAACTCGCCGCGGAGCTCGAGCGCTTCCTCGCCTCTCGCCCCAGCGGCGACGAGGACAAGAACGGCCGTCTCTGATCCGACCGGCTCCCGCCGGAATGCGCGTCTCTTGCGGAACGTTCTCCTCAGGGAGAGCCGCTCCGCGCAGAGTGTGACATACTTATTCGGCGACCCATTGTCAACCATCCCGTCGGCGGAGCATCCGCCTCGGGACTTGACAAGGGTCTTACTAGTGTCCGAAAAGGCCCGGGGGTCCGCGCAGCCCCCGTTGAAAGGCGAGACGTGACGACTGCCACGAAGAAGAACACCCGGACGAAGAGCACCGAGACCGAGCCCGAGGAGCTCGCGGCCGAGGCCGCAGAGGTCGAGACGGCCCCCGCGGCGAAGAAGGCCCCGGCGAAGAAGCCTGCAGCCACCAAGAGCACCGCGAAGAAGACCACGCGTGCCAAGAAGGCCGAAGAGCCCGAGGCCGAGTCCGTCGAGGACGCGGCAGCCCCGGCCGACGATGCCGACGAGGAGGAGGGCGCCAAGCCCGCCTTCACCGAACCGCTTCCCACCGGCGCCATCCGCATCAGCGCCTCCGACGAGGACGATGCTCCCGTCTACTCGACCCAGATCACGGGCGCCACGGCGGATCCGGTCAAGGACTACCTGAAGCAGATCGGAAAGGTCGCGCTGCTGAACGCGGCCGAAGAGGTCGAGCTCGCGATGCGGATCGAGGCCGGTCTCTTCGCGGAGGAGAAGCTGTCCGCGATGTCGGCCGTCGAGAAGACCGGCCAGCTCGGACTCGACCTGCAGTGGGTCGCACGCGACGGCCAGCGCGCCAAGAGCCATCTGCTCGGCGCCAACCTCCGCCTGGTGGTCTCGCTCGCGAAGCGCTACACCGGACGCGGCATGCAGTTCCTGGACCTCATCCAGGAGGGCAACCTGGGTCTCATCCGCGCGGTCGAGAAGTTCGACTACACCAAGGGGTTCAAGTTCTCCACCTACGCGACGTGGTGGATCCGTCAGGCCATCACCCGCGCGATGGCTGATCAGGCCCGCACGATCCGCATCCCGGTGCACATGGTCGAGGTCATCAACAAGCTCGCCCGCGTGCAGCGGCAGATGCTCCAGGACCTGGGCCGCGAGCCCACGCCGGAGGAGCTGAGCCGCGAGCTCGACATGACCCCGGAGAAGGTCATCGAGGTGCAGAAGTACGGTCGGGAGCCCATCTCCCTGCACACGCCCCTCGGCGAGGACGGCGACAGCGAGTTCGGCGACCTCATCGAGGACACCGAGGCCGTGGTCCCCGCGGATGCGGTCGGGTTCACGATGCTGCAGCGCCAGCTCGAGCAGCTGCTCGACTCGCTCTCGGAGCGCGAGGCCGGCGTGATCCGGATGCGCTTCGGTCTCGGCGACGGTCAGCCCAAGACCCTCGATCAGATCGGCGACACGTTCGGGGTCACCCGTGAGCGGATCCGGCAGATCGAGTCCAAGACGATGGCGAAGCTGCGTCACCCCAGCCGCTCGCAGTCGCTGCGGGACTACCTCGAGTGAGCACGGACGCGAAGCCGAACGACGGCAAGCAGCTCGAGATCTCGGTCGAGGGCGCGCGCTGGCTCCGGATCCCGATCCGCACCAAGGTCGTCATGCCCGGCGACGTGCTCGCGGACGTCGTCTCCGAGTACGCCGGGGGCGAGGTGCAGCAGGGCGACCTGCTCTTCATCACCGAGAAGATCGTCGGCATCACGCAGGGACGTTCCTTTCTGCTGGAGGAGATCGCGCCTCGTCGGCTCGCCTTCTTCCTGTCGAAGTACGTGACCCGCACGCCGTACGGCATCGGCCTCGGAATGCCCGAGACCATGGAGATGGCGCTGCGCGAGTGCGGCACTCCGCGGATCCTGCTCGCCGCCGCTGTGTCGGCCGTGACGAAGGCCTTCGGGCGGCGGGGCGACTTCTATCGGATCGCGGGCGAGAAGGCCCGCGCGATCGATGGGCCGACCGAGGGCACCATGCCGCCCTATGACCGCTCCGTCGTGCTCGGACCGGCGCGGCCCCGCGAGGTCGCGCACGAGATGCGGGATCTGCTGCAGGGTGTCTGCGATGTCGCGGTGGTCGACATCAACGATCTCGGCGGCAACATCCTGGGCTCCACGCTGGACAAGTCCGACGAGAAGCGCCTCGTGGCCATTCTGAAGGACAACCCGCTCGGCCAGGGCACGGAGTCGACGCCGATGGGCATCATCCGGCGTGCCTGATCACGTTCGCACGATACGACAACGCGGCTTCCCCTCTCCGGGGAGGCCGCGTTTCGTCTCGGTCGCCTGCGGCGTCCTCGCTCAACGATCTCGGGGAAGGGGGCGCGTTCCTTTGAGGTCGTTGAGCGAGCGCCGGCGGAGCCGGAGCGAGACGAAACGGGGTGTGTGAAGGTCGCGTTTCGTCTCGGGCGCCTGCGGCGTCCTCGCCCAACGACCCCGGGGGAGGGACAGCGCGTTCCTTTGAGGTCGTTGAGCGAGCGCCGGCGGAGCCGGAGCGAGACGAAA
>NZ_CAMFHZ010000005.1 GCF_945952435.1 uncultured Microbacterium sp.
CTTGAAGCGCTGGTTGAACTTCTCGACGCGGCCGGCCGAGTCCATGATGCGCTGCTTGCCCGTGTAGAACGGGTGCGAGGCGGAGGAGATCTCGACGTCGATGACGGGGTACTCCACGCCGTCGAGCTCGATCGTCTTGTCGCTGGTGACCGTGGAACGGGTCAGGAACGTGTCTCCGGAGCCGAGGTCGCGGAAAACGACGGCCTTGTACTCGGGGTGGATGTCAGTCTTCATGGGATTCCTTACGTGGTGCCCTGGATTGTGCCAGGGGCGAGGGAAGTCTGCGATGCGAATGCACCAAGGATCGATTCTAGCATCTCTGCCGCTCTCCTCCGGATGCACGGAGGGCCGGCAGGCGCCGGGCTCAGACGGCCGCGCGTGCGGCGTAGCGGCCGTCGGCACGATCGAGCGCGATAGGCATCCCGAACGCCTCGCTCAGCGTCTCGGCCGTGAGGGTCTCGGCGAGCGGCCCCGAGGCCACGACCTTCCCGGCGCGCAGCAGCAGCACATGCGTGAACCCGACGGGGATCTCCTCGACGTGATGGGTCACCATGACCATCGCCGGCGTGGTCGGCGACTGCGCGAAGCCGCTGAGCAGCCCGAGCAGCTCCTCGCGGGAGCCGAGATCGAGGCTCGCCGAGGGCTCGTCCAGAAGCAGCAGCTCCGGGTCGGTCATCACCGCGCGGGCGATCTGCACACGCTTCTGCTCACCGTCGCTGAGCGTACCGAAGTATCGATCGGCGAGGTGGCCGAGGTGCCACTGCTCGAGCACCCGCATCGCGCGTCGCTCGTCCAGCGCCTCGTAGGACTCGTTCCAGCGCCCCATCACGGAGTACGCGGCGGTCATGACCGTGTTCAGCACGGTCTCGTCCGCGGGGATCCTCCGCGCCATCGCCGAGGACGCGAAGCCGATCCGCGGGCGGATCTCGAAGACGTCCGTGCGTCCGAGGGTCTCCCCCAGCACGTCCACACGTCCGGACGTCGGATGCATGAGCGTGTCCGCGAGCTGGAGCAGCGTCGTCTTGCCGGCGCCGTTCGGCCCCAGCACCACCCAGCGCTGGTCGTCCTCGACGGTCCAGGACAGATGATCGACGATGTTGCGGCCGTCGCGGCGCACCACGACATCCGAGAATTCGAGGACGGCAGACATGCCCTCAGCCTATCGGCCGGCCCGTCAGCTCCTCGTAGAGCGCCCGCGTCGTGTCGGCGATCGCCGCCCAGCTGAACTCCTCGGCCGCGCGACGCCGACCCGCCTCGCCGTACGCCTTCGCCTGGATCGGATCGGCCACGACCTCGGTGAGCACGCGGGCGAGATCGGCCACGTATCGATCGGGATCGACCGGCGTCCCCGTGCCGTCCTGAACCTGCTCGATCGGGACGAGGCGCCCGGTCACGCCGTCGTCGACGACCTCGGGGATGCCCCCGGTCGCGGTGCCGACGACCGCGGCCCCGCACGCCATGGCCTCCAGGTTGACGATGCCGAGCGGCTCGTACACGGAGGGGCAGACGAAGGTCGTGGCCGCCGTGAGGATCGCGGAGAGCTCGTGGCGCGGCAGCATCCGCTCGATCCAGACGACCCGCTGGCGCGTCTCCTGGAGACCGCGGACCAGCTCCTGGACCTCCGCCATGATCTCCGGGGTGTCTGGAGCACCGGCGCACAGCACGAGCTGGACCTCCGGTGGCAGCAACGCCGCGGCGCGCAGCAGGTACGGCAGGCCCTTCTGCCGGGTGATGCGCCCCACGAAGACCACCGTCGGCCGCTCGGGATCGATGCCCTGGGACCGAACGAAATCGGCGTCGTCGACCGGATGCCACGCTTCCACGTCGATGCCGTTGTGGATGACCTTGACCTTCGCGGGATCGACCTGCGGATAGCTGCGAAGGATGTCGTTGCGCATGCCGTCGCTCACGGCGATGATGGCCGCGGCGTTCTCGTAGGCGAGCCGCTCGATCCCGCTCGACACGGCATAGCCCCCGCCGAGCTGCTCGGCCTTCCACGGACGCAGCGGTTCGAGACTGTGCGCCGTGAGCACGTGCGGAATGCCCAGGAGCTGGGACGCGATGTGCCCCGCGAAGTTGGCGTACCAGGTGTGGCTGTGCACGACGTCCGCGCCGGCGACGTCCGACACCATCTCCAGATCCGTGCCGAGCGTCTGCAGCGCGGGGTTCGCGCCGTCGAGCTCGACGGGCGTGCGGTATGCGGTGGTGCCTTGCTCGTCCCGCTCGGCCCCGAACGCACGCACCTGCACGTCGATGCTCGCCCTGAGCGCCTTCACGAGCTCGGCGACATGCACTCCGGCACCCCCGTAGATCTCCGGCGGATACTCCTTGGTGATGATGTCGACGCGCATGTCGTGAACGCTAGTACATGCACCGACCTGCCTCTATGGTGGACGCATGTCGGCACCAAAGAAGGTCTTCGGGATCATCCTCGCCGGGGGCGAGGGCAAGCGGCTCATGCCTCTGACGGCAGACAGGGCCAAGCCCGCCGTCCCGTTCGGCGGCCAGTACCGATTGATCGACTTCGCGATCTCGAACCTGATCAACTCGGGACTGCGCCAGATCGTGGTCCTCACGCAGTACAAGTCGCACAGCCTGGATCGTCACATCTCGCAGACCTGGCGCATGTCCGCCCTGCTCGACTCCTACGTGGCCTCCGTGCCCGCGCAGCAGCGCCTCGGCAAGCGCTGGTTCTCGGGATCCGCGGACGCGATCCTGCAGAGCCTGAACCTCATCAACGATGAGAAGCCGGACATCGTCGTCGTCATCGGCGCCGACCACGTGTACCGCATGGACTTCCGCCAGATGATCGATGCGCACATCGCCTCGGGGGCGCGCGCGACGGTCGCAGGCATCCGCCAGCCGCTCGCGCTCGCGTCCCAGTTCGGCGTGATCGACGTCGCGGCGGACGGATCGGGACGGATCAACGACTTCCTGGAGAAGCCGACCGATCCGGCCGGGCTGCCCGACTCCCCGCACGAGGTGCTCGCCTCGATGGGCAACTACGTCTTCGACACCGACGCTCTCATCGAGGCCGTCGAGGTCGACGGAGAGCTCGCGACCTCCAACCACGACATGGGCGGCGACATCGTGCCGTACTTCGTCGGGCGCGGCGAGGCCGGGTTCTACGACATGAAGCAGAACGACGTGCCGGGCTCCTCGCCCCGCGACCGGTCCTACTGGCGGGACGTGGGAACGATCGAGTCGTTCTTCGACGCGCACATGGACCTCATCTCCACCCTGCCCGTGTTCAACCTCTACAACATGGAGTGGCCCATCCACTCGCAAGCCGTGAACTCGCCGCCCGCGAAGTTCGTGCGGGACTCGGTCGGCCGGATCGGCAATGCGATCGACTCGATCGTCTCGCTGGGCTCCGTGCTCTCGGGCACCCATCTCGAACGCAGCGTCGTCGGACCGTGGACGCTCGCCGCCGGGGGGTCGACGATCACGGACTCGGTGCTGTTCGACGGCGTGCGGGTCGGTCAGGGCGCGCGCGTGCATCGGGCGATCCTCGACAAGAACGTCGTGCTGCTGGACGGCGCGACGGTCGGGGTCGACCGGGACCGCGACCTGGAGCGCGGCTTCACGATCACGGAGACCGGGCTCACGGTGGTGGGCAAGGGCCTGCGCATCGAGCGCTGATCGGTCGCCGGAGGTCACATCCGCGGGTCGGCGTCGGAGCGCCGGATACGCTCGGGGGGTGACTGCTGCGCGCCTCCTCGTCGTCCTCGATGCCGATTCCACGCTCATCCGCGACGAGGTGATCGAACTGCTCGCCGACGAGGCGGGGCGGCGCGCCGACGTGCAGGCCGCGACCGAGGCCGCGATGCGCGGCGAGGTCGATTTCGCGACGAGTCTGCGCGCGCGCGTCGAGGCGCTCGCCGGAGTGTCCTCGGCGGCGTTCGCCCGCGTCCGCGCCCGCATCTCGCCCACCCCGGGGGTGCAGGAGCTCGTGGCCGCCGTCCACGACCGCGGCGGTGTCGTCGGGGTCGTCTCGGGCGGGTTCCACGAGATCCTGGACGACGTCGCGCCGGCGCTCGGCGTGGATCGGTGGCGCGCGAACCGGCTCGAGGTCGTCGATGGCGAGCTGACCGGCCGCGTGGAGGGGGCGATCGTCGATGCGGAGGCCAAGGCCGCGACGCTGCGCGGCTGGGCGGAGGACCTGGGTGTTCCCCTCTCCGCGACGATCGCGATCGGCGACGGAGCCAACGACCTCCGCATGATGGCGACGGCGGGACTGGGCCTCGCCTTCAACGCGAAACCCGCCGTGCGCGCCTCCGCGTCCCTCGTGATCGGACCGCAGGACCTCGCCCAGGTCATCCCGCTGCTGCCGTGATCGCCCGCCCGCGGACGTAATGTCCGCGTTCCCGCCTACTCTGGCTGACATGAAGATCATCCTCGTTCCCGGACTCTGGCTCGACGCCGCGTCTTGGCAGCCCGTTCTCGAGCCGTTGCGTGCCGCCGGACACGATCCACGACCGCTCACCCTCCCCGGCGTCGGCGCCGATTCCGAGACGTCCGGCGATCTGCGCCTCGACGACTGGATCGCCGCGGTCGTCGCCGAGATCGACGCCGCGGATGGCGACGTCGTCCTGGTCGGTCACTCGGGCGGCGGCAACGTGATCTGGGGCGCGACGGAGCAGCGCCCCGATCGCATCCGTCGCGCGGTGTTCGTCGACACGGTGCCCCCACCTCCCGGCAGCGGCATCAGCGAGTTCGAAGTGGCCGACGGGGTGATCCCCTTCCCCGGCTGGGACTTCTTCCCGGACGAGGACGTGTCCGATCTGGACGACGCCACCCGAGCCCGCACGGCACCGCTCATGCTCAGCGTTCCGCGGCAGGTGCCGACCGATCCGATCGCGCTCGTCGACGAACGCCGATACCACGTCCCCGTCACGATGCTCATGGGCGCTCTCGAGCAGGAACAGCTCGAAGGCTACCTCGAGCAGTGGGGTGCGTACGGGGACGAGTACCGGCGGATCGACGACGTCGAGGTCGTCAAGCTCGGATCCGGGCACTGGCCCCAGTTCTCCGTGCCGGACCGTCTCGCCGAGCTCCTGGTGTCCGCGATCCGCTGAGACGGCGTCCCGCGGCCCTGGGGAAGGGGCGAGTGTTCGGCGGTGCGCCCTTCGTCACGGCCGCGCGCCGATCAGCGACCCTGTCGATCAGTGCCCCCTGTCGATCAGTGCCCCATGCCGAGGCCGCCGTCGACGGGGATCACGGCCCCCGAGATGTAGGAGGCCTCATCGGAGGCGAGCCAGGAGACGGCGGCCGCGACCTCGTCTGCGGCACCGAACCGCCCCGCGGGCACGCGACCCTTGTAGTCCTTCTGGGTGTCCTCCGGGAGGTTCGCCGTCATGTCCGTCTCGATGAAACCCGGTGCGACGACGTTGGCGGTGATCCCTCGTGCGCCGAGCTCGCGGGTGAGAGAGCGCGCGAACCCGACGAGGGCGCTCTTCGACGCGGCGTAGTTGATCTGCCCCGCCGAGCCGAGCAGTCCGACGACGCTCGAGATCAGGATGACGCGCCCGAACCGGGCCTTCAGCATGCCCTTGGATGCCCGCTTGACCACGCGGAACGTTCCCCCGAGGTTCGTGGAGATGACGCTGTCGAAGTCGTCCTCCGACATGCGCAGCAGCAGCGTGTCCTTCGTGATGCCGGCGTTCGCGACGACGATCTCCACCGGGCCGAGCTTCTCCTCGACCTGCGTGAACGCCGCATCGATCGAGGCGGCGTCGGTCACGTCGGCGCGCACGGTCAGCGTCCCCTCCGGCCCCTCGCCGCTGCGGGCCGTCACCGCGACGCGATATCCGTCCCGGACGAAACGCGCGGCGATCGCGCGGCCGATGCCGCGATTCCCACCGGTGACGAGGACGACGCGGTCAGTGCTCATGCAGGACTCCCAGAGGTGAAGGTGTACGGCTCGCAAGCCTAGCGAGCCGGATTGCCCGGAAGGAATTGACAGGGCACCGCACGGACCGGAAACCTGTGTGGTGACCAGGAGGAGATCCCATGAGCAACGACCAGAGCGGCGCGCCGCAGAACCCGGGCCAGCAGCCGCCCGCCTACCCGGGCGCGCCGGTCCCGCCGCAGCCCCCGACGCAGGGCCCGTCAGGCGCACCCGTCCCGCCCCAGCAGCCCATCGCGCAGCCGTACCCCGGTGCGGCGCCGACGGCTCCGGGGTATCCGCAGCAGCAGCCTCCGGTCTACGGCCAGCCGCAGGGCTACGCGCCACCGCAGGGGTACGCACAGCCGTACGGACAGCCCTATCCCGCACCCGCGAAGTCGAACGGACTCGCGATCGCGTCGATGATCTGCGGCATCGCCTCGGTGGTGTTCTGCTGGGCCTACCTGATCCTCCCGCTTCTCGCCGGTGTCCCCGCGGTGATCATGGGGCACATGTCGCTCAAGAAGATCAGGAACGACTCGACCCTGGGCGGCAAGGCTCTCGCGATCACGGGCCTGATCACCGGCTACGTGGGCATCGCTCTCGGCCTGATCATCGGCGCGTTGATCATCATCGCGATCGTCGCCGCATTCTCGTACCGCGACTACAGCTACTGAGCATCCGCGAGGGTCACGGCGGCGTAGGCTGGACCCATCGTGAGAAGGACTCCAGACGCCGCCGTGACCTCTCTCCCGCGGGCACCGCAGGACGAGGCCAGGGGACGCGTGCGCCAGTACGCGATCACGATGGGGATCCGCACGGCGTGCTTCATCCTGATGTTCGTGATCCAGCCGCTGGGATGGTGGACCTGGGTCCTCGGGATCGCCGCCGCCGTCCTCCCCTACATCGCCGTGGTCTTCGCGAACGCCGGAGACGATTCCGTGCCGACCGCCGTCGAATCGCCGCGCATCGGCATCGAGGCGCCGCACGCCGCAGAGGAACAGCGCCCCGAGACGACCTCGCCACAGGTCATCACTCTTGCCGAGACGCCCGCGCGCCCCGCCGAGCCTCGCTCGTGAACGCGGAGATCGCTGCCCCGAAATGCTCTCGGGCCGGCTGCCGCGCGGCGGCCACCCACCGCATCGTCTGGCGCAATCCGCGCATCCACGGCCCCGAGCGCGAGAAGATCTGGCTCGCATGCCCGGAGCATCTCGCCTTCCTGCACGACTATCTGCGCGCCAGGGACTTCCCCGTCCGCATCGATGCCCGCATCGGGGAGGGCGAGGTCGAGTGATGCGTCAAAGGCTCCTCCGATGGGGCGGGTACGTGCTCGTCGCGATCGTGTTCGCGATCGTCTGCGCCTACCTCTCGCACTGGCAGTTCTCCCGCAACGACGGTCGTCAGACGCAGCTCGACCTCGTGCAGGAGAACTATCACGCCGCCCCGGTCCCCCTGGACGATCTGCTCTCGCCCGGCGCGCCCCTGCGCGCCTCGGACGAATGGCACCCGGTCACGGCGCACGGCCGCTACGAGGCGGACAAGCAGCTCCTCGTGCGCAATCGTCCGCACGGCGGGACGAGCGCCTTCGAGGTGCTCGTCCCGTTCCGCACCGATGACGGGCGCGTCTTCATCGTGAACCGCGGCTGGGTCGCCCCGGCGGACAAGGGCGTGACGCTCTCCGTGCCACCTCCGCCGTCCGGAGAGGTGACGATCACCGCCCGCCTGCGTCCCGGAGAGCCGCTTCCCCCTTCCGGGCGCGGCGCGCCGGAGGGGCAGGTCCCGAGCATCAACCTGCCTCTCGTGGCGGACAAGATCGACGACGGATCCGCGGTCGACACGGGGGCCTGGGGCGAGCTCGTCTCGGAGTCTCCTGCACCGCCGCACCGTCCGGCCGCCTTCGACGCCCCCTCGGACGATCCGGGACCCTTCCTGTCCTATGCGATCCAGTGGATCCTCTTCGCCGTGATGGGCTTCATCTTCATCGGCTACGTGATCCGCACCGAGATCGTGAAGCACCGGGACGAGGCCGCGGGGCGCACGCCGCGGCCTCGTCGCCGCCGCGACCGCGACATGGACGACGAGGATGCTGTGCTCGACGCCGTCGAGCACCGCTGAGGCACGAGCACGCCGCGGACGCGGTCCGCGGGACGCGGCTCAGGCGAGCTCGATGAGGTCCTGGTAGTCCTTGGACCAGATGTCCTCGACGCCGTCGGGGAGGATCAGCACGCGCTCGGGGTTGAGCGAGGCGACGGCACCGGGGTCGTGCGAGACGAGCACCACCGCGCCCTCGTAGTGTGCGAGAGCGCCGAGGATCTCCTCCCGCGACGCCGGATCGAGGTTGTTCGTCGGCTCGTCCAGGAGCAGCATGTTCGCGGAGGAGACCACGAGCGTCGCGAGCGACAACCGCGTCTTCTCCCCGCCCGAGAGCACGCCGGCGGGCTTGTGCACGTCCTCGCCGGTGAACAGGAACGATCCGAGCACCTTGCGCGCCTCGGTCTCGGTGAGGTCGGGCGCGGACGACATCATGTTCTCCAGCACCGAGCGCGCGACATCGAGGTTCTCGTGCTCCTGCGCGTAGTAGCCGACCTTGAGACCGTGTCCTGGCTCGAGCTGACCGGTGTCCGGGCGGTCGACGCCCGCGAGGATCCGCAGCAGCGTGGTCTTTCCCGCACCGTTGAGTCCGAGGACCACGACCTTCGACCCGCGGTCGATCGCGAGGTCCACATCCGTGAAGATCTCCAGGGAGCCGTAGGACTTGGACAGCCCCGAGGCCATGAGCGGTGTCTTCCCGCAGGGGGCGGGCTTCGGGAAGCGCAGCTTGGCGACCCGGTCGACCTGACGCACGTCTTCGAGCCCGGCGAGGAGCTTCTCCGCGCGGGCGACCATCTGGTGCGCGGCGGCCGCCTTGCTGGCCTTGGCACCGAACCGCGCGGCCTGCTGCTGCAGCGTGGTGGCCTTCTTCTCGGCGTTCGCGCGCTCCTTCTTGCGGCGCTCCTCGTCGGCGACCCGCTGGCGCAGGTAGTTCTTCCAGTTCATGTTGTAGATGTCGATGCACTGGCGGTTGGCGTCGAGGTAGAACACGCGGTTCACCGTCTCGCCGACGAGCTCCACGTCGTGACTGATCACGATCAGACCGCCCTTGTAGCCCTTGAGGAAGTCGCGCAGCCACACGACGCTGTCGGCGTCGAGGTGGTTGGTGGGCTCGTCGAGGATCATGGTCTCGGCGTCGGAGAACAGGATGCGGGCGAGTTCGATGCGCCTCCGCTGCCCACCGGACAGCGTCTTCAGCGGCTGGTCGAGGATGCGGTCCGGCAGCGACAGGTTGTGCGCGATCGACGCGGCCTCGGCCTCTGCGGCGTAGCCTCCCAGCGCCTCGAAGCGCTCCATGAGGGTGCCGAAGCGGCGCATCGCCTTCTCGGAGACGGCGGGGTCCTCGGATCCCATGAGCTCCGAGGCCTCGCGGATCCCGAGCTGCAGGGATCCGAGGCCCCGCGCGTCGAGGATCCGCGTGCGCGCGAGCATCTCCGGGTCGCCGGAACGGGGATCCTGCGGCAGGTAGCCGAGCTCGCCCGAGCGTTCGACCTTGCCGTCCGAGGGGATCAGGTCGCCGGCGAGGACCTTCGTCAGCGTCGTCTTACCGGCGCCGTTGCGGCCGACGAGACCGATCTTGTCACCGTCGGCGACGCGGAAGGAGACGTTCTCCATGAGGAGACGCGCTCCCACGCGGATCTCGAGGTCGTGCACGGCGAGCACAGCAGACGTCCGTTCTTCAGCAGGGGGAGTTCGGCCGGGTGGCCAGCCTCCCAGTATAGGCGGACCCGCAGGACGCGATCCCGCGGGAGCGCAGGACGCTCATCCGAGGCCGCGTGCTCCGAGGGCCTCGCCCACCGCGTCGGCGTGGCGCAGCGTGCGCACGAGCAGCGGGACCGCCGCGCGTGCGCCGAGGCGCGTCCCCCGGGCGCGGGCGGCCTCCGTGATCTGCGCGGCGAAGCCGGCGACCACTGGGATCATGGTGATCGTCAGCGACACGGTGAGCGCCACCGCCTCCGCGTCCACCCCCACCCGTCGCAGGGGATGCAGCAGGCACCGCAGCACCGCGAGCAGTGCGCCCATGCGCGTCGTCAGCGTCAACAGGCTCGCGAGCAGCGCGACCGCGACGACGCGCGTCGTACTCCCCCACGCGAGCTGTGCCGAGCCGAAGATCCACAGCGCGGCGCCCAGCACGAGCACCAGCCACCTCAGCCGGCAGAGCTCGGCGCCGAGCACGGCCCACGGCAGGCGCGCGAGCGGGTACAGCGCCAGCACCGCGACCAGACACAGCGCGGAGGTGAGCGGATCCTTGGGCGCCAGCGACAGGAGCAGCGCGGCGACCGCCAGCGCGCCGAGCTTCACCCCGGCCGGCAGCCGGTGGAGCACGCCGTCGCCGGGAACGAAGAGCTGGATCATGCGCACTGCATCCGGTAGGCGTGCAGCACGGCCGCGGGCTCGTCCTGAGCGACGAGCCTGCCCTCGTGGAACAGGAGGGCCACGTCGCAACGGGCGGCCAGTTCCAGATCGTGCGTGATGACCACGAGCTGAGCGGGCTGACTCAGGAGGAGATCGCCGATGCGACGGGCGTTGCGCAGGTCGAGCAGCGTCGTCGGCTCGTCGGCGATGAGCAGCGCGGGGCCGGTGATGAGGACCGCGGCGAGGGCGAGCAGCTGCTTCTGCCCGCCGGAGAGCTCCGCCGCGGGCGCATCCGCACGATCGGACAGTCCGTGCTCGGCCAGCGTCTCGGCGACGCGGCGCGCGGCCTCCGCCGGCGGGAGGCTCCGCAGGGAGAGCGCGAGGTCCTCCCTCGGCGTCGGCATGAGGATCTGCGCCTGGGGGTCCGTGAAGACGAAGCCCGCGCGACGACGCAGCTCTGTCCCGTCGCGCACCGTGTCGAGGCCGTGCACCGTCACCCGCCCCCGCGTCGGCGTCAGCAGCCCGTTGAGCAGGCGGGCGAAGGTCGACTTGCCCGATCCGTTCTCGCCGATCACGGCGATGCGACGCGCGCGGATATCGAGATCCACCCCGTCGAGGATGCGGGTCCCGTCCCTGTGGACGGTGACGTCCGCGAGCTGGATTCGCTCCCCCTTCCCGTCGTGGGTCACGGCGTCACGGTCTCCGCGACGGGCCGTTCTGCGGCTGCCGTGCGCGGCCCGAACGCGCGGGGATAGGCGCGGGCGAGCGCGACCGCGAGGACGGTCGTGAGGGCGACCTTGAGGAGATCCCCCGGAAGGAAGACGAGGCTCGACAGCGCCGTCGCGCCGAGGGGCGTGCCGAGGACGAGCGCCTGCACGGGGACGCCGAAGAGATACACCACCCCGATCCCTCCGAGCAGGGAGGCGAGCGCGACGCGCCACGCACGGATCCGCCCTCGTCCCACCAGCAGACCGATCACGACCACCCCGGCCACCCAGCCGAGCAGATAGCCCGCGCTCGGTCCGACGAACACCCCGAGCCCGCCGCGGCCGCCCGCGAGGACCGGCAGCCCCAGCGCGGCGAGCAGCAGCACGAGGAGGACGGCGAACGGGGCGCGTCGCGCGCCCAGCACCACCCCGGCGAGCATCACGCCGAGCGTCTGACCGGTCACCGGGACTCCCCCGGACAACGGCACGACGACCGCTCCCAGCACGACGATGAGGGCCGCGAACAGCGCGATCCGCGCGATGTCGGCGGCGGGAGAAGCGGGGCGGCGTGACATGGGTCTCCTCGGATCGTCTTTCCTGAACAGTGTTCACCTGAACGCCGTTCAGTATACTCGGAGCATGACCCCCGCCCGCACCGGCCGGCACGACCGCGAGCACATCGTCTCGGTCGCCCTGGATCTCCTCGACCGCTTCGGCCTTCCCGATCTGACGATGCGACGACTTGCGGCCGAACTCGACGTGCAGCCCAGCGCCCTCTACTGGCACTTCTCGAGCAAGCAGGACCTCCTCGCTGCCGTCGCGGAACGGATCCTCTCCCGCATCGGCGCGCCGCCGGAACCCGGGACGACCGTCTCGCTCCCGGATGCGGCACGAAGGATCCGGGACGCTCTGCTCGCCTATCGGGACGGGGCTGAGGTCGTGATGAGCTCCGCCGCCCTGCGCCCTGGGCCGTCCCGAGCCCACGACCTGCTCCTCGCGGCCCTCGACGAGGACGCGGCGGCGGCGACCGCCGTGCTCCAGTTCGTACTCGGGCACACGCTGATCGTGCAGCAGCGCATGCACGCCGAGAGCCACGGCGCGGCGGCGCCCCCCTCTGCAGACTCCCCGGTCGATCAGGACGTCTTCGCCACCGGACTCGCCCTGCTCAGCCGCGGCGCGGGCCGGTCAGCCGTGTCGCAGGGATGAGCCCGAGGGCGATCACCCCGAGCGCGACCAGGAACACGCCGGGGAATCCGGAACCCGCGAGGACGACCGTTCCCGAGACGACCCCGGCGATCGCGATCGCCATCGCCGAGCCCGTCGAATCCGCGATCGACAGCGCCGAGGAGTTGAAGCCCTGGTCGGCCGGCGTCGAGTCCGCGAGCGTCTCCACCGTGAGCCGCGGATAGAGAAGCCCCATGCCGGCCCCGCCGAACGTCCATCCCGCCATCGCCGCGATCGGGGCCAGTGCGCCGAGCGCGACCACGAGCTGCACACCGATGCCCACGGCGATGAGTCCGACGCTCACCAGGGCGATCCTTCGCGTGCCCCAGCGATCCCCGAAGCGTCCTTGCGCCCAGGATCCGGTCGACCATGCTACGGCGGAGAAGGTCAGCGCGAGACCCGCGAGGACCGGCGTGACGTCGTAGCGCGCGATGAGCAGATACGGGATATACGTCTCGGCGGCGAAGAAACCCCCCGAGACGATGCCGCGGAGGAGCACGACGCTCGCCAGTCCGCGATCCGCGCGAAGCGTGCCCGGCGGGAGCAGCGGGCGGATCGCGACGGCGATCACGACCGCGATCGAGAGCGCGAGGGGCCACCGCGAGGGACCCGGCGCGTCCACCGCGAAGCCGATGCCCACCGCCGCGACCGCGACGACGATCGCGCAGAGCAGGCGCTGCCCGAGCCGTCCGTCGGTGCGCGGAGAACCGCCGCCCAGGTCGGCGCCACGGAGCAGCCACGCGACGAGGCCGAAGGCAAGGGCGACGAGGGCGGCGACGCCGAGGAACGCCCAGCGCCAGTGCAGGTACTGCGTCACCGCGCCGGCCAGGAACGGGCCGATCATCGACGGTACGACCCAGGCCGCGGCGAAGGCCGCGAACACGCGGCCGTGCACCGCCGGCGGGTAGAACCGCGCGACGACGACGTAGAGCGCGACCGTCTGGCCGCCGGCTCCGAGCCCTTGCACCAGGCGCCCGAGGAGCAGCACCGGCATGCTCGGCGCGACACCGGCGATCACCAGCCCGACGAGGAACAGCAGCGTCGCGGCGTACAGCGGCCTCCGTGGTCCCATCCGGTCGCACGCGGCCCCCGCGGCCACCATCCCGATCACCCCGGTCGCGAGCGTGCCGGAGAACGCGACGGCATAGAGCGCCTCGCCGTGCAGGTCCGCGCTCACCACCGGCATGACCGTCGTGACGGCCAGGGCCTCGATCGCGGCGAGGAAGATGAGCGCGAAGGCGCCGACGGTCACCCCGCCCCTGCGCCCCCGCCAGATCGACTCCGCGGCGGCAGCGCTCCCGGAATCCTGCCCGCTCACGAGCGCAGCGCGGCGATCCGGTGCACGGCCTCGGTCAGCACCCCGGGTGCGCAGCCCAGATTGAACCGGACGTGCCCGAGACCCTCGTCCCCGAACGTCGGGCCGCGATTGAGCGCGACCTTCGCCTCGCGCAGGATCCGTCGTGCAGGGTCGTCGCCCCAGCCCAGGTCGCTCAGGTCGACCCAGGCGAGGTAACCCGCCTGCGGCATCCGATACCGGGCCTCCGGCACATGCTCCGCCAGCAGCTCGCCGAGTAGACGACGGTTGCGGTCGAGTGCGACGAGAAGAGCCTCGAGCCAGGCGTCGCTCGCGGGATCCCAGGCGGCGATCGCGGCCATCGCCCCGAACAGACCGGTGCGCCACTCCACTTCCACCGGCAAGGAGCGGACCACGGCCGCCGTGCGCTCGCTCGCGGTCACCATCACCGCGCACTTCAGACCGGCGAGGTTGTACGCCTTGCTCGCGCTCGTCACGGTGAACCCGACCTCTTCGGCCGCCGGCGACGCGTCGAGGAAGGGCGTGTAGGCGATACCGGGTTGCACGAGCGGCGCATGGATCTCGTCGCTCACGACGACGGCTCCGTGCGCGAGCGCGATCTCGGCCAGCCGGGCGAGGGCCGCGCGAGAGTGCACGGTACCGGTCGGATTGTGCGGATTGCAGAGCAGCACAGCCCGCGCGCCCTCGGCCAACGCGCGCTCGATCCCGACGAGATCGAGCTCCCACGCCCCGTCCACATCGCGCAGCGGCACCCGCTCGACCACTCCGCCGGCCTCCTCGATGCAGTCGTAGAAGGGCGGGTACACGGGCGGGGTCACGATCACCCTGTCGCCCGGCGAGATGACCGCCCGCAGAACCTCCACGACGCCCATCATCACGTCGCACGTCCACCGCACCCGCGCAGGATCGACGGTCCACCCGAAGCGGCGGTGCGCATAGGCGACGAAGGCGTCCCCGAGGCCGGGCTCGGGAGGCGTGTAGCCCGTGTCCCCGAGCTCGACCGCCTCGCGCAGCCGGGCTGCGATCGGATCGGCGAGCGGGAAGTCGGTCTCGGCGACGAACAGAGGGAGGACGTCGTCCGGATAGGTGCGCCACTTGGTGCTGGATCGACGACGGAGCTGATCGAGCGGCAGGGCCTGAAGCGGAGCGATCGTCACACGATCGAGCCTATCGAGCGGGGCGACCACGAAGGCCTGCCACCGTCATACAGTGACAGGCCTTCGAAAGAGGATGCGTCAGATCGCGAAGCCGAGGGCGCGCATCTGGTCACGCCCGTCGTCAGTGATCCGCTCCGGGCCCCACGGCGGCATCCACACCCAGTTGATGCGGAAGCGGTCCACGACATCGTCCAGGGCCTGCCCGGTCTGCTCCTCGAGCACATCGGTCAACGGGCATCCGGCGCTCGTGAGGGTCATGTGGATGACCAGCGCGTCATTCTCCTCGTCCCAGGAGAGGTCGTAGATCAGGCCGAGGTCGACGACGTTGATCCCGAGCTCCGGGTCGACCACGTCCTTGAGCGCCTCGGTGACCTCGTCGTACTTCTCTCCGGTCAGGGTTGCCGTCATGGCTTCAGCCTACGCTTCGATGGGTGCGGCGGGGTCGAGGAAGCGGTCATAGCCCTCGTCCTCGAGCCGGTCGGCGAGCTCCGCGCCGCCCTCCTCGACGATCTTGCCCGCAACGACCACGTGCACGAAGTCGGGGCGGATGTAGCGGAGGATGCGGGTGTAGTGGGTGATCAGCAGCACGCCGAGGTCGGTGTGCTCCTTCGCCCGGTTCACACCCTCGGAGACGATCTTGAGCGCGTCGACGTCGAGTCCGGAGTCGGTCTCGTCGAGCACGGCGATCTTCGGCTTGAGCACCTCGAGCTGCAGGATCTCGTGACGCTTCTTCTCGCCGCCGGAGAAGCCCTCGTTGACGTTGCGCTGTGCGAACTTCGGGTCCATGCGGAGGTTCTTCATGGCCTCCTTGACGTCCTTGGTCCACTGGCGGATGGACGGCGCCTCGCCGTCCAGCGCGGTCTTCGCGGTGCGCAGGAAGTTGGTGACAGTGACCCCGGGGATCTCGACCGGATACTGCATCGCGAGGAACAGGCCGGCCCGCGCGCGCTCGTCGACGCTCATCGCGAGCACGTCCTCGCCGTCCAGCGTGATGGTGCCGCCGGTCACCGTGTACTTCGGGTGGCCCGCGATCGTGTACGCGAGGGTGGACTTGCCGGATCCGTTCGGACCCATGATCGCGTGGGTCTCCCCGGTGCGCATGGTCAGGGTGATGCCGTTGAGGATCGGCGTCGTGCCGGCCTCGGTCTCGACGGTGACGTGCAGGTCCTTGATCTCCAGGACAGACATGGTTTTCCTTCGTGGTTCGTGGAAGCTTCGCGGAACGCGGGGCTCAGAGAGCCGACACGTCCTTCGTGACGGTCGGGTCGATGAGGAGGTCGTCGCCGACGACCTCGGTGACGTAGACCGGGACCGGCTCGTAGGCCGGGAGGTTGAGGGGTTTGCCGGAGCAGAGCGAGAAGGCGGAGCCGTGCGCCCAGCACTCCAGTGTCTTGCCCTCGACGAATCCCTCGGACAGCGAGATGTCGCCGTGCGTGCAGGTGTCGCCGATCGCGTGGATCTCCCCGTCGGAGTCCAGGACGACCGCGATAGGCACTCCCTCGAGCACCACACGCAGCGGCGTGTCCTCCTGCAGGTCGCTCACCGCGCAGGCGCGCTGCGCGGTCACGAGGCGCCCGCCGCGAGCTCGGCCTCGATCGCCGTAAGGAGCTCCTCCTCGAGCGAGGGGATGCCGAGACGCTGGACGATGTCGCTCAGGAACCCGAGGACGACCAGGCGACGTGCCTCGGCCTCGTCGATCCCGCGCGCCTGCAGGTAGAACAGCTGCTCGTCGTCGAAACGGCCCGTCGCGCTCGCATGCCCGGCGCCGAGGATGTCCCCGGTCTCGATCTCGAGGTTCGGGATCGAGTCGGCCCGCGCTCCCTCGGTGAGCACCAGGTTGCGGTTCGCCTCGTAGGAGTCGGTCCCGGTCGCATCTGGTCCGATCAGCACGTCGCCGATCCACACGCTGTGCGCGCTCTCGCCCTGCAGCGCGCCCTTGTAGAGGACGTCGCCGACGGTGTGCGGACCCTTGTGGTGCAGGTACACCTGGCTCTCGAGGTGCTGACCCGCGTCCGCGTAGCTGAGGCCGTACAGGCGCGCCTCGGAGCCGGCACCGGCGAGCTCGACGTTCGGGTTCACCCGCACCACGCCGCCGCCGAAGCTGACGACGATGTGCGTGAGATGCGCGTCGCGTCCGACCCTGGCCTGATGGGCCGAGGCGTGCACCGCGTCGTCCTCCCATTGCTGAACCGTCACGAGGGTGAGCTTCGCGCCGTCGCGCACGATGATCTCGACGTTCTGCGCGAGCTGCGCCGACCCCGCGTGTCGCAGCACGACGGTCGCGGAGCTGTTCGCGCCCGCTTCGACGACCACGTGGGCGTCGGCACGCTCCTCGGCGCCCTGTCCCGTCAGCTGCACGAAGACGGGCTCGGCGATCTCCTGATCGGCCGGAATCGCGAGATGCAACGCCTCGGCGGATCCCTGCCAGGCCACCGCCGACACGACGTCCTCGGGGCGGAAGACTTCCCCGCGGGGCGCGTCGCTGAAACCGAGCGGAGCGCGCCGGAGCGCCTCGTCGCTGATCTCGACCGTCAGCGCGTCACCGCCCGCGGGCTCGAAGAGCGCCGAGAGGCGATCGATCGGCGTGTGCTTCCAGTTGACCTCACGGCCGGTGGGCGTCCCGAAAGCGGCAGGGTCGAACGAGTGCGCGCGCTCGGAGCGGGTCTGCACCGGAACCGTCTTGCCGGCGTCCGCGACCTGGGCGGCCGGGTCGATGTGGGCATGCGTATCCTGCGCCGCTGCGGGCGCGGTCGTGGGGGCCGTCATCTCAGCCGACACTGCCTTCCATGCCCATCTCGATGAGCTTGTTGAGTTCCATCGCGTATTCCATCGGCAGCTCGCGCGCGATCGGCTCGATGAAGCCGCGCACGATCATCGCCATCGCCTCGTCCTCGGGCATGCCGCGCGACTGCAGGTAGAACAGCTGCTCCTCGCTGACCTTCGAGACCGTGGCCTCGTGGCCGAGCTGCACGTCGTCCACGCGGATGTCGATCGCCGGGTAGGTGTCGCTGCGGGACTGGGTGTCCACGAGCAGCGCGTCGCAGCGCACGGTGTTGGCGGAGTGGTGCGCGTTCGCATCCACCCGCACCTCTCCGCGGTAGCCCGCCCTGCCGCCACCACGCGCGATCGACTTGGAGACGATCGACGACTGCGTGTACGGCGCCATGTGGATCATCTTGGCGCCCGCGTCCTGGTGCTGCCCTGGACCCGCGAACGCCACAGAGAGCGTCTCGCCCTTGGCGTGCTCGCCCATGAGATAGATCGAGGGGTACTTCATCGTGACCTTGGAGCCGATGTTGCCGTCGACCCACTCCATGGTCGCTCCCTCGTGCGCCACGGCGCGCTTGGTGACCAGGTTGTAGACGTTGTTCGACCAGTTCTGGATCGTCGTGTAGCGCACGCGGGCGTTCTTCTTCACGATGATCTCGACGACGGCCGAGTGCAGCGAGTCACTCTTGTAGATCGGCGCCGTGCAGCCCTCGATGTAGTGGACGTAGCTGTCCTCGTCGGCGATGATCAGCGTGCGCTCGAACTGGCCCATGTTCTCGGTGTTGATCCGGAAGTAGGCCTGCAGCGGGATCTCCACGTGCACGCCCTTGGGGACGTAGACGAAGGATCCGCCCGACCATACCGCCGTGTTCAGCGCCGCGAACTTGTTGTCGCCGGCCGGGATGACCGTGCCGAAGTACTCCTCGAAGAACTCCGGATGCTCCCGCAGCGCGGTGTCGGTGTCCATGAAGATGACGCCCTGCGCCTCCAGGTCCTCACGGATCTGGTGGTAGACGACCTCGGACTCGTACTGCGCCGCCACTCCCGCGACGAGGCGCTGACGCTCCGCCTCGGGGATGCCGAGGCGCTCGTAGGTCTCGCGGATGTCCTCCGGAAGATCCTCCCAGCTCTGGGCCTGCTTCTCGGTCGACCGCACGAAGTACTTGATGTTGTCGAAGTCGATCTCGCTGAGGTCGGCGCCCCAGGTCGGCATCGGCTTGCGCCCGAACAGCTGCAGGCCCTTGAGACGGGTCTTCAGCATCCACTCGGGCTCGTTCTTGAGCGCCGAGATGTCGCGCACGACGGCTTCGCTGAGGCCACGCCTCGCGCTCGCACCGGCGGCATCGGGGTCGTGCCAGCCGAACTCGTACACCCCCAGCCCATCCAGCTCCGGGCGGTCGATCAGCACATCCGACATCACACTCTCCTCTTGGGCCGTAACGGTTCATCCGCCCCGGTACACCGTCGGTCCTGTCGAGTCTGCAGGGGACGGGTGCCGCTCTGGGGCCCTCATCATCGGCGCATAGCGTTCGCGCCTAAACTGTGCAGTCGATGGCGAGCCCGGTGCGGGATCCGTCCCGCGCGCTCGCCGCCATCGCCAACACCCCTGATTCTACAGGTTCCCCCCGACATCCGGGCCGCACAGGCCGGGCAGGGAGGGTTCCGGAGGAGCCATGCCCGAGACTTCGTCCCCGCCCGCCCCGCGTGTCGGCGTTCATTTTCTGTCCCGAGTCCGGGAATGGCTGCCGGATCGCGTGGACGCCCGGATCCGGGTGATGGCGTGGATCTCGTTCGTCTTCGAGGTGGCGATCGTCGGCACGGGCGGAGCCGTGCGTCTGACCGACTCCGGTCTCGGCTGCGAGTGGCCGCTGTGCACCCCGGACTCCCTCTTCCCGACCGCCGCCCAGAGCTATCACTCGCTGATCGAGTTCGGCAACCGTGGACTCAGCTTCTTCGTCGGCCTCGCCGCGGTCCTCGTGCTCGTCCTCCTCTCGCAGATCCGGAAGGCCCGCAAGGACCTGTGGGTGATGGCATGGATCGTCTTCGGCGGCGTTCTTCTGCAGGGCATCGTCGGCGGGATCCTGGTCCTGTTCGCGCTGCATCCGAACATGGTCGCCTTCCACTACCTCGTCTCGCTCGTGCTCGTCGCGGTCTCCGCCGCGTTCCTCGTGCAGATGGGACGCCCCCGCGGCGCCCGTGTGCGCGCGGTGCCGAAGGGCGTCGCGATCCTGACGCACGTCACCTCCTTCGTCCTCGCCGTCACCGTGGTGGTCGGCGTGCTCACGACCGGTGCGGGCCCGCACTCCGGCGATCCCGCGGTGACCCTGCGCAACGGCTTCGACGCGACCGTGCTGGAGCACGTGCACTCCTGGCCGGCGTACGCCCTCTTCGCGCTGACCGTGGTGCTGCTCGTCCTCGCCGTCGCCCAGCGGCTGACGACGATCCGGGGATGGCTGATCGCCCTTCTCGCCGTCGAGCTGGTGCAGATCGCGGTCGGCCTGTATCAGGCCCGGAACGCGCTGCCGCCGCTCGCGGTCGGTGCGCACATGGTGCTGGCGGCGGTGCTCGTCGCGGTCTGCACGGCTCTCGTGCTCACCCTCAAGCGGCCGGCCGAAGCGTCCCCGGCGACCACCGCGATCCGCCTCTGAACGGAGTCGGCGCCCTCCGCCGGGTGTTCGTACGGAACACCGACGACGGATCGATAGGCCGCTCATAGCGCGCGCAGAGGAGACGCCAGGATCGTGTGGGCAGCCTTGACGTCATGAAGAACAACGTGCTCCGCCGTCCCCCGTTCTGGGTCCTCGTCGCTCTGTCGGTCCTCCTCGCCGTCGCCGGAGCAGTCGTGATCGCCCAGCATCTCGGGACGATGACCAAGACGCTCGCCGACGGCAGCGCGACGGGACTCGAAGTGTATGCCGGGCAGTCCTGGATCGTCGTCGGCGCCGCCCTGCTCGGGATCGGAGGTCTCGGGATCCTGCTGTCCCTCCTCGCTCTCATCGTCGCCGGGCTGCTCACGCACCGCGACACGCCCGCGCCCGCGACGGAGCAGCTCGACGCCTCCCGCGTCGACCTCCCGACCGACGCGTCCGACGAGGACGGCGCGTCCGCGGAGAACGTCGGCGACCGCCCCGGAGACGACGCGACGCGGCAGGAGGAGGATCCGACGAGCGATCCGACGCCGAAGGACGAGGATCGTCCGGAGGATGAGGATCAGAAGGGCAGCAGCGGGTCGACCGCGACGGCCACGAAGATCAGCGTCAGATAGGTGATGGAGGCGTGGAAGACGCGCATCGGCTTCGCCGCTGCGCCCTTCACCGCCTGCGCGTAGAGCCGGTGCGACTCGTACACGAACCAGCCGCCGAACACGAGTGCCGAGATCGAGTACACCAGGCCCATGCCCGCGACCGGGATCAGCAGGAGCGAACAGGCCAGGGTCGCCCAGGCGTACAGGATGACCTGCAGGCCGACCTGCGGCGCGGACCGGGTGACGCCGAGCATCGGTACGTCGACGTCCTCGTAGTCGTCCTTGTACTTCATCGACAGCGGCCAGTAGTGCGCCGGCGTCCACAGGAACACGAGGACGAAGAGCACGACCGCCGGCCAGTCCAGCGATCCCGTCACGGCCGCCCAGCCGATGAGGACGGGGAAGCAGCCCGCGATGCCGCCCCAGATGATGTTCTGCTCGGTGCGCCGCTTGAGGATCAGCGTGTAGATGACCACGTAGAAGAAGATCGCGCCTGCGGACAGCGCGGCCGCGAGGGCGTTCGTGGTGACCCACAGCCAGACCGTCGACAGCACCGCGAGGGCCCAGGAGAACACGAGGGCGCCGCGCGGGGTGACCTCGCCCGTCACGAGCGGACGCTTCTCGGTGCGGTGCATGTGCGCGTCGATGTCGCGATCGATGTACATGTTGAACGACGCGGCCGACCCCGCGCTCATCGCCCCGCCGATCACCGTCGCGGCCACGAGCCAGAGGTTGGGCAGCCCGTGCTGGGCGAGGAACATCACCGGCACGGTCGACACGAGCAGCAGCTCGAGCACGCGGGGCTTGGTCAGCTCGACGTAGGCCTTGATGGTCCGCTTGACGGAGCGCTCGGCCGAGACGGACTCGATGGTGGTCGCGATGCTGACCGCCTCCTTCTTGCGCACACGGGAACACCCCCATCTTACGCGGCTTCCGAGGGCCGAAACACTTCACCGCGACCGGACCGCCGGGGACGCGACCGCACTATGCTGAAACCACATGTGCGCCCCCAAGGTGCTTGTTCTTCCGTGACGATGCGGGAAGCGCGCACCCGGGCGCTCTCACTGTCTCGGAAAGGGCTCTGGAGTGTCGGAACTGCTGTGGGATGAGATCGATCGGCGAGCGGTGGACACCGCCCGAGTCCTGGCGGCGGATGCCGTCGAGAAGGTGGGCAACGGCCACCCCGGCACCGCGATGAGCCTCGCTCCGGTGGCGTATCTGCTGTACCAGCGCGTGCTCCGTCACGATCCGGCCGACACCCACTGGATCGGGCGCGACCGCTTCATCCTGTCGGCGGGCCACTCCTCGCTCACCCAGTACGTGCAGCTCTATCTCGGCGGCTTCGGCCTCGAGCTGAAGGACCTCGAGGCGCTGCGCACCTGGGGTTCTCTCACGCCGGGCCACCCCGAGTACGGCCACACCAAGGGCGTCGAGATCACGACCGGTCCCCTCGGTCAGGGTCTCGCCTCCGCGGTGGGCTTCTCGTACGCTTCGCGCTACGAGCGCGGCCTGTTCGACCCCGATGCGGCCGCGGGTACGAGCCCCTTCGACCACTACATCTACGTGATCGCCGGCGACGGCGACCTGCAGGAGGGCGTGACGAGCGAGGCGAGCTCCCTCGCCGGACATCAGCAGCTCGGCAACCTCATCGCGATCTACGACTCGAACCAGATCTCGATCGAGGACGACACGAACGTCGCGTTCACCGAGGACGTCGCCCAGCGCTACGAGTCCTACGGCTGGCAGGTGCTCAGGGTCGACTGGAAGAAGACCGGCGTCTACAAGGAGGACGTCGCCGAGCTGTTCGCCGCGATCGAGGCCGCCAAGGGCGAGACCTCGAAGCCGTCCCTCATCATCCTGAAGACGATCATCGGCTGGCCCTCGCCCGGCAAGCAGAACAGCGGCAAGATCCACGGATCCGCGCTCGGCGCCGACGAGCTCGCCGCGACGAAGAAGGTGCTCGGCTTCGATCCCGAGCAGTCGTTCGTCGTCGAGGACGAGGTGCTCGCGCACACCAGGGAGCTCGGCGAACGGGCCGCAGAGGTCCGCGCCGCCTGGCAGGTCTCCTTCGACGCCTGGGCCGCGGCGAACCCGGAGCGCAAGGCGCTCCTGGACCGTCTGGAGGCCAAGGCTCTGCCGGAGGGCATCGAGAAGGCTCTGCCCGTGTTCGAGGCGGGCAAGGACGTCTCGACCCGTGCCGCGTCGGGCCAGGTCATCAACGCGCTCGCGGCCGAGTTGCCGGAGCTGTGGGGCGGATCGGCGGATCTCGCCGAGTCCAACCTCACCACCATCAAGGGGGCGGCCTCGTTCATCCCCGAGCAGTGGTCCACGCACGAGTGGAGCGGCAACCCCTACGGCCGTGTCCTGCACTTCGGCATCCGCGAGCACGCCATGGGCGCGATCGTGAACGGCATCGTGCTGCACGGGCCGACCAGGCCCTTCGGCGGCACGTTCCTCATCTTCAGCGACTACATGCGCCCGCCGGTGCGGCTGTCGGCCCTGATGAACATCCCCAGCGTCTTCGTCTGGACCCACGACTCGGTCGCGCTCGGCGAGGACGGACCCACGCACCAGCCGATCGAGCAGCTGGCCACCCTGCGCGCCATCCCCAACTTCACGGTGGTGCGCCCGGCGGACGGCAACGAGACCAGCGAGGCGTGGATGGAGATCCTCCGCCGCCACGAGGGTCCGGCGGGCATCGCGCTGACCCGGCAGAACGTGCCGGTCTTCGAGCGCGGGGACGGCGAGGCGTCCGGTGACGTGCTCGCGTCCGCATCCCTCACGCCCAAGGGCGCGTACATCCTGGCCGAGGCGCCGGGCGGGAACCCCGACGTCGTGATCATCGCCACCGGCTCCGAGGTGCAGCTGGCCGTCTCCGCCCGCGAGGTGCTGGCCGGCGAGGGCGTCAACGCCCGCGTCGTCTCCGCCCCGTCGCTGGAATGGTTCGACGAGCAGGACGAGGCCTACCGCGAGTCGGTGCTCCCGTCCGCGCTCAGGGCCCGCGTGTCGGTCGAGGCCGGATCCACGCTCACGTGGCACGGCATCGTCGGAACCACGGGACGCTCGGTCGGGATCGACCACTTCGGTGCGTCCGCGGACTACAAGACCCTGTTCCAGAAGTTCGGGATCACGACCGAGGCCGTCGTCGCCGCCGCGCACGAGACCATCGCCGCCAACGCGGCGCAGTAAGACAGAACCGAGGAGAACGCATGACCACCCCCACCGCAGCCCTCTCCGAAGCCGGCGTCTCGATCTGGCTGGACGACCTGTCCCGCACCCGGATCACGTCCGGCAACCTCGCCGACCTCATCGCCTCGCGCAACGTCGTCGGCGTCACGACGAACCCCACGATCTTCGCCAACGCGATCACCAACCCGGACGACACGTCCTATGACGGCCAGACCGCGGAGCTCGCGCAGCGCGGGGCCACCGCCGAGGAGGCGATCTTCGAGGCCACGACCCAGGACGTCCGCGACGCGCTCGACGTGTTCCGGCCCGTCTGGGAGCAGACCGGTCACGTCGACGGGCGCGTCTCGATCGAGGTCTCCCCCGATCTCGCCCACGACACCGAGGGCACCGTCGCGCAGGCCAAGGAACTGTGGGCCAAGGTCGATCGCCCCAACCTGCTCGTGAAGATCCCCGCGACCAAGGCCGGTCTGCCCGCGATCACCGCCGCGATCGCCGCGGGCATCAGCGTCAACGTCACGCTGATCTTCAGCCTGGAGCGCTACCGCGAGGTCATCGACGCGTACCTCGCCGGACTGGAGCAGGCCAAGGACGCCGGCATCGACCTGAGCACGATCGAGTCGGTCGCGTCGTTCTTCGTGTCCCGCGTCGACACGGAGACCGACAAGCGGCTCGCCGCGATCGGCACCGACGAGGCCCTTGCGCTCAAGAGCAAGGCGGGGCTCGCCAACGCCCGCCTGGCCTACGAGCTCTACGAGGACGTGTTCTCCGGGGACCGTGCCGCGGCCCTGCTCGCCGCCGGTGCGAACCGCCAGCGTCCCCTGTGGGCGTCGACGGGCGTGAAGGACCCCGCGCTGCCGGACACGCTCTACGTGACCGAGCTCGTCGCGCCCGACGTCGTGAACACGATGCCGGAGAAGACCCTCGACGCCACCTACGACCACGCCGTCGTGACCGGCGACACGATCACTGGGACCTACGACGCGTCGCGGGCCGTGTTCGCCGGCCTCGAAGCCGTCGGTATCGACTTCGCCGACGTGACCCAGGTGCTCGAGGACGAAGGGGTCGCGAAGTTCATCGATTCCTGGCACGACCTGCTCACCCAGGTGCGCGAAGGCCTGGACGCGCAGCGGTGAGCTTCGCGCTGCACGCCTCAGGGGCGCCGAAGGCGGCGATCGACGAGATCGTCCCCGGGCTCGTCCACGACCTCATCGCGTCCCGGATCACCGGCGGCGACCCGACGATCTGGGGTCCGCGCGCGCAGGACGAGGCCTCGCGTCGGCTCGGCTGGGTCGATGCGGTGTCCGTCTCCCGCCCTCTGGTCGCGGAGATCACGGCATTGCGGGACGAGCTGAACGCCGAGGGCGTCACGCGGGTCGTGCTCGCCGGCATGGGCGGATCCTCGCTCGCTCCCGAAGTGATCGCGCAGACCGCCGGAGTCGAGCTCACGATCCTCGACTCGACGTCGCCGGGGCAGGTGCTCGCGGCGATCGACGCAGGGCTCGACGACGCCGTGCTCGTCGTGTCGTCGAAGTCCGGCTCGACCGTCGAGACCGATGCGCAGCGACGCACGTTCGAGACCGCGTTCCGCGACGTCGGGATCGATCCCGTCGGCCGGATCGTCGTCGTCACCGACCCGGGCTCTCCGCTCGAGGAATCGGCCCGCGCGGCGGGCTACCGCGTGTTCACCGCCGACCCGAACGTGGGAGGACGCTACTCGGCGCTGACCGCCTTCGGGCTCGTCCCGACCGGTCTTGCCGGCGTCGACATCGCGGAGCTCCTCGACGAGGCGGAGGCGACGCTGCTCCCCGTCGCGATCGACTCCCCCGAGAACCCCGCTCTGCGTCTGGCCGCGGCGATCGCCGGAAGCCGGCAGCGTCCCGACGGCCCCCGCCGCGACAAGCTGGGACTCATCACCGACGGCACCCACATCGTCGGGCTGCCGGACTGGATCGAGCAGCTCATCGCGGAGTCGACGGGCAAGGACGGCACCGGGATCCTGCCCGTCGTCCTGCTCCCCGTCTCCCCGGAAGTGGACGCCGCACCGGCGGACCTGCAGATCGTCCGTTTCGTGGACGACGCCGACGAGTTCCACCTGCGCGAGCGTCATCCCGGGGAGGTGCTCGTGAGCGGGACCCTCGGGGCGCAGTTCCTCGTCTGGGAGTACGCGACCGCGATCGCCGGCTACCTGCTGGGCATCGACCCGTTCGATCAGCCCGACGTCGAGTCCGCCAAGGTCGCCACGCGCGGTCTCCTGGACGCGCGGCCGGATCAGGACGCTCCCGCGTTCGTCGAAGACGGCGTCGAGGTCCGCGCCTCCGATCCGGAACTCGTCTCCTCTGGCACGATCGCCGGCGTGCTGGATGCGCTCTGGGCGCGACTCGGCGAGGACGGCTACGTCGCGATCCAGGCGTACGTGAACCGTCTGGAGATGCCTCAGCTGCAGGGCCTGCGCGAGCTCGTGGCCGCCGACTCCGGACGGCCCACGACGTTCGGCTGGGGGCCCCGGTTCCTGCACTCCACGGGCCAGTACCACAAGGGCGGTCCGGCGCAGGGCGTGTTCCTGCAGATCACCGAGCGGACGGACGTGGACCTCGAGATCCCCGGGCGCCCGTTCACCTTCGGCCAGCTCATCGAGGCCCAGGCCGCCGGCGACGCCGGTGTCCTCGCCGCGCACGGCCGCCCGGTCGTCACCCTCACGATCACCGAACCCCAGGACGACGTCCTCGATCTGTTCGAGGCCGCGCAGTAGCGCGGATCCGCGTCACCCGGTCAGATTCCACTGGAGACTCCCCCACCGATGACTGCTCCCATCTCCCGCGGGCACAACCCGCTGCGCGATCCCGACGATCGCCGCCTGAACCGGATCGCCGGGCCCAGCGCCCTCGTGATCTTCGGCGTCACGGGCGATCTGTCGCGCAAGAAGCTCATGCCCGCCGTCTACGACCTCGCCAACCGCGGCCTGCTGCCTCCGGGGTTCGCCCTCGTCGGCTTCGCGCGCCGCGACTGGGAGGACCAGGACTTCGCCCAGGTGGTGTATGACGCGGTCAAGGAGCACGCGCGCACCCCGTTCCGTGAGGAGACGTGGGCGCAGCTGCTGCAGGGGATCCGGTTCGTCTCAGGGGAGTTCGGCGATCCGGAGGCGTTCCGTCGGCTGCGGGAGACCGTCGAGAAGCTCGACGTCGAGCGCGGGACGATGGGCAACCACGCCTACTACCTGTCCATCCCGCCGAAGCAGTTCCCGCTCGTCGCGCAGCAACTGCGCGATTCCGGCCTCGTCGACGGCAAGGCCGACTCCGACGAGCACTGGCGGCGTGTCGTCATCGAGAAGCCGTTCGGCCACGATCTGGCGTCCGCGCGCGCGCTGAACGACGCGCTCGAGGGCACCTTCCCCGCCGACTCGATCTTCCGGATCGACCACTACCTCGGCAAGGAGACGGTGCAGAACATCCTCGCGCTGCGTTTCGCGAACGAACTGTACGAGCCGATCTGGAATCGCAACTACGTCGACCACGTGCAGATCACGATGGCCGAGGACATCGGCGTCGGAGGCCGTGCCGGCTACTACGACGGCATCGGGGCGGCGCGCGACGTCATCCAGAACCATCTGCTGCAGCTGCTCGCGCTCACCGCGATGGAGGAGCCGATCAGCCTCAGCGCCGCGCATCTGCGCGCCGAGAAGGAGAAGGTCCTCGCCGCGGTCACCCTTCCGGACGACCTGAGTCTCGCGACCGCCCGCGGACAGTATGCGGGTGGTTGGCAGGGCGGAGAGCAGGTCACCGGATTCCTCGACGAGGAAGGCATGGACCCCGAGTCCACGACGGAGACGTACGCGGCCGTCAAGCTCGAGATCAACACCCGCCGCTGGGCCGACGTGCCCTTCTACCTCCGCACGGGCAAGCGCCTCGGTCGCCGGGTCACGGAGATCGCGGTGGTGTTCAAGCGCGCGCCCGAGCACCTGTTCGCCAGCGGCCAGACCTCGGAACTCGGTCAGAACGCCCTCGTCATCCGTGTGCAGCCGGATGAAGGCGTCACGCTCCGCTTCGGATCGAAGGTGCCGGGCAACGGCACCAACGTCCGCGACGTGACGATGGACTTCGGCTACGGTCACGCCTTCACCGAAGCCAGCCCCGAGGCGTACGAACGCCTGATTCTCGACGTGCTGCTCGGTGATCCGCCGCTGTTCCCCCGCCACGAGGAGGTCGAGCTCTCCTGGAAGATCCTCGATCCCGTCGAGGAGTTCTGGGCCGCGGAGGGCGGCCCGCTGGAGCAGTACGCTCCCGGATCCTGGGGGCCGGCGTCCGCCGACGCCCTCCTCGCCCGCGACGGACGTGTCTGGAGGCGCCCGTGATCATCGATCTGCCCGACACCACGACCAGCCAGGTCGCCAAGAACCTCGTCAAGGCGCGCGAGGAGGGCGGCGTCGTCGCCCTCGGTCGCGTGCTGACGCTCATCATCGCCTCGACGGACGAGGACGTGGAGGCCGCGATCGACGCCGCCAACGACGCGTCCCGCGAGCACCCGATGCGCGTGATCGTGCTGACGACGAGCGAGGGAGAGGCGCATCTCGACGCTCAGATCCGCGTCGGCGGCGACGCGGGCGCGAGCGAGGTCGTCGTGCTGCACGCGTACGGCGCCGCCGCCAGCAACGAGGAGAGTCTCGTCACCGGGCTGCTCCTGCCCGACGCCCCTGTCGTGGTCTGGTGGCCGACCGTCGCCCCTGAGGCTCCGGCGGAGTCCCCCCTCGGCCGGATCGCGCAGCGCCGCATCACGGATGCCGCGACGGCGGGCGACGTGCGCGCGCAGCTCGACGTCCTGGGTCGCACGCATGTGCCGGGCGACACGGATCTCTCCTGGACGCGGCTCACGCACTGGCGCGAGCAGCTCGCCGCCGTGCTCGACCAGCCCCCGTTCGACGAGGTCACCGCGGTCGAGGTGCGCGGCGCGGCGGATTCGCCGTCCACCGCGCTGCTCGCGAGCTGGCTCGGTCTGGCGCTGGACGTGCCGGTCCGGTGGGCGTACGAGCCCGTGTCGGACTGGGCGCATGGAATCAAGTCCGTCCGACTGACCCGGGCGAACGGCGACATCCTCCTCGAGCGCCCCGTTCCCGGCTCCGCGATCCTTACTCAGCCCGGTCAGCCCGATCACGAGCTGCACCTTCCCCGGCGGACGTTGCGCGAGTGCCTGGCCGAGGAGCTGCGGCGGCTCGACCCGGACGTGCTCTACGGTCGCGTCATCACGGAGGGCTTCGCACAGCTCGCCGCTCCGGAGAAGGTCGGCTGACGTGGCGGCCGATCCCGTGCGCCGTGTCGTCATCGGCGCCGATCCCGCCGTGCTCGCGCGGGTCGTCGCCGACCGCTTCCTCGTACGCGTGCTCGCACGTGTCCGGCAGGGCCGCATCGCGCACATCGCCCTGACGGGCGGCAGCATGGGGGGCGCCGTGCTCCGTGCGGTGGCCGAGGATCCCCGCACCGCAGGTCTCGACTGGTCCCTCGTCCACTTCTGGTGGGGCGACGAGCGATTCGTCCCCGCGAAGGATCCGGATCGCAACGCCGGGCAGGCGCGCGAAGCACTGCTTGACCGCCTTCCAATCCCTGCCGAGAACATCCACGAGATGGCACCCAGTGACGCGGGTCTGAGCCTCGACGACGCCGCCTCCGCGTATGCCGAGGAGCTCGCCCGCTTCGGCGACGCCGACCGTGCGTGGCCGTCTTTCGCCGTCTGCTTCCTGGGTGTCGGCCCCGATGGGCACATCGCCTCGCTGTTCCCCGACCGTCCGGAGATCACGGTCGTCGACGCCGCTGTGCTCCCGGTGCGGGACTCTCCCAAACCGCCGCCGGAACGGATCACCCTTACTCGACCGGTCATCAACGCGTCGAAGCGCGTCTGGCTCGTGCTCACCGGCGCGGAGAAGGCCTCCGCGCTCGGGCTGGCGCTGGCGGGAGCGAACTACGAGAACGTCCCCGCCGCGGGCGCGAAGGGGCGCAAGCGCACCGTGTTCTTCGTGGACGAGGCGGCGGCCCTCGAGGTCGCGCCCGACCTCATCGACATCGACTACTGAACCGGCAGGCGGTCCGAGTCGGGCGCCGCGGTCTGCCCCGGGGTCAGGCCCCGTGCTCGCGGCTCGGGCCGTCGCCGGCGCGGTCGCCCCTGTCCTCGCGCGCGAGCGGGGAGACGTTCGGCGGCCACGGCTCGCCGTCCACGGTCGGAGGATCGCCTGCGGTACGGCTGTCGTCTTCGCCGTCGCCGGAGCTGCCCCGGGTGATCGGCAGCTCCTGGCTGTCGTTGACGACCTGCGGGTGATACCGGGCGAGCGTGACGACGCCCCAGCCGGCGATCGCGCCGGAGATGCCGAAGGCGAAGAAGACCCAGGGCGGCGCCGCGGACCCCTCCTGGAGCACCAGGAGTCCGATGAGCACCGCGACCATGGGGTCGACGACCGTGAGTCCCGCGATCACGAGGTCGGGCGGGCCCGAGCTGTAGGCGGTCTGCACGAAGTAGGCGCCCGCCGATGCGGCCGCGATGAGCGCGATGACGCACACGACCGTCAGCCAGTCGAACTGACCGAACTGGATGCGGCTGATGATGACCTTGGCGAGCGTGGCGACGAATCCGTAGAGGATCCCCGCTCCCGTGACGTAGAAGAGCGCTCGCATCCTGCGCCGCAGGATCAGCCAGCAGGCCCCGAGCAGGATGATGACGAGCAGCAGGATGGTCAGGATCGTGAACAGCTGCGTCTCGGTGATCTCGTGCTCGGCAGCGAAGAGGGCGGCGAACAGCACGAAGATGAAGATCCCGCCGACGCACGCGACGATCGAGATGATCGACCGTCTCGTCGGTGAGACACCGGTGACGCGGGCGTTCAGGAGCGTCGTGATCACCAGGGCGATCGCGCCGAGAGGCTGCACGACGATGAGCGGGGCCTTCGTGAGCGCCGCGAGCTGGCACACGATCGCGAGGGCCAGCATGAGCGTTCCCGCGATCCACGACGGTCGCGTCAGCAGTCCGCGCACCTGCACCCACGTGAGCCCGGTGGTGCCGACGGAGCCGCTGATGCGCTCCACCTTCTCCACGCCCCGATGCTGGTACTGCGCGCCGAGCGACATGAAGACCGCACCGGCGAGGGCGAGCGGGATGCCGAAGAGCAGGCCGGGGTTTCCGAAGACTCCGGCGAGGTGATCGCCGACGTCCTCGGTCATGATCCGCGTCAGTTCCCGATACACCCTTCGACCATACCCGCCGATCCGCGCGGACTAGGGTTGACGCGTGGCTGTGCTTCCGATTCGCATCATGGGCGATCCCGTCCTGCATTCCCCCGCCTCCCCCGTCGATGAGATCACCGACGAGATCCGCACTCTGGTCGCGGACATGCACGAGACGATGGATCGAGCCCCCGGCGTCGGGCTCGCCGCGCCACAGGTGGGCGTGGGGCTGCGCATCTTCGTGTACTCGTACGTCGACGAAGACGAGAACCCGTGGCGCGGCGAGATCATCAACCCCGTGCTCTGGATGGCGCCGCTCGAGCCGGGCTCGCCCGATCCCGACCTCGAGTCCGAAGGTTGCCTCTCCTTCCCCGGTGAGCGTTTCGCCCTGCGCCGCTCCGAGCGCGTGCTCGTGACCGGAACCGACCTCGAAGGGGGCGAGGTGCGCATCGAGGTCGACGGCTGGCGGGCTCGCATCATGCAGCACGAGTTCGATCATCTCGACGGCGTCCTCTACGTCGACCGGCTCGACGACGGGGACTGGAAGACGGTCCAGAAGATCGCCCGCAAGCGCGGCTGGGGTCGCCCCGGCGCGAGCTGGACGCCGGGCATCGACGACCTCGAAGGCTGAGCAGGCCGCCCCCGGAGACGCTGTGCAGCGACGCGCCCGGGAGTCCGGCCGTGGCGGTCCGCGCGAGGATCCTTTGCTATAGTTGACGAGTTGCCCGCCCAGCGGGGAGCATTCCTCGGTAGCTCAATTGGCAGAGCAGCCGGCTGTTAACCGGCAGGTTCTTGGTTCGAGTCCAAGCCGGGGAGCTCACAAGCCCCCACCCGATCCGCTCGGGTGGGGGCTTTCTGCTGTCGCTCCTCCCCGCGTCCGGGCATGATGAGCACATGCCCATCCCCGGGACAGCTCCGACCCACGCCCGGCTACGCAGAACGGCGACCGTCGTGATCGCCGCGATCATCGCGCTGGCAGGGCTCGTCGTGGGCTCGGAGACGCTGCGGGCCGCGGGCGACGCGGTGGAGTCGCCCGGTCGAGCCTCCTTTTCCAGGGCACCGGATCCGCTCCCCCCGGGCGCACCAGGCACGATCGTCCGCGACGAGGAGTTGATCGGCGCACCCCTCTTCGCCCGGGGGTGGCGGCTGATGTACCACTCGACGGATCTGCATGGCGCCGATGTCCTTTCCACCGGCGTGCTGATCGCTCCTCTCTCCCCCGCGCCTCCCGGCGGTCGCATCGTCGTGTCCTGGGCGCATCCGACGACGGGATCCGCCATGGCGTGCGCGCCGTCACTCCAGGACGATCCCTTCCTGCTCATCGAAGGGCTGCGGACGTTGCTCGACCGCGGCTATGCGGTCGTCGCGACCGACTACACCGGGATGGGCGTCGAGGGACCCGACTCCTATCTCGTCGGAGCGACCGAGGCGCACAACGTCCTCGACGCGGTGCGGGCTGCGCAGCACGTCGAGGACGCGCACGTCGGAAACCGCGTCGTGCTATGGGGGCACTCCCAGGGAGGACAGGCCGTGCTGCGTGCCGCAGAGGAAGCGGCCGACTACGCTCCGGAGCTCCGCATCGACGCGGTCGCCGCGGCGGCCCCCGCAGCGGACCTCGGCCGGCTTGTGTCTGCTCACCTCGACGACATCTCCGGGGTGACGATCGGCTCCTATGCGTTCGCGGCCTACGCACAGGTCTACGCGGACGTGCCGGGCACGCAGCTCGAATCCGTCCTGACCCCTCAGGCCGTCGCGATCTCCTCCCGCATGAACGCGCTCTGCCTGCTCTCCGATCTCGGCGAGCTGCACCGGATCGGACAGCCGCTGGTGGGACGGTTCTTCCGCATCGATCCCACGACCGCGGAGCCCTGGAAAACCCTGCTTCAGGAAAACTCGGCCGGAGGGCGCGCCTTCGACGCCCCGCTCTTTCTCGCACAAGGCTCCCAGGACACCCTCGTCATCCCTGCGGACACCCGCGCTTTCGCCGTCCACGAGCGTGCCCTCGGTATCGCGGTGACCTACGACACGATCCCGCTCGCCGACCACGGCACCGTCGCCTACCTCGCGCTCCCGGCCCTCACCACGTGGCTCGACGAGGTCATCCCGGCGAACTGAACTGTGTCAGCCGGCAGGCTGGGCTCCTGGTGTCCACAGGAGGTCGGCGCCGGATCCCCGGGCGACCACGTGGCCCTCGCGGATCATCAACGTCTCCGCACCGAGCTCCCGCGCGAACGCGGCGTCGTTGCTGACGAGCAGCGCGGCCATGCCCTGGTCCCGTCGGCGTCGGGTGATCGCGTCGAAGACGACGTGCCGGACCTCCAGGTCGAGGTTCGCGAGCGGCTCGTCCGCGATGAGCACCCTCGGTTCGAGGACGAAGGACCGGGCGATCGCCACGCGCTGGCGCATGCCCGCGCTCAGCTCGTACGGGAACGAGGAGGCGAGCCCGAGCGGCAGGTGCAGTTCGTCCAGAAGCGTGGCCACGCGGATCGCGAGAGCCTTGACGTTCACGCGGCGTTCGCGCTGCAGGATCGGCTCCGCGATGATCTCCTGCACCGTCAGCTGCGGCGTGAGGCCCGCCCCGGCGCTCTGCGGAAGGAAGCCGACCCGATAGGTGAGTTCTCGCAGGCGTCGGCCGGGATGGCGCACGGACACCCCGCAGACGGTCGCGGATCCGCCGACGACCCTGATCGACGGATCCGTCGCACCGGCGAGCGCACTCACGAGGGTGGACTTGCCCGAGCCCGTCGCCCCGGAGATGCACATCAGTTCACCCGCCGGCAGGGAGAAGCTCACGCCGTCGATCGCGCGCGTCGGGGCGGAGTGGCCGATCCGATCGATCACGATGTCCTCGCAGACGATCGCCGCTGATCCGTCCTCTGTCGCACGCGCCATGCGTCCATCCTGCCCTGTCCGCCGCGCGTCCGCGATCAGGATTCGAGGAACCCCTGACGTTCCGCGTCGAGATCCCGCAGCCGCACACGGAGCGCCCTGCCGCCGTCGGAGTCGGCAGGCAGACGCTGCACTTCACCGAGCAGCTCGTTCTTCTCCCGCTCCAGCCCGCGCACGATGACCCGCTTGCACAGGCCGGTCGCCGACGCCCTCGCGCCTTCCTCGTCACGTGCGGGGAACGCGGCCATGAGCAGCTCGCCGGCCAGGGCGCGATACGGTTCGCGGACGGCGTCGACCGCCTGCAGCGCCCATCCGGGCCGCTGCCGCTCCGGATGCTGCGCGACCGCTTCGCGGATCGCATCGAGCGCGGGAACGGCGAACGCGACGCCCATCGCGCGCTGCAGCAGCGCCGCGTCCAGCTGATGCCCGTACTGCAGCGCGCCCATGAGCGCGTCGCGCTCCAGCGCGGCATCGCCGGTGCGCGGAAGCGTAGCCAGGGTCACGAGCGTGATCGGGGTCGCACCAGGCTCCGTCTCTCCCCGCCCCTGCCGCTCCGCGGGTGTCTGCGGGGATGTCGCCGCATCGCCGGTCCGTCGACGCCCCTCGTTGCGTCGCACCTCGGCGTGCACGTCCGTGGGATCCATTCCCAGCCTGCGGGCGAGGATCCGCTCGTACTCGGGGCGGAGCAGCGCGTCGCGGATCTCGGCGACGATCGGCGCCGCGGCCCGCAGCGCACCGACGCGGCCTTCCGCGGTGGACAGATCGAAGGCGCCGATCTTGCGATCGATGACGAACTCGAACATCGGGACCTTGGTCGCCATGAGCGCCCTGACCGCCTGATCGCCGCGCTGCAGCCGCAGGTCGCACGGGTCCAGGCCATCGGGCGCGACGGCGACGAAGGTCTGCGCGTTGAACCGGTCGTCCTCGGTGAATGCGCGCAGAGCGGCCTTCTGCCCGGCCTCGTCACCGTCGAAGGTGAAGACCACCTCGCCCGCCGCGGAGTCGTCGCCCATGACGCGGCGCAGCAGTTTGATGTGCTCGGCGCCGAAGGCCGTGCCGCACGTGGCGATCGCCGTCGTGACCCCGGCGAGATGGCACGCCATCACGTCGGTGTAGCCCTCGACGACGACCACGCGCTTGGGATCGCCGCGGGAGATGTCGCGCTTGGCCAGGTCCAGCCCGTACAGCACCTGGGCCTTCTTGTAGATCGGCGTCTCCGGGGTGTTCAGATACTTCGGGCCCTGATCGTCGTCGTAGAGCTTGCGTGCGCCGAAGCCGATGGTCTGGCCGGTGACGTCCCTGATCGGCCACACCACGCGCCCACGGAAACGGTCGTAGACGCCGCGCTGCCCTGTCGACACCAGGCCCGCCGCCGTCAGCTCCTCCCGCGTGAAGCCCTGCGCCGTGAGGGCCTTGAGCATCCCCTCCCACCCACGAGGCGCATACCCCACCCCGAAATGCGCGGCCGCGCCTGCGTCGAACCCGCGCTGCCCGAGGAAGGCGCGGGCCGACTCGGCCTCCGGGGTCAGCAATTGGCCGCGGAAGAACTCCGCCGCCGCCGTGTTCGCGGCGTAGAGCCGGCTGCGCCCGCTGGTCTCGGGCGCCGGTCCCCCGTCCTCGTAGTGGAGCGTGTAGCCGACGCGAGCGGCGAGACGCTCCACGGCCTCGGTGAAGCTGACGTGATCCATCTCGCGGAGGAAGGAGTAGACGTCGCCCGAGGCCCCGCATCCGAAGCAGTGGTAGTAGCCGACCTGCGGCCGCACGTGGAAGCTGGGACTCTTCTCGTCGTGGAACGGGCACAGGCCCTTCATGGATCCGACACCGGCCGACTTGAGCGCCACGCGCTCGCCGACGATGTCGGCGATGTTCGTGCGCGACTTCACTTCGTCGACGTCGGCCTGCCGGATCCTCGGCATCAGTGCGCGCCGCGTCCTGCGGGCACCCCGCCGGCCAGGGCTGCGGTCGTGTGCGCGGCACGGGCGCGCGCACCCGGACGTGCATGACGCGGGCTCCAGATGCCCACCTCGGCCGGATCGATGTCGCCGACGAGGCGGTTGTGCCAGTCGACCGCGGTCTGGTCGGTCAGGCTGGCGATCTGATCGACCACGACCCTGGCCCGACCGGCGTCCGAGTCCGCCGCGTGGAAGTCCGCCGCGAAGGCTGGTTCGAGCACGTCGGCCCCCGCAGTCCACAGCGCGTCCGTCGACCAGAGGGCGTCGGCGAGTCGGGTGAGCACCCGCCGCTGCTCCTTGTAGACGCCGCGGCGGGCATCGATCGTGACGATCGCCTGGCCCATGATGCCCTTGAGCACCGCGATCTCCGCCTCGATCACGTTCGGAACAACCACATGCGCGTTGTAGCGCGCGAGGGTGTCTCCCGGGTAGGACTCACGGGTCGCCGCGACGGCCGCGCGCGCGAACCGCCCGATCATGTCGCTGGTGAGGTTCTTCAGGCGGGCGAGATCCCGTCGCGACCGATCGAAGGACGTCAACCACATCGGTTGCCGGGTGAGCCGGTAGAGCGCGTCGGCGAGATCCTCGCGGGTGTAGTCGTAGCCGACCCACTGCTGGATCCGCCCGACGAGCGCATGGTGCTCCGCCGGGTCGGCGAGCTGTGCGACATCGAGATAGCCGTTGACGATCGCGTCCTCGAAGTCGTGCACGGAGTAGGCGATGTCGTCGGAGAGATCCATGATCTCCGCCTCGATGCAGCGCAGTCGCCCTGGCGCGCCCTCGCGCATCCAGCGGAAGACGTCCTCGTCGTCGGGATAGACCCCGAACTTGAGGCGACCGCCCGGATCCGGCAGGGGGCTGTCCGCCGTCCAGGGGTACTTGCAGGTCGCATCGAGGCTGGCCCGCGTGAGGTTGAGCCCGACCGAGCGGCCGTCGTCGTCGAGGACCTTCGCCTCGAGACGGGTGAGGATGCGCAGCGACTGCGCATTGCCCTCGAAGCCGCCGATGTCCTCGGCCCAGTCGTTGAGCGCTCGCTCGCCGTTGTGCCCGAACGGTGGATGCCCGAGGTCGTGGCTGAGGCAGGCAGTGTCGACGACGTCCGCCGAGACGCCCAGCGCCACCGCGAGCTCACGCCCCACCTGGGCCACCTCCAGGGAGTGCGTGAGCCTGTTGCGGGCGAAGTCGGCGGTGCTGGCAGGGCTCAGCACCTGGGTCTTCGCGGCGAGCCGACGCAGCGCCGCCGAGTGCAGCACGCGTGCACGATCGCGCGCGAAGTCGTCCCGCTCGGATCGGTGGGTCTCCGCGAAGAAACGGGCCGCGTCGTGCGCGGCGTAGCCTTCGGCGTAGGGCCTGCCGCCCACCGATGCCTCAGCCGCCACTGTTCTCGACCTCCGCGCCGCGCATCATGTCGGTCGTGTCCGCCGCGACCTCGCGGGAGTCCAGCCATCCGTCGGGCAGCGCGGTGCGCTTGGGAGTGCCCGCGCGGCCGCGCTGACCCTCGGCCGGGGCGCCGGGGTACGGTGCGTCGCCCAGCCCGCCGAGGATGTCGTCGATCTCCTGGAGCGTCGACACCCGGGCGAGCGCCGACCGGATGTCTCCCCCGACGGGATAGCCCTTGAAATACCAGGCGACGTGCTTGCGGATGTCCTTGCAGCCGCGATCCTCGTCCTCGAAGAACTCCACGAGGAGCTCCGCGTGGCGCCGGAACGCCTCCTTCACGAACCCGAGCGTCGCATCCACCCGCGTGGCGCGCTCGTCCCCGAACGCACCGGCCAGCTCGCCGAACAACCACGGACGTCCGAGGCATCCCCGCCCGACCACGACCCCGTCGCAGCCCGTCTCCGCCATCATCCGCAGCGCGTCGTCCGCGCTCCAGATATCGCCGTTTCCAAGCACGGGGATCGACGTGACGGCCTGCTTGAGCTCTCCGATCGCCGGCCAGTCGGCGTGCCCCGAGTAGTACTCGGAGGCCGTTCTGGCGTGCAGGGCCACGGCGGCCGCACCCGCGTCCTCCGCTGCGCGTCCGGCATCGAGGAAGGTCAGGTGCTCCCGGTTGATGCCCTTGCGCATCTTGACCGTGAGCGGCACGTCGCCCGCCGCTCTGACGGCGCGCTCGACGATCTCCGAGAACAGGCCGATCTTCCAGGGCAGCGCCGCGCCGCCGCCCTTGCGGGTGACCTTGGGCACGGGGCATCCGAAGTTGAGGTCGATGTGGTCGGCGCGGTCCTCCGCGACGATGATCCTCACGGCCTCCGCGATCGTGGTCGGATCCACCCCGTAGAGCTGGATGGATCGCGGCGTCTCGCTCTCGTGATGCTGGATCAGACGCATCGTGATCGCGTTGCGCTCGACGAGGGCGCGCGACGTGATCATCTCGCTGACGTAGAGACCCGCGCCGTACTCGCGGCAGAGTCGACGGAAGGCGGTGTTGGTGATGCCCGCCATCGGCGCGAGCACGACGGGGACGTCGATCCGGAGCGGCCCGATCTGCAGCGGGCGGACGGAAGCGGGAGCAAGAGTCATATCCCCTCCATTGTCCCAGATCTGGAGCCGGTCGTGCCCGCCCCGCCTAGGCTGTGCACTATGTCAGAGACTCCCGTCCGCCAGATCCCGTTCTCCGACGCCGAGGGGGCCGTGCGCACCCTCGACGACTACGGCACGGGACCGGTCCTCGTCGTCAACGTCGCATCGAAGTGCGGGCTGACCCCGCAGTACGCGCAGCTCGAGGAGCTGCAGCGGCGCTTCGGCGATCGCGGTCTCACCGTCGTGGGCTTCCCCTGCAACCAGTTCTTCGGCCAGGAACCGGGGTCCATGGAGCAGATCCTCGATTTCTGCTCGACGACCTACGGGATCTCGTTCCCCATCAACGAAAAGGTGAAGGTCAACGGCCGCAACGCCGCGGAGCTCTACAAGTCGCTCAAGCAGACGGAGGACGGCCACGGCAAGTCCGGACGGGTGGAGTGGAACTTCGAGAAGTTCCTCGTCGCGCCCGACGGGTCGGTGCGCCGATTCCGCCCCCGCCAGGTGCCGGAGGATCCGGAGATCGTGTCGGCGATCGAAGCCGCCCTGGGCTGAGCCCGGCTCAGTCCCCGGTGTCGGCCGGAACGTCCTTAGGCTCTGCTCCGCGCTCGGCCCAGAGGTCCCGGAGCACGTTGGCGAACGCCTCGGGCGGCTGCGCCCCACTGACGCCGTACTTGCCGTCGATCACGAAGAACGGCACGCCCTGGATGCCGTACGCCTGGGCCTGCGCCTGGTCCTGACGCACGTCGCTCAGATGGCGCCCGCTGGTGAGCGCCTCGTGGGCGGCGTCGCGGTCCAGGCCGATCTCCTCGGCGAGGTCTGCGAGGTCATCGACGCGACCGACGTGTCGGCCCTCGGTGAAGTACGCGGACATGAGCCGCTCCTCCATGTCGTGCTGGCGCCCCTGCGCCTTGGCATGGTGGAGCAGCTCGTGGGCCTTCACGGTGTTCGTGTGCTGGAGCAGGTCGAAGCGGTAGTCGAGACCCGCGTCCTTGGCGATCCCGGTCACCCGTCCGAGCATCTCCTCGACCTGCGCGCGAGGCATGCCCTTGTGGCCCATCAGGAAGTCGGCCTCGTCCCCCGAGAAGTCCACCGGCGTGTCCGGCGAGAGCTCGAAGGAGTGGAACGTGATATCCACCTCCGGAGGGTTCTCCCCCTCCGCGAGAGCGGCCAGCCCGGCCTCGAGATTGCGCTTGCCGATGTAGCACCACGGGCAGGCGATGTCGGACCAGATGTCGATCGAGATGGGTTGGCTCACACGGTGGTCAACCGTGCCCGGGCGCCCGCTATTCCGGCTCACGCTCTCTCCCGGCGCGCCGGGATCAGAACAGCAGCGCGGCCAGTCGCTTGCGAGCGGCGCCCACGCGCGGATCCGCGTCCCCGACGAGCCCGAAGAGCTCGACGAGCCGCTCGCGGACCCGGCCCTTCTCCTCGGGCGGCACGACGGCGAACAGGTCGAGCAGGCGCGCGAATGCGTCGTCGACATGTCCTCCTGCGACGTCGAGGTCCGCGACCGCGAACTGGGCGTCGACGTCCGTCGGCGCCGCCGCGGCGGCCGCACGGACCTCCTGCAGGTCGAGTCCTTGCGTGCGGTTCAGCAGACGCACCTGGCCGAGGCCGGCACGAGCGTCCTCGTCGCGCGGGTTCTCCGCCAGGGCCTTCTCGTACGCCGAGATCGCCGCGGCGTAGTCGCCGGCCTCGATCGCGTCGAACGCGGCCTGGTGCAGCGGCGGCAGTTCCCTCTCGACGGGCTCCGTCGCGGTCTCCTCGGCATCCTCGACCGGGACCGTGCCGGTCACGCCGTGCTGCGAGGCCAGCTCGAGCAGCTGCCCCAGCACCTCGCGGATCTGCTCCTCGGGCAGCGCGCCGTTGAAGAGCGGCACCGGCTGACCCGCGACGAGCGCGACGACCATAGGGATCGACTGCGCACGGAACCCCTGGGCGAGCTGCGGATTCGCATCCACGTCGACCTCGGCCAGGACCACCCGTCCGGCGAGTCCGAGCACGACCTTCTCCAGCACGGGCGTGAGCTGCGTGCTGGGTCCGCTCCACGAGGCCGCGAGATCCACGACGATCGGCACCGTCTGGGACAGTTCGAGGATCTGCGGGAACGTCGCATCCGTGACCTGCACGATGAGCGGAGACGACCCGCCGGTGGCGGGCTGGTCGGAGGCCGCCGGGCGGTTGCGCAGCGAGGACAGGTCGACGGCTCCGCGGAGTGCGGCGGCGGAAAGCTCGGTCATTTGATCTCCGTAACGCTCTGCAGTTGCTGGCTGGCGGCGAGCAGCGTGATCTTGTCGCTGGATCCCTGAGCCGGGACCGCGAAGAACAGCTGGATGCTGTAGACCGACACGAACCCGCCCGCGGACTGGTCGACGCCCGTAAGCGCCTTGGCCGACGGATTCTTGTCGAGTTTGATGACCGCGTCCGCCGACGTCGGCTTGATCGTCTGCGCGTCGTCGACGGTGACTGCCACGATCGCACCGCTGTCGATGCTGGACATCGACACGGGCACCGCGGAACCGGCCTTCGCCGCGAAGCTGAGGCTGGACGTGGTGTCGGCGTTCGCGTCCTTCAGCGCCTTCTGCACGGCGGCGCGACTGTCCTGCACCGACGTCGCGAAGTCGAGGGCGCTCTTGCCGAACGCGTCGTAGGACGCGCTCTTCTCGCCCTGGTCGATGACGTCGGCGAACTCTGCGGCGAGCTTGTCCGGCTCGACGGCGAGAAAAGGCGAATCGGGCGGGGTCAGCTTGGCTCCGAGCCAGGCGGGAGCCATGTTCGGAAGCTTGGCCGCGGCCTGCATCTCCGCGACCGAGGAGATCTTGTACTCGCTCCACGGATCGTTCTGCGTCATCGTCATGATGAGCGGCGCGACGGTCTGGTCCGATCCGTGCTCGACGAGCATCAGGACCGTCCGCGGCCACGCGTCGTAGGCCTGCGGGACGAGGATCTTGATCTTGTCCGGCGGGATCGACGCGGGCAGCGCGAAGTCCGCGACGCTCCCGCGCACGGCGTACGCCGTCTTGCGCGCGTCCAGCGCCGTGCCCTCGAGCCGCGTCGCCGCGAGGTTCGCATCGAGCTTCTTGTCGGCCTCGCCGAGCGTCTTCGAGATGTTCGCCAGGATCCGGGAGGCCTGCTCCTCCGTGACCGCCGGTGCTTGCTGACCGGCCTCGGTGGAGGGCGAGGCCGACGGCGACGGGGTGGCGGTGGTCGCCGGGTGCGGCCAGGCGTCGGGCGTGCATCCGCTGAGCAGCGCCGCAGCGACGCCGATCGCCGGAACCACGAGCAGCGCTCGACGCCTCGGTCGCACGCCGCGGCGCTCCACGCGATGCTCCGATCCCGCCGTCGAGGGCCGTTCCGTCTCGGCGGCGTCGGGAGCACCGGCGGCGTCCCGCGGAGTCTCGGCGAGCTCGCGCTCCGCATCCGCACGATCGGCCACGTCGATCGGCTCGGTCGCGGGCAGCGGCGGCGGCGCCTTGCGCCGGGGACCGCGACCACGACGCGAGTGCCGGATCGCGAGGACGTACAGCACGAGGCCCAGCACGAAGAGCGCGCCACCGATCACGATCAACGGCCCGGCCCAGGGCGTCGCGGTGTCGAGGGGCCAGGACACCGACACGTCCGTCGGCGCGGGTGACTTCCCATCCGACGCCACGAGCACGCTCACGCCCTCCGGCACCTGCATGCGATCGGTCAGGGCGTCCTTGGCGGTGAAGCTGTCGAGCCAGAGGTCCGAGCCGGCAGGGTTGCGTGTGGATCCCCCGTCGGAGGCGCGCTCTGCGGGCTTCACGACGCTGCTCTTCGTGGTGCCGTCGGACGTGAGACGGATGCGGTTGTAGCTCGTGTCGGAGAGCCAGGCCTCGAGGTCGGCCGTGCGCGCCTGCGCGACGAAGATCGTCCCCTCGCCGTGCGCGGTGAGCTTCTGCTCCCCGGGATGCGATCGGAGAACCGCCGAATCGATCACGGTGTAGTGCTGCGGGTCGGAGACCTTCAGCTCCGCGACGACGTCCCTGGGTCCCAGGAAGATGGTCCGCTGGGCGATGCCCGTCCCGATCAGGACGGCCGCCAGCACGAAGGCCAGGACGGCCCATACAAATCGCACGAAAAGTCTCCTCCGCGAATCGCGGGCCGATGCCCGGGATCTCCGCTCGACGTTTCAGACTAGCGAAACGACCTGGAAGGTCGCCACGAGCAGGCCCTGCGCCCGCGGGATGCGGCGACCACGGCGATGCGCGGGAAAGGCATCCGGCGATCCGGATACGCTGAGTGGCCGAGCACGGAGGATCCGACGCATGAAGCTGCACAACCCGTTCCGCACCGCCCTGGTGGCGACGCTCGGCGTGGGCCTCGGGATCCTGCTCATCCAGAGCGTGCAGGCGCTCTCCACGATCCTGCTCTACGTGGGAACCGCTCTGTTCCTGAGCCTCGGACTGGACCCGATGGTCAGCTGGTTGACCCGCCGACGCCTTCCGCGCTGGGCGGCGGTGCTCGTGACGATCCTGGTCGTGCTGGGCCTGTTCGCGGGGATCGTGCTCATGGTGATCCCGATCCTGGTCGACCAGATCTCCCAGCTCGTGCAACAGATCACGGCGCTCGTGAACAGCGGGACCGCGTTCACCGATGCGAGGCAATGGATCAACCACGCCTTCCCGAACCTCGATGTGGACACGGCGTTCGTCTACATCAACGACTGGGTCAACAAGAACCTGGGCGACATCAGCAACTCGATCGGGCGGAGCGTGATCGTCCTCGGCAGCGCGGTCTTCACGACCTTCGCCGGGGCCTTCATCGTGTTGATCCTCACCATCTACTTCACGGCGGCGATCCCCTCGCTCAAGGGCGCCGTCTATCAGCTGGTTCCCGCCTCCAAGCGCGATCGGTTCATCGACCTCTCCGAGCAGATCACCGCCTCCGTCGGATACTACGTGATGGGTCAGGTCACGATGGGCGCGATCAACGGCGTCCTGAGCTTCGTCTTCCTCTCGATCATGCAGGCGCCGTTCCCCATCGTGCTCGCCGTGATCGCGTTCTTCTTCTCCCTGATCCCACTCGTGGGGACCCTCACGGGGTCGACCATCATCGTGCTGCTCTGTCTGATCCCCGGTCTCGGCGGCTCGTTCCTGACCGCGTTGATCGCGGCGATCTACTACCTCGTCTACATGCAGATCGAGGCGTACGTGATCTCGCCGCGGGTCATGCAGCGCGCGGTGTCGGTGCCGGGTGCCGTCGTGGTCATCGCGGCGCTCGCGGGCGGCGCGCTGCTCGGGCTCCTCGGTGCCCTCATCGCGATCCCGGTCGCGGCCAGCATCCTCATCATCTTCCGGCAGGTGCTCATCCCCCGGATGAACGAGCGCTGATCCGGTCCCTCGGGATCCGCCCCCAGGACCGCAGGCGCCCGATCAGGCGGGCCAGTCCATGCGCAGAGGAAGCGCCTCCGGATGAACGGCGCGCACGATCTCGTCGAGCACACGGCGAGTCTGCGTCTCCCCGACCCAGAGATGCCGTCCGCCGGCGACGGCGATGAGCTCGGCACCGGGGATCGCGCGGAACCGCTCCGCCGCCTCGTCGGGGCGCAGATAGTCGTCGAGCTCCGGCACGAGCACCACAACCCGTCGACGATCCTCCGCCCACGCGGCGACCTCCTCCGGCGTCGTGCGGTGAAGCGGCGGCGACAGCAGGATGACGCCCTCGATGTCGTGCTCCCGACCGTACTTCAGGGCCAGTTCGGTCCCGAACGACCAGCCGACGAGCCAGGGACGGGGCAGTGCGCGCTCGCGGACGAGATCCATCGCCGCCGCCACGTCGTGCCGCTCGGCGCGTCCACCGTCGAAAGCGCCCTCGCTGGCCCCGTGCCGGGAGGAGGTGCCTCGCGTGTTGAATCGGAGCACGGCGAGATCGGCCTGCGCGGGAAGGCGCGACGCCGCCTTGCGCAGGATGTGCGAATCCATGAAGCCCCCGGCGGTGGGCAGGGGATGCAGCGTCACGAGCGTCGCGACGGGCGGCACGTCCGCCGGGAGGGCGAGCTCGCCGACGAGGCGGAGGCCGTCGTCCGTGCGGAGGGCGATCCTCTCCCGGCGCGCCGGGAGCTCCCGGGGTCCGCGGATCTCCACGTCAGCGCCTCCGCCAGCAGCCGGCGTGCCAGTGCCGCCGAGCGGCCAGGTCCGCGGCATCGCCGAGCACGCCGTCCGCGCGCCAGACGACGAGATGGGCCGTGCCGGCGGGGATGACGCCGGAGCAGCCGGGGCAGACGTATTCCTTCTGCGCCTGCGCAGCGCTCAGGGGCTGTACGTACCATTGCGCGGCGCCGCGGGTCTCGACGCGCTTCCATCCGGCGATGAGACGATCCAGCGAGTCCTCGCGAGGGCGCTCCTCACGGCGTCGATGCGATCGAGGCATGGAGGACCCCGTTCACCACCAGTTGTTGGCAGACCAGAACGCCTGCGCGGCTCCCCAGCTTCCGTACCGCCCCACGGCATAGCCGTTCGCCCAGCGCAGATTGTCCACCGGGTCGTAGCCGTTGCCCGGGACCTTGCCGCAGGGGTAGGCCTGCGCGAGTCCGCAGGCACCCGAGCTGCTGTTCGTCGCGTTCGGGTTCCACCCGCTTTCGCGGCTCACGATGTAGTCGACGTAACCCCAGTCGCTGCTCGCGATGCCTGCGGCGGCCATCCACTCGGCCGGAGCTCCGCCTCCGCTGTAGAAGAGCGGAGCGTTGGCGGCGGACGAATCGCTCTGCGAGCTGTCCGAGGACGCGGGCTCCGGCTCGGCCGTCGGAGTCGGCTTGGGCGTGACGTAGACCTCGAATACGTCCCGCGTCGCCGCCTGCGGTGCGGCCCCGTGGACGGAGACGGTGATGTTCTGGGCATCCTTCGCGGCGAGCGAATAGGCCGTCACCGGAGCGGGCTCTGCCTGCACGGGACCCGCCATCGCGAATCCGGCCGGTGCGACCACCGCGACCGAGAACCCGACGACGGCAAGGCCGGCGAGCACGCCGGCCAGGGCGCGACGACGTGGGCGCGGTGCGCCGGCACGAGGTGCGCGGAACGGGGAATCCTTCGTGGCAGCGGTTCGGGCGCGCGACGAGATCAGATCGTTATCGGGAGTCACAGTGGGTCCGAGTTTAGCCAGACGAACCTGAATCCGCCATGAGAATCGCTCAGCGGATCGCAAGAAGGACGTCGATCGTGGCGTCCAGCAGCGCATCCACCTGCTCCTCGCGGTAGCCGTGACGCTGCATTCGGAACGCGGTCTGACGCACCTGCTCCACGCTCAGCGTGTCGCCGTCGCGCAGGAAGCGGGTGATCCGCTGCGCGACGTGATCGACCTCGTCGACGCGGTATCCGAACGTGAGGATCCCCGTACGGGCGAAACGGTGGCGGGGCGGACGGCTGAGGTGATCGAGGATGACCTGAGCCTCCGAGCGGGCCTTGCCCACCCAGGCCGACGCGCCCTCTGACGCGACCGCGGCTGCGCGTTCCCGTTGAGCGAACGCCTCCTCCACGCGCGCGAGCGCCGCATCGACCGCGTCGATGCGATAGCCGCCGCGCACCACCGGGAAGGACGCCGAGCGGACGTCTGCCGCATCGATCCCGGTCGCGCCCTGTTCGAACGCCTGACGCGCGCGGCCGAGGAAGGCGTCGACCGCGGCGCGCTGATAGCCCTTCTCGCGTCGCCCGACGAGGGGGAAGCTCGGGCTCTCGGCGCCCGTCTGCTCGGTGGAGATGCTCATGCTGCGGCCGCCAAGGGTGTCAGGAGATGGAAGAGGGCGAGCGCCACGACGGCGGAGGGGAGGATGCTGTCCAGACGATCCAGCAGCCCGCCGTGACCGGGCAGCCAGGAACTCATGTCCTTGATGCCGAGGTCCCGCTTGAGCAGCGACTCCCCCAGATCCCCCAGGGTCGCCGAGACCACGAGCGCGGCGCCGAAGATCACCCCGGCCCACCACGGGATCTCGAGCATGAACACGCCGATCAGCGCACCGGCCGCCAGCGAGGCCACGACCGCGCCCGCGAAGCCCTCCCAGGTCTTCTTGGGGCTGATCCGGGGGGCCATCGGGTGACGCCCACCCCGACCGAACAGCAGTCCGGAGGCGTAGGCGGCCGTGTCGGCGACGACGACCACGATGATGAACGCGAGCACCCACCACTCGCCACGGGGCTGCCGCAGCAGCAGCAGGGTCAGGGCGCCGAGGAACGGCACGTAGACCTGCACGAACCCACCGGCGAAGACGTCGGTGAGCACATCGCCGTACGTGCGCCCGTCCCGGGCGAGCATCTGCCCCAGGAGGCGCCAGATCACCACGACGAAGACCGCGACGAACAGCATGACCCAGCAGAGCCACGGGTCGGCGAAGTAGCCGGCCGCGGCCAGGGCGGCTCCGACGACGAGCTGCGGCCACAGATCCACGCGGCGCCCGCCCGCCCGCAACGCGAGCACGAGCTCCCAGACGGCCAGCAGGACGATCGCGAGACCGATGAGGACGAAGGACCACTTCGCGAACACGAGTGATCCGATGATCACCGCGCCGATCAGCAGCCCCACGAGGATGGCGAGCACGAGATCGCGGCCCGTGCGCTCCTTGATCCGCTCGTTCGCGAGATCGATCTGATCCCGGGCATGCGACACGTGGGTGTCGAACTCGGCCTTCCTGGCCTGCCACTGCGCCTGCAGGTTGTCGCCGGTGCGGGGCGCCGGCGACGCGCCGTCGGAACGCTTCGGCAGGGGTGGCCGCGGTGGGATCCGCGACGCCTGGTCGTCCCCGAGTGGGGTGGTCATGCGCGCTCTCAGACCTCGAGGAGTTCTGCCTCTTTGCGCTTGACAGCCTCGTCGATCAGGTCGACGTGCTGGCGCGTGAGGACGTCGAGCTCCTTCTCGCCACGGACGATCTCGTCCTCGCCGAGGTCGCTCTTGAGGGCGTCCAGCTCGTCCTTCGCCTTACGACGGATGCCACGGACATGCACCTTCGCGTCCTCGCCCTTGCTCTTGACGAGCTTGACGTACTCCTTGCGGCGCTCGGCGGTCAGCTCGGGCATCGTGACCCGGATGATGTTGCCGTCGTTCGAGGGGTTGGCGCCGAGGTTCGGCATGTCCCGGATCGCCTGCTCGATCGCCTTGAGCGCGGACTTGTCGTAGGGCGTGACGTTGAGGGTGCGGGCCTCGGGATTCGCCAGCGAGGCGAGCTGCGCGAGCGGCGTGGGCGTGCCGTAGTAGTCGACCAGGATCTTCTGGAACATCTGCGGGTTGGCGCGGCCGGTGCGCACCGTGCTGAAGTCCTCCTTGGCGGCCTCGACGGCGCGCTGCATGCGGGAGGTGGTGTCGGCGAGGACATCCGCGATCACGGTGACTCCTATCGTCTGGGGGTTCGGTTCAGTCTATCCGGGGTGCGCGGGAACCCCGCCCCTGTGCACGGTGCGTGGGGCGGGGTTCCGAGGTCACGAGGCGAGGACGCGGGTGCCGATCGCCTCGCCGAGCAGCGCGCGGGTGATGTTGCCCGCGGGCTCCATGCCGAACACGCGCATGTCCATTCCGTTGTCCATGCAGAGGCTGAACGCGGTCGAGTCGACGACCTTGAGGCCGCGCACGAGCGCGTCCTGGAAGGTGATCTCCTCGATCCGCTCGGCGGAGGCGTCCTTGTTCGGATCCGCCGTGTAGATCGCGTCGACGCCGTTCTTCGCGACGAGGACCTCGTCCGCCCCGACCTCCAGCGCGCGCTGGGCGGCGACCGTGTCGGTCGAGAAGTACGGCAGCCCCGCACCGGCGCCGAAGATCACGACGCGCCCCTTCTCCATGTGCCGCTCGGCGCGCAGCGGAAGATAAGGCTCGGCGACCTGCGTCATCGCGATCGCCGACTGCACCCGCGGGGAGGCTCCCGCCTGCTCCAGGAAGTCCTGCAGCGCCAGCGCGTTCATGACCGTGCCGAGCATGCCCATGTAGTCCGCGCGCGAGCGGTCCATGCCGCGCTGGCTCAGTTCGGCGCCGCGGAAGAAGTTGCCGCCGCCGACGACCACCGCGATCTCGACCTGATCGGTCGCCGCGGCGATCTCCCGGGCGATCTGGCTGACGATGTCCGGGTTGACGCCGAGCTGGCCGCCACCGAAGGCTTCGCCGGAGAGCTTGAGGACGACGCGTCGTCGCCCCTGTCGTTCGGTCATGGGTGCTTCCTCTCGTCTGGGAAAAGATATCGTGCGCCGGCCCGTGACAGGAGGGCGGGCATGACGAAGGGGTCCGGACCCTGGTGGATCCGAACCCCTTCGTTGCTGTTACGCGCCGACCTTGAAGCGCGCGAAGCCGGTCACCGTGATGCCGGCATCCTTCGCGACCTGGCCCACGGACAGCTTGTTGTCCTTCGCGTAGTCCTGCTCCAGCAGGGCGACCTGCTTGAAGAAAGCGGTCACGCGGCCCTCGACGATCTTCGGCAGGGCGGCCTCGGGCTTGCCCTCGTTGCGGGAGATCTCGGTGACGATCTCGCGCTCCTTCTCCACGTCCGCGGCAGGGACGTCCTCACGGGTGAGGTAGGAGGGGTTCGCGAACGAGATGTGCTGTGCGATGCTGCGCGCGGTCTCCGCGTCGTCACCCGTGTAGGCGACGACCACGCCGACCTGCGGCGGGAGGTCCTTGCTCGTGCGGTGCAGGTACACCTGGAACGCGTCACCGGTCAGCGTACGCACGCGGCGCAGCTCGACCTTCTCGCCGATGATCGCGGCCTCGTCGGAGATGAGCTGCTCGACCGACTGACCGCCGGCGTCGGCGGCGAGGGCGGCCTCCACGGAGTCCGCCTTGACGGCGGCCGCGGCGTCGAGGACCTTCTCGCCCAGAGCGAGGAAGCGGTCGTTCTTGGCGACGAAGTCGGTCTCGCAGGCGAGTTCGATCATCGTGACGGTGCCGTCCTGCTCGCGCGCGGCGACCAGGCCCTCGCTCGTGGAACGGTCGGCGCGCTTGGCGTTGCCCTTGGCACCCTTCAGACGCAGGATCTCGACGGCCTTCTCGACGTTGCCGTCGGCCTCCTCGAGCGCCTTCTTGGTGTCGACCATTCCCGTGCCGAGCTGCTCACGCAGCGCCTTGATGTCGGCGATGGTGAAGTTGGCCATGTTGTGCTGGCTCCTTGCTTCGTGTGTGTACGAGTGGGTGTGCGGATTACTTGTCGGCGGCCTCGGCGTCGGCGACCTCGGTGGAGGTCTCGCCGGCGGCGTCGGCGATCGCCTCGTCGTGGGCCGCTTCGCCGGCCTCGTCCGCGGCCGACTCGGTCGCGGCGACCTGCGCGTCCGCGCCCTCGAGGAGGACCTGCTCCCACTCGGCGAGCGGCTCGGCGTCGCCGGCGTCCGGGTTGTGCTTCTGCTGCAGGCCCTCGGCCGCGGCGTCCGCGATGATCCGGGTGAGCAGCGAGACGGAGCGGATCGCGTCGTCGTTGCCGGGGATCGGGTACTGGAAGTCGTCCGGGTCCGCGTTGGTGTCGAGGATGCCGATCACCGGGATGCCGAGCTTCTTGGCCTCGTCGATGGCGAGGTGCTCGCGCTTGGCGTCGACGACCCACAGGGCGGACGGCGTCTTGGTGAGGTTGCGGATACCGCCGAGGGACTTGTGCAGCTTGTCGAGCTCGCGCTTCTTGAGCAGCAGTTCCTTCTTGGTGAAGCCCGACGCGGCAGGGTTCTCGTAGTCGAGCTCCTCGAGCTCCTTCATGCGGGCGAGACGCTTCGCGATCGTGGAGAAGTTGGTGAGCAGACCGCCGAGCCAGCGCTGGTTGACGTAGGGCTGGCCCACACGCGTGGCCTGCTCGGCGAGGATCTCCTGCGCCTGCTTCTTGGTGCCGACGAAGAGGATGGTGCCGCCGTGGGCGACCGTCTCCTTGACGAAGTCGTAGGCCTTGTCGATATAGCCGAGCGACTGCTGCAGGTCGATGATGTGGATACCGCTGCGCTCGGTGAGGATGAAGCGCTTCACCTTCGGGTTCCACCGGCGGGTCTGGTGTCCGAAGTGAACGCCGCTGTCGAGCAGCTGGCGGATGGTGACGACGGCCATGGTCGTACTCCTTGTGTTGTTGAGGTTGAGTGCCGATCGGGCGATCGGCGATCCTGGTGCCCGGCGCACACTCCGCCCTTCTGCAAGGGACCTGTGGAGGGTTCGCCACGTTGAACGCTGTGGGCACGCGTAGTCACCCCGACGGACGGGATGCCCTGCAAGCATATCAGGGCCTGGCACTGCGCGGCGTGCACGGGCGGCAGGACGCACCCGCCGCGTTCGTCCTGCACAACCACCGGGACTGCGGCGTTCTGTTCCGGATGCAGGATCGGGCCGCCGCGCCCCCGAGGAGGTCGTCAGAATCGGCGCATGCCCGCACGCACTCCCTTCCTCCGCTGCCATTTCCGGCTGTCGCGTGCGGTCCGCGATGCCCGAGCTCGCTTCCCTTTCGGAGCGTGGTCTCTCTCGCTGGTCGTGGTGGTGATGCTGGTCCTCGGTGCGGGGTCCGCGCGTGCCGTCGCGGCCGACGACGTGTCGGGGGATCATCCCGGATCTCCGGCTCACGCCTGGTCCCGGGACCATGTCGGCTCCCAGGAGCGGGCAAGACCGGAGCGCGTCTGGGTGTGGCCGGTCGACGGCATCCGGTCGGTTCGGGAGCCTTTCCGTGCGCCCGCCCACGAGTACGGGCCGGGTCACCGCGGGATCGACATCGCCGCCGCGGGCGTCGTGCGCTCTCCCGATGACGGCACGATCGCCTTCGCCGGGACGGTCGTCGATCGCCCCCTCCTGACGATCGAGCACGCGGATGGACTGGTCACGACGCTGGAGCCCGTGACCGCGACCTTTCCGGCGGGGACCGTCGTGCAGCGCGGAGAAGCGGTGGGGACGCTCGCCACGGGCGGCCACGCCGCGCCCGGAACGCTGCATGTCGGAGTGCGCCGGAACGGGGAGTACATCAACCCCCTACCGCTGTTCGGACGTGTGCCCCGTGCGATCCTTCTGCCCTGCGGAAGCGAGGGATGTTGAGCGGGAACGGGGATGCTGACCTTCAGGATCGCTCCGCCGAACCGCTCCACGCCCGATGCCATGGGGTCCGGTGCAACCTGGCACGTCCGCCCGGCGAGCGCGAAGCGGTCACGCGCGCGGATGAGCGAGGCGATACGCGGACGCGAGCCGCTCCGCCGAGACGTGCGTGTAGATCTGGGTCGTGCCGAGGCTCGCGTGCCCGAGGATCTCCTGGACAGCGCGGAGGTCGGCGCCACCGTCCAGCAGGTGGGTCGCCGCGGAGTGACGGAGGGCATGCGGTCCCACGGTCTCCGCACCGAGGACGGGCGCCAGCACCCGGGCGACCAGCTCGTACACCGCACGCGTGCCGAGCTCCCCTCCTCTGACTCCGCGGAAGAGTGCGGGTCCGGGGCGCTCCGTCCGGGACAGGAGCACCGGACGCGCACGCCGGAGGTACGCCGCGATCGCGTCGCGAGCGGGGGCTCCGTACGGCACGACGCGCTCCTTGCCTCCCTTGCCGAGCACGCGTGCGGTGCCTCGATCGAGATCGAGATCGTCGACCGCCAGCCCGCACAACTCGGAGACCCGCATCCCGGATCCGTAGAGGAGCTCGAGGATCGCGCTGTCGCGCAGGTGCACGGGATCGCCGTCCAGCCCCGCATCCCTCATCTCGTCGAGCAAGATGCGCAGCGCATCGGCCGAGGCGACCGCGGGCAAGGTCCTCCCCCGTTTGGGCGAGACGAGTCGGAGGCTCGGATCCGATGGAACAAGTCCTGCCTCGGCCGCCCAGCCGAAGAACGCACGCACCGCCGCCGTCCGTCGTGCGAGCGTCGCCCTGGCGTCGCCCCGTTGTGTGGCACGCCAGAGCCAGTCCCGCAGCGACTCCAGGTCGACGGCAACGAGGTCCGCGTCGTCGCACGCCGTCGCCAGGTCTCGAAGATCGGAGCGATACGCCCGCACCGTCGACGGGGACAGCCGGCGCACGCGGGCGAGGTGCTCCGTGAACGTCGCCGCCGCCTCAGACACTCGCATGTCATCAAGGATGGCGCGTGCCGCGGCCCCGTCCGGGAGCACGCGCGGACGACGGTGTCTCCCATGTCCGTCCCCGTGCCCGCGGCCGTCGTCCTGGCGCTGCATGGCGTTCGCACGGCACTGCGCCCGTCAACGGCGTCTCCCGATCGGCACACTGGGCGGATCGTTCACTCGACGTCGCTAAAGGGGCATGCTGCGCCACCCTCGTTCGGTCCGGAGTACGCCGCCCTCCAGCTCGAGGACGCCCAGGAGCGCTTCGACGTGCTCGACGCTCAGACCGCTCCGCTGTGCGAGCTCCTCGGGCGTCCTCGGGACACGGGCACTCAGTACGTCGGCGAGGCGCTCGAGCTCAGGATCCTGCTGCGGGATCGTCGACCCCACGCCGATGTGTCCGAGAAGCTCCTTGACGTCCGCGGCGGACGTCACACAGCGCGCGTCGTAGTCGCGCAGGAGCCGGTGGCATCCGGCCGACGTCGCCGACGTCACGGCGCCAGGCACGGCGCCGAGCGGGCGTCCGAGTGTCGCGGCGTGTCCTGCGGTGTTCAGCGAGCCGCTGCGCCACCCCGCCTCGACCACGACCGTGGCCCGAGCGAGCGCGGCGATCACTCTGTTCCGTTCGAGAAAGCGCCAACGCGTCGGCGCTCCCCCGCAGGCGACCTCGCTCACCAGGGCGCCATCCGCAACGATCCGTTCGAACAACGCGGCGTGGCCGGCCGGATAGGCACGGTCGAGACCACCGGCGAGCACAGCCACGGTTTTGCCTCCCGCCCGCAGCGCGGCGCGATGCGCGACACCGTCGATGCCGTACGCCCCACCCGAGACGACGACGAGTCCGTCCGCGGCGAGGCTCCCCGCGAGCTCGCCCGCCACATGCTCTCCGTAATTCGACGATGCTCGCGCGCCGACGATCGCGACACCCGTGTCGGACAGCACCGTGACATCGCCGCGCACCCAGAGCGCAAGCGGGCGGTGATCTCCGAGATCGGCGAGGTGCTCCGGCCAGTCCTGGTCCCCAGGGAGGAGCACTCGCAGACCGACCCGGACCGCAGTGCTCATCGCCTGACGCAGATACGTCGCCTCGAGTCTGGCGCCCCAGCGCGACCGTCCCTCCTGCAGAGCTCGCAGGGCCGGACGTCCGTCGCCACCGTCGTCCGCGCCTCCGGGCGGTGCGGACAGATCTCCGAAGACATAGTCCAGCGCATCCTCCGGACCGAGCGCGGCGACGAGCGCGCCGGCGACCCGGTCCCCCGGCTCGGTGACCAGGTTCCACAGGAGCGCATCCCGCACCGAGGGATGGTCTGCATCCTCATGAAGCCTCGCCGCGTCCTGCCGGAAGGATGCGTCCTCACGCGCCTGCCGCAGCCTGAGACGCAACTCTGCCGACCCCGTCCTGGTTCTCGCCGGCACGGTGCTCATGCCGTGATCCCCTTCTTCAGGAAAAGCGCCCGACCGACGTGAGCGAGTCGTGGCGTGTCAGCTCCGTCGAGGTCCGCGACGGACCATGCCAGCCGCAGCACTCTGTCGTAGCCGCGCAGGGTGATCGCGCCCCGTTGCAGCGCCCGATCGAGCGGAGCCCGTGCGTCCGCGGGAAGACGACGATCGCCCTGCCTCAACCAGGTGCCCGGCACGTGCGCGTTCCGTCGCCACGGCAGATCCCGCCACCGCCGCGCGGCCCGCTCCCTCGCCTCGATCACCCGGGCACGCGCCTCCGCGGTGGTCAGTGTTCCTCGTTCCTGACGAGCCGCATCCGCCGCGGAGACCCGGCCCACGTGCACGTCGATGTCGAGACGATCACGGATCGGACCGGACAGGCGCGCGGCGTAGCGCCGTATGGCGGACGGCGGACACACGCACTCCTCGCCGACCACGCCGTAGACGCCGCACGGGCACGGATTCGTGGCCAGCACGAGCTGGAATCTCGCGGGGAACCGGGAGGTGAACTCCGAGCGATGGATCTCGATCGTGCCGGATTCGAGCGGCTGACGCAGCGCGTCCAGCACGGCCCGCGGCGCTTCGGCGGCCTCGTCGAGGAACAGCAGGCCGGTGTGCGCCCTCGCGATCGCGCCGGGCCGCGGGATGCTCGATCCGCCGCCGATGAGCGCGGCGATCGACGCGCTGTGATGCGGTGCGACGAACGGCGGTCGCAGATCGAGTCTCGTCTGCGGCTCGCCCATGAGCGAGCGGATGGACGTCGCCTCCAGCGCCTCGTCCTCGTCCAGATCGGGAAGGATTCCCGCCAAACGGCGGGCGAGCATGGTCTTGCCGGCCCCCGGAGGTCCGGTGAGCAGCACGTGATGGCCTCCGGCCGCCGCCACCACGAGCGCGGCGACCGCATCGTCCTGCCCGATCACATCGGACAGCTCGTCCGTGGGGGCCTCCCGCTCGAGACGCTCCGGGATGAGCACGGGTTCGGGACACCCCGGATCCGCGATCTCGGCGCCGTGCAGCAGGGCGACGTGCGCAAGGCTCGCGGCCGCATGCACCTCGATACCCGGCACCAAACGCGCCTCAGCCTCGTTCGCGAATGGAACGACCGCGCGATCGAAGCCCGCCTGACGCGCGGCGTGCAACGCCGGGAGCACCCCCATGACCGGCCGCAGGCGCCCGTCGAGGCCAAGTTCGCCGAGGTGGACGGTCCGCGCGAGCGAGGAGGCGTCGAGACCTCCCTCGGTGCCCAGGGCGGCGATCGCGATGGCCAGGTCGAACGCCGACCCGTGTTTGGGCAGGCTGGCCGGCGACAGGTTCACCGTCAGCTTGCGACGAGGCAGATCGAGCCCGCTGTTGCGGCAGGCGTTGTGCACGCGTCGGACCGCCTCCCCGAGAGCACGATCGGCGAGCCCGATCAGATCGAACCCCGGGGTCTGCTGCGACAGGTCGGCCTCGACATCGATCATCGCGCCGCTGACACCCGTCAACGCCACCGCCCAGGTGCGCGCGGTCACCGCAGATCCCGAAGGTGCTCGAGCGTGCCGGTCGCCGGATTCGCGCCGACGATCCCGATCGCCTCGAGCCGCAGCACCACCCCTCCACCGTGCGATGGGTGCTCACGCACCCACGCCAGCGCAAGGCGCCAGAGACGCGCCCGCTTGCGCTCGTCGATCGCCTCGAACGGGTGCCCGTAGTCGAGCGTGCTTCTCGTCTTCACCTCGACGAACGCCAAGACGCCGGGCGCCTGCGCGACGATGTCGAGCTCGCCCTGGTCGCACCGCCAGTTGCGGTCGAGGATCCGGTACCCGAGCGCGCGCAGATGCGTCGCGGCCCTGTCCTCCCCCGCTCGACCCAGATCGTCCTTTGTTGTCATGCCGACAGCATGTCCAACCCGGCGACGCCGCAGGGCGCGATGTGCGCAACCGGTGCGGAGACGGTCAGGACGCCGGGTTGGGGAGGACGTTCCGGAGGATCACTCCCCGTCGAGCGACAGCTCCTGGGGAAGCTCGAACTCCCGACGGGAGAGCTCCTCCACATTGACATCCTTGAACGTCAGCACGCGCACGGCCTTGACGAAGCGGTCGGCGCGGTAGATGTCCCACACCCACACGTCGTTCATCGAGACCTCGAAGTAGAAGTCGTGCTCGGTGTCACGGCGCACCACGTTGACCTCGTTCGCGAGGTAGAAGCGACGCTCGGTCTCCACCACGAACTGGAACTGCTGCACCACGTCGCGGTACTCGCGGTACAGGGCGAGCTCGAGCTCACGGTCGTAGTCGTCGAAGGCGTCGTCATCCATGGTTCCTCCATCCTACGAGGAGCGCATCCCGAACGCGGCACGCGCAGTGAGCGAGGCCGTCGCCGGATCGGACGTCAGAACAGTGTGGGTGCGTCCGCGATCGCCCAAGAGGAACGGTGATGGCGCGTCAGTCCTCGCTCTCGGATCGCCGCCCGGTGCTCCACGCTCGCGTACCCCTTGTTCCGCTCCCACTGATACGCGGCATGCGCGGAAGCGAGCTGCACCATGAGCGCATCGCGCGCGACCTTCGCGATCACCGACGCGGCGGAGACCGCGGCGCAGTCGCGGTCCGCCTTGACGATCGGGCGCACGCGGAGGGCGCCAGGGTGCACGGCGGAGACGTAGTCGTGATTGCCGTCGAGCAGGACCAGCGCCTCTGCGGCGTCGTAGGTCTCGGCGCAGGCGGCGATGATCGCCCGCGAGGCGGCGATCCCCAGGGCCCGCATGATCCCGTGCTCGTCGATCTCCGTGCTCTCCGCCCAGCCGACGGCGCTCGCGGGCGCCCAGGCGGAGGCGCGCTCCGCCACCTCGGCGCGGCGGCGCTCGGGGACCAGTTTCGAATCCCGCAACCCCTGCGGCACGCGCCGCCGCGCGGCCGCCGCGTCGACGACCGTCGCGCCGACCGCGACCGGGCCCGCAAGCGCGCCCCGGCCGACCTCGTCCAGGCAGATCAGCAGCGAGTGCTCACGCAGCAGGCGGCGCTCCAGCGTGAGACTAGGCTCGGCGACCATGTCGTCGCCGTCCCCGGGCCTGCGGATCGGGCACGCCGTTGAACACCGCGTAGTGCCCGTCGATCGTGCCGAAGCGATCGAACGGCCACGTGATGAAGAACGCACGGCCCACGATGTTGTCCATGGGCACGAAGCCGTGCCCGGGCTGCTGCTGGTGGTAGCGCGAGTCCTCCGAGCGCGTGCGGTTGTCGCCGAGAACCCAGACCGTGCCCGCGGGTACCGTCACGTCGAACGGGATGCTGGACGCGCGATCGTCGCCGACGCCCGGCTTGAGGTAGGAGGTCTCGTCGATCGGCGCACCGTTCACGGTGAGCTGGCCGAGCGAGTTGCAGCAGACCACGTGGTCGCCCGGAAGCCCGATCAGGCGCTTGACCAGATGGTCGTCGGAGTCGGGTGCGGCGATCCCGACCAGAGTGAGGAACCACTCCCCTGCGTCCAGAAGCGGCGAACGCGGCGGCTGAGCCGGGGCGGCGGGCAGCCATCCGCCCGGGTCCTTGAACACGATCACGTCGCCGCGGTGATACCCGTTCCAGTGCGGGGTGAGCTCGTCGACGAGGATCCGGTCCTTGATGAGCAGCGTGTTCTCCATCGACCCGGAGGGGATGAAGAAACTGCGGACCACGAACGTCTTCACGAGGAACGAGACGAGGACGGCGACGAGCAGGATCACCAGCACGTCGCGGAGGAACACGAGCCATCCCCGGCGAGCCGGAGCCGACCTGCGCTCCTGCCGTTCACCGACCGGCTCGACCGCGATCTCGTCCGTCATCCGCCATCCTTCACCGCCGTGGACCGTCGTCCGACGGCATCGTCCAGCATCTCACGTCCCTGCGCAAAAGAAGCGCCCCGGGACGTCGTGTCCCGGGGCGCTTCGAGGAGACCGAGGTCAGCGCGCGTCGCGCTTCTCCTTGATCTTCGCCTTCTTGCCGCGCAGGTTGCGGAGGTAGTAGAGCTTCGCGCGACGCACGTCACCGCGCGTGACGACCTCGATGTGGTCGATCACCGGGGAGTGCACGGGGAAGGTGCGCTCGACGCCCACCTGGAAGCTGATCTTGCGGACCGTGAAGGTCTCGCGCACGCCGTCGCCCGAGCGGCCGATGACGGCGCCCTGGAAGACCTGGATACGAGAGCGGCTGCCCTCGACGATGTTGACGTGCACCTTCACGGTGTCGCCGGGGAAGAAGTCGGGGATGTCGGAGCGGAGCGAAGCCGCGTCGACGGCGTCGAGGATCTGCATGATCGTCTCTCTCTGCACTCGCCTCAGGTCGCGTGCACGTCAGAAGGAAAAGGAAGGGTGTGTGCCGAACGGCGCGCGAGGCGTCCGCGGGTTCCCCTGAGGCAGAACCGGGTCACGGCACAAAGCACTATTCTGCCATGCTTCGCCGACGCCGCCAAAACGACCTCGTCGCCGGAGCGGCCGATCAGCGCGCGGCGCGGTCGTCTCCGGCGGAGCCGGTCTCGGAGATCACGATGATCTCCCCGCCCTGACGAGCGCCCGCCTGGACGGTTTCCTCTCGGATCCCGCCGTTCGGATCTGGGAATGCGGCGCGGCCGTCAACCGTGAACACGGCACGCCCGCGAGCAGCCACGTCCTTCCACAGCTGCCACAGTGTCGACCAGAACACCACCAAGAACGCGACGATGGCCGCAGCGAGGATCCACCCGAAGACCGCCTGCGGGAAAAAGCCCACCGCGATCGTGAGCCCGTGCCAGAGGGTGAGCCCCGCGACGTCACGCCAGGACACGGCCCGCTGCTCGCGGACCGTCGGACGCGCGCGGATCAGCAGCGCGAGCACCACCTCGCCGATGAGAACGGACGGCAGGGCGACGAACAGCGTCCAGAGGAACGCCCATCCCCCGGCGTGGAAGATCCCCCAACCGATGAGCAGCCAGACGGGCAGGGCGAGCGCGGCCGGGAAGAGCCAGGAGAAGAACACGCGCCGGATCCACATACCGAGATCGTACGCATGCGCGTCGCGTCGATCCTTGGGCGTTCGCTGAGAGCATCGCGCCTCGGGCCGCCGACCTCCCGTCCGGTGCGAAGGGCGCCGTCCCATGCGGAAGAATGGAGGGGACGAGAGGAACACCGATGATCGAACTGCGCACGCCGGCCGAGATCGACGAGATGCGGGCCGCGGGGCGGTTCGTGGCCGAGACGCTGGCCACACTCCGCGAGGAGACGAAGGTCGGCACGAACCTGCTCGCGATCGACCGCCGAGCGCACGACATGATCCGCAAGGCCGGGGCAGAGTCCTGCTACATCGACTACCACCCGTCGTTCGGCGCGAGCCCGTTCGGCAAGGTCATCTGCACCTCCGTGAACGACGCGGTGCTGCACGGCCTGCCTCACGACTACACCCTGCGGGACGGCGATCTCGTCTCCCTCGACTTCGCGGTCTCGGTCGACGGCTGGGTCGCGGACTCGGCGGTCTCCTTCGTCGTCGGCACCGCGCGCGATGAGGATCTGCGACTCATCGACACGGCCGAGAGGGCACTGGACGCCGCGATCTCCTCCGCCGTGGTCGGCAACCGGATCGGTGACATCTCGGCCTCGATCGCCGAGGTCGCGCACGGCGAGGGCTACTCGATCAACACGGACTTCGGCGGACACGGAGTCGGACGTGTCATGCACGGCGACCCGCACGTCCCGAACGACGGCCGCGCCGGCCGCGGCTTCCCGCTGCGCGCAGGGCTCGTCATGGCGCTCGAGCCGTGGTTCCTCGCGACGACGGACGAACTCGTCACGGACCCCGACGGGTGGACCCTGCGCAGCGCGGACGGCTCGCGGGGCGCGCACGCCGAGCACACCGTGGCGATCACCGAGGATGGCCCGATCATCCTCACCGACCGTTCGTTCCTCGGCGTGCGCTGACGAGGGCTCCGAAGGCCACGCCCGCTGCTCGCCCACCTCGGGTTCAGAGGGAACGGTAGACGAAGACCTCCGTGACCTGCGGAAGCGTGAACCGCGACCGACCCGCCGTCGCGGGGTCGGTATCGAGCACGTCTTCGATGAGGGCGACCATCCGTGCGCTCTCGAGCGGGTCGGCTGCGAGGAACGAGCTGACGGTCAACCAGCGTGCGATGTATTCGTCACGACCGATCGATTCGAACCAGGGCACATGGACGACTCGCGGACCCTCGAAGCCGGGCAGGTGCTCGGACGGGCCATCCAGGGCGGACGGTCCTGGTTCCAGGGCCGGGTGGGCGATGCGGCTGCAGGCACGGTCCCAGGTGCAGTCCGGAACAGAGCGGTTCCAGACGAGCCCGAGCACTCCCTGCGGGACGAGCACCCGTCGGATCTCGGCACACGCTCGCTCGCGATCGAACCAGTGGAAGGCCTGTGCGGCGACGACCGCGTCGACGCTTGCCGCGCGGAGCGGGATCTCCTCGGCCGATCCGTCCCTGGCGTCCACCGCGGGGAGCTTGCGCATGAGGACGGCGCGCATCGGGTCCGAAGGCTCGACCGCGATGACGCGATCGGCGCGGTCGATCAGCAGTTCGGTGAACTTGCCTGTACCGGCGCCGAGGTCCAGGACACTTCCGACCGGGCCAGGGAGGACCTCGGCCGCGGCCTCCTCGGGAAAACCGGGGCGGCGCAGGTCGTATTCCTCGCCGATGCGCCGGAAAGACGCGGCCAGCCGCAGATCCACCATGCCGACGACGCTAGCAGCCACCTCGCCGCGGGACCGCGCCGAGCCTCAGTCCTCGTCGTCGGGCAGCAGATCGGGACGGCGTCGTCGGGTGCGTTCGAGCTGCTGCTCGCGACGCCACGCGGCGATCGCACCGTGGTTGCCGCTGAGGAGGATCGGCGGCACCTCGCGCCCCCTCCAGACCGCGGGCTTCGTGTACGAGGGGTATTCGAGTAGGCCGTCCTCGTGAGACTCCTCCACGAGGCTCTCCGGATTGCCGACGACACCGGGGATGAGGCGACCGATGGCCTCGACCATCGCCATGACCGCGACCTCTCCCCCGTTGAGCACGTAGTCGCCGAGGCTGATCAGGCGGACCTCGCCGCGGGTCGACGCCTCTTCGAACACGCGCTCGTCGATGCCCTCGTATCGTCCGCAGCCGAAGACGAGATGCTCGCGGGTCGCGAGATCGCGGGCGGTGGACTGGCGGAAGACCTCTCCCGCCGGGGAGGGGAAGACGATCGTGGGGCGCGCGCCACCCGGCGAGGCCGGCGCGAGGTCGTCGAGCGCGAGGCCCCACGGCTCGGGCTTCATGACCATGCCGGCTCCCCCGCCGTAGGGGGTGTCGTCGACCGTGCGGTGCCGATCGTGGGTCCAGTCGCGCAGATCGTGCACCGACAGATCCAGGATCCCGCTGTCGCGTGCCCTGCCGAGCAGCGAGAGCGTCAGTCCGTCGAAGTACGACGGGAAGATGGAGAGGACGTCAATCCGCACCGGGCGCGTCCCGGTCGGAGCGGTCGGCGGCCGACTGGCCCTCGGGCGTATCCCCGGCCGCGGTCTCGTCCTCGAGCTCCTCGAAGAGCCCCGCCGGCGGCGTCACGACGATCCGGCCCTCGGCGACGTCCACCGTCGGGACGATGGCCGACACGAACGGCACCATGACCTCGCCGCCGCCGACCGTGGGGCGCACGATGAGCAGATCCTGCGCCGGCAGGTGCTCGACCCGGATCACCTTGCCGACGACGACACCCTCGCGGACGACGTCCAGCCCGGTGAGCTGGTGGTCGTACCAGGCGTCGTCCTCGGGCTCCTCGGCGTCGTCCTGATCCATCCAGAGGATCGCCTTGACGAGTCCCTCGGCGGCCGTGCGGTCCTCGACGCCGTCGAGGAAGACGACGGCACTGCCGTTCATGACGCGGTACTCGCGGACGGTCACGGTCTTGCCGTGCCACGGAGATGCCTCAGGCACCTGCAACGTGAAGGACGCTCCGGGCACGAAACGCGCCGCGGGGTCGTCGGTGTAGAGCTCCAGCTTGAGCGCGCCCTTGAGGCCGTGAGCCTTCACGAGGCGCCCCACCCGCAGCTGGTTGCGGCCGGATGCGCGTTCCGCGGCAGCCACGCTCAGTCGTCCGCGACGTCGACGCGCACGCGACGCCCGTCCGCGAGCGCGCTGATGAGTGTGCGCAGAGCCTTGGCGGTGCGACCGCCGCGCCCGATCACGCGCCCCCTGTCGTCGGGGTGCACGCGCACCTCGAGGACGTCGCCGCGTGGCGACGTGGTGGCGGTGATGGTGACATCCTCCGGGTGATCGACGATCCCCGAGACGATGTGCTCGAGCGCGGCGGCCAGCACGACGGATTACTCCGCGTCGGTCGCAGCGTCGGCTGCGTCCTCGGCCGGAGCCTCGGCGGCGGCGTCCTCGGCGGGCGCCTCCGCCTTCTTCTCGACCTTGGGCTTGATGACCGACTTCTTGGTGGCGTCGGCGGTGAACTCCGCCTTGCCCTCGGCGACCTTGAGGGTGGACTTCGCGTCCTTGTCGCCCTTGAAGATGCCCCAGTCGCCGGTGATCTTGAGGATGGCGGTGACCTGCTCGGTCGGCTGGGCGCCGACGGAGAGCCAGTACTGCGCCCGCTCGGAGTCGACCTCGATGAAGGAGGGCTCCTCGGTGGGGTGGTACTTGCCGATCTCCTCGATCACGCGACCATCGCGCTTGGTGCGCGAGTCGGCGACGACGATGCGGTAGTAGGGCGCACGGATCTTGCCCAGGCGCTTGAGACGGATCTTGACAGCCACGATTCTCCTGAATGGTGTGGAAGGAAAGACGAACTGATCACCAGAAGCGTGGGGTGCACACCCGGTGGAAGCTCTGCGGGTGGACCACGGCCGGATAGAGGGTCGAGCGGCGGTCCAGCGGTCCATTCTGCCAGATCCGGGCCGCTCCCGCGAAACGACACGGGCGGTGCGTCCTCCGGTGTCGGCGCGGATCGGTGGATCCCGCCCGCCATGCCATCATGGGCCATCCGGGTTCCCGCACCGAAACGAGGCCCCATGCCGATCGAGTTCGCAACGTCCCGCCGTTCCACGGTGGGACTGGAGTGGGAGCTCATGCTCGCCGACCCGACGACGGGGGATCTCGTCGGGCGCGCGCCGGAGCTGCTGGAGAGCCTCGAGGCCGAGAGCGCCCACCAACGGCACACGGTCACGGGCGAACTGCTCACCAACACGATCGAGGTCACGAGCGGGGTCGGCGCGACCGTGGCCGACGCGGTCGCAGACATCGCGGAGGCGATCGCGTCCGTGCGCTCTGCCGCGGATCCCGCCGGCGTCGAGCTCCTCTCCGCGGGGAGCCATCCGTTCGCGCAGTGGTACGACCAGCGCGTCACGGACAAGACGCGCTACCACTCGCTCATCGAGAAGACGCAGTGGTGGGGCAGGAACATGATGATCTGGGGCATCCACGTCCACGTCGGCGTGGAGGACAGGGACAAGGTCCTGCCGATCGTCGGCGCGCTCACCGCCTACCTCCCGCATCTGCAGGCCCTCGCCGCATCCAGCCCGTTCTGGGCGGGAGAACGGACGGGCTATGCGTCCAACAGGGCCCTCGTGTTCCAGCAGCTGCCCACCGCGGGGCTGCCCTGGGCGCTGCCGGACTGGGCGGCGTTCGAGTCCTACCTCGACGACATGCAGCGCACCGGCGTCATGGCCGACGCGACGGAGGTCCGCTGGGACATCCGCCCTGCGCCGCGCTGGGGCACGATCGAGGTACGGGCCTGCGACGGCATGTCCACGCTGGCCGAACTCGCCGCCGTCGCCGCTCTCGCGCAGTCGCTCGTGGAGTCGTTCTCGCGGGACCTCGACGAAGGCCGCCCGCTCCCGACGCTCCGGCCGTGGTTCCACCGGGAGAATAAGTGGCGTACCGCGCGCTACGGGCTGGATGCGGAGATCATCGTCGACGAGCGGGGGGCTCAGCGCTCCGTGCGGGACCATCTCGCGGAGACGACGGAACGGCTCGCCCCGGTCGCGGCGGAACTCCGCTGCGCCGAGGAGTTCGCCGGTGTCGCCCGGATCCTGCACGGCGGGGCGAGCTACGAGCGCCAGGTCGCCGTCGCGGACGCCCACGGCGGGGAGCTCCGCCCCGTCGTCGAGCACCTGATCCGCGAGTTCCGCTCGGGCCCCGAGTCCCTGCGGGACTGAGCCGCGCACCGCCGCGGCGACCTTCGTGGATCGCCCGCGCTCAGCTCTCGACCAGCTGGCGCGCCAGCCCCTCGTCGAGGACCACGTCGGTGACCAGTCGGGCGCCGATCGCGGCGCGCAGCGACGGCAGCTTCTGGGATCCGGCGACCACGCAGAACCGGCGGGCCACCCGGCGCAGGCGGTCCAGCTCCGGCCCGGTCGCACGCGCGTTCACGGCGATGTCCTTCCAGCTCCCGTCGGCGCGGAAGAACACCGTGGCCACGTCCCCGATGGCGTGATCGTCGCGCAGGCTCCGATAGTCGTCGCGGCTGAGATAGCCGCCGACGTAGACCCGGCTCGGCACGTCGGCGCTCGGCGATCCGACGCTGAACACCGCGAGGTCCATCTTCGCCTGCAGGTCCAGCACGCGCAGAGTGCTGCGCTCGCGCCACATGGCTTCCCGGGTGCGCGGGTCGTCGAAGAACGCGGGGACCGGGAACTGCTGCACCTGGGCCCCGAACGCCGTGCCGAAGCGTTGCAGGATCTCGCTCGAGTACTCGACGCCGCTGTTGAGGGTGTTGCCCGCGCCGTTGAGCTGCACGATCGTCGTCCCCCTGGTCTCCTTCTGGCCGAGTTCGCGGCTGACCGCACTCATCGTGGATCCCCAGGCCAGCCCGACCACCATGTTGGAGTCGATGATCTGGGTGAGTAGCCGGCCCGCTGTCAGCGCCACGCGCTCGAGCCGCTCGACCTCCGTCACGCTCTCCGGCATCGGGACGACGTGCGCCGAGACGTGCAGGCGGTCGTGCAGCTCCTGCTCGAGCTCGCCGGCGTGCTCCAGCGGCGAGTTGATCCTGATGTCGACGAGTCCGACCTCGCGGGCATAGCTGAGCAGTCGCGACACTGAGGAGCGCGACGTGTCCAGCTCCCTGGCGATGACGTCCATCGTCTTGTCCTGCAGGTAGTAGAGACGCGCGGCGGTGAGGGCCGCGACCGCCTTCGAATGGCGCTTCCGTTCATCCATAGGGGCACTCCTCGGGATCGATGCGAGCGATTCTTGCACATTCGTGCATGAGGCTTGCGAGGAAGGGCACCTGGGGGAATGCTGTGAACAATCCGCAGGGAGGACCAGGACATGAACGACAACACCCATACCGCCGCAGAACGACCCGAGGTCGCGACCGTTCGGGAGGCGGGACGCACCACGGTGCTGGTGATCGGTGGGGGCATCAACGGGATCTCGACGTTCCGGGATCTGGCGCTGCAGGGTGTGGACGTCGTCCTCGTCGAGCGGGGGGACTTCGCCTCGGGCGCCTCCTCGGCTTCGAGCCACATGATCCACGGAGGCATCCGCTACCTCGAGAACGGCGAGTTCCGTCTCGTGAAGGAGTCGGTCACCGAGCGCAACGGTCTCATCAAGATCGCCCCCCACTACGTCAAGCCGCTCGAGACCACCATCCCGATCTACTCCACGTTCTCCGGGATCCTCTCCGCGCCCCTCCGCTTCCTCACGCACAAGTCGGGCAAGCCGAAGGAGCGCGGAGCGTTCCTCATCAAGGTGGGCCTGACCATCTACGACACGTTCTCCCGCGACGGGGGGACGGTTCCGCGTCATCGCTTCCTGGGCCGCAAGAAGTCCCTCGCCGAGCTGCCCTCGATGGATCCGAAGATCAAGTACACGGCGACCTACTACGACGCATCGATGCACGATCCGGAGCGTCTCGCCCTCGACGTGCTGCAGGACGGTCGCGCCGCCCACCCCGGCGCGGTGGCACTGAACTACGTCGAGGCCATCGGTCACGACGGGGACGCCGTGCTCGTACGCGACCGCGAGACCGGCACGGAGTTCCGCATCGCCGCGGACGTCGTCGTCAACACCTCCGGCCCCTGGACCGATCTCACCAACGAGGCGATGGGCGAGCTCACGCGCTTCATGGGCGGCACCAAGGGCTCGCACATCGTGCTCGACAACCCCGAGCTGCTCGCAGCGACCAAGGGACGCGAGATCTTCTTCGAGCACTCGGACGGCCGCATCGTGCTGATCTACCCCCTCAAGGGACGCGTGCTCGTGGGCACCACGGACATCGACGCGGATCCCCGCGAGGTGCCGCTGTGCACCGAGGAGGAGGTCGATTACTTCTTCGACCTCGTGCATCACGTCTTCCCGACGATCGACGTCGACCGGGACCAGATCGTGTACCGGTTCAGCGGAATCCGTCCGCTCCCCCGCCACGAGGACACGGCTCCGGGTTTCGTCTCGCGCGACTACCGCGTCGAAGTCGACGAGAGCCACGCGGTGCCGCACCTCAGCCTCGTCGGCGGCAAGTGGACCACGTTCCGTGCGCTCGGAGAGTCGCTCTCCGACAAGATCCTCGACATCCTCGGTCGCCCCCGCGTCGTGTCGACTCTCGGCCGCGTGATCGGCGGGGGCAAGGACTACCCGCAGGGCGAGGCCGCGCGCCGCACCTGGCTCGCGAAGAACCTGCCCGGCGCCGGGGACCGTGCCGAGCGGCTGCTGGTGCGCTACGGCACGCGCGCGGCCGACGTGTGGAACTACGTCGAGCAGGGCGAGGACACCCCGCTCGCCGGAGGCCAGCTCTCCACCCGGGAGCTGGAGTGGATGGTCGATCACGAGATGATCGTCCGACTGGAGGACGTCGTGCTGCGTCGCACGAGCCTCGCCTTCACCGGGGACGTCACCGAGGAGAATCTCGAGGAGATCGCCGAGGCGCTCGCCCCGCTCCTGGACTGGGACCGCGCGCGCGTGGCGGCCGAGATCGATCAGACGCGAGAACTGCTCAATACCCGGCACGGACTTTCCCTCGTCGCCCGCACCCGCGGCTGACGGGGATCCCCCGCCGCCCTCATCGGCGTTGTACTCGAACACCGCATCGGCAGAGGGGCCGATGCTCTGCGAAAGGTCAATGGAGACATGACTGAGGTCAATCTCGGGCTCTACTTCTTGTCAGAGCTCGTCGGCACCGCGATGCTCATCCTGCTCGGATGCGGCGTCGTCGCCAACGTCGCCCTGGCGAAGAACAAGGGCTTCAACGGCGGCTTCCTGATGGTCAACTGGGGCTGGGGTCTGGCGGTCTTCGCCGGTGTCCTGGTCTCGGCGTACTCGGGCGCCATCCTCAACCCGGCGGTGGGCATCGGACTGCTGATCGCCCAGAAGATCTCGTTCGCGCAGTTCCTCGTCGCCACCGGCGCCGAACTGCTGGGCGCGATCATCGGCGCGATCCTGTGCTGGCTCGCCTACAAGCAGCACTTCGACGAGGAGCCCGACCCGGCGAACAAGCTGGGCGTGTTCTCGACCGGCCCCGCGATCCGCTCGTACGGCTGGAACCTCGTGACCGAGATCATCGGCACGTTCGTGCTGGTCTTCGTCATCTTCGCGTTCGCGGACTACGGCGACGTCAAGGTCGGGACGCCCGGGGGCCTCGGCCCGCTCACGGCACTCCCCGTGGCCCTGCTCGTCGTGGCGATCGGTGCCTCCCTCGGTGGACCGACCGGGTACGCGATCAACCCCGCCCGTGACCTCGGCCCCCGCATCGCGCACGCGATCCTCCCGATCCGCGGCAAGGGCTCGAGCGACTGGGCCTACTCCTGGGTTCCCGTCGTGGGCCCGCTCATCGGTGGCGCGATCGCCGCGCTTCTCGCACCGGCCCTCCTGCACCTCGTCCACTGACCCGAACAGCGTTTCAAAGGAGAACCACACACATGGCTGACTACATCCTCGCCATCGATCAGGGCACGACCTCGAGTCGTGCCATCATCTTCGATCGCAAGGGCAACATCATCTCGACCGGTCAGAAGGAGCACGAGCAGATCCTTCCGAAGGCCGGCTGGGTCGAGCACGACCCCTCCGAGATCTGGGCCAACGTCCAGGAGGTCATCGGTCTCGCCCTGAGCCGCGCCGACCTCACTCGTCACGACATCGCCGCGGTCGGCATCACCAACCAGCGCGAGACGGCGGTGGTCTGGGACAAGACCACCGGCAAGCCGGTCTACAACGCGATCGTGTGGCAGGACACCCGCACGCAGGACATCGTCGACCGCCTCGCGGCGGACGGCGGCGTCGAGCGCTTCAAGCCGGTCGTGGGCCTGCCGCTCGCGACCTATTTCTCCGGCACCAAGATCGCCTGGATCCTGGAGAACGTGGAGGGCGCGCGCGAAAAGGCCGAGGCAGGCGACCTGCTGTTCGGCACGACCGACACCTGGGTGCTCTGGAACCTCACCGGCGGCACGGACGGCGGCGTGCACGCGACCGACGTCACGAACGCCTCGCGGACCATGTTCATGGATCTGGAGACGCTGCAGTGGCGCGACGACATCCTGGAGGCGTTCGGCGTGCCGAAGTCCATGATGCCGTCGATCCGCTCGTCCTCCGAGGTCTACGGCGCCGCCGAGGACTCCTCGCTGCTGCGGGAGACCCCGATCGCCGGCATCCTCGGCGACCAGCAGGCCGCCACTTTCGGCCAGGCGGCGTTCAACACCGGCGAGAGCAAGAACACGTACGGGACGGGCTGCTTCCTCATCTTCAACACGGGCGAGGAGATCGTCCACTCGAAGAACGGCCTGCTCACCACCGTCGGCTACAAGCTGGGCGACGGTCCGACGCACTACGCGCTCGAGGGCTCGATCGCCGTGACAGGTTCGCTCATCCAGTGGCTGCGCGACCAGCTCGGCATCATCGACTCGGCCCCGCAGGTCGAGGAGCTGGCCGACAAGGTCGAGGACAACGGCGGTGTCTACATCGTCCCCGCGTTCTCGGGCCTGTTCGCGCCGTACTGGCGTCCGGACGCGCGCGGCGCCATCGTAGGCCTCACCCGGTACGCGAACAAGAACCACATCGCCCGCGCCGCCCTGGAGGCCGTGGCCTTCCAGACCCGCGACGTGATCGATGCGGTCAACGCCGACGCGGGTGTCGACCTCACCGAGCTCAAGGTCGACGGCGGCATGGTCGCGAACGACGCGCTCATGCAGTTCCAGGCCGACGTGCTCGGCGTGCCGGTGGTGCGCCCCGTCGTCGCGGAGACGACGGCCCTGGGCGCGGCGTACGCCGCCGGTCTGGCCGTCGGCTTCTGGTCTGGTCTGGACGATCTCTCCGCCAACTGGCAGGAGGACCGCCGCTGGGAGCCCACCCTCGACGAGGGCGAGCGCGACCGCCAGCTGCGGCTGTGGCGCAAGGCCGTGAACAAGTCGATGGACTGGGTCGACGACGACGTGAAGTGACCTGATCCGCACGCGAAAGGCGGGCCGGAGGATCTCCTCCGGCCCGCCTTTCGCGTATCGATCAGTTCTTGCCGAACAGCTTCTGGATCTCCGCCATGTCGGCCTCGCTCGGCGCCTTCTGCCCGCCCAGACCGAAGCCCGAGCCCGTCGGGTTCTGGGCGGAGGTGGCGAGTCCCGCGTTCTCGGCCGCGCGCTTGGCCGGGTTCCCGGAGCGGGAGCCGGAGCTCTTGCCCTTCTTCCCTCGCTTGGACGACGCCCCGGGGCGGCCCATGCCGGGCACGGCTCCCATCCCGGGGATGTTCGGGGTACCGCCCCGCGCCACGGTCTTCATCATCTTCGCCGCCTGCTCGAATCGTTGGACGAGCTGGTTGACGTCGGTGACCGTCATGCCGGAGCCGCGGGCGATCCGGAGCCGACGGGAGCCGTTGAGGACCTTGGGGTTGCGCCGCTCCCCCGGGGTCATCGAGCGGATGATGGCCTCGGTGCGATCGATCTCGCGCTCGTCGAAGTCCTCGAGCTGCTGCTTCATCTGCCCCATGCCCGGGAGCATCCCGAGCATCTTCTTCATCGAGCCCATCTTCTTCAGCTGCTGCATCTGCTCGAGGAAGTCCTCGAGCGTGAAGGTCTCGGTCGCGAGCTTCTCGGCGACCTTGAGCGCTTCCGCCTCGTCGAAGGCGCTCTGCGCCTGCTCGATCAGGGTGAGGATGTCGCCGAGGTCGAGGATGCGGCTCGCCATGCGGTCCGGATGGAACGGCTCGAGGTCGTCGAGGTTCTCGCCGGTCGACGCGAACATGATCGGGCGCCCCGTCACCGAGGCGACGGAGAGCGCCGCGCCGCCTCGCGCGTCGCCGTCCAGCTTGGAGAGCACGACGCCGGTGAAGTCCACGCCCTCCTGGAACGCCTTCGCGGTGTTGACCGCGTCCTGACCGATCATCGCGTCGATGACGAAGAGCACCTCGTCGGGATCCACGGTCCTTCGGATGTCGGAGGCCTGCTTCATGAGTTCTGCGTCCACGCCCAGGCGCCCGGCGGTGTCGATGATCACGACGTCGTGCTGCTGACGGCGTGCGTGCTCGACGCCGTCCCGGGCGACGCGGATCGGATCCCCGACGCCGTTGCCCGGCTCCGGCGCGAAGATCGTCGCGCCGGCCTGCTCTGCCACGACGGTGAGCTGGGTGACCGCGTTGGGACGCTGCAGATCCGCCGCCACGAGGAGGGGCGTGTGCCCCTCGCCCTGGAGCTGCTTGGCGAGCTTGCCCGCGAACGTCGTCTTTCCGGATCCCTGGAGACCGGCGAGCATGATCACGGTGGGCGGGTTCTTCGCGAACTCGAGCCGCCGCTGCTGACCGCCGAGGATCGCGATGAGCTCCTCGTTCACGATCTGCACGACCTGCTGCGCGGGGTTCAGCGCCCTGTTGACCTCATCGCCCAGCGCCCGCTCGCGCACCTTGGCGGTGAACTCCTTGACGACGGGGAGCGCGACGTCGGCGTCGAGCAGGGCGCGACGGATCTCCCGGACCGTCCCGTCGACGTCGGAGGCGGTCAGCTTGCCCTTCGTGCGCAGGTTGCGGAAGGTCTCGGTGAGCCGATCGGAGAGGGTGCTGAAAGTAGCCATGGTGGAGCAATTCTACGCGAGCGCACCCCTCGTCGAGCGTCGAGGACGCGCGGTTCGTCGTCGGCGCTCAGCCCCAGTGCAGATCGGTGATCCGCGGCAGCGCGTGCTGAAGCTGGGCGAGGGGCGATCCGTGACCCGCACCGCCTTCGGCCCACACCCGCAGCGAGCTGAGCACGACGACCGCGTAGGCCGCTCCGAGCACCTCCGCGCGGATCGGCTCGACGCCGACCTCACGGGCCGCGGCGGACAGGGCCGCGGCGAGCCGTCCCTGACGCAGCGCCGACTCGCGCTGCAGCTCCTCGTGCAGCCCCATCGCCGTCGCGTTGCCGAAGGCGAGCGCGAGGGGATCCGGCTCCACACCGTCCAGGATCGCGGAAAGCACCGCCTCCACCCGCGCCGCATCGGCGCCCGGCGCGGCGAGCGCCCGGATCGCGCGCTCGATCCTCTCGTCCAGCCCGGACCACAGCACGTCGCTCTTGGACGCGAAGTAGTTGAAGAAGCTGGAGCGGCTCACGCCCGCGCGCTGCGCGATGTCGGCGATCGACGTGCGCTCGTAGCCGCGCTCGAGGAAGAGCTCGCAGGCGGCCTCGGCGATCGTCTCTCGGGATGACGCGCGGGGGCGGCCCACTCCGCGGGGAGGGGTGGTCACCACGCCACCGTATCGCGCCGCGCACCCCGCTCGAATCGGGGGTATTGTTGGACAGCATTCAACAACCCCCGGCCGAAGGATCCGAATGATCGACATCCAGAGAGCGGGCCTCGCCCCCGCGTTCGTGCCCTACCTCGACGGCTGGGAGCTGCAGCGCCGCGTCCACGCGGACGTCGTGGCCGGTTCGCGCCCCGACACGCTTCTGCTGCTGGAGCACGAGGCGGTCTACACCGCGGGGAAGCGCACCGAGCCGCAGGAGCGTCCGCAGGACGGCACGCCCGTGGTCGACGTGGACCGCGGCGGCAAGATCACCTGGCACGGACCCGGCCAGCTCGTCGGCTATCCGATCGTGCGTCTGCCCGAGCCGATGGACGTCGTGGCGCACGTGCGCCGCCTCGAGCGTCTGCTCATCTCCGTGCTCGGCCCCTTCGGCGTGGAGGGCTACCAGGTCGACGGACGCAGCGGCGTGTGGGTGCGCCGCCCGCTCAGCGAGGACAAGGTCGCGGCGATCGGCGTGCGCGTCCAGCAGGGCGTGACGATGCACGGTTTCGCGATCAACTGCGACAACAGCCTGGCGGGGTTCCGCGGGATCATCCCGTGCGGCATCACCGATGCCGGCGTGACGACCGTGAGCGAGATCGTCGGGCGCGACCTCTCCCCCGCCGACCTCGTCGACGCGGTCGCCGCGGCCTTCACCGCCGAGTATGCGACAGAGGTCGCCGCATGAGCGCCGCCCCCGAGGGACGCAAGCTTCTGCGCCTCGAGATCCGCAACGCCGAGACGCCGATCGAGCGCAAGCCGGAGTGGATCAAGACCAAGGCCAGGATGGGCCCCGAGTACAAGGCTCTGCACTCGCTCGTCAAGGACGAGGGCCTGCACACGGTGTGCCAGGAGGCAGGGTGCCCGAACATCTTCGAGTGCTGGGAGGACAAGGAGGCGACGTTCCTCATCGGCGGCTCGCAGTGCACGAGACGCTGCGACTTCTGCCAGATCGACACCGGCAAGCCCGCGGACTACGACACCGACGAGCCCCGCCGTGTCGCGGAGAGCGTGCAGCAGATGGGCCTGCGCTACGCCACGGTCACGAGCGTCGCGCGGGACGACCTCCCCGACACCGGCGCGTGGCTGAACGCGGAGACGGTCCGCAAGATCCACGAGCTCAACCCGAACACCGGCGTCGAGCTGCTCGCCAACGAGCACAACGCGGATCCGGCCTTCCTGGGGCAGATCTTCGACGCGCGACCCGAGGTGTTCGCCCACAACGTGGAGACCGTGCCGCGGATCTTCAAGCGGATCAGGCCCGCCTTCCGGTACGAGCGCTCGCTCGACGTCCTCACGCAGGGTCGCGAGGCCGGCCTCATCACCAAGTCGAACCTGATCCTCGGCATGGGCGAGGAGCCGGAGGAGGTCGTGCAAGCGCTGCAGGACCTGCACGACGCGGGCTGCGACATCATCACGATCACGCAGTATCTGCGCCCCACGCCCCGGCACCTCCCGGTGTCGCGCTGGGTCAAGCCCGACGAGTTCGTCGCGTTCAAGGAGGAGGCGGAGCGGATCGGCTTCCTCGGCGTGCTCGCCGGGCCGCTCGTGCGCTCCTCGTATCGCGCCGGTCGCCTGTGGGCGCAGTCGATGGTGTCGAAGGGCCGGGAGATCCCTCCCCACCTCGCCCACATCGCCGCGTCGGCCGACCTGGGCTTCGCTCAGGCGGTCTGACCCCGGCGGCGCCGGAACTCAGTCGGCGCTCATCACGGACAGCACGGATCCGTCGGATCCGAAGTTGACCAGGAGCACGTCCTCGTTGCCCTCGACGTCGAGCGCGTACTCGAGCACCGCGAACGGTTCGCTGCCCCCGTGCTCGTCGACGAGCAGCGTCATGCTCATGAGCCGCAGCGAGCGGATGATGTCCACCGCCGCGTCCCCGGAGACGTCGACGAGGTACTCCTCCAGGTCGTCGCCGTACTCCTCCTGCTGCTGCAGGATGTACTCGGTCACCTCGCTCGTGCGGTCGTCGACCTCTGCGAGCATCCCTCGACGCGCCTTGGCGTCGATCGCCTCGAGCCCGGACACGAACGCGGCGGCGATGTCGAGCGAGTCGGCGGACACGTCCTCCTGATCGGGCGCGGTCAGATCGACCGTGAGCGCCTGATCGCCGAACTCCACCGTCTCGGACCAGAAGATCGATCCGTCCGGGCCGGAGGAGAGCAATCCGAAGAAGTCGTGTTCGATCGCCATACGCCTATAGAACCAGCCTTGTCGGCGGCGCGGTAGTCCGCACGGCCCGCGCGCGGCGGACGGATCGGCACGGAGTGCCGGATCAGGCCCCGACGAGCGCCTGCACGAACACGTGCGGGGTGAATCCGGTGAGGTCGTCGATGCCCTCACCCTGCCCCAGCAGCTTGACCGGGATGCCGGTCCGCTCCTGCACCGCGAGCACGAAACCGCCCTTCGCCGAGCCGTCGAGCTTGGTCAGCACGAGGCCCGTGACCCCCGCGTGCTCGAGGAAGGCCTCGGCCTGCAGCACGCCGTTCTGCCCGGTCGTCGCATCGAGGACGAGCAGGACCTCGCTGATCGGCGCCTGCTTCTCGACGACGCGCCGGATCTTCGAGAGCTCGTCCATCAGGCCGCCCTTGGTGTGCAGGCGCCCCGCCGTGTCGATGATGACGATCTCCGTGCCCTCCCGCTGGGCGTACTCGACCGTCTGGTAGGCCACCGAGGCCGGATCCTGGCCCTGCTGCTGCGGACGGACGATCGCGGCGCCGGCGCGCTGCGCCCACGTCGCCAGCTGCTCGACGGCGGCCGCGCGGAAGGTGTCGGCGGCGCCGACGACGACCGAGCGCTGATAGCCCCGCAGGAACTTCGTGAACTTGCCGATCGTCGTCGTCTTGCCGACGCCGTTGACCCCGACGACGAGCACCACCGCGGGGCGCTCCGTGAGCTTGAGCGTCGTGTCGAACTTCGCGAAATGCTCTTCGAGCGTCTCCCGGAGCATCCGCTGGAGGTCCTTGGGATCGGTCGTGCGATAGCGCTCGACCTTGGCGCGCAGCTCCTCGACGAGGCGCTCGGCGATCTCGGGACCGAAATCCGCCGTCAGCAGTGCGGTCTCGAGCTCGTCCCAGGTGTCCTCGTCGATCGTGGGCTTGACGAACATGCCGCGCAGCGCGCGACCGAGGGACCAGGACTTCTCCGCCATGCGACCAGCCTACGGGGCCCGGATCGTTGCGACGGGCACGTTCGCCCTCGGCGTCGGGGCGCTCACACCGTCGCCGCGGCGCGATCCCCCACGCGTTGTCCCACGACGGCGGAGACGCCGTCCTGCCGCATCGAGACGCCGTAGAGGGCATCCGCGATCTCCATCGTGCGCTTCTGGTGCGTGATCACGAGCAGCTGCGAGCTCTCCCGCAACTGCTCGAACACGGTGAGCAGGCGACCGAGGTTGGCGTCGTCGAGCGCCGCCTCGACCTCGTCCAGGATGTAGAACGGGCTCGGGCGCGCCTTGAAGATCGCGACGAGAAGGGCCACCGCCGCGAGCGAGCGCTCGCCGCCCGAGAGCAGGGAGAGCCGCTCGATCTTCTTGCCCACCGGCCGCACGGCCACCTCGATGCCCGTGTTCAGCAGGTCGTCCGGATCGGTCAGGGAGATGCTTCCCGCGCCCCCGGGGAAGAGCAGGGGGAACACCTCGCCGAACGCCCGTCGCGTGTCCTCGAACGCGTCCGCGAAGATCGTCTGCATCCGCTCGTCGAGATCCGCGATGATCGTGCGCAGATCCTCGCGGGTCTTCGTGAGATCGGCGAGCTGCTCGGTGAGGAACGCGTGACGCTGTTCGAGCGCGGCGAACTCCTCGAGCGCGAGCGGATTGACCCGGCCCAGCTGAGCGAGCTTGCGCTCCGCCTCCTGCAGTCGGCGCTGCTGCACGGGTCGGTCGAAGGGGACGCCGCTCGCGACGGGTGCCGACTCCTGATCGGACGCCTCCGTCCACTCCGCGACTGGATTCGGGGCCGGATCCGCTCCGTCCCGCGGAATCAGCTGATCGGGACCATATTCCGCAATGAGAATATCTTCGTCGAGCGCCAACTCGGACTGCACCCGCTCCAACAGGCTGGTGAGGTGCAGCTTCTTCTCGTGGATCTGCAGCTCCAGGCCGTGCACGCTCTCTGTGAGGGCGGCGAGGCGCTCCCGGATCGTGGTGTCCTGACGTCGCAGGTCGGTGAGCTCCTCGTTCTGCGCCGCGCGCGCCGCCTCGGCGGAGGCGAGGGAGACCCTGGCCTCGGCCACCGAGCGATCCAGCGAGGCGAGGACCCGGGGCAGTTCGTCGGCGACACCGGCAGCCGTCTCGCGCTGGGCGCGGCGGATCACGGCCCGGCGCGCGGCCTCCGCTGCGGCCTCGCGCTCGCGCTCCCGCTGACGTTCCAGCGAGCCCACGCGGGCTTGCGCCGCCCTGACACGCTCGCGCAGCGTCTCGATCCCCAGCCGCGCGTCCATCTCCGACTCGCGCGCGCCTTCGAGCGCCTCGAGCAGTCCGTCCCGTGCCGACGCGTCCAGCACGGGACGCGGAACGTCCTCCGCCGTGGCGAGGGCGGTCTTCGCCTTCTCCGCGGCGGACTCCGCTTCGGAGACCGCCGCCTGGGCCTGCGCGAGACCCGCTTCGAGCCGCTCGCACTCCGCGACCGCGGACTCGTGCTGCACGATCACGCGGTTGACCTGCTCGGTATGCGCGGCGAGAGCGGCGTCGTGCTCGCGGAGCGTGCGCAGGGCCTCGCGCGATGCCCGCCGCGCCGTGTCGAGCGCCTCGGATCCCTCGTCGCGGGCCTCACGGAGCGAATCGACGATGACCCGCACCTCGCTCAGCCGGTCCACCGCGGCGTCCCGCTCGGCGACCAGCTCCAGCCGGGAGCGCTCCCCGCCGGATCCGGCATGCACGGTCTGCGCCGTGACGACCTCTCCCCCGCGGGTGACGAGCGTGACGGGAGCGCCGGAGGAGGTCGCGGCGGCGGCGAGTGCGGCACGCGCGGCCGCCAGGTCGTCCACGACGACGACGTGCGAGAGGATCCCGAGAACGCCCTCCGGTGCGGAGACGACCGAGGTTGCGGGAACGGCACCGGGGATCCCCGCGTCGGAGACGGCCGCGGCCGCCCCGTCTGCGATGACGACGTCGAAGGCGCCCACGCCGACGGCGCGGTCCACCACGACGAACGCGGCCTCGGCGTCGTCCACCAGCACGCCTTCCGCGAGTGGTCCCAGCACCGCTGCGATCGCTGCCTCGTAGCCCGACCGCACCTGCACCGCGTCGCCGACGAGACCACGCACGCCGGGAAGGCCCAGCGCCACGATCTCGGCGGCTCCCCCCGTCACGGAGATCGCGCTGCCGAGCGCGGCCGCGCGGGCCGTGAGCGCCTCCGCCTCGCGCTCGGCGGCGTGCAGCCGCTCCCGCAGTGCCTCCAGCGCGCTCTCCGCGGCCACGACCTGGCTCTGCGCGCGCTCGTACGTCTCCGCGTGCTGCGCGGCGGTGCCCTCCGGCGCCTCGCCGCCCTCGATCCGCTCGCGCGCCTCGGCGGCCTGGCGGCGGCGTTCGTCCGCGGCCGCTCGCGCGTTCTCCTGCCGGAGCACCGCGCCCCGCACGGCGGCGAGGGCCGATGCGGCGGCCTCCGCCTGACCCCGCAGCGTCGTCAGGCGCATGTCGTGCGCGGACACCAGGGCGCTCTGTTCCGCGATCTCCCCGTCGAGCGCATCCAGCTCGGCGCGGGCGAGCGCGACCGCTCGGGCGGCCTCCTGCGCCTGATCCTGGGCCCGGCCGATTCCGGACGAGAACTCCTCGACCTCGTCCTTCGCCTCGTCGATCGTCGCCTGGGTGACGGTGACGGCGGTCACGGCCGCGTCATCGTCGTCGGTGCCGAGCAGCGCGAGCCGCTGGTTCGCGAGGGTGAACAGGCCGCGCATGCGCTCCTGGACCTGTTCCAGCGCGAAGGCGACGCGACGCGCCTCGTCCACGGCGGCAGAGTTCTGCGTGCTCTCCAGTCGGGTGATCTCGGCACGGATCCGGTCGGCCTGCTCACTCAGCACGACGCGCTCCGCATGGCGTTCGTGCTCGGTGCACGTGTGGTCAGCCAGGGCGGAGCGCAGGGCCACGACGTCGTCGGCGAAGATCCGCGCCTTCGCGTCCCGGACGACCGCGGCGATCGTCTGCGCCTCGCGGGCGATCTCCGCCTGCCGGCCCAGGGGCTTGAGCTGCCGGCGGATCTCTCCGGCCAGGTCGCTGAGCCGTGTGAGGTTGGTCTCCATCGCGTCGAGCTTGCGGAGCGTCTTCTCCTTGCGTCGACGATGCTTCAGGATCCCCGCGGCCTCTTCGATGAAGCCACGCCGGTCCTCCGGCGAGGCCTGCAGCACCGTGTCCAGACGCCCCTGTCCGACGATGACGTGCATCTCCCTACCCAGTCCGGAGTCGCTGAGCAACTCCTGGACGTCGAGCAGCCGACAGCTCGTGCCGTTGATCGCGTAGTCGCTGGATCCGTTACGGAACAGCGTCCGGCTGATCGTGACCTCGGCGTACTCGATCGGGAGCGCACCGTCGCCGTTGTCGATGGTCAGCTGCACCTCCGCCCGGCCGAGCGGGCCGCGCGTCGAGGTGCCGGCGAAGATGACGTCCTCCATCTTCCCGCCGCGGAGCGTCTTCGCACCCTGTTCGCCCATGACCCAGGCGAGCGCGTCGACGACGTTCGACTTGCCGGAACCGTTCGGCCCGACGATGCAGGTCACCCCCGGCTCGAACGCGAAGGTCGTCGGCTGCGCGAAGGACTTGAACCCCTTGAGGGTCAGGCTCTTCAGGTGCATGCGCACACTCGGCGGGCAACGGGGATCACGCGTCTACGCTAGCGCGCCGTGACGCGGAGAGCCGTGGGGAAACGCCCGAGGTTCAGGGATTTCTGGGTGTCGCCTTGACGTCTGCTGTGAACGACCGCTAGCGTGAGGGATCCCAGCCGAGAGAGGAGGCAGCCGACATGATGATCATCCGCATTGACATCACCCCGTCCCGCGGGCTCGATGCGTCCTCGGCGCCTTCCGTCGGCCGCTTCGCGCGCACGACGGCATAGTCCGCGGCACGCGTCCCGCTCCGCATCCGGAGCGGGATCGCTGAGCGCTCGCTCGCACGGTCTTCGACCACTCCGATGCATCCGCATCCCGCCTGATCCCGCACGTTCTGCGTCGATCCGGGCATCCGCACGATCCGATCCCGCCGGGATCCGGATCCCCTCGCCGTGACACGGACACGTCTCCCACCGGAGCGCGCCGTGGAGCGAAACCGCCTTTCCGGCACGACCAACGAAAGCGAATCACCGTGAACACCGCATTGCACGCTTCGCCTCCCACCGAGTCGACGCACCGCGCTCAGGACGAGCGCGAACTGTCCCTCCGTCTCCCCCGTGAGGAGGAGCTGCGCCGCCTGACGTTCGCCGAGCGGCTGGCGCTGCGCATCGCGCTGCGCCTCGTCCTGCGCGCGCACTCCGACGACCGGGCGGAGGCACGCGCCGCCCGGGCTGAGCTCGCTCGGCGCATCCTCGCCGAGCACGAGGCGCAGCTCATCCGCTACGGCACCACCCGGCCGATCCTGTGATCGCCGCATCCGGTGCCCTGGCGCCTGTTCCCCTCACCGCCGGCGCCGTCCTGCACCCGCTCGTGCTCCCCGCGCGAGCGGGTGCGGGACCGTCGCCCCTGCACGACTACGCCGACGCCCGCAACCGGGGCCTCACTGAGTCGACGGGCCGCGATGACGACCATCTGACGCCCGCGCAGCTGCTCCCGCTGCTGGCCACGGATGCCTACCAGCGGCGGCGGCAGTGGCGCATCCTCCGTGAGGACCGCACGGTCGGGGTGGCCGTGCTGAACATCTCCCTCGACGCCGGCGGAGAGTCCGCCATCGTCTTCATCAGCGTGCTCCGGGAGGTGCAGGGACGCGGCATCGGGACCGCGGTCGCGCACCATCTCGAAGCGCTCGCGCGGACCGACGGCGTCCGCACGCTCCGGGTGTGGGCGGAGCATCCCGCCTCCGACGATCCGACGATCGCCGCGCCGACCGGATTCGGCCGCGTGCCCCGCGATCACACCGCACGCTTCCTCGAAGCGCAGGGGTGGACCCTCGAACAGATCGACCGCGTCAGTGCCTACCCCGCCGGCTCGGATCGGCACCTGCGGTCGCTGAACGCGGACGCCACCGCCGCGGCCGCCGACTACGAGGTCGTGCAGTGGATGCTGCCGACCCCGGACCAGCACAGGGCGGGATACGCCTGGATGAAGTCCCGCATGTCGACCGACGCCCCGGACGCGGGCATGGAGACGCCCGAGGAGATCTGGGACGAGGAGCGCGTGCGCGCGAACGACGCCCGCTGGGCGGCGATGGGGAGCACGGTCCAGGTGACCGCGGCCCGCCATCGCGCGAGCGGCGAGCTCGCCGCCTTCAGCGAACTCGAGCATCGCGGCTCTCCCGACGCGCCGACCCACCAGCAGGACACGCTCGTCCTGGCCGCGCACCGAGGACACCGGCTGGGCCTGCTGGTGAAGACCACGGGCATGCTGTCCTGGCGAGAGAGGTACCCGCACTCCGGCGAGATCATCACCTACAACGCCGAGGAGAACAGGCCGATGCTCTCGATCAACGAGGAGCTCGGGTTCGCCGCGATCGCCTACGAGGGCGCCTGGAAGAAGACGCTGGCCTGACCGGGAACGCGAACCCCCTGATGGCCGTAGGGATCAGCGATCGCCGACGTCGATGCTCCGGTTCACGGCGCGCGTGGCCGAGAACTTGAGCACCGTGTAGTCGCCGATCTCGTCCGACCCGTCGTCCCCGCCTTCGCCGAAGCGCACGCGATGACCCTTGTGCTCCTGGGGGTAGAACTTGCCGAAGCCGGTCAGAGTGACCCTGTTGCCCTGTCCCACGAGGTCCAGGAGCTCTTCGATCATCGCGTCGTACGCCTGCTGCGCGACCGGCAGAGGAAGATTCCCCCGCCGTGCGAAGCGCTGCACGAACTCGCGTTTGCTGACCCTGCCTCGTTCGAGATCCGTCATGTTCATCGTCTTCACCGTCCCAAGGTGTGCCGTTCCGAGAACGGACTGATGCGTCCTGCCCGCCGTCACGGCCGTGCAGGACGTTCCCCAAAATGTCCCCCGCATCGGGATCGCCCGATGCCTTGACGAAGAGAATAGCGCTTCTTCCCTGATAAACCCGGGAAATCTTCGTTTCGCTCCACATTCCAGCGCACCACGCCGGATCGCGCACCCGCCCTCGCCGGCGGGAACACCCTCAGACGTCGAGCAGCAGCCGCACCGGCAGCTCCTGACCCTCCAGGATCGTCTGGGTCGCCCTTCCCGTGCGCCGATGCACGACGATGGGCGCGCGCAGGTTCACCCTGACGCCCTCCGCCGTCGGGTTGACCACCACGAAGACCCTCGCCTCCTCCGGCACCTCTGCGGAGACCGTCGCGAGTGCCGCCGACAGCGTCGCGGCCGGATAGGGGTGCCCGATCGCCGCCGGATCCACGACGAACAGCCGCACGTCCGCGTCGACGGCCCGCAGCGCATGCAGGCCGCTGGCGCCGGGGATCGCGTCGAGCTCGAAGTCCGTGAAGGGATGCAGCCCGGGCGGCGGGGAGACGAACGCGACCGTGACCACGTCCGTGGACACCGTGCTCATCGCAGGAACTCCAGGAGATTGCTCTGCAGGCTCTTCGCCGTGACCTGCAGGGCCGACTGGTACACCAGCTCGGCGGACTGCAGCTTCACGAGCACCTCGACACTGTCCACGTTCTCCACCGACGCCCTCCGCGCCTCGAGATCGGTCGACGACGCCAGGTTCTGCGAAGAGGCGCGCTCGAGCTGGGCCTGGCGGGCGCCGACGGCGCCCTGCGCCGAGACCATCGTCTTGAGTCGCGCGTCGATGTCGTCCAGCCGCGGACCGACCGCCGCGCCGCTGCGGAGCTGCGCGGCGATGTCGCCGAGAAGGGCGAACACGCTGCCCGCGCCCTCGCCGTAGACCTGCGCACCGTCCACGTCGACACGGACCGAGGTGTCGTCGTCGACCCGGCGCTGCACGCCGTCGCCCGGGACGCCTCGGAACGCGAACGTCGTCGGATCGAACGCCTCCCCCTCGTCGCTCGTACCGGCGAAGATGTTGCGGCCGGCCATGGTCGTGTTGGCCTGGGAGAGGAGCTCCTTCGAGATGCCGTCGAGCTCGGCCGCGATCGACGCCCTGGCGGCGTCGTTCAGCGCTCCCGAGTTCGCGCCCTGCACGATGAGGTCGCGGGCCCGGTTCAGCATCCCGACGCTCGACGCGAGCGCGCTGTCGGCGCTCGTGACCCAGGCGATCCCGTCGCCGATGTTGCGCGCGTACTGTGCGACCCGCGACTGCTCGCCGTGCACACCGAGCGTCGTGGCCGCGGCCGCGGGATCCTCGCTCGGAACCCGGAACGCGCGCTGCGAGGTGGCCTGGTTCTGCAGGCGATCCCGATCCTGGAGATGGGACTGCAGGGTGCGCAGCGTCTGCTGCGTCAGCGTGCTGCTGGAGATGCGGCCGATCATGGGGAGCTCCGGGACGGTCAGCGGCCGACGAGGCCGGTGCGGTTGATCAGGACGTCGAGCGCCTCGTCGACGGCCGTGAGTACGCGTGCCGCGGCCTGGTAGGCGGTCTGATAGGTCAACAGGTTCACGGTCTCCTCGTCGCCGTCGACCGAGGCGCCGGACTGCTGCGCGGTGACGGCTGCGACGGCACCGCTGTCGGCGATCTCCGCACGCTGGCGATCGCCCGCGACCGAGACGGCGAGGCCGGTCACGAAGGTGGACCACTGGGCGCTCGGACCCGTATCGGAGTGCGCGAGGGCGGCGATGCGATCCGCGATGGTCGTGTCCTTCGCCCCCGCACCGGGCGCGGCGACGGCGAGCTCCGCCAGCGTCTTCGGCACGACGTGGAGTCCGAGCGCCGCGGGTCCGGCGGCGTCCACGGCGAAGAAGTCCCCACCCGCGGCGCCCGTCGAGGTGACGCCGCTGCGATGCAGGGCGTTGACGGCCGTGGCGAGCGAGACGGCCGTGTCGTCGTAAGCCTTCGCGACCCGGGCGAGGGTTCCTCCGTCCTCCGCGGGCGCGAGCGTGCTGACGGTGCCGGCGAGCACGCCTCCCGCGGCCACGGCGACGCCCGGCCGATCCGCCCAGGCGACCGTGATGCGGCCGCCTTCCGCGACCCCGTGCGGGCCGTCGGCGACGAGTGCTCGGCTGCGGTCGCCCGAGACGAGGGCGTTGCCGTCGACACGGAGCGTGAGCGTTCCGTCGGCCTCGACGCGTCCGGTCGCGCCGACCGCGGTGGCGAGCTTCTCGGCGAGGGTGTTGCGCTGGTCGATGAGCTCGTTCGCGTTGCGTCCGGACTGCAGCGCCTCGCGGATCCGTCCGTTCAGGTCGGCGACCTGAGCGGCCTCCGCGTTCACGTCGGAGACCTGGCGGTCCAGCTGGCCGCGCAGATCGCTCCACTGGCCCGCGATGCTCCGATACCCCTCGGCGATCTGACTCGCGACGACGTTCGCATTCGTGAGCACCGCCTCGGCGGCGGCCGGCGTCGGGGTGTTCGCGAGATCGGACCACCCCGCCCAGAAGCGGTTGAGGTTCGCGGCGAGACCGTCGGAGGTCGGCTCGGCCATCACCGCCTCCGCGTTGTCGGCGGCTTTCGCCCGCACGGCCCAGAACCCGCTCGTGGCGAGCGCGTCGCGGACGCGGGCGTCGAGGACGTCGTCGCCGAGGCGCGCGATTCCGGTCACGGCGACCCCGCCGCCGAACCCGGGGGCGAGGGTCCACAGGCCGGTCTGCGCGGTGGCGCCCACGGGCGTCTGGTCCACGCGCTGACGGGTGTATCCGGTGGTGTTCTGGTTCGCGATGTTCTGCCCGGTGACGGTCATCGCCGCGCGGGCGGCCGCGAGCCCCGACTCGGCGACGCGCAGTCCGGAGAAGGTCGACACGCCGTCACGCCCTCGTGTCGAGAAGGTGCGAGCCGCCGTCGCGGACCACTCCTCCGTGGGTGTCGTACGCCCCGGTGGGATCGCCGAGGCTCGCGATCGTCTCCTGTGTGACGCGCAGGGCCGTGCGCAGGCGTTGCTCATTGACCTTCTTCATCTCGGAGATCTCCTCGGCGAGGACGGTCATCGCATCGAGGTGCCCGGAGAGCACCTCGCGCCAGGCTTCGGTGGGCGCGGCGGCGATGAGCTCGCGCAGCGTGGTCGCCTCGGGCGCATGCCAGGCCTCTGCGACGGTCGCGACCAGCGCGTCGCGACGCATCGCGGCGTCGGGCATCGCCTGGACGACGCGCTCGATCTCGTTCGCGGCGTGCTTGACCCACCGGGTCCGACCCGTCGCGAGGAGTGTCTGCTGCACGTCCAGCTTGAAGAGCAGGAGTTCGAGCAGGTCTCGTTCTCGCAGCAGCTGCATGCTCAGCTCATGGGCGGGCACGGTGCGTCACCTCGTCACGTCTCGGGCTATCGGGGGCTTCCGACGGGATCTCCCGTCACACCCCCGACTATCGCGACGCGCAGCGCCGCGGTAACCCGGAGCGGACCGGTGAAGACACCGTAGGCAGGGGCCGCGGGCCCGCGCAACTCAGTCGGCGGAGCCGAGCCGTCCGAACGCCTGGAGCAGCACGTCCTCCGCGGTGGCGTCCGCCGAGGCGCGGACGGCGCCCTTGTTCTCGGCGCCGACGGCGATCACGATCTCGGCGCGGTTGATCCGCCGGTCGCGCGGCGCGTCGATCCCGATCCGCACGCCGCCCGCCGTCACACCCAGGATCGTGACCGTGATGTCGTCGCCGATCAGGATGCTTTCGTTCGTCCGCCGCGTGAGCACCAGCATGTCGTCCGCCCTCCATGGCAGCGGTGTCGCGCCCTCTGCGCGACACCGACGCGGCGCGGCGTGCGCGCGGCGTCGTCCCGCGATCAGCATAGCGCCGGACGGTTGGTAAACGAGCGGATCCGGCTCAGCCCGTGACCGCACCGAGCGCGGGCTGCCCGGGGCGGATCACGCCGACGACGTCGGTGGCGAACCCCCCGACAGCCGCCTCGTCGTAAGACAGCACGGGCAGTCCTGGGACCTGCGACACCACGAGGCGTCGCACCGCGGACCGGAGGGACGGGGCGCACACGAGCACCGGCTCCGGCCCCACCGGATCCAGTTCCTCGATCGTCCGGCGGACGGCCTCCAGCACGTGCATCGTGCTCTCCGGCGTGAGCACGATCTGGGGCTCCGACTCGACGATCCGCATCCCTTCGAGCATCTGCTGCTCGAGCATCGGGTCGAACATCACCACGCGGAGCCGTCCGTCCTCGGCGAAGGGAGCCGCGATCGCCGGGCCGAGGGCGGCGCGTGCCGCCTCGACCAGTCCTGTGGTGTCGGTCGCGGTCCGCGCGCGCAGGGCCAGTGCCTCGTAGATGCGCCCCAGGTCGTTGATCGGCACCCGCTCCGCGAGCAGTCCCACGAGCACCCGGTGCACGCCCGCCAGCGGGAGCAGCGCCGGAGTCAGCTCCTCGACCGATGCCGGGCTCCCCTGCTTGAGGTGGTCGGTGAGCCGGCGCACGTCCTCGAGCGACAGCAGGCGATGAGCCTGGGCCTGCACCAGGTCGCTGAGATGGGTGATGATGACGCTCGCGCGGTCGATCACCGTCGCCCCGGCCATGTCGGCCGCATGCGACATCTCGGTGGGCACCCACTTGCCCTCCAGCCCGAAGACCGGATCCACGACCGCGCGCCCCGGCAGCGCGTCGAGCTCGGCGCCGATCGCGAGGACGTGACCCCGCGGCACCGTCCCCCGACCCGCTTCGACGCCGGCGATGAGGATCGCGTACGTCTCGGCGGGCAGTTCGACGCTGTCCCGCGTGCGTACGGGCGGCATCACGAACCCGATGTCCATCGCGATCTTGCGACGCAGGGACTTGACCCGGCCGAGCAGATCCCCCGCGCCACCCGAGGCCAGGTCGACGATGTCCGGGGACAGCGAGATCTCCAGGGCGTGCACCCTCATCCGCTCCATGAGCTCCTCCGGGCCGTCGCCCGACGCCTCCGCGGCCTCAAGCGCGCGAAGATCCGCCTGCTCCGCCTCGCTGCGTGTGCGGTTCGCCTTGACGCGGGAGGCCGTGAAGAGCAGCACGGCACCGATCGCGAGGAACGCCGGCAACGGCATGCCGGGGATGAAGCCCATCGCGATCGCCGCGAGGCCCGTGATGATGAGGGCGTTGCGGGACTGCATGAGCTGACGGCCCGCGGCCTGGCCGATCTCCGCCTCGGCGTTCTCCCTGGTGACGATCATGCCGGTCGACACCGCCATGAGCAGCGCAGGGATCTGGGTGACCAGGCCGTCGCCGATCGTCAGCAGGCTGTACGTCGACAGCGCGGTGCCGATCTCCATCCCGTGCTGCACCATCCCGATGACGATGCCGCCGACGAAGTTGATCACCACGATGACGATGCCGGCGATCGCGTCGCCCTTGACGAACTTGGACGCGCCGTCCATCGCGCCGTAGAAGTCGGCCTCGGCGGCGACGTCGGCCCGTCGGGCACGTGCCTCGACGTCGCTGATGAGGCCGGCGTTCAGATCGGCGTCGATCGCCATCTGCTTGCCGGGCATCGCGTCGAGCGTGAACCGCGCGCCGACCTCCGCGACGCGCTCCGCACCTTTGGTGACCACGACGAACTGGATCACGGTGAGGATCAGGAAGATCACCGCGCCGATCACGAGCGAGCCGCTCACCGTGATCTGACCGAACGCCTGAATCACCTGTCCCGCGTGCGCCTCGCTGAGCACGAGCCGGGTCGAGGCGACGTTGAGACCGAGCCGGAACAGCGTCGCGACGAGCAGGAGGCTCGGGAACACCGAGAAATCGAGCGGCTTGCGCACGAACATCGACGTCAGCAGGATCAGCAGCGCGAACGAGATGTTCACGACGATCAGGACGTCCAGCAGCGGGGTGGGGATCGGCACGATGAGGAGCAGGATGATCCCCACGACCCCGACCGGCACCGCCGCCTTGGACAGCACGTTCCCGATCATGCCCTTCTCCTCTCGTCGTCCCCGCGTCCGATCCGTCGCGTCACAGTCCCCGCCCCTTCGTCGCGCTCTCCGGCATCGTGTGGGTGCCGCGCGCCGACCCGCGCCGGTGCAGCTGGTCGACGAACGCGAGCACCTGGGCGACGGCGGTGTACAGCGTCTCGGGGATCTCCTGCCCGAGGTCGCACGCGGAGTGCAGCGCGCGGGCGAGCGGGACGTCGCGGACCAGCGGCACTCCGTGCTCCTCCGCCTTCTCGCGGATCTTCTGCGCCACGACGCCCGCCCCCTTCGCCACGACCCTCGGGGCCGAGGTGCCGCGGACGTAGCGCAGCGCCACCGCGACGTGCGTGGGATTCACCATCACCACGTCGCTCTCGCCGACGGCGGCGATCATGCGATTGCGGCTCATCGCGATCTGGCGGGAACGGCGCTGGGACCGCACGAGCGGATCGCCCTCGCTGGAACGGTGCTCGTCCTTCGCTTCCTTCTTGGTCATGTGCGTGTGCTTGCGGTTGCGGCGCATCACGACCCACACGTCGATCGCCGCCAGCACCAGCCCCACGACGACCGCGACCTGGAGCAGGGCGACGACCCCGCCGGTGGCCTGCCCGATCAGCCAGGTGACCCCGTGACCCCCGCTCGCGACGAGGACGGGGACCAGTCCGGAGACGACGATCCACAGCGCGACGCCGATCGCCGCGGTCTTGAGCAGGGCTTTCGCGCCCTCCCACAGGGCCTGCGCGCCGAACATCCGCTTGAACCCTGCCACCAGGTCGAACTGCTGTCCCCGGAACGCCATCCCGCGCAGGTGCACACCGCCCTGGGCCACGGCCGTGACGACCGTCGCGACGAGCACGGCGATCAGCAGGGGCAGCAGCACGCCGCCCGTCGCCGTCAACGCCGATCCCATCGCCTCGAGCGCGGCGGCCGGATCCGGATGCCGCGCGACCTGGATCACCTGCAGCACCTGGGCGGTGAGCACGGGGATCGCCGCGCCGATCGTGATCGGCATCATGACGGCCGCCGCGGCGATGCAGATCCACGCGGTGAAGTCCTGGCTCCGGCCGATCTGCCCCTTGCGGCGCGCCTCCTTGAGCCGCCTCTCCGTGGCCTTCTCGGTCTTCTCCCCCGCGTCGCTCACCGGACCACCCCCAGGAGCAGCTCGACGGCCGATCCCGTCAGCGCGGCCACCGCACCGGGCAGCGCGGCGTAGACGAAGGCCACGAGCAGGAGGGTCAGCCCGATCTTGATCGGGAAGCCCATCGCGAAGGCGTTCAACGCCGGCGCCACGCGGGTGACGAGGCCGAGGCCGGCATCGGCCAGGAACAGCACGATGAGAAGCGGACCGGCGATCTGCACCGCGCTGAGCATCATCTGCCCGATGGCGCCGACGAGCACCTCGGCGGGTCGGCGCAGATCGATGGCGCCGGTCACCCCGATCGCGTCGAAGGAACGGAACAGACCCCCGAGGACGAGCTGATAGCCGTCCGAAGCGAACAGCAGCACGATCGCGGTCATCTGGAACAGGCGCGTGAACTGCGCACCGTTGATCGCCATTCCCGGGTCGTACGCCTGGGCGAGCTGGAATCCGCCGAACGTGTCGACGAGGTGCCCCGCGCCCTGGATCGCGCTGAACACGACGAGGACGAGGAAGCCGAGCAGCGCCCCCGTCACGACCTGCCCCGCGAGGGAGAGCAGGAAGCCGCCCGTGTCCTGACGCACGTACCCGGCCGTCACCGCGGGGGCGACGGCGAGGGCCAGCCCCACCCCGAGCATGGCGCGGATCCGCATCGGGATCGACGCATGGCTGAAGGGCGGCGCGAGCACGAGGAACGCCGTGATGCGCACGCCGGCGAGCGACGTCGCCTCGAGCCACGCGAAATCGATCGGGATGTGCATCAGCCGCCGCTCAGCAGACCGGGGATGCGGGCGAACATCTCGTTCGTGAACGCGATCAGCTCGGCCATCATCCAGTGACCGCACACCAGGAGCGCGATGCCGACGGCGACGAGCTTCGGCACGAAGGAGATCGTCATCTCCTGCACCTGGGTGATCGACTGCAGCAGGGAGATCGCGAAGCCCACCACGAGGGCCGTCAGCAGCAGCGGGGCGCAGAGTTTGGCCCCGAGCAGCAGGGCCGCCTGCCCGATGTCCATGACGGAGTCCGGGTTCATCCGCTGCCCCCGTACGACTGCACGAGCGCGGTGACGACCATGCCCCACCCGTCGACGAGCAGGAACAGCAGGATCTTGAAGGGCAGCGAGATCATCACGGGCGGCAGCATCATCATGCCCATCGACATGAGCGAACTGGCCACGACCAGGTCGATCACGAGGAACGGCACGAACACGACCAGACCGATGAGGAACGCGGCGCGCAGCTCGCTCAGCATGAACGCCGGGATCAGCGTGTAGAGCGGCAGGTGTGAGGTGTCGGTGGGGTTCGGCATGTGCGCCGCCCGATGCATGAGAGCGATGTCCTCCTGCCGGGTATAGGCGAGCATCCAGTGCCGCAGCGGCTCCTGTGCGAGCTCGAACGCGCGGGCGAAGTCGATGTGCCCGGCGGAGAACGGAGCGACGGCGACCGTGTTGATGTCGGTGAGCACCGGCCACATGATGAACAGCGTCAGGAAGAGGCTCAGCCCCGCGAGCACCTGATTAGGGGGGATCGAGGGCAGCGATAGGGCGTTGCGGGTGAGGGCGAGCACCACGAAGATCTTCGTGAAGCTCGACATCATGAGCAGTAGGGCGGGCGCCACCGAGAGCACCGTGATCCCGAGCAGCGTCATGATGCTGTCGGAGGGTTTGCCGTCGACCCCGGTGATGGAGATGCCGGGACCAGGGGCGGGACTGGGCGAGGGCGTCGCCGCGTGCGCCCCGGACGCGGCCAGCAGCACGAGCAGGACCGTCAGCCCGAGCGCCGCCGCCAGCAGCGCGACGAGCCTGGTGCCCGGGCGCGCGCTCGCGCGGAGCGGCGGGGCGGCAGGGGCGAGGGGCGGCACGGCGGTACTCCGGACATCGATGAGTGGCCGATCCGTAGCCGGGGGTGAGCGATCCGTGCTCGCGGCCGACTATCGCGACAGCGGCGGCGTGCGGTAACCGTCCCGCTGGCGCACCTGGCGGCGGCTCGTCGCCCTGTCCGGGAAGATCGGAACCGCGTGCCCGTCGAACGGCGAGGGGTCGCCGACCGGGACCGTCTCGACCCGCGACGCGCGCCGCACGGGCCCGGGCTCGGGCTCGCTCTCCTCCCCCGGCGCCTCCTGCGTGTCCACCACGCTCACGCCGTGCTCGGAGACGCCCAGCACGTAACGGATCCCGCCGAACTCCGCGACCACGAGCTGCGTCCTGCCGCCGAGGCTGGAGCGCGCCACGACCGTGATCCGCTCCGGGTCCCGACGCGCTCCCGACGGCGGCCGCGGCGCGAACAGCGCGCCGATCCTCTTCGAAAGCGCTCCGCCGGATCTGGCACCGGGCGTCTGGCCCTTCTGCACCCGACGACTGATCCACCACAGCAGCCCGAGGACGGCGCCCAGGGCGACGGCGGCGCGCAGCGCGATGAGGAGCTCGTCCATCCTCAGCCGGCTTCCGCGGTGTCCAGGATGCGCTCGACGCGCAGGGCGAAGTCGCCGTCGGCGACGACGACCGTGCCGTGGCCGATGAGGCGACCGTTGAGACGGATGTCCGCGGGCGACCCGGCCGCCCTGTCGAGCTCGACGACCCTGCCCGGTTCGAGGGTCAGCACGTCCCGCACCGGCATCCGGGTGCGCCCGATCTCGACGACCAGCTCCATCTCGACCCCGGCGATCCTGCTGAGGCGGCCCGACGTCCCCGCCGATCCGGTCCCCGCGCCGGCGTCGATGCGCACCGAGACGCGCGCGAGCACCGTGCCGTCGGCACCGACCACGTCGAACACCTGGGTGCCGGGCGTCGTGAAGACCTCCGTGGCGGGGACGGTCTCCGCGGCGCCGAGCGCGCCGGCGCCCAGCACGGCCACCGCGGCCTCGAAAGCGGGATGCAGGCGGTCGGCCAGGGCGGCGCCGGCCGATCCGTCCTGGAGCGCGTCCGGATCCGCGACCTGGATCGCGATCCGCGCGCCGGGCGTGCCCGTGAAGGCGATCGCGACCGCGTCGCCGCGGGCGCCGGGGTCCGTGGACGGAGCGGGGATCACGGGGAACCCGAACGGGAGCCGTCCGGCGATCGCGGCGGCGACGGCGGTCTCGTGGAAGGTGCTCATCGGGTGCTCTCCTCGTCAAGGGTGGTGATCGTGCAGGCCAGCCGCGAGCCTCTGCTGCCCGCCGTCGCACGGGCGATCGGCGTGCGGTCGGCGACGAGCTCGAACGGCCGCGTCTCGGGGTGCGGGAGCCGGATCAGGTCGCCGGGGGCGAGATCGAGGACCTGCCCTGCGGCGATCCGGATCGGCGCGAGCCGCAGGCTCAGATCGAGCGGCGTGCTGCGGACCTGGGCGAGCGTGTGCGCCGCGTCGTGCGCCGTCGCGTGATCGCCGTCCGTCTCGGCGAGCCGGTCGACCACCGCAGAGGCCGGCAGCATCACCGTGGCCCTAGACTCGCTCTCGCCGAGCCGCATCGCGTACCGTGCGACGATCACCGCCGCGCTGCCCGCGATGAGCTGCATGTACTGCGGGTTGTACTGGACGCCGTGGAACGCCGGCTGACCGGGGAGAAGGCTGCCGAGGCCCGCGGCCAGGTGCTCGAACGTCTCCCCCATGAGGTGGCGGACCAGGGCGAGCTCGATCGGGGTGAAGGTGCGCGGGTCCAGAGGGGCGGTGAGCTTTCCGCCCATCATCTGCACGACCCACTGCAGGGCGCTCTCGAGCGGGAACTGCACGACGCAGGGCTCCTCGCGGTCGGCGAAGGAGGCCGTGACCATCGCGGTCGTCGACGGCAGGGTGCGGGCGTACTCGTCGTACGAGACCAGCTCGACGCCCTCGAGGGTCAGATGCGCCCGCAGCCGGACCTTGGCGGTGAGCTGGGACGACCACAGCCGCGCGAACGACTCGAAGGCGGCTTCCAGCCGGCGGGTGTGCTCGCGCCCGAGCTGCGCCGGACGGCTGAAGTCGTACGGGGCGGGACGGCCTGGGTGGTCGTCGTGCACAAGCGCGGTGCTCAGGGCGCTCTCCTCGGCTCGGGCGGTCATGGTGGGAGTCAGCCCTTCTTCGCGGCGGCCGCGGCCAGGGCGGGGAGCAGCGCCCGGACGGGATCCTGCTCGGTCGACTCCACGACGATGTCGACGCGGCGGTTCTTCGCGAGCGCCTCCGCACTGTCGCCGTCCGCGAGGGGACGGGTGTCGCCGAACCCGGTCGCGCTCACCCGGGTCCCCACGATCCCCTTGGACTCGACGAGGAAGCGCGCGACCTGGGTGGCGCGGCCCCCGGACAGCTCCCAGTTCGTCGGGAACGGCGCGGCGGCCAGGCGGTGGTCGGCGTGACCTTCGATGCTGAGCTGGTTGCCGATGCCCGAGAGCACGCCGCCGATCGTGTTCAGCACCGCGTCGGCCTTCGGCGAGAGGTCGGTGCTGTTGTCGGCGAAGAACGTCTCCGCGCCGATCAGCCCCACCTTGAGTCCTCGGTCGTCGATCGTGAAGTCAACGCTGCTGTCCAGGCCCTGCGCGGCGAGAGCGGAGCGCATCTTGTCGCGCAGTTGCTCGAGGGAGGCGAATTCTTTGGCGGCTCTGGTCGCGAGATCCGGCACGCCGTCCGCGACGAGGAGCTTCGGGGGGATCACGAGCCCCTTCGTGATGTCGGCGCCGTGCTTCGTCGCCTCCTGTCCGAATCCGGTGCTCAGGCTGTTCGCGAGCTGGTCGAACTTGCCCTTGTCGACGTTGGAGATCGCGAACAGCACGATGAACAGGCACATCAGCACGGTCACCATGTCGGCGTAGGAGACGGCCCAGCGCTCGTCCGGCTCGTCGTGGCCGCCCGCGTCGTGCCCACGACCGCCCGCACGCCGGATGACGCTCATGACGTCTCTCCCACGGCCTTCTTGGCCGATGCCTTCGGCTTCACGCTCACGAGCGCCTCGAGCCGCTCCTGCACCAGCCGCGGCGCACTCCCGGCCTGGATGGCGAGCAGTCCCTCCGTGACGAGCGTCATCCGTTCCTCCTCGACGGCGGCGATCCGGTTGAGCCGGCCCGCGATCGGGTTCCAGAGGAAGTTCGCCGAGAGCAGGCCCCAGAGCGTCGCGACGAAGGCCGAGGCGATCATCGGTCCGAGCGTGTCCGGCTTGTCCAGCTTCTCCAGGACGTGGGTGAGCGAGACGACGGTGCCGACGATGCCGATGGTCGGGGCGTAGCCGCCCAGCGAGGAGAAGAACTTCGACGCGACGCGGTTGCGCGTCGCGGTCGCCGACATCTCGTCCTCCATGACCTGGCGCAGATCCTCGCCGTCGGTGCCGTCGGCGAGGGCCTGCAGCGCCTGACGGGTGAACAGGTCGGGAGCGGTGTCGAGCTCCTGCTCCAGGGAGAGGAGCCCCTCGTTGCGGGCCTTCTCCGCATAGCGGACGAGGAGGGGGATCACGGAGGCGGGCGTGGTCTTCGGCCCCCGGATCATCCGCCCGAGGCTCTTCACCGAGAGGATCGTGTCGCGCAGGGTGTGGCTGGCGATGCCCACGCCGATCGTCGAGCCGAGGACGAGCACCATGGGCGGCGGGAGGATGAGCGCCGAGACGTTCGCGCCCTCCATCGAGATCATCGCGAAGAGGGCGCCGAACGCGAGGACGACGCCGATGAGGAATGCGGGATCCACGCTCAGGCCTCCGTGAGCGTGGACGCTGCGGCCAGGACACGCGCGCGGTACGCGACGATGAGCTCGACGAGTTCGTCGAGCCCCTCCCGGATCACATGGACCCGCCCGTCGACCATGTGCACGGTCGTGTCCGGGGAGACCAGCACGCGCGTGATCAGATCCGGGTTGACCGCGAACCGCGTGCGGTCGAGACGGGTGACGATGATCATCGAGCGGGGCTCCGGGTTCGGATCAGGGCGGGTGCGGCGGGACGGGCGCGCGGTGCGGGCGCGGAGGGGAATGGGTCAGCTCCGACTATCGTGACGCGGCCCGCCCCGGGTAACCGGGTCGGGCCGCGTTACGGGCGTCACCGCTTGAGCTGCGTGAGCTCCTGGAGGACCTCGTCGCTCGTCGTGATCACGCGCGCGTTCGCCTGGAAGCCGCGCTGCGCGACGATGAGGTTGGTGAACTCCTGGGAGAGGTCCACGTTGCTCATCTCGAGCGTCCCGGAACCGAGGGTGCCGAACCCGGCCTTGCCCGCCTCCCCGATCTGCGCGGCCCCGGAGTTGACGGTGGTCCGGTAGGAGGTGCCGCCCGCCTTCTCGAGTCCTTCGGGGTTCGCGAACGTGGCGAGGGCGATCTTCGCGAGCGTCTGCGTACGACCGTTGCTGAAGGTGCCGACGACGGATCCGTCGCTCGTGATGCTGTAGCTCTTCAGCGTGCCGGCGGCGGCGCCGTCCTGCCCGGTGAACGCGGCGGTGGAGAGGTCGGCGTAACCGGTGACCGCGGTCAGGTCGACGGTCACCGCACCCGCGGTGAGGGTCAGACCCGCGCCGGTCTGCTTCCCGTCGGTGAAGGACAGGGTGCCCGTCGCACCGCTCGTGGGCTCGGACACCGTCCACCCGGTCGCCGTGCGCGTGAAGGTCAGGCTCAGGGTCGAGCCGGTGCCCTGCGCGTCGTAGACGGTGACGTCCCGCACGATCGCGTCCCCCGGCTTGGCGGTCGAGGGCAGGTTGCCGGTGACGGTCGCCGAGGTCGTGGCCTTGGCCGGGGAGATCGCCTCCTGCGGAAGGACGATGTTGCCCGGGGTCTGACCGGTGTTCACGACGCCGTTCTGCGCCGCCCAGCCCTGCACGATGGCGCCGTCGGCCGTCACCATCTTGCCCGTTCCGTCGAAGGAGAACGCTCCGGCCCTCGTGTAGAGCACGTCGCCGCCGGAGCGCACGGCGAAGAAGCCTTCTCCCCCGATCATGAGGTCGCCGCCGCGGCCGGTGTTCTGTGCGGAGCCCTGTGCGAAGTTGGTGCGCACGCCTGCGACCTGGACGCCGAGGCCGACCTGGGCGGGGTTGCGTCCGCCGACCTGATCGCCCGGGATGCCGGGGTTGCCCACGAGCTGCGAGAGCGAGTCCTCGAAGACGACCGAGGAGGCCTTGAAGCCGACGGTGTTCACGTTGGCGATGTTGTTGCCGGTCACGTCGAGCATGGTCTGGTGCGAGCGCAGACCGGAGATGCCGGAGTAGAGCGAGCGGAGCATGGTGTCTCTCTTCCTGTGGGGAGGGTCAGCCGGCCTGGCCGGTCGGTGCGGGGGTCGTGCGGGTGGTGATGCCGGTGATCGCGTCGAGGGCGACCGTCGCGGAGCCGATCGTGACCGTGGGGACGGCGCCGGCGAAGGAGACCTTGGAGACGACGCCGCTCGCGGCCTTGCCGGCGGCGTCGGTGTAGCCGACCTCCTGTCCGATGAGCGCGGTGGCGGCCTGGCGCATGCTGAGCGCGAACGCCTCGGTGCCGGTCTTGCTCATCGCGGTCAGCTGTTCCATGCTCGCGAGCTGGGTGGTCTGCGAGATCATCGCGTTCGTGTCCATCGGGCTCGACGGATCCTGGTTCGTCAGCTGGGTGACGAGCAGGCGCAGGAAGACCTCGCCGTCGAGGGTCTGCTTGCGGGGCGCGGGAGTGGGCGCAGCCTGCGCGGCGGATCCCGCGGTGGGGATGGTGATCGGATCGACGGGCACGGGGTGCTCCTCTCAGACGATGATGTCGAGGCCGGTGCCTCGCGAGGCGGACGGATCGGGGACGGTCCCGGCGGCGCCGGACGCGGTGCGGGGCGTCCCCGCGGGCGCGGCGTCCCTGGGGGCGCGATCGCCGTGCGAACCGGAGGAGGGATCCTGTCCGGTTCCGGGGGCACCGGGATCGCGGCCACCCGCGGGCTGCCCGTCGGCGCCGAGGCCGAGGGTCGCGTGCGGCAGCACGGCGGCGAGGTCGCGGCGGAGATCTGCGACGATCGCGCGGAGGGCGTCGCGTCCGGCGTCCGTGGCGCCGAGGAGCTCGACCCTCACCCCGCCGTCCTGGCCGATGTGCGCGCGTACGGTGACGGGACCGAGACTGTCGGGATGCACGGTGAGCGTCATGCGATGTTCGCCGGCGGGACGCTGGACGAGCGCGAACACGGCGGGGGCGACCTGCGCCGCGACCGGGCGCGGCGGTTCGGGCGCCGTCGGGACGGCGAGCACCACGGGAGGGGGGCTCGTCGCCGCGGTCGCGACGAGGGGCACGCCCACGGGAGCGCCGGACGGAGCGGACGTGTCCGCGGGAGCCGCCCCGGGAGCGGACGTCGCCGGGGCCGTTCCCTCCGAGGCGGAGACGATCGGCGAGCCGGATGACGACGTGGATCCGTCCACGGCGAGGATCGCGGGGACGGTCGCCGTCGGCGCGTCGGCCACGTGCGCCGCGGACTCCTGCGGGCCGTGCGCCGCCGATGCTCCGTCCGCCGAGGCTCCCTCCGCCGATGCTCCCCGCCCCGACGCAGGTCCGAGTGCGGACGCCATTCCGGGGGCCGCCGTCCTTCCCGGTGCGGAGGCCGCTGCCTCGGCGGCGGAGGCGCCCGGATCCCCTGCTGCGATCGCACCGGACGGCGAGGCGGCGGACGCGTCCTGCGGGATCGCCGGTCGCAGGCCGACCTCGTGCCGACCGTGCGCCGGCGGGCCGAGCGCGCCGGGATCGCCGAGCCCCGCGGCCGCGGGCGACGCAGGGTCGGCCGCGGTCGAGGACTCCGTCGCAATCCCGGCCGCGCCGTCGAGGAAGGCGACCGTTCCGGACACTGCGGCGCCGCCGGCCGCGGTCGACGCCGCGGTCGACGCCGCGGCTTCCCCCGGGAGAAGGGACGCGAGCGCCGTGTCACCCGAGGCATCCGCCTCGGCGGAGGAGAGCTGCCGCTCCTGCGCCGCCTGCGCAGGCGGCGGGGTCTGCCCCGCGCCGCCGAGCGACAGCGCCGCGGCGGTCATCCGGGCGGACAGGTCCGCGTCCGACGGCATCGCGGATCCGTCGTCGCGCCCGCGCGATCCCTCCCCCGCGCCGTCGGCACCCCGGCGCGGATCCGAGCCACGGGGCGCGTCGCGCACCACCGCGGCGAGCGTCGCCGCAAAGGGCGCCGCTCGATCGGCGGGCGCGTCGCCGCGCGGCACCGACCCGGTCGGCGAGGCGAGCAGGGGCGCGAGAGCCGAGGCGACCGCGGTCATCCGAGGATCCCCGAGAGGCCGGACGACGACGCGGCGCTCGCGCCCGTCGAGGAGGAGGCGCGGAAGAGGGTCTGCAGCGCCTGGAGCACCTCCGTGCTCGTCCCTGCACCGGACGCGGTGGCGGTCGTGGCGGCCCCCGTGGCGGCGCCCGTGGCGGCGGTCGCCGCGCCCGTCTCCGCCGTCTTCTGCGCCGCATCCAGCGCGGCGGCGAAGGCCGTGCCCGTGGTGGCGGACGACGCGGACGTCGCCGACCCGCTGCCGGACGTCGCCGTCGCGGCGGGGGACGCCGACGAGCGCAGGGCCGCGAGCCGGTCCTCGATGTCGCCGATGCGGGCGATCACGCTGTCCAGGCCGGTCATGCCGCGCTCCCCTCGTCTCGGCTCGCACGGCCGACGGCGATCTCGTCCAGCACGGTCTGCTCCGCACGCAGCTCCGCCGAGGTCCGACGTGCCCGCTCGGCCGTTTCCAGCCGTTCGAGACCCTTGAGCTCGCGACGCGCCTCGATGTGGACGGCTTTCGCCGCCTCCTCCTCGCCGCGACGCAGCGCGGTGAGGGTCTGCAGATCCCCGAGCATGCTGCGTCCGGCGGCGCGCGCGGCCGCCATCGCCAGGAGCGTCGCGCTGTCGCCGACCTCCTCAGCGATCTCGGCGAGGCTCGCCTGGGCGCCGGTCTCGGCGGCCTCGGCACGTACGCGCTGCGCGGTGGACCGGGACAGCGCCTCCGCGGCGATGCGCTCCTGGGCGCTGCGCACGCGCAGCAGACCCGACAACGAGAACGTCATGACGTGAGACCTCCGAACGGGGCGACGAGGGCGGCGAGCCGCTGCCAGGCGTAGTCGGCGGTGACGAGGTCGTCCCGACGCTGACGGAGGAACCCGTCGATGGCGTCCTGATGGGCGAGGGCCGCGTCGACGAGCGGATTCGCCCCCGCCCGATAGGCGCCGATGTCGATGAGGTCGTTGGCCGCGCGTCGGGCGGCGAGCACGCTGCGCAGCGCCGTCGCATCGTGCCGTTGTCCCTCGTCGGTGATCTGCGAGACGACACGGGAGACGGATCCGAGCACGTCGATCGCGGGGAAGTGCCCCCGCACGGCCATGCCGCGGTCCAGCACGACGTGACCGTCGAGGATCCCTCGGGCGGCGTCGGCGACCGGTTCGTTGTGATCGTCCCCGTCGACGAGCACCGTGTACAGGCCCGTGAGGGAGCCGACGGTGCCGGTGCCGGCGCGCTCCAGGAGCCGGGCGAGCACCGAGAACGTCGAGGGCGGATACCCTCGCGTGGCCGGCGGCTCGCCCGCCGAGAGCCCGATCTCGCGCTGGGCCATCGCGACCCGCGTCAGCGAGTCCATCATGAGCACGACGTCGCGCCCCTCGTCGCGGAAGCCCTCGGCGATCCTGGTCGCGACGAAGGCCGAGCGCAGTCGCGCCATCGCCGGCTGATCGGAGGTCGCGACGACGACCACGGACCGGGCGAGTCCCTCCGGTCCGAGGTCGTCCTCCAGGAACTCGCGCACCTCGCGCCCGCGCTCTCCGACGAGGGCGATCACGGCGACGTCCGCGCTCGAGCCGCGAGCGATCATGGACAGGAGCGACGACTTGCCCACGCCCGATCCGGCGAACAGGCCGAGGCGCTGACCGATGCCGACCGGCGTCATCGTGTCGAGGGCGCGCACGCCGGTCCCGAGCTGACGGTCGATCCGGCGACGGTCGAGCACGCCAGGGGGCTGGTTGCCGAGCGGCACGGCGACGCTGCCGGCCAGCGCACCACGCCCGTCGATCGGGCGTCCCTGGGCATCGAGGACCCGCCCGAGCAGCGCGGAACCCGTCGGTACGAGCAGGGGGGCGCCCGCATGCCGCACGCGCGCTCGGGCCGTGATCCCGTCGACGGGTCCGAGCGGCATGCACCGCGCGGTCCCTCCGTCGACGGCGACGATCTCCGCGTCCACCGTGCGCTCGGCGACGTCGATCCTCACCCGGTCGCCGATCGCGCCCGCGATCCCGCGCACGTCCACGCCCAGACCGCGCACGGTCTGCACGGTTCCGGATCGCTCGGGACGGGCCGCCTGCACGACGTGCTCCCAGGTGGCGCTCATCCGACCTCCTCCCCGATCTCGGATGCGCCCTCGCGATGTGCGGCCGTCGCGCGCGCGAGTGCGGCGCCGACCCGGGCATCGACCGCCCCGTCCTCCAGGTCGACGACCGCGCCGCCCGGGTCCACGTCCGCGGCGACGACGATCTCGACGCCGTCGAGCAGCGCGGTCGCCGAGGGGTCCGCGGCCAGGACGGCCGCATCCCGTGCGCTGAAACCCACCCTCACCCAGCTCCGCACGGGCTGCTCCGCGACCGCACGGCGCAGGGCGTGCGCGGCGGAGCGCGCGGGGTCGGAGAGCTCCGCGTCGAGGATCACGGTGGCGAGGGACAGCGCGAGCTCTTCGATCCGTTCGGTGCTCTGCCCGGCGAGCGCCTCCGTCCGCGCCTGGAGCGCGACGACGGCCGTGCGCAGGGCGGACGCCGCGGACGCGTTCTCGGCGTCGGCCCGGTCCTGGCGTTCCTGGAACGCCTCCTCGTCGCGACGCCGCAGCCGCTCCGCCTCCTGCGCCGCCTCGGCGCGGCCCGCCGCGTACCCCTCGGCGTACCCGCGCGTGCGCGCACGCGCCGACTCGGCCCCGAGGTCGACCGGGACCTCACCCACCCGGGGCGGCACGAACGGAGTGAAAGGCGCGGAGGCGGTCATGGTCACTCGACGATCTCGTCGTCCTCGCGCGAGATCGTGATCTCCTCCGCGGCCTCGAGCTCGCGGATCACGCGCACGATCTCGGCGCGCGCCTCGTCGACCTGACGCACGCGCACCGGGCCGAGCACCTTCGCCTCCTCTGCGAGGCTCTCCCTGTTGCGCTCGGTCATGTTGCGGCTGATCACCTCGGCGATCTGCTCGTCCGCGCCCTTGAGCGCGAGCGCGAGCATGCGCAGATCCAGTCCGCGCAGCACGCGCTGGGCGTCGCGGTCCTCGAGGCGGGCGATGTCGGCGAACGTGACCATGCGGCTGCGGATGTCCTCGGCCAGGGCGAGATCGCGTCCTTCCAGGCTCGCGAGCAGCGCCTTCTCCAGGGCGGTGTCGGAGCGGTTGATAATCTCCACGAGCGGCTGGACTCCGCCGATCGCGTCGTGCGCGTCGCGCATCGCGAAGACCCCGGTCCGCGAGCGCAGCGACTCGGCCACGATCGAGATCGCCTCCTGGGTCGCGACGCCCATGGTCGCGATCGCCTGGGCGACGTCGGTGCGCAGCGGGTCCGGCAGAGCCGCCAGAACCGCCGCGGCGCTGTCCGCGCGGAGGTTGGCCAGCACGACCGCGACCGTGGTCGGCAGCTCGCCGTCGAGGATCGTCGCGAGCTGGGCCGGGTCCGCGGCGTTCAGGAAGTCGAAGGACACGGCGCCCTGGGACATGACGCGCCCGACCATGCCGACCGCCTTCTCCCGGCCGAACGCGGTCTCCAGCAGCCCCGTCGCGAGCTCCTCGCCGCCCCGCGAAGGCACCGCGGCGCCCGAGGCGATGCGGCGGAACTCGCCCAACGCGCGCGCGGTGGCGCCGACGTCCACCCCGCCCAGCTGCGTCAGCTCCGCGGCGAGCAGTTCGGCTCTGGCCTCGCCGAGGTGGCGCAGGACCTCGGCGCTCGCCGCCCGATCCATGTTGAGCAGCACGATGGCGGCCTTGCGCAGTCCGCTCATCGGCGTGTCGGGAATCACCGGCGCGGCCTCCGCGACCTCGGTCGACGGCGTGACGACCGTGCTCATGCGGAGGCCTCGTCCATCAGGTTCGCGAGCGCGAGCGCGGCCGACTCCGGGTGGCTGCGCACGATCTCGTCGATCTCGCGGCGGCGACGCTCCACGAGGATCTGATCCGCCTCCGGCTCCTCCTCGAGGTCGAGGACCGCCGTGGGCAGTTCGTGCGCCGGATCGGCGAACGGCAGGGCGATCGGGTCGGACAGCGAGCGCAGCGCCTGCAGCTTCTGCGCCTCCGACTCCGACATCGTCTCGAGCATCGCGATCGGTCCGGAGTCCTCCATGCCCCTCCGACGCTGCCTGCTGCGGAAGGCGAGGAACGCGACGAGGATGATCGCGGCGAGAACGATGGCCGCGGCGATGATCATCGTGCGCAGCAGATCGCCCTGCGCCTGGTCCTGCTTCTCCTTCTCGGCCGCGTCGAGCGCCGCCGTGGCACCCGCCGCGCCGGTCTTGCTGAACGGCACGAACTCCACCGTCACGGTGTCGCCGCGTTTCGTGTCGATGCCCGCGGCGGTGGCGACGAGGGAACGGATCTGATCCGCCGAGACGCCGGTCACGGCGTCCTGGTTGAGCGCGACGCTCACCGTCTGACGGGTGACCTCGCCCGCGGGCGTCACGGTCTTCTCGGTCGTCTTGTTGACCGGGTTGTCCTTGGTGGTCTCCTCGAGCTTGTAGCCGCCACTGCCTGCGGCACCGCTCGGGACCGCGATGTTGTCCGGGCCGAGCACGCCGCTGCTGCCGCCCTTGCCGTCCGCGTAGGTCTCGGTCTTGCTCGTCTCCGCGCCCGTCGGCGATCCGGTGGGAACCGTGTAGGTCTCGTCCATCTTCTCCGAGGTCGAGTTCGCGACGTCCGCGGCGACGGTGACGGTCGCGTTGCCCGCGCCGACGATGGTCTCCAGCATGCTGCCGACTGCAGAGGACACCTTCGCCTCGTACTCGCTCGCCTGCTTCGCTCCCCCGCCCGTGAGTCCCGTCCCCGCGGCGGAGAGCACCTTGCCGTTCTGGTCCGTGACCGTCACGTCCTCCGGCCGCATGCCGGAGACGGCCGCGCTCGTGAGGTGCACGATCGCCTCGACCTGTCCGTCGCTGAGGGTCGCACCGTTGCGGGTCTTCACGAACACCGATGCGGTCGGGTTCTGCTTCTCCGAGACGAAGACGCTCTCCTTCGGGATCGCGAGCTGCACCGACGACGCGGTGATCCCGTTCATCGCGCCGATCGTGTTGGCGAGCTCCCCCTCGATCGCGCGCTTGTACGTGACCGACTGCTGGAACTCGCTCGCGGTGACGCCCATCTTGTCCAGCAGGGTGTATCCCTTGCTCGTGTCGCTGGGCAGCCCGGCGGACGCGGCCGCCAGGCGCTGCGCGTAGACCTTGTCGTCGGGAACGAGGATCGTCGCGCCGCCGTCCGTGAGCTCGTACGCGACGCCGGCCGACTTCAGCTGCTCGACCACCGCCGAGGCGTCCGCGGCGCTCAGCCCGGTGAACAGGGGGCTCATCTGCGGGCGCGCGAGCCAGGATCCGAGGGCGATCGCCCCGAGCACGAGCAGCGCAACGCCGATCACGGCGATGGTGCGCTGGGCGATCGAGAAGCGCGAGACGAGGAGCTTGGCCCGATCCACATAGCCGGCGAGGAAGGTCGGCATGCTCAGGCCTGCATCCGCATGATGTCGTTGAACGCGGCGACGCCCCTGTCGCGGACCGCGACGACCACGTCGAGCGTGACCGCGGCACGCGCCGCCGCGATGGTCGCCTGATGGATGTCCTGCAGGTCGCCCGTGACGGCGCGCACGGCGAGGTCGTTGGACGTCGACTGCAGCTGCTGCAGCCCGTCGACGGCACCGGTGAGCGCGTTCGCGAACGAACCGGATCCGGTGTCCTGCGCGCGCGCAGGGTCCTCGAAGCTCAGCGGCGCGAGCGGGGCGACACCCGCGGCCGACACGCCGGAGACGGGGGCGGTCATGCGCCGCGGCCGATCTGCAGCGCCGACTCGTAGAGCGTCTTGGCCCGGTCGACGACGGCCGCGTTGGCCTGGTAGCCGCGCTGCGCCAGGATCAGCATGCTCATCTGGTCCCCGAGGTCGACGTTCGGGTACTGCACGTACCCCTTCGCGTCGGCGTAGGGGTGGCTCGGGTCGTAGACGCGCTTGCCCTCGGCCTGGGACTCCTCGACACCGTCCACGTACACACCGGGGCTGTCCACGCCCTCACGCACGACGACGAACTTCTCCCGGTAGGGGGCCTGACCGGCGGGCGTCGCCGTGTTGACGTTGGCGATGTTGTCGCTGAGGGCGTCGAGCCACTTGCGGTGCGTGTCCAGACCGGTGCCGGCGACCCCGATCGCGTCGAAAGTCATGCCGAGGCCTGCCCGATCGCCTTGGTCACGGCCGCGCTCTGCGCACCGAGCGCCTGCGAGGCGAACTGATAGCGCAGCACGGTGTCGATGTTCGACAGCGTCTCGGTGTCCAGGTTGACGTTGTTGCCGTTCAGCCGCGTGGGCTCCAGCGAGCGCGCGGTCTCGGCCGTGACGGCGCCGCTGCCGTCGGCCACCGCATCGCGCAGCCGATCCTCGAACGACACCCGCTGCGCGTGATAGCCCGGCGTGTTGATGTTGGCGATGTTGTCGGCGATCGCGCGCTGTCGCAGGGACAGGCCATCGAGCGCGCTGGACAACGCGGTCGCGGTGACGGATTCGAGCACGGCGGCACTCCGGACGTGAGGGGCGAGGCCGATCCGTGGCCACTCGTCGAGCGATCCCTGCTCTGGGCCGACTATCGCGACGCGATCCGCGGCGCGTAACCAGAATGCGTTCCGGGATTCTCCGGAGTCAGCCCTCGATGTCCAGGAAGGCCGGCGAACCCGCCCCGGGATCCGGTACCCGGCGGAGAGCGGCGAGCTCGCGCGCGACGTTCGCCCGCGAGACCCGCAGACCGTCGATCAGCATCTGCTGCCGGGCCAGCGTCGCGCGAGCCCTGTCGAGGACTTCCGTGGGCGGAGGCCCTGGCGGGGGGACGAACTCCTCCACGAGCAGCTGTTCCTCGGCCGCGTCGATCGCCCGCTCGAACCCGTCCAGCAACGCGATCCAGGCGGCAAGATTGTCGGATCCGCCGGGATCAGCCAACGGCGCGCACCGCCGCGGGTGCCGTCGCCACGGCCTCCGCCGCACCGTGCCAGGCGTCCCGCAGCGGCGCGACGATCGCCCGGCACTCGGCCGTGACCGTGACGTCCCGCGCGACGTTGGCCACCACGAGCCTCCCGTGCAGGTAGGTGTAGAGCGCGCGGAGATCGTCGGAGCCGTCCCAGGCGTCGGTGAGCGAGGCGTTGAGCTCGGTCACGATCTGCTGCGCGTGCAGAAGGTGATCCCCCGCCGCGCGTGCATCGCCGTTGTCCTGCGCGGCGATCGCCCGGTCCACGTCGACGAGGAGTCGGTCGAAGAGCAGCGTGACGAGGCGCTCCGGCGAGGCAGAGGCGACCTGCTGCTCGAGGTACTGCATCCGCGCGCGCTGCAGGGACGTGGTGGACATCGGGTGCTCCTCGCGGTTCGGGTTCGGAGGGATCAGGAGGACGGGGACGACTTCGTCTGCGGGAGTGAGCCCAGCTGCCCGCTGAGCCAGGACGACTGCGACTGCAGCGCGGAGAGCTGGGTCTCGAGCGTCGCGTACGTCCGCTCCAGGGTCGCCCTGCGCTGCGCGAGTCGGATGTCCCAGGCGTCCGACTGGTCCTGGAGGGATTTGACCTCCGACTGCTGGCCCGTGATCCGGCGGGTGAGCAGTCCGTCGTACTTGTCGGAGTACGTGCCTGCCGCAGACTCGACGCGGGCCGAGATCGCCGAGAACATCGCCTGGGTGCGCTCGGGATCGGCCGCCATCGCGGTGGCGAACCTGTCCGCGTCGAAGCTGAGCGCGCCGTACTGGTCGATCGAGATACCGATCGTCGACGGCGAGACGCCGTCCACGGGGGACTGCACCGCGCTCGCGAGCGCTCCGCGCAGGGCGCGCACCGTGCTGTCGCCGGTGAACACGCCCAGCGTGGTGTCCTTGCCGGGCGCCCCGATCGTCGCCTTGGAGCCGTTGTCGATCCGGGTGAGCAGCGCGGAGACCTGCTTCACGAACGTCTCCGCCGTCGTCGACTGCGCCTTCGTGTCGGGCGAGACGGCCACGGTCACCGGATCGGAGGTCGTCTTGACGGCGGTGACCGTGATCCCCTCGCCCACGGTGAACGAGCCGTCGGCGCTGGTCAGGCTCTGCTCCGCCGCTGTGCCGGCGAACAGCCGGATGCGGGCATCGGAGCCGGCCGTCACGATCGCCGCGCCCTGCTCCGTCGTGATGTCGACGGACGTGCCGGTGGCCACATCGGCCGCCGTGCCACGCTGCAAGGAGAACGTGTTCGCGGCCCCCGTCGCCGTCGCGGTCAGCTGCAGCCGTGAGAGCGGCGTTCCGTCGGCCGCGGTTCCCGCAGGGACCACGCTCGCGGTCACGCCGGCCTTCGCCGCGTTGATGTTCTTCGCGAGCTCGGCGGCGCTCGCGGCCCCGGCGGGGATCTCCGTGGTCTTGCCGTCCGCGCCCACGACGGTGAACGGCCCGCTCCACGTCGTCGCCCCGCCCGCCGCAGTGACCACCGAGTGAGCGCGGGCGATCGCGTCCACGACCACACCGGTACTGAAGCGAGAGGCCGACGCGCCGACGACGACCTTGACCGCGTCCGAGGACGCGGTCGCCGTGAAGGCGCCCAGCGAATGCGGGTCCTTCGCCGTCTTCGCCTTGGCCACCAGATCCTGCAGCGATGCGTTGAGCGACTGCAGGTTGGTGATGACCGACGTGCGGTCGGTGATCTTCGCGGTGATCTGGTTCTTCGGGATCGCCGCGACGTCCATCAGGGAGTTGATGATCTTGGTCGTGTCGAGACCGGAGACCAGCCCGTCGATGTTCATCCGCGGAAGCCTTCTGTGCGTTACGGGAGATGGTGTGCGGCACGGGCCTGGACGGGGTGCACGACCCCGCCCAGGCCCGTGGGATGCGCCTCAGGCGCGGGCGGATCAGCGCAGGAGCTGGAGGACGCCCTGGCCCGACTGGTTGGCCTGCGCGAGCATGGCGGTGCCGGCCTGCTGCAGGATGTTCGAGGCGGTGTACTTGACCATCTCGGACGCCATGTCGGTGTCGCGGATGCGGCTGTTCGCGGCCGACAGGTTCTCCGCCGAGACGTTCAGGCTGTTCACGGCCGACTCGAAGCGGTTCTGCGCGGCACCGAGACCGGCGCGCTGCGACGAGACGTTCTTGATCGCGGCGTCGATCGCCGTGATCGTCGCCTGCGCCGTGGTGTTGCTGGTCACGTCGAAGCCCGCACCGACAGCCACGCCGTCCGCCGAGGCGAGCGTGCCGACGGCCGTCGGGACGTCCGCCAGCGCGACGTCGATCTTGTCGTTCGCCGTCGCGCCCGAGCCCACCTGGAACGTCAGCGCCGTGCCGCCCTTGAGCAGGTCGATGCCGTTGAAGTTCGTCGACTGCGAGACGCGGTACAGCTCCTTGCTGAGCTCACCGGCCTCCTTGGCGATGGCGGTGCGGGAGTCGGCGTTGTTCGCGTCGCTTCCGCCCTGCACCGCGAGGTCGCGCATGCGCTGCAGGATGGAGTGCACCTCGGTCAGGGCGCCTTCCGCGGTCTGGATGACCGAGATGCCGTCCTGGGCGTTGCGCGCCGCGACGTTGAGGCCGTTCACCTGGGACTTGAGTCCCTCGGAGATGGCGAGCCCTGCGGCGTCGTCGGCGGCGCGGTTGATGCGCAGGCCGCTGGACAGCTTCTCCAGCGACTTGGAGCCCTGCAGCTGGTTGTGAGCCAGGTTGCGGTACGCGTTGAGGGCGCCGATGTTGGTTGCGATCTGAAGACCCATGTTCATCCTCCGTGGTTGGGGGTCGGAAGCGGGTCCGTCCGTGGTCCCGCACTCCCGACATTCGCGACGGCGGCGGGACCGGGTAACCACCGCAGGGAAAGATTCCCGGCGAACGTCTCTCAGACCGCGGGCGCGAGGTCCCCCACGCGATCCCCGCCCGCGGGCAGCGCCCCGAACACCGCCTCGAAGAAGCCCGCCCGTGCCTTGGTCGACCGGTCGGCGGGCACACCGGACTCCCATGCCTCCAGCGCCTCCCGCATGAGGGAGAGCCCGGTCTTGCGCAGCTTGGAGACGTAGGCGTGGCTCACGGCGAGCTCCGCCGCGATGTCCTTGACCATGCGGTCCTCGAGGTAGATCCCCCGGATGATCTCGCGCATCGCCGCCGGCAACGCATCGACGATCTTCAGCAGCATCGCGCGGCTCTCGGCCTGCTCCACGGCGTGCTCCGGCAGGATCACGCTGTCCGTGAGATCCGCGGCCTGGCGCCCGTCGTCGGCGTCGAAGTGCGCCTCGAAGCTCGTCGCGGTGCGGACCATCTGATCCAGCGCGAGCGCACGGTTCACGTTCTCCGCGTCCAGTCCCGTGTCCCGGACCAGTTCGACGGTGGTCGCGGGCCGCCCCGTGCGGGCCAGCACCGCCTCGGCCGCCGCACGCACGCGTTCGATCTTCACCCGGCCGCGCTCCCCCGCGGGATCCGCCGCTCGCATCTCGTCGAGCATCGCCCAGGTGATCTGGGATCGTGCGTACGCTCCGAACGGGATCCCGCGCTCGGGCTCGTAGGCCATCGCCGCGCGCGCCAGCCCCAGTCGAGCCGCGGAGATCAGATCGTCGAGATCGACGTGCTCCGCGGTGCGCGCCTTCTCGACGGCCAGGAACGTCGCGAGCGGCATGTTCTCGCGCGCCAGCTGCTCCGGAGACAGACGCTGCTCGGAAAGCACGCCGGAATCAGGAGAAACGAGAGGAAGACTCGACAATGTGGCTCCTTGTAGGAAAGGACCGTATACGAGAGAAAATAGCACAATCCAGCCGAACCTGAACGATTTCTGTGAGGTGCGTTTTCTGCTCGTTCCCGAGCAGATCCGTATCCTCGACGTTCGTACGCACCCTCATCCCACGGGATGACGGACGCCCACGGATCTGGTCCTCAGGGACGACGCGCCCGGCATCCCTGCCCGCGCAGGCTGGACGTATGAGCACTTCCGTCATCGAAGCCCACGGCCTGTTCAAGAGTTTCGGGGCGACCCAGGCCCTCGCCGGTGTCGACCTCCGTGTGCATCAGGGCGAGTCCGTCGCGATCATGGGGGCATCCGGATCCGGCAAGACGACCCTGCTGCACGTTCTGGCCGGGATCACCCGCCCTGATGCCGGGCGCGTGGTCTTCCGGCCCGCCGGAACCGCACCCATCGAGGTGACCGCTCTCCGGGAGGCCGAGCGGTCCCGCCTGCGCCGCGAGTCGTTCGGCTTCGTCTTCCAGCAGGGCCTGCTGCTGCCCGAGCTGACTGCCGTGGAGAACGTCGCGCTGGCCGCGATGATCACCGGCGTTCCCCGCGCCGCGGCGACCGCCCGGGCGGCGGAGAGGCTCGCCGCCCTCGGCCTGCAGGGAAGCGAGGAACGCCGGATCGGCGAGCTCTCCGGCGGCCAGGCGCAGCGCGTCGCGATCGCGCGATCGCAGATCACCGGCGCGGGGGTCGTGTTCGCGGACGAACCCACCGGCGCGCTCGACTCCCGCACGTCGGCGGAGGTCATCGACGCGCTGCTGTGGTCCACGACCGGGCAGGGGCGCACGCTGATCCTCGTCACGCACGACCCGCAGGTGGCCGCGCGGTGCGCGCGCACCGTCGCGGTGCGCGACGGGCTCGTGGTGGACCCGGCGGTGTCCGCATGAACCTGTCGACCATTCGCCTGCTGCTGCGTCCGGCGCCCGGCGCGCTCGGGGTCGTGCTGATCCCCGCTACCGCCTTCGCCCTCGTGTCGGCTCTCGTCCTGCTCGTGGTCGGCGGGGCGCAGGCCTTCTGGACGTGGACCGACGACCGCGCTCTGCTCTATCGACTCCTCGCCTCCGTGGCGCTCGTCCTCCTCGTGATGCCCCTCGGTGCGCTCGGCGGGGCTGCCGCGCGACTATCGGCGCGCCGCAGGGACGAGCGCCTCTCGACGCTGAGGCTGCTGGGGGTCACGCCGGTCGGCGTGGGCATGCTGGCGGTCGTCGAGTCGACCCTCATCGCCGCGGCGGGCGTGCTGGCCGGTGTGATCCTCGCCCTCGCCACCGCTCCCCTGGTCGGCCTCATCCCGTTCCGCGGCGCCCCGCTCGGCGCGGCGGCGCTGCTTCCCCCCGTCGGCGTCCTCGCGATCGCAGCGGGCACCGTGCTCCTCGCCGTCGTGAGCGCGGTGATCGGTCTGCGCAGGGTCGTGATCTCTCCTCTCGGCGTGCGGACCAGGGCCGCGGCGCGCTCGGTGCACGGTGTGAGGGCCGTCGTGGCGCTGCTCGCCGTGGCCGGGGCGTTCGCGCTGGGAAAGCTCGTGCCCCAGCTCGGCAGCGGCGTCGCCCTGGTCGCGGGGATCGTCGCGGTGTTCGCGGTCGGGCTGACCGTGCTGAACCTCGTCGGCCCCTGGGCGATGGCGGTCGGCGGCCGCGCCCGGCTACGACGGGCGAAGGACGCGGGCCGCCTGCTCGCGGCACGGATCGTCCTGGACGACCCCCGGGCGGCCTGGCGGCCGCTCAACGGCGTCGCGATGTCGAGCTTCATGGCCGTCTTCGCCGGCACGGGGGTGGCCCTGATGAACGCGATCGGATCCGACGCGACGGGCTCTCGCGAGGACGCGCTGCTCGTCGAGGACATGCGCACGGGCCTGGTCATCACCCTGATCGCCTCGTTCCTCATGGTGGCGTGCTCGGTGGCGGTGACCCAGGGGTCGGAGATCCTCGATCAGCGCCCGCTGCACCAAAGCCTGCACGCGCTCGGCGTGCCGGCCGATACCGTCGATGCGGCACGGCGGCGTGCGGTCATGTCGCCGCTGCTGCTGACGGTGCTCGGATCGGCGGCGTGCGCCGGACTGCTGATCCTGCCGCTGCTGGGGATCGCGCTGATCGCGACCCCGGAATCGGTCGTCACGATCGCCCTCGTGCTGGCCGCCGGTGTCGGGCTGGTCTGGGCCGCGACGCGGATCACGCGTCCGCTGCTGCTCCGCGCCTTCACCGACGAAGCACGTCCAGGCCTACCATGAGGGGAACCCGCCCGGACAGGAGCCCATGATGACCGTCACCGTCGACTTCGTCCACGTCTCCACGGCCGGGCTGGAGGCCTCTCCCGTGGCCGAGGCGCTGGCGGGACTGCGCGCCAACGAGGCCCGCTACTACGCGAACAAGTACGACCACACGTTCACGGTCGGAACGCCCGAGGAGGACCCGGAGACGCTGGCGTGGGTGACCCGTGTCCTCGACGAGGAGCGCGGCATCCGGATCGCGAGCCCTGCGCTCGAGGTCAGCGCCTTCGAGGTCGACGGCATCCGCATGGCCTACGTCTTCTACGCCTCCGGTCTGGCGGTCAACGTGATGTACACGCTCGCGGACGGGGGCAAGCGCGCCGTCGGCTTCAAACTCGCCCGGGGCATGGAGGTGCCGGAGGAGCTGTCCTCCTTCCGGTTCGCCCGCCAGCGTTCGAAGCTCGCGGGCGAGATCCGCGGGTCGTACTTCGTCATCAAGGGCGAGCACTGATCCCTCCCCGACGCGATCCGCCTCAGCGTCGTCGCTGACAGCGTGCGCAGTAGTGGCTCGACCGGTTCATGAAGGCCTCGCGCACGATGGGTCTCCCGCAGCGCGCGCACGGCTGCCCGGTGCGACCGTAGGCGTTCAGCGAATGGGCGAAGTATCCCGCCTGCCCGTTGACGTTGACGTACTGCGCGTCGAAGCTCGTGCCGCCCTCCGCGAGCGCCTTCTCCAGCACGAGGCGGACCTCCGCGAGCAGGCGCCGCACGGCGACGGTGGAGAGTGCCGAGGCGGGCGTCTCGGGATGGACGCGCGCGGCCCAGAGAGACTCGTCGGCGTAGATGTTGCCGATGCCGCTCACGAGCGTCTGGTCGAGGAGCACGCGCTTGATCGCGCTGGACCGGCCGCGCAGCGCGAGCCGGAAGGCGTCGTCGCGGAAGGCCGGATCCAGGGGATCGCGGGCGATGTGCGCGACCTGGGACGGGATCCGCGCATCGACGCTCCCCCAGCCGGCGGCGCGACCGTCGGCGGTCTCGACGAGATGATCGACCGCGAGCGAGCCGAAGGTGCGCTGATCCGCGAAGACCACGGCGAGCCGGTCGTGCACCGGGTGCTCCACGACGATCCGGATGCGCTCGTGGCGCTCCGCGTCGGCGTCCGGACGGCGCAGCAGAAGCTGACCCGACATGCCGAGATGACCCACCACGGCCGCGTCGGAGTCGGCCAAGGGCATCCAGAGGAACTTGCCTCGGCGCGCGACCCCGTGCACGGCCGCGCCTTCCAGGCGCTCCGCGAAGTCCGCGGCGCCGAGAACATGCCGCGTGAGCGCGCGCTCGTCGTGCACGGCCACGGACACGATCCGAGCCCCGGTCAGGGCAGGTGCGAGCCCCGCACGGACGACCTCGACCTCAGGGAGTTCAGGCATGAAGGGCGCTCCCTCGATCAGCCGCGATCGTTGAGGACGTTCCAGGCGGCGAGGGCCGCGGCCATCTCCGCCGTCTTCTTGCTCGTGCCCGTTCCCTCCGTCGAGAGCGCACCGACCGTGACCGTCGCCGTGAAACGACGGTCGTGATCCGGCCCCGTCGAGACGACGGCGTACTCGGGAGCGCTCAGCCCCCGGCGCGCGGCGATCTCCTGCAGTGCGGTCTTCGGATCCATCGCCGCGCCGTAGCGTTCGGGGTCGCCGAGAAGAGGCTCGATGAGCCGCAGCACGAGCGCGGTCGCGGCGTCGGGTCCTGCGGACAGGAACGTGGCGCCGAACACCGCCTCCATCGTGTCCGCGAGGATCGAGTCCTTGTCCCTGCCGCCGGTGCGCTCCTCCCCTTTGCCGAGGAGGATGTGGGCCCCGAGCCCGATGCCGCGCGCGACCTCGGCGAGAGCCACGGTCGACACGACGCTGGCGCGTCGCTTGGCCAGGGATCCCTCGTCGAGATCCGGAAGCGTCGTGTAGAGCATCACCGTGACGGCCTGGCCGAGCACGGAGTCGCCCAGGAACTCGAGACGCTCGTTGTGCGGGATGCCGCCATTCTCGTACGCAAAGGACCGATGGGTCAGCGCACGCTGAAGCAGCTCGGGGTCGATGTCGACTCCGAGCTGCTCAGAAAGGGGGCTCGTCCCGTGCGGGACTGCTGCCATGATCGACGGATCGATCAGACGTCGGCGACCTTGCGGCCCTTGTACTCGAGGAACAGCTCGGTGCCCTGCGAGTCGGTGACGACCTTCGCCTGGTGAGGGCGGCTGTAGACGACCTTGCCGTTCTCGATGGTCTTGACAAGCGTGGGGGCCTCCGCCTTCCACTGCGCGCGACGCGAGCGGGTGTTGGAACGGGAGACCTTGCGCTTCGGGGGGTTACCGGCCATGGTTGCTTACCTTCTGTGTTCTGCGCGCGCAGCTATTCCGCTGCGTGTGCTTGGTCTGTGATCTGCTGGAGCGCGGCCCATCGAGGATCGACGGGAGCGACCTGCTCTTTCCCGGCGCTTCCGGTCAGCCGTTCACCGGTCTCGGGGTCGAGACCAGGGCAATCCGGCTGACACACCGGTTGAAACGGGAGCGACAGTACGACCGCGTCCCTGACCAGAGTTTCAAGATCCACGTGGTCGTCTTGAACCTCGAAGTCGTTCGCTTCCTCTCCAGGATAGGCGAAAAGCTCCTGAAACTCGACTTCGACAGGCTCTTCGATCGGATTCAGGCAGCGTCCGCACTCTCCGCGGTACGTCGAATCGACCTCACCGGTGACGAGGATCCCCTCGTGCACCGACTCCAGGCGGACGTCGAGATCGATCTCCTCGCCCTGTTCGACGGACACCAGGCCCTCGCCCCAGCGCTCCGTGAGCGGGATCGTGAGACGGTGCTCGCGCATCTCGCCGGGTCGCCGAACGATGTCGCGCACGGGCAGCACGAACGGTCCATTGCGTCGGGTCTTCACCCGTCCAGTCTAGCGAGGGGCGACCGGGAGAAGGCCGTGCGTCAGAGTCCGCGCGCGCCGGTGTCCAGGAAACGGGCGACCGCGGGCGGGACGAACGGCGTGACGTCCCCGCCCAGCGCCGCGACCTGGCGCACGAGCGAGCTGGACACGAGCGCGTGCGCCGGGTCGGGGAGCAGGAAGACGGTCTCGATGTCTGCGAGGTGCCGGTTGACGATCGCCATGGGCGACTCGTACGCCACGTCGACCTGCGAACGGATGCCCTTCACGAGCACGCCGGCGTTCACGTCCCGCGCGTAGTCGACGAGCAGACCCATGCTCCACGATCCGACGATCACCTTGCCCGCCACCCCCGCCTCGGCGATGGACTCGTCCAGGAGCGTCAGCCGCTGCGCGACGGGCAGCATCGCCTGCTTGTCCGGATTGTGCACCACCAGGACGTGCAGCTCGTCGTACAACGCGGCGGCACGACGGATGACATCCAGGTGTCCGAGGGTGGGCGGGTCGAAGGAACCGGGGACGACGGCGATCCGGGCGCTCATGGCTCCAGCCTATCCGTGCCACGCCGCGCGAATGCCGAGCGCATCCGGCCGCCCGCGCTCAGTTCTTGGCGAGGGCCGCACGATCCTCGACGGTGAGGCGGTGCGCGATCGCCTCGCGCAGACCCTCGTGGTCATGCAGCGACGGATCCTCGCCGACGATCTGCTCCGCGATCTCGCGTGCGCGGCCGATGAGATCGGCGTCCTTGATGACGCGCAGGAGCTTCAGCGAGCTCTTCGCGCCGGACTGGCGAGCACCGAGCACATCGCCCTCGCCGCGCAGGTCGAGGTCGACCTCCGCGAGCGCGAACCCGTCGAGCGTCGAGGCGACCGCATCCACCCTGTCGCGCGCCGGCGTGCCCTGCTCGGCCTCGGTGACGAGCAGGCACAGGCCCGGCACGCCGCCGCGACCGATGCGCCCGCGGAGCTGGTGCAGCTGCGACACGCCGAACCGATCGGCCTCGAGCACGATCATCGTCGAGGCATTGGGCACGTCCACGCCGACCTCGATCACCGTGGTCGCGACGAGCAGGTCGATCTCCCCACGCGAGAACGACTGCATGACCGCGTCCTTCTCGTCCGCGGCCATGCGCCCGTGCAGGCCTGCGATGCGGAGGGAGCCGAGCGTGGGGTGGGTGGCGAGCGCCGCGAGCAGCTGGACGACGCCCCAGCGCGGCCCTTTGGTCTCGCCCTCGGCCTCGTCCTCGAACCTCTCCTGGTCGGCTTCCGCCGTATCCTTCTCGGTGTCGATCGCCGCGCACACCGCGAAGACCTGGCGTCCCTGCGCGATCTCCTCGGCCGCGCGCTCCCAGACGCGCGAGAACCAGCCGGGATGGTCGGCGAGCGGGGCGACGAACGTCTCGATCCCCGCCCGACCCTTCGGCGTGCTGCGGATGACCGAGGTGTCCAGATCGCCGAACACCGTCATCGCGACCGTCCGCGGGATCGGGGTCGCGGTGAGCACGAGAGCGTGCGGACTCGTGCCCTTGGCGCGGAGCGCCTCGCGCTGCTCGACGCCGAAGCGGTGCTGCTCGTCGACCACGACGAGTCCGAGATCGGCGAACGTGGTCTTCTCGCCGAGCAGGGCATGCGTGCCGACGACGATGAGCGCCTGACCCGCGGCGACGCGCAGGGCCGCCTTGCGACGCTCGGGAGCGGACATCTGTCCGGTGAGCAGGGTCGGCATGACGAGCGGGGCGAGGTCGGGGCCGAGCATGCGCGTGATCGAGCGGAGATGCTGCGCGGCGAGCACCTCGGTGGGGGCGATGAGCGCTGCCTGTCCGCCGGATTCCGCGACCTGCAGCATCGCACGGAGGGCGACGAGGGTCTTTCCGGAGCCGACCTCGCCCTGCACGAGCCGATTCATGGGGGCGCCGGCGACGAGATCGGCCGCGATCGTCTCGCCGACGGAGATCTGGTCCGCGGTCAACGAGAACGGCAGCGCCGCGTCGAAGCGCTCGAGCAGCCCGCCGGGCTTCGCCGGGCGCGCGGTGGCGTCGAGCATGCGCAGCGCGTGCCGCTGCTGGACGAGGGCGGTCTGCAGCGTCAGCGCTTCGTGCATGCGCAGGGTGCGGATCGCCGGGGCGATCTCGTCCTTCGTCTTCGGCCGGTGCACCTGTTCGAGGGCGGCCCCGGCGGGCAGCAGACCCTCCTCGCGTCGCACGGTCTCGGGCAACGGCTCTGGCACCGCGCCGAGGTCGTCCAGGACGACGCCGATCATCTTCTCGATCTGCCAGGTGGTGAGCGCGGCCGTGGCGGGATAGATGGGCAGCGGGGTCGTGACCAGCGTGTCGGCCTGTGCCCGCGCCCGCACCTCGTCGTCGAACATCTCGTACTGCGGGTGCGCGAACTGCGTGACGCCGCGGTACTCGCCGACCTTGCCCGTGAACACGCCCCGGCGGCCGACGCGCAGCTCCTTCTCGCGCCATTCGAGCTGGCCGCGGTACTTCGCGAAGAACGTGAGCACCATGTGCCCCACGCCGTCGCCGATGTCCACGGTCATCATCGCCCCGCGCCGGTTCTTCATGTCCCGCACGTCGACCTTCATCACCTCGGCCACGATCGTCACCGTCTCGCCGTGCGGGAGTTCGATGATCGGCGTCAGCTCACCGCGATTCGCGTACCGGCGCGGGTAGTGCGAGAGCAGATCCGTGACCGTCGTCATCCCGAAGGCTTTGTGCAGCGTCTTCGCATTCCCCTCGCCCACGGCGACGCTCAGCGGGGTGTCGAGGCGCAACGGCATGGTTCCGAGTCTAGGACGGACCACCGACGCGCTCCGTGGGCGGCGGACGGGACGCCGGCTCCGCACCGAGGTCGGCTCAGCCCCGGAGGAAGGCCGATCCCGCTTCCCGGAACGCCTTCGAGCCCGGCGCGTTGAAGTGGTGCCGGCCAGGGATCTCGAAGAACGAGCCCTGCGGCGCGGCGTCGACGAGGCGGAGGGAACCGGGGAGCACCGCGTCCTCGGATCCGGTGGCGAAGAGGATCGGCTGCGACGGCGCCTGCCGCGGATCCGGGTCGATCGAGTCGGAGGCGCGCATCCCTTCCGCGAGTCCCAAAAGGGCTCTGAGGTCGTTGCCCGGGACGCGCTGCGTGAGGGCGACGTAGTCCTGGGTGATCGGATCCGTCACCGCAATGCCGCGCTCGATGAGCCCGCGCACCTGATCCAGATCGATCCGTGCGAGAGGAACGCCGTCGGGCACCCCGCCCAGCACCGCACGCGGGATGCGATCGCCGAGATCGCGGAGCACCTGCCAGCCGACGCGCGCACCGAGCGAGTAGCCGAGGTAGCGCGCCTCGTCGACGAGATATGTGTCGAGGACCTGCTCGACGTCAGAGGCCAGGGTGCGCACGTCGTAGCCGGCGGCGTCGTGCGGCTTCTCGCTCCCGCCGTGACCGCGCTGATCGATTCCGAGGATGCGGAAGCCGTCGCGCTCCAGCATCCGCACCCACCCGGTGAGCACCCAGTTGTCGCGCGTGCTGGACGCGAAGCCGTGGACCGCGACGACGACCGGCGCATCCGGGTCCCCCCAGGTGTAGGTGGCGAGGCCGACGCCGTCGCCGACCTCGATGATCTGCGGATGCGGCATGCGGGTCAGGTCGGCGAGGCTGTCGGCGGTCACCACACCATCTTGCCCTTCGCGGGGTCGGCGCGGCGCTGTCCCCGCGGGTCTCGCCTCCCCGGCGCATAGGGTGAACGGGTGACGAGAATCATCGCGGGGGCGGCCGGCGGCACCCGCCTGGAGGTCCCCGGTCAGGGCACGCGTCCTACCAGCGACCGTGTGCGGGAGTCGCTGTTCGGGGCGCTCACGTCGATGGGGGCGATCGAGGGCGCACGGGTCCTCGACCTCTACGCCGGATCAGGGGCGCTCGCGCTGGAGGCGCTGAGTCGCGGCGCGCGGGGAGCGGTTCTCGTCGAGCGGGGGCGCCCCGCCGCCTCGATCGTGCGTCGCAACATCGCCGCGGTGCGCAAGGCTCTCGGCGGCGCGCTGGACGCGACCGTGCAGGAAGGCTCCGTCCGTTCGTTCCTGGATCGGGCGACGGGTCCCTTCGACCTCGTCTTCACGGATCCCCCCTACGACCTGTCCGATGCGGAGATGACCGCGGACCTCGTCACCCTCGCACCCCTGTTGTCTGCGGACGCGGTCGTCGTCGTCGAACGTGCGAAACGCTCCACCCCGCCCGATCTGCCCGCCGCGGGTCTCGCCCTCATCCGGGAGAAGGTCTACGGCGACACGGCCCTGTGGTGGGCGGAGCCGGCTCAGGCGTCGGCGCCGGCGTCCCGGTAGGGATCCCAGCCGCGGGGGCCCACGGGATCGCCGTCGCAGAGGACGGGAGCGCCCTCGACGGCCTGCACGACCGTTCCGATGCGCCGGAATCCGGGCGGCAGAACCCCCGCCGGGAACGTCGCGAGCAGCGCGTGGTCCTCACCACCGGCCAGTGCGCGCCCGGGATCCGCACCGAGGGTCTCCGCGTCGAGCGCGAGCGTGACGCCGGAGGCCCCCGCCAGGCGCCCGGCGTCCAGGGCGAGACCGTCCGACACGTCCATCATGGCCGTCGCCCCGGCGACCGCGGCGACGACCCCGAGGCCCACAGGCGGGGCAGGACGCAGCTGCGCCTCGATCGCCTCGGACTCCCCTTCGGCCAGCACGGAAGGATCCACCGGGACGGCGGCGGTTCCCGGATGAAAGCGTCGGAAGAGCACCGACAGGCCGAGACCGGCGAGCCCCGTCTCCCCCGCGATCGCGACGTCGTCGCCGATCCGGGCGCCCGCGCGCGTCACCGCCCGGCGCCCTTCGAGGTCTCCCAGGGCGGTCACGGCGACGGTCAGCGTGGCGGAGACGGTGAGGTCCCCTCCGACCACCGCGCATCCCGGCGCGAGAGCGGCGCACGCGTCGCGGAACCCGTCCGAGAGCGCGGACACGAAGGAGAGCCGCCGGTCTCGCGGCACCGCGAGCGCGACGAGCAGCGCGGTCGGCCTCGCGCCCATCGCCGCGACGTCGGCGAGGTTGACCGCCGCGGACTTCCAGCCCAGGTCGTATCCGCTCGACCAGGCCGACCGGAAATCGGGGCCCTCGACGAGCGTGTCGGTGGTCGCGACCACCGAGCCGGAGGGCGTCGCGATCACCGCGGCGTCGTCCCCGGGACCGAGCAGGGAGAACGCACCGGCCGGAGTGCGCGCGAGGATCGTGCGCAGCACGCGACCCTCGCCGGCCTCGCCGATCGTGGGGTCGTCGTCGGACGACAGCGGAGGCAGCACGCCGTCCGCCCCGTCGGAACCGGGAGCTGGGAGGTCGACCATGCCTCCCACGGTAGCCTGGAAGGATGCGTCGCCGACTCGCTCCCGCTGCCCTGCTGGCCCTCGCCGCGGGACTGTTGGCGGGCTGCAGCTCGACGGTGCACCTGGACCCTGCGGAAGGCGCGAACGACCCGCGGTGCGCAGACGTCACCGTGCGTCTGCAGAACGTGCCGTCGATCGACGGACACGAACGGCGCTGGACCGATGCCCAGGCGACCGCCGCCTGGGGCGATCCGGCCGTCGTGCTGCTGACCTGCGGGCTGCCCGAGGCCGAGCCGACGAGCACCCTGCAGTGCATCTCGCTCCAAGGGGTCGACTGGCTGGTCGACGAGTCGAAGCAGCCCTACCTGACCCTCACGACCTACGGCAGAAAGCCCGCGGTGCAGCTCTTCATCGACAACGATCCGAAGACCGGGGTGAGCGCGAACGACGTGATCGGGAACAAGAGCCTCGCCGCCGCGATCGCGACGATTCCCGCCACGCACTCGTGCACGGCGCGACCCGGTGCGGACGTCGAGCCGACGCCCGCACCGACAAACTGAGCCCGTCCGGGGATCCGACGGGCGTCATCGGCGCAGGCCCGCCTCGATCAGCTCGGTGATGAGGTCGCGGTAGCTGAGCCCCGAGGCGATCCAGCACTTGGGGAACATCGAGATGGGCGTGAACCCCGGCATCGTGTTGAGCTCGTTGACCACGAGCCCGTCCGGGGTGAGGAACATGTCGACCCGGGCGAGTCCGCGGCCGTCCACAGCCTCGAAGGAACGGATCCCGGTCTCCTGGATCGCGGCGATCTCCGCCTCCGTCAGCTCCGCGGGGCACACGACGTCCACGCCGTCGCCCCCCAGGTACTTGCCCTCGAAGTCGTAGAACCCGCGATCGGTCAGCACGATCTCGCCCGGCACGGAGGCGCGTGGCGCGTCCTCGCCCTCGAGGATCGCGACCTCGATCTCGCGTCCGACGACGCCCGTCTCGACGAGCACCTTGTCGTCCTCCGCGAACGCGATCCGCATCGCCTCGTCCAGTCCGTCCAGGTCCTCGACCTTGGACACCCCGACGCTGGACCCTGCGCGCGCCGGCTTGACGAAGAGCGGCAGGCCGAGGCGCGCCGCCGCGTCGCGCACCTGCGCCGGGGCGGAGGTCCAGTCCCGTGCGCGCACGGTGATCCACGGCGCGACGGCGATCCCTGCGGCCTGGAGGGCGACCTTCATGAAGTGCTTGTCCATGCACAGTGCCGAGTCCAGCACTCCCCCGCCGGCGTACGGCACCTCGAGCGTGTCGAAGTAGCCCTGCAGCGTGCCGTCCTCGCCGTGCGGGCCGTGCAGCAGCGGGAGGACCACGTCGATCGCGCCGAGGTCGTCGACCGAGCCGTCGGCGCGGGTGACGCGCAGCGTGCGGACCCCGCCGGGCTCGGGCCACTGGATCCGCGTGCCGTTGTCGATCACCTGCGGAAGGTGCTCCGCGTCGAGCGGGAACTTGTCCGGATCGTCGTCCTCGAGGACGAAGGCGCCTTCACGGGTGATCCCGACCGGGACCACGTCGTAGCGCTCGCGATCAAGGGCGCGCAGCACCCCTCCCGCCGTGGCGGAGCTGATCGAATGCTCGCTGGAGCGCCCTCCGAAGAGCACCACCACCGTCTGCTTGTCCATTGCCCGTCCCTTCCCCCTGCGGGGTGTCGTCGTCGGTGGTCAGATGGGGGGCGATGTCGCGCGGATCCATGGCGCCGTCCAGCACCATCTTCACCTGCTCGACGATCGGCATCTCCACGCCGGCGGCGCGGGCCAGCTGCAGCACGGGCGCGACGGACGCGAGTCCCTCGGCCGTCTGCTGCATCTGCTTGACCACGTCCTGGAAGCTGTATCCCTGGCCGAGCAGGCGCCCGGCGGTGTTGTTGCGGCTCAGCGGCGACTGGCACGTCGCGATGAGGTCGCCGAGGCCGGCGAGACCCTGCAGGGTCCCCGGCTGCGCGCCGTTCGCCACCGCGAAGTCGGTCATCTCCACCAGGCCGCGCGTGATGATCGAGGCCTTGGTGTTCTCGCCGTAGCCGACGCCGTCGACGATGCCGATGGCGACTGCGATGAGGTTCTTCAGCACGCCGCCGAACTCCGTGCCGATGACGTCGGTGTTCACGAAGCTGCGGAAGTAGCCGTTGCGCGCGGTGCGGGCGACGACGTCGGCCGTCTCCTCGCTGTTCGAGGCGATCACCGCCGCCGTCGGCTGCTCCTTGGCGATCTCGAGCGCGAGGTTCGGCCCGCTCGCCACGGCGATCCGATCCGGATCGCAGCGCAGCTCCTGTTCGATGACCTGGCTCATCCGCAGGCCGGAGCGCTTCTCCACGCCCTTCATCAGGCTGACCACGGGGATGTCCGAGTGCTGGAGGAGCGGGCGCAGCGCCTTGAGGTTCTCCCGCAGCGTCTGGCTCGGCACCGAGAGGTAGACCTGCTCCGCCCCGCGCACGGCGTCCGCGAGCAGGTGCGTGGCGGTCATGGTGCGGGGCAGGTTGATGCCGGCCAGGTACTGCGAGTTGCGCTTCGCCTCGGCGATCTCGTGCGCCAGCTCCTGCCGGCGCGCCCACATCGTGACCTGGGCGCCGCCGTCGGCGAGGATCTTGCCGAACGTCGTGCCCCAGCTTCCCGCGCCGATCACGGTCACCCGCGGCCCGAGCGGGATCGCCGCGGTGCGCGGTGCGTTCCTAGGAGTCAAGGCGCCCCGTCTCCTTCTGCCCGTGTTCGGAGGGGTTCCATCGCGTCGCTGGAGCCGTCTCTCCGCGAAGGTCTTCCAGCAGCGCCGTGATGGCGGCCATGAGGCGCTCGTTGGCCTCGGCGATCGCCGCGCTCTCCGACGCTCGATCGTACAGATCGGAGAGATCCACAGGGTCTCCGATGAGCACGTCGACCCGCTTGCGCGGCGGCCAGAGGCTGAGGCCCTTCTGATAGCGGCCCATGATGGCCTGGGTTCCCCAGTGGGCCATCGGGATGAGCGGGATCCGACCCGTGAGCGCCAGACGCACCGCGCCGGACTTGCCGCGCATCGGCCACAGTCCGGGATCGCGCGTGAGCGTGCCCTCGGGATACACGATCACCCCTCGGCCGTGCTCGACGAGTTCTTCCGACTGATGCAGAGTCTGCTTGGCGGCCGCCGACGACGCGGTCCGCGCGACGGGGATCATGCCGGTCCTGCGCAGCGCGGCACCGAGCACCGGGACGCGGAACAGGCTCTCCTTCGCCATGAAGCGCGGCGCCCGCCCCAGCCGCCAGACGGCGACCGCGACGATGAGCGGATCGAACTCCGAGTAGTGGTTCGGGGCGAGCACGAACGCGCCCTCGCGCGGAAGCCGCTCCGCCCCGCGGATCCTGATCCTCGCCGTGTATCCGACGAAGGGCACGACGACCGCGCCGAGCAGCCAGAAGAGGCTGGGACGGGTCTTCTCGGCAGTCGCGCGCATGTCAGCCGATCACGTCGAAGTCGGCCCCGAGCGCGGTGAGCTTGTCGAGGAACTTCTCGTAGCCACGGCTCAGGATGTCGATGCCCGACACCCGCGACTCTCCGCTCGCCGTGAGCGCCGCGATGACGTGGCTGTAGCCGCCGCGCAGGTCCGGCACGACGATGTCCGCGCCGTGCAGCGGGGTCGGGCCCGTGATGACGGCGGCCTGCTCCAGCTCGCGTCGCGCCACCCTGCGCGGCCCGTCCTGCAGCCCGTGCGGGTGCACGACGATGTCGGCGCCCATCTTCACGAGAGCCTGGGTGAAGCCCATCCGGTTCTCGTACACGGTCTCGTGCACGACCGAGCGGCCATGCGCCTGGGTGAGGGCGACGACGAGCGGCTGCTGCCAGTCCGTCATGAACCCCGGGTGCACGTCGGTCTCGACGATCACGGGCTTCAGCTCGCCCTCCCGGCGGAAGAGGATGCCGTCCTCCTGCACGTCGAACCAGCCGCCCGCCTTGCGGAAGACGTTCAGGAACGTGAGCATCTCCTGCTGCTTCGCGCCCCCGACGAAGATCTCCCCGTCGGTCGCGAGCGCCGCGGACGCCCACGACGCCGCCTCGTTGCGGTCGAAGATCGAGCGGTGGTCGTAGCCGCGCAGCCGGTCCACGCCCTCGATGAGGATCACGCGGTTGGGCTCGTAGGAGATGATCGCGCCCATCTTCTGCAGGACGGCGATGAGGTCCATGATCTCGGGCTCGATCGCGGCATTGCGCAGCTCGGTCTGCCCCTTGGCGCGGACCGCGGTGAGCAGCACCTGCTCCGTCGCGCCCACGCTCGGGTACGGCAGGTGGATGTTCGCGCCCTTGAGGCCGTGCGGGGCGGAGAGCCGGATGCCGCTGGGCAGCTTCTCGACGATCGCGCCGAACTTGCGCAGCGCGTCGAGATGGAAGTCGATCGGGCGGTCGCCGATGCGGCAGCCGCCGAGGTCGGGGATGAACGCCTGACCGAGACGATGCAGCAGAGGGCCGCAGAACAGGATCGGGATCCGCGACGCGCCCGCATGGGCGTCGATCTCCTCGAAGTGGGCGGACTCCACATCGCTGGGGTCGAACACGAGCGCTCCGGGCTCGTCGCCCTCGGTCACCCGCACGCCGTGCACCTCGAGCAGGGAACGCACCACCGCGACGTCGGAGAGATCCGGCACGTCCCGCAGAGTGCTCGCCGTCTCACCGAGCAGGGTCGCGACCATCGCCTTGGTCGCGAGGTTCTTTGCGCCCTTCACGTCCACCCGCCCGCGCAGGGGCCTTCCGCCGCGGATCGCCAGGACGTCTCCGGTCAGGGTGGTCCCTGGCTTGGTGTCGTGCAGCGGTGTCGTCATTCGCAGGGCCTCTTCTTCTGGACGGTTGCGCGGCCGGAGCCGCAGGGCGGGTTGCCCGGGCTCACGGCCGCGACCGGTTCAGCGAACAGGAAGGGTCCGTGGCCGCCACGACTCGCGACGGGCCTCGAACTGCGCGATCTTGTCTTCGTTGCGCAGGGTGAGCCCGATGTCATCGAGCCCTTCGAGGAGCCGCCATCTAGTGTAATCGTCGATCCCGATGGCGGTCTGGAAGACGGGCTCCGCCGCTTCCGATCCGTCCCCGTCGACGGCGCCCACGGTGGCGACGCGAGCCTCCAGGTCGACCGTGATCTCACGGCCCGGGTGCTCTTCGATGAGGCCCCAGATCGTCTCGATGTCGCTCTCGTCGACGGTGGCCGCGACGAGCCCCTGCTTGCCCGAGTTGCCGCGGAAGATGTCGGCGAAACGCGGGCTCAGCACGACGCGGAAACCGTAGTCGCGCAGCGCCCAGACGGCGTGCTCGCGGCTCGATCCGGTGCCGAAGTCGGGGCCTGCGACGAGGACGGAGGCGTTCCGGTAGGGCTCCTGGTTGAGCACGAACGAGGGATCCTGCCGCCAGCCGTGGAAGAGCGCGTCCTCGAAGCCGGTCTTCGTGACGCGCTTGAGGAAGACCGCCGGGATGATCTGGTCGGTGTCGACATTGGAGCGCTTCAACGGCGCCGCGACACCGGTGTGGGTCGTGAACTTCTCCATGATCACACCTCTCCGTTCAGGTCGCTCGGGCTGGACAGGTCGCTCGGGCTGGACAGGTCACTCGGGCTGGAAAGCGTGCCGCGCACGGCCGTCGCCGCGGCGACGAGCGGCGACACGAGATGCGTGCGCCCTCCCTTGCCCTGACGCCCCTCGAAGTTGCGGTTCGACGTCGAGGCGCAACGCTCCCCCGGGGCGAGCTGATCGGGGTTCATGCCCAGGCACATCGAGCAGCCGGCGAAACGCCATTCCGCGCCGAAGTCGGTGAAGACCTTGTCCAGTCCCTCGGCCTCGGCCTCCAGCCGCACCCGGGCGGATCCTGGCACCACCATGACACGCACGCCGTCCGCCTTCTTCTTGCCCTGCACGATCGACGCGAAGGCCCGCAGATCCTCGATCCGGCTGTTCGTGCACGAGCCCATGAACACCGCGTCGACCTTTACGTCCTTGAGCGGGGTGCCCGGCGTCAGGTCCATGTACTCCAGCGCGCGCTCGGCGGCGCTGCGCTCGTTCGGGTCCGCGATCTCGGCCGGATCCGGCACGGCGGAGGACAGCGAACTGCCCTGGCCGGGGTTGGTTCCCCAGGTCACGAAGGGCTCCAGCGTGTCCGCGTCGATGAACACCTCCGCGTCGAACACGGCTCCCTCGTCGGTCGGGAGCGTGCGCCAGTAGGCGACGGCGTCCTCCCAGTCCTGCCCTTCGGGGGCGTGCGGCCTGCCCTGCACGTAGGCGAAGGTGGTCTCGTCCGGGGCCACCATTCCGGCCCTGGCACCGGCCTCGATCGACATGTTGCAGATCGTCATGCGACCCTCCATCGAGAGCGCGCGGATGGCGCTGCCGCGGAATTCGAGCACGTACCCCTGTCCTCCGCCGGTGCCGATCTTGGCGATCACCGCGAGGATGATGTCCTTCGCGGTCACCCCGGGGCGCAGCGTGCCCTCGACCGTGATCGCCATGGTCTTGAACGGCTTGAGCGGCAGCGTCTGCGTGGCCATGACGTGTTCGACCTCGCTCGTGCCGATACCGAAGGCCATCGCCCCGAACGCGCCGTGCGTGGAGGTGTGCGAGTCGCCGCAGACGACCGTGATCCCCGGCATGGTCAGGCCGAGCTGCGGGCCGACGACGTGCACGATGCCCTGCTCCGCATCGCCCAGGGAGTGCAACCGCACGCCGAACTCCTGCGCGTTGCGGCGCAGCGTCTCGATCTGCGTGCGGCTGGTCAGGTCGGCGATCGGCTTGTCGATCGCCAGCGTCGGGGTGTTGTGGTCCTCGGTCGCGATCGTCAGATCGAGGCGGCGCAGCGGCCTGCCCTCGGCCCGCAGGCCGTCGAAGGCCTGCGGGCTGGTGACCTCGTGGACGAGGTGCAGGTCGATGTAGATGAGGTCGGGCTCGCCGTTCTCACCCTTCACCACGAGGTGATCGTCCCAGACCTTCTCGGCCAGCGTCCGGGGGGTTCGGTCGTTCGTCATGCGCGCTTCTCCTGGTTGATGATGCGGCCGTGCCCCATCAGCACAGGGCGAGACACCGCGGCGAGGGAGGCCTAGATCGAGGTCCCGCCGCGGCTGCTAAGGAGAAGCACCGCCTGCATGCGCACGAGTTTACCCGCGCCGTGGGTGGGAGTCCCCCACCCCCCTTCGCGCGGATCCGCGGACGCATCCCTCCCGCACGAACCGCGGCCCATGACGCCCGGTTACCTCTCGCCTCCGTCACCAGCGCGCGCCGTGGCACGCTGAACGTCCACGCTCACCCGAGAGGCACCGCATGTCCATCGATACCGCCCGCTTCGCCACCCGGGCGGTGCACGCCGCGCGGAGCCAGCCCTCCGCGCCGCCCCGTGCGACGCCGATCTACCTGACGGCCGGCTTCGAGTTCGACGACTTCGACCACGCCGCCGACCACTTCGGCACCGGGAACGGATTCGGGTACACCCGCACGGGGAACCCGACGGTGCGCGCCGTGGAGCGGCAGCTCGCGGCACTCGAGTCGGGCGCGGACGCGCTGCTCGTGGCGACCGGCCAGGCGGCCGTTGCCACGGCGCTGCTCACGGTCGCGGGCGCCGGCGACCACATCGTGTCCTCGGCGCACATCTACGAGGGCAGCCGGGGGCTGCTCGTCGACAACCTCGCACGCCTGGGGATCGAGACGACGTTCGTCGAGGACATCGCGGATCCGGACGCGTGGCGGGCCGCGATCCGTCCGTCCACGCGCGCGCTGTTCGCGGAGTCGATCGCCAACGCCCGCAACGACGTCCTCGACGTGTCGGCGATCGCCGCCGTGGCCGATGCGGCGGCGATCCCGCTCATCGTCGACAACACCCTCGCGACGCCCTCCCTGCTGCGTCCGCTCGAGCACGGCGCCGCGATCGTGGTGCACTCCGCATCCAAGTTCCTCGCCGGTCACGGCTCGGTCCTCGGTGGGGTCGTCGTCGACGACGGCCGCTTCGATCCCGCGCTGGCAGGCCACAACGCGCCTCACCTCGTGCTCCCTGCGCGCGGCGGCGGTCCGAGCGTCGCGGCGCGCCACGGAGGACTCGCCCGGATCGCCTACGCCAGGGAGTCGGTCGCCCCGCGCTTCGGCGCCACGCCCTCCCCGCTCAACGCGTTCCTCATCGGCCAGGGTGCCGAGACACTCCGGCTGAGGGTCCGCGAGCAGTCCCGCAACGCGCTCGCCGTCGCGCGGTGGCTCGCGGAGAGCCATGCCGTCGAGAGCGTCGACTACGCCGGGCTGCCGTCCCATCCCGACCATGCGACCGCCTCCCGTTACCTCGACGGCGGGTTCGGATCGATCTTCACCGTGACCCTGCGCGGAGGCCTGCCCGCCGCCCGCGCGTTCGTGGAGGGCGTACGGATCTTCACGCACATGACGCACATCGGCGACGTGCGCTCGCTCGTGCTGCATCCCGCATCCACGAGCCACGCCTCGCGTTCCGACGAGGAACGCGCTCGCGCCGGCGTCCACCCGGGCACCGTGCGCCTCTCGATCGGCATCGAGGATCCCGACGACCTCATCGAGGATCTCGCCCAGGTGCTGCAGAGGACGAAGGAGGTGGCCGCATGAGCACGCCGCAGCACTTCGGCTGGTTCCTCGCGCGAGGCTTCGGCCCCCAGGGCTGGGGATACCCCTCGGTGGACTGGGACTACGACTGGACGCGCCCCGAGATCTACCAGGAGGCCGCCCGCACGCTCGAGCAGGCGGGGTTCGACCTCGTCATCATCGAGGACGCGCCCTCGCTCGGATCGGCCGACACGATCGACCTGCGCGTGCGGCACGCGTTCGGCGGCCCCAAGCACGATCCGCTGCTGCTCGCCCCCTACCTGTTCCAGGCCACGAGGCACCTCGGCGTCGTGCCCACCGTGAATCCCGCCGCATGGCTGCCGTACACCGCGGCGCGCCAGTTCGCGACGCTGCAGCATCTCAGCGGCCAGCGCCTCGGGCTCAACGTCGTCACCGACACGGGAAGCGCGCGCCATTTCTCGGACGCCGCCCAGCTGGGCCACGACGCGGCGTACGACCGCGCCGAGGAGTGGCTGGCCGGGATCCGCGCGCTGTGGCGCAGCTGGGACGCGGACGCCCTCGTCGCCGACCGCGAGAGCGGCGTGTACGCCGATGGCTCGCACATGCGCGCCGTACGCCATCGCGGCGAGTACTACGCCTTCGACGGCCCCCTGAATGCGCTCCCCCAGGCGACCGAGCCGGCCATCGTCTCGCCCGGAGGCTCGGGGCGGGGCCTCGGCTTCGCCGGCGCCAACTCGGACGTCCAGCTCGCCCTCGCACCGCTGCACGAGGCCTCCGTGCGCGCCTATCGCGCGAAGGTCCACGACGCCGCCCGTGCCGCCGGCAGGGATCCCTCCGACGTCAAGATCCTGTTCGCGATCCAGCCCGTCATCACGCCGTCGGCCGAGGAGGCGGATCGCATCGTCGCGGCCTCCGCCCATCCCGACGATGCCGCGCTCCTGCAGATCGCCCGCAAGCAGTCCAGCGACCTGGAGACCGATCTCACGGCTCTCGACCCCGACCGCCCGCTGGATCTCGCGGTGTTCGGAGCGCACGTCTCCGAGGGAAGCATCCGTCGCCTGATCGGGGATCGCGGCGAAGACGCTCCCCTGCGTGCACACCTCACGGCGCTCGCGCGCGCCGGCAGGATCGCCGACCGGTCCGGCTTCGTCGGAACGGCGGAGGAGTTCGCCGACCTCGTCGAGGAGCTGGGCGACTGGGGCAATGACGGCGTCCTGCTGTGGGGCGACTTCCACCCGGTCACCCTGCACCGCACCTTGGATGAGCTCGTCCCTGTGCTGCGCCGGCGCGGCCTCCTGCGTCGCGAGTACGCCGAAGGAGGCTTGCAGGCGAACCTGCGCGCCTTCTGAGCACCCGGCGAGAGGCGGCGGCTACCGCGTGGTCACGGCCTGCCGCTCGCGGCGCTTGTCGCGCCCCGAGGCGATCAGGCTCGCCCCCGTGGCCCCGAGCATCGAGACGACGATGACCGCGAGCGAGAGCCAGATCGGGACGTCCGGCGCCCACTCGATGGGCTTGCCGCCGTTCACGAAGGGGACCGAGTTCTCGTGCATCGCGTGCAGTACGAGCTTCACACCGATGAAGCCCAGGATCACCGCGATGCCGTAGTGCAGGTAGCGCAGCCGGTCCAGCAGGTTCCCCAGCAGGAAGTACAGCTGACGCAGCCCCATGAGGGCGAAGATGTTCGCCGTGAAGACGAGGAAGCTGTTGTGCGTGATGCTGAAGATCGCAGGGATCGAGTCGATCGCGAACATGAGGTCGGTCACGCCGATCGTGACGAACACGATCAGCATCGGCGTCCAGACCTTCTTCCCGCCGACGACCGTGCGCAGCTTCGCGTCGTCGTAGTCCTCGCTCACCGGAAGGAAGCGGCGGACCACGCGGACCACGAAGTTCTCCTTCGCAGTGTCGTCGCCGTGATCCTTCTCCGGCATCGCCTGGCGGATCGCGGTCCAGATCAGGAAGGCCCCGAAGAGGTAGAAGACGGGCGCGAAGTTCTCGATGATCGCGACGCCCAGGAGGATGAAGATGCCGCGCAGCACGAGCGCGATGATGATCCCCACCATCAGCACCTCTTGCTGCAGCCGCCGCGGCACCGCGAACTGCGCCATGATCAGCACGAAGACGAAGAGGTTGTCGATCGACAGGCTGTATTCGAGTGCCCACCCCGTGAGGAACTCCCCCGCATGACCCGGGCCCGCGACGGCGAGCAGCAGGCCCGCGAAGCCGAGCGCGAGCACGACGTAGAAGACCACCCAGAGCGTGGACTCGCGGGTGGAGGGGATGTGCGGCCGCCACCGCACGATGAGCAGATCCGCGGTGAGGATCACCAGCAGCACGGCGAGGGCCGTGATCTCGAACCAGACGGGAACGTCCACGAGGTGCCTTTCGAAGGGGTCGGTCGGAGCCGAAAGTCTCTCCCTCGCCGAACGGCGTCACGCGCCCGGAGACCCTGCCTCGGGCCTCGTGATGACGATCGCGTGAAGTCGGGATACTCCCCTTCGCGGATCCAGTCTACGGCACGGGCTCGGACGGAGCGTCCACGGCGCCGCCGAACCGACGGTCCCGAGCGAGGTAGATGCCGATCGCGCGCCAGAGCTCTTCGCGCGAGAAGTCGGGCCAGAGGGTGTCCAGGAACACCATCTCGGCATAGGCCGACTGCCAGAGCAGGAAGTTCGACGTGCGCTGCTCCCCCGAGCTGCGCAGGAACAGATCGACGTCGGGCATGTCGGGGATGGAGAGGTGGCGGCGGATCGTCTTCTCGGAGATCGCGCCGGGTCGCGTGCGGCCCGCCTTCACGTCCTCCGCGATCGCCCGCATCGCGTCGACGAGCTCCACACGTCCGCCGTAGTTGACGCACATCGTGAGCGTCAGCGTGTCGTTGTCCTTGGTCAGCTCCTCCGCGATCCGCAGCTCCTTGACGACGGATCCCCACAGGCGCGGCTTGCGTCCCGCCCAGCGCACCCGCACACCCCATTCGTTGAGTTGATCGCGCCGACGGTGCAGTACGTCGCGGTTGTAGCCCATGAGGAAGCGGACCTCCTCGGGCGACCGCGCCCAGTTCTCGGTGGAGAACGCGTAGACGCTGAGGTGCTTCACGCCCGCCTGGATCGCACCCGCCACGACGTCGAGGAGCACCTCCTCGCCGGCCTTGTGCCCCTCGATGCGGTTGAGGCCGCGGCGATTCGCCCATCGCCCGTTGCCGTCCATCACGATCGCGACGTGGTTCGGCACGGCGGGGAACGCCGGCGGCTGCAGACCGGTCCAGTCCAGCGGGCGGTAGGGCACCGCGTCTTTGTGCGTGTACGGTTTGGGACTCACCGGTTTCCCTCCACGAGCGAGAGCGAGCGGATCCCCCGCTCGAGATGCCACTGGGCGTAGGCGGCGATCACGCCCGACGCCGCCGCCGTGTCACGATCCGTCGCGGACTCCACGCGCTCCCAGTCCCCGGCGAGGAGCGCGCGGAGCACGTCGAGCGCCGTGGAGGGGATCCGCGGGCTGCCGGCGGGCGCGCAGTCGTCGCAGACGATCCCGCCCATCTGCGCGACGAAGACCGTGTGCGTTCCGTTCTTCGCACAGCGGGCACAGTCGGTGAACGAGGGCGCCCAGCCGGACAGCGCCATGACGCGCAGAAGATAGGAGTCGAGGATGCTGCGGGAGGCGTGTTCCCCCCGCGCCAATGCGCGCAGACCGCCGACGAGCAACAGGTACTGCTCCGGCGTCGCCTCGGCGTCGCTCAGCCGATCGGCCGTCTCGACCATCGCGTTCGCGGCGGTGTAGCGGTCGTAGTGCAGCGCGATGTCGGCGCCGTACGCTCCCAGCGACTCGGCCTGCTGCACGATGTCGAGCGAGCGTCCCTGGTACAACTGGACGTCCGCCACCATGAACGGCTCCAGGCGCGACCCGAACTTCGACGACGTGCGGCGCACGCCTTTGGCGACCGCCCGCACCTTGCCGTGCCCACGGGAGAGCATCGTGACGATCCGATCCGCCTCGCCGAGCTTGTGGGTGCGCAGGATCACCGCTTCGTCTCGGTAGGTGGGCATTCCTCGATCATCCCACTCCACGGGACAATGGAGCTGTGACCGAACCGACCTTCATCATCCCGCTCTGGGCCGATCTGCTGGGCGTCGGCCTCGGCGGCGTGCAGGGAGCCCTGTTCGCGAGCGGATTCCAGGGCCAGCGGCGCCTGGATCTGCTCGGGGTCGCGATCATCGGGATCATGATCGGCATGGGCGGCGGTCTCATCCGCGACATCCTGCTGGGCCTGCAGCCGGCGTCGCTGCAGAGCAACTGGTACATCCTCACGGCCACGGGCGCCGCCCTGGTCGGGATGCTGCTCGCCGGCGTGCTGAGCAGGGTGAACACGCTCATCGTCGCCCTGGATGCGGTGGTGATCGGGATGTTCGGCGCGTTCGGCACGAGCAAGGCGATCGCGCTCGGACTGCCGATGATCCCCGCGGTGTTCGTGGGGGTCTGTGCGGCGGCGGGCGGAGGCGTGCTCCGCGACGTGCTCATGGGGCTGCCCGTCTCGATCATGCACGTGGGGTCGCTGTACGCCGTCGCCGCCGGAGCGGGGTGCGCGTTCATCGTGGTGGCGCACGCCCTGGGCATGGGGATCGTGCCGGCGGCGGTCATCGGCATCGTCGTGACCGCGGTCATCCGGGTGCTCTCGGTGGCGTTCGACGTCTCCCTCCCCGAGCAGCGTCGCCTGTACCGGCGCAAGGTCGCGGCGGAGACCGGCATGATCCCGATCATCAAGCCCTGAGTCCCCAGGGCGACCGGAGGAAACCGCGTTTCGTCTCGGTCGCGCGCCGCGCGTCCTCGCTCAACGACCAGGAAAGGGCACACCGCGCGTTCACCCTCAACGACCGCAACAGGGAGCCCCGCGCGTTCACCCGCAACGACCGCAACAGGGAGCCCCGCGCGTCCGCCCGCAACGACCAGGACAGGAGACCCCGCACACACCCGGGGACGTTGAGCGAGGACGACCGCGCAGCGGACGACCGAGACGAAACGTGCCCCACTGGCACCGCGTTTCGTCTCGGTCGCGCTCCGCGCGTCCTCGCTCAACGACCAGGAAAGGGCACCCGCACGTCCTCGCTCAACGACCAGGAAAGGGCACCCGCACGCCCTCGCTCAACGACCGGGACAGGGGACCCCGCGCATCCGCCCGCAACGACCGGGAAAGGCGTCAGGCCCCGACGAGCTGCGCCTCGGCGTCCTGACGGGCGCGGATCGAGCGGTTCACGCACGACACGATCGCCTTGAGGGATGCGGTCGAGATGTCCCCGTCGATCCCGACCCCCCACAGACGCTGATCGCCGACCTGCAGCTCGACGTAGGCGGCCGCCTGCGCGTCGCCTCCCGTGGAGAGCGTGTGCTCGACGTAGTCGTAGAGAGAGATCTCGAATCCGCGCGCACCCAGGATCTCGATGAACGCCGCGACCGGGCCGTTGCCACGGCCCTGCGTCTCGACCCGCTCCTCGTCGTCGCGCAGGATGACGTCGAGCGTGACCTCACCCGACATGTCGCTGTTCGTGCGCGTTCCCAGCAGCTCGAACCGTCCCCACTTCTCGTCATCCGCGGAGGCCGGCAGGTACTCGTCGGTGAAGATCTCCCAGATCTGGTCGCTCGTGACCTCGCCGCCCTCGGCGTCGGTCTTGGCCTGCACGACGCCGGAGAACTCGATCTGCAGCTTGCGCGGCAGATCCAGCGCGTGATCGGTCTTGAGCAGGTAGGCGACGCCGCCCTTGCCCGACTGCGAGTTGACGCGGATCACCGCTTCGTACGACCGACCGAGGTCCTTCGGGTCCACGGGCAGGTAGGGCACGCCCCACTCGATGTCGTCGACCGTGACGCCCTGCGCCTCGGCCTTCGCCGCCATCGCCTCGAAGCCTTTCTTGATGGCGTCCTGGTGCGATCCGCTGAAGGCCGTGAACACGAGGTCGCCGCCCCAGGGGCTGCGCTCCGGCACGGGCAGCTGGTTGCAGTACTCGACCGTGCGCTTGACCTGGTCGATGTCGCTGAAGTCGATCTGCGGATCGATGCCCTGCGTGAACATGTTGACGCCCAGGGTGACGAGGTCGACGTTGCCGGTGCGCTCGCCGTTGCCGAACAGGCAGCCCTCGATGCGGTCGGCGCCCGCCATGTACCCCAGCTCGGCGGCGGCCACGGCCGTCCCCCGGTCGTTGTGCGGGTGCAGAGACAGGATGACGTTCTCCCGCTGCGCGAGATGGCGGCTCATCCACTCGATCGAGTCGGCGTAGACGTTCGGCGTCGCCATCTCGACCGTCGCGGGCAGGTTGATGATGACCTTGCGGTCGGGCGTCGGGTCCAGCACCTCGATCACGGCGTTGCACACGTCGACCGCGTATTCGAGCTCCGTCCCGGTGTAGCTCTCCGGGGAGTACTCGTAGTAGACCTCGGTGTCGGGGATGCGCTTCTCGAACTCGCGGCACAGGCGCGCGCCCTCGAGCGCGATCTGCTTGACGCCTTCCCGATCGGAGCGGAACACGACCTCGCGCTGCAGCACGCTCGTCGAGTTGTAGAAGTGCACGATCGCCTGCTTGGCGCCCGCGATGGCCTCGTAGGTGCGCTCGATGAGGTGCTCACGGCACTGCGTCAGGACCTGGATGGTGACATCGTCCGGGATCAGGTTCTCTTCGATGAGCTGGCGCACGAAGTCGAAGTCGGTCTGGCTCGCCGAGGGGAAGCCGACCTCGATCTCCTTGTATCCCATGTCGACCAGCAGCTGGAACATGACCCGCTTGCGCTCGGGCGACATCGGGTCGATCAGGGCCTGGTTGCCGTCGCGGAGATCGACCGCGCACCAGCGCGGGGCCTTCTCGATGCGGGCGTCGGGCCAGGTGCGGTCGGGCAGATCCACGCGGATCTGCTCGTGGAACGGCCGGTACTTCTTGACCGGCATCGCAGAGGGGCGCTGGTTGTTCTTCATGAGGTTTGCTCTTCTCGTCGCTTCTTCGGGAGCGGGCCAACGCGAACACCGCGACGAGTGGGGCCCTCAGAAACGGGACTCGTCGCGGCAGCTAAGAAGGAGCAGACCGCCTGCGCGCATGCCGACATGCTAGCACGGCGTCATCCCGCTCTCCGGGGCGTCGCCGACCTGCGAGAATCGAACGACCGGATCGTGGATCCGGCGTCCGGGTCCTCCCCCGATGCCACAGACCCCCGAGGAGCAACGCGTGCAGTACATCTCCACCCGCGGCGGCGGCGAGCCGAAGACCTACAGCGAGGCGCTGCTGGAGGGGCTCGCGATCGACGGCGGCCTGCTCGTTCCGGAGCAGCTGCCGACCGTCTCGGCGGAGAGGCTGGAGTCCTGGCGTGCGCTGAACTACCCGGAGCTCGCGACGGAGGTGCTCGGGCTCTTCGCGACCGACATCCCCCGAGACGACTTGGCTGCGCTGTGCGCGGCGGCGTACGCCCCGTCGGTGTTCGCCGAGCCGGTGCCGCTCACCCCCATCGGGGACGGTCTCACCCTCGTGGGGCTCTCGGAGGGACCGACTCTCGCGTTCAAGGACATGGCGATGCAGTTCCTCGGTCAGGCGCTCGAATACGCCCTCGAACGCACCGGCGGCGTGCTGAACATCGTCGGCGCCACCTCCGGAGACACCGGATCCGCCGCCGAGCACGCGTTGCGGGGCAAGGACAGGATCAGCGTGTTCATGCTCTCCCCGCAGGGACGGATGAGCGCGTTCCAGCGTGCGCAGATGTATTCGCTGCAGGACGCGAACGTGCACAACATCGCGGTCGACGGCGTCTTCGACGACTGCCAGAACCTCGTCAAGGACCTCGCCGGCGACATCGCGTTCAAGACCGCGCAGCACCTCGGCGCGGTGAACTCGATCAACCTCGCCCGCATCACAGCCCAGGTCGTCTACTACTTCTGGGCATGGCTGCGGGCGACGGACGCGGTCCCCGCCGCGCAGCGACCCGGCTTCGCGGTGTCCTTCGCCGTGCCGAGCGGCAACTTCGGCAACATCCTCTCCGGCTTCTTCGCCCGTGGGATGGGCCTGCCGATCCGACGGCTCGTCCTCGCCGCGAATGAGAACAACGTGCTGGACGAGTTCTTCCGCACCGGCGTCTACCGTCCCCGCACCTCCGCCCAGACGCTCGCGACGTCGAGCCCGTCGATGGACATCTCGAAGGCATCGAACCTCGAGCGCTTCATCTACGACCTCGTCGGCCGGGACCCGCAGCGGGTCCGCGCGGCCTGGACCCTGCTCGCCGATACCGGCAGCTTCGACTTCACCGCCGACCTGGCCCGCTTCGCGGACGAGTTCGGCATCGTCAGCGGGACGAGCACGCACGACGACCGCGTCGCGACGATCCGTGCGGTGCACGAGCGCAGCGGCAGGATCATCGATCCGCACACCGCCGACGGCGTCAAGGTGGCGGCGGAGTACGTCGAGGACGGTGTTCCCATGCTCGTCCTGGAGACCGCGAAGCCGGAGAAGTTCGGCGAGACCATCACCGAGGCGCTGGACATCGCCCTGCCGCTGTCCGCCGATCTGCAGGCGCTGCTCGCCGCACCGCAGCGGGTCGTGGAGATCGGCAACGACGAAGCCGCCCTGCGCGCGATCATCGAGGCCGACGCGCTGCACTGATCGCCCACGAGCGCGCCGACGCCGGCTCGCCCGCTCGCTCGCTCGCGGGCATCGTTGGATAGCCTGGGCGCATGACGGCCCGGGTGCGCACACGACTGCTGGTGCTGCTCGGCGCACTCCTCGTCGTGTGCGCCCCGGTGCTCGTCGCAGCGCCGGCGCACGCGGATGCGAACGACTTCACGTACGACTCCTGGCACGTCGACTACCGACTCGGTCACGACCCCGCCGGGCGCGCGACGCTCGCGGTGACCGAGACGCTCGTCGCGGAGTTCCCCGCGGACGACCAGAATCACGGGATCATCCGCGGCCTGCCCACCTGGTACGAGGGCGCTCCCCTCGGCCTGCGCATCGTCTCCGTGACGGACGGATCCGGAGGGGCGATCCCCTTCGACGACGACGAGACCGAAGACGGCGAGCGTCAGGTCAAGATCGGCGATCCCGACGCGTTCGTGCACGGACGCATGACGTATGTGATCCGCTACACGATGCGGGACGTCGTGCACCGTCCCTCCGATCGGCAGATCGACGAGTGGTACTGGAACCTGCTGCCGCTGAACTCCCGGCAGCCGATCGCCCGCTTCACCGCCGCACTGGACCTGGACGCCCGGAGCACCGCCGCCCTGCTCGGTGCCCCGTCCTGCTACCTCGGGCCATCCGGCGCCACGACACCGTGCGCGCTCACGGACGCCGGGGACGGCCGCTTCACCGTCGCGCAGGACGGGATCCCCGCCGGCTCCGGCGTCACGGTCGCGTTCCCGATGCGCGCGGGCACGTTCGCGCAGGCACCGGCACGGCATCCCGACCCGGCGACCGACATCGCGCCCTACCCGCTGGCCGGCGCCGGGCTCGTGCTCGCGATCGGCGGCCCGCTTCTCGGGCTCGCCCTGCTTCGACGCAGGGGACGCCGGAGCGGCCGGGGCATCGTCGTCGCCCAGTACGACGTTCCGCCCTCGCTGCCGCCGCTGCTCGCCGCCGAGGTCGAAGGGCGTTCGGCCGTGGCGGACTCGGCGGAGATCGTCCACCTCGCCGTCCACGGGGCGCTGCGGATCTCGGACGGCGAGAAGAAGCCCGTCCTTCAGCTGCTCGATCCGTCGATCGCCCCCGATCCCCTCGACGCCCGCGCGCTCGAAGCGCTCTTCCCCTCGACGCCGGTCGGCGCCGAGATCAGGCTGGACGTCCCCGACGATGCGCTCGTCGGACGCCTCAAGGCCCTCGACGGGTCGGCACGCGCGGACGCCCTCGCGCGCGACCTGCTCGAGCGCCGTCGTTCCGCGCTCGCTCTGGGACTGAGCGCGGCCGGGCTCGTCGCGAGTCTCATCGGCGTCGTTCTCGCCGTGCCCGGCCTGGCCGTCGGGCGTCCCGCGGCGATCGCCGCCTTCGTCGTCGCGGTCGTGGCGTCGGTGGCCGCACTCGTCGCCGTCCTCGCATCCCTGCCACGCCGTGCCGTGCTCACGCCGCAGGGCGCAGAGACGCGGGAGTATCTCCTCGGCGTCAAGGAGTACATCCGGCTGGCGGAGGCCGACCGGATCCGCATGCTGCAGTCCTACCGCGGCGCCGAGCGGCGAGCCGACGGTGCGGTCGACGTGGTCGTCCTCTACGAGCGGCTGCTCCCCTACGCGATGCTGTTCGGTCTCGAACGCGAGTGGGGCGGGGTGCTCGCCGTGGAGTACGAGAGGGCCGATTCCGTCCCCTCGTGGTACTCCGGGTACGTCGCGGGAAATCTCGTCGGATCGCTGTCCGGCATGGGGAGCTCCTTGAGCGCGACACCGACCGCGAGCACGTCCTCCTCGTCCAGCGGCTCCTTCGGCGGAGGTTTCTCCGGAGGCGGCGGTGGGGGCGGATCCTCGGGCGGATGGTGAGGCGCCTGCTCCCGGGAGCCGCCGTCAGGGGATGAGGGCGAGCTTGCCGCCGGGATGCCCCTCCGCGAGAACGCGGGTCGCCGCGATCGCCTCGTCCAACCGGTACGTGCGCGCGAGGGGAACCCGGAGCAGGCCCTCGTCCGCGAGACGCACCAGTTCGCCGCGGATGCCGTCGCGGAAGGCGGCACTCGACGGCTGACGGCCCGCCAGGGCGACGAAGCCGTCCCGAGAGGCGCGCGCGGGTGCGGCGATCGTCACGATCCGCGCCCGATCGGCGACGAGTTCGAGCGAGACGTCGACCGCCTCGTCCGTCCCCACCGCGTCGAGCGCCGCCACGGGAGCGCCGATCGCACGGACGCGCGCGGCGAGGCCGGGACCGTAGGCGACCGGAAGCCCTCCGAAGCGCCTCACCCGGTCCCCGCTCGCCGGCGAGGCGGTGCCGATGACCGTGACGCCGCGCAGCATGGCCAGTTGCAGGACCATCGCTCCGACCGCACCGGAGGCGCCGTGCAGCAGCACCGTCTCCCCCGCCACGGCCCGCGCGCGGTCGAGCAGTTCGGCGGCGGTCGTGCCTGCCAGCAGCAGGTTCGCGGCCTCGGCGTGCGAGAGCGGCACGGGCTTGCGGAAGGCCTTGGCGGCGGAGATCGTGAGCCGAGTCGCGTAGCCGCCCTGCACGCGGAATGCGACGACCCGGTCGCCGATCTCCACGTCTCCGGATCCGATCGCCGTGCGCTCCCCGATGGCGACCACGTCGCCCGAGATCTCGTAGCCGAGCGGAACGGGGAACGCCGACGCCGGCCCCGCGAGGACGTGCTTGAGATCCGCCGGGTTCATGCCCGCCGCGCGGACCAGGACCGTGATCTCGCCCTCCCGCGGCGGGGCCACCTCGGCGTCGACCAGCGCCCAGTGGGCCGTGCCTCCCGCGTCCCGGGCGATCCATCGCCGAGCGCGGTCGATCATGTCAGAAGCCCAGGCGTCCGAGCTGCTTGGGATCGCGCTGCCACTCCTTCGCGACCTTCACGTGCAGCCCGAGGAACACGCGGCCGCCGAGGAGCTCCTCGATCCCCGCGCGTGCCGTCGCCCCCACGTCGCGGAGGCGCGCGCCCTTCCGGCCGATGATGATCGCCTTCTGGCTGTCCCGTTCGACGACGATCGACGCGTGCACGTCGATCAGATCGGAGTCCTCGCGCGGTGCGATGTCGTCCACGACCACGGCGATCGAGTGCGGGAGCTCGTCGCGCACGCCTTCGAGCGCGGCCTCGCGGATCATCTCCGCGATCCGGTCCTCGGTGGACTCGTCCGTCACGACGTCGTCCTCGTACAGGCTGGGCCCCTCGGGCATGAGCGAGAGGACCTCGTCGGCCAGCACGTCGAGCTGCACCCGTGTCAGCGCGGAGAGCGGGATCACCGCGGCCCAGTCGTCACGGAGAGCGTCGACCTCCATGAGGCGCTCGGTGATCTCGTCGCGGTCTGCGACGTCGACCTTCGTGACGATGGCGACCTTCTTCGCGCGCGGGTAGCCGTCCAGCGACGCCGCGATGCGTCGGTCGCCTGGGCCGACCTTCTCGGTGGCGGGAACGCAGAAGCCGATCACGTCGACATCGCCCAGCACCTGCTCGACGAGATCGTTGAGCCTCTCGCCGAGGAGCGTGCGCGGGCGGTGGATACCCGGGGTGTCCACGATCACGAGCTGGCCGTCCGGCCGGTTCACGATCCCGCGGATCGCACGTCGCGTCGTCTGCGGCTTCTCGCTCGTGATCGCGATCTTCTCGCCCACGAGTGCGTTCGTCAGGGTCGACTTGCCGACGTTGGGCCTGCCGACGAACGTGACGAAGCCGCTGCGGTGACTCTGTTCGTCGCTCGCATCCGCCTGCTCATCGCTCATGATGGTCCTCCTTCAGATGATCCTCCGCGAGCGGCTCCTCGGCCCGCTCGACGAAGACGTATTCGATGCCGCGGCCACGTCCTCGCGAGGCGCCGCCGGTGAGGAGCAGCCCTCGGACGACGGCCGTCGCGCCGGGCGTGGGGATGCGGCCGAGCTCCTTGCCCAGCAGCCCGCCGATCGAGTCGACGTCGTCGTCTTCGAGCTCGACGCCGAACAACTCCCCGACGTCCTCCAGGCTGAGCCGTCCGCTGACCCGGTACCGGCCCGGCTCGAGCTCCACGACCTCGGAGCTGCGCCGATCGTACTCGTCCGAGATCTCCCCCACGAGCTCTTCGATGAGGTCTTCGAGGGTCACCAGACCGGCGATCCCGCCGTACTCGTCGATGACGATGCAGACGTGCACCGCGTCCCGCTTCATCTGCTGCAGCAGGGTCTCCGCGCGCATGGATTCCGGCACGAACACGGCAGGCCTGGCGAGCTGGCGCACCGAGACCGCGCGCCAACTGAGATCGTCGCGATAGGCGAACTGCACGAGATCCTTGAGGTAGAGGACCCCGACCACGTCGTCGGCGTCGTCGTCCACGACGGGCACCCGGGAGATCCCCCGGTCGAGGAAGAGATCCATCGCCTCCGAGGTCGTGGCCGTCGCGTCGACCGTGACCATGTCCGTGCGCGGCACCATGACCGCCCGGACGAACTGATCCGTGAAGTCGAACACGGAGTGGATGAGCTGACGGTCGTCGGCCTCGATGAGGTCGTGCGACGCTGCCTCGTCGACCATGCTGAGCAGTTGGTCCTCCGACGCGAAGGTGCTGCGCCCCGCACGCCCCGCCCCCGGAGTGACGCGGCCGCCGAACACCGCGAGGCCCTGCGCGATCGGCCCGAGGATCAGGCGCACCGCGCGGATCGTCGGCGCGCAGACGCGCAGCATCGCGTCGGAGTGCAACCGTCCGAAGAACCGCGGGCTGGCGCCGACGAGCACGAACGTCGTGGCGGTCATGATGACCACGGCCGCGAGCATCGCCCACCAGATCTGCCCGCCGAGCAGCAGCACGAACGCGACCGTCACGAGCACGGCGGCGGCCGTCTCGACGAAGACGCGCATGAACGCGACGGAGTTGGCGTGCGGATCGGGGTCGGCGGCGATCTTCGCGAGCGCTCCCGCGTTGCGGCCGCCGGAACCCATCTCGACGAGGTCGGCCCGTGAGGTCACCGACAGGGCGGCGTCGATCGCCGCCATGAGACCGCCGAACGCGACGAGCAGCACGGCCCCGGCGAGGAGCAGGAAAGGAGTCATCGACCGTGGGAGCGCTCGTCGGCGGCGAAGCCGGCGATCAGCTCGCGCTGCAGCCCGAACATCTCCCGCTCGTCCTCGGGCTCGGCGTGGTCGAAGCCGAGCAGGTGCAGCAGCCCATGCGTGGTGAGCAGGATCAGCTCGTCCATCAGGGTGTGCTTCGCGGTCGCCGCCTGGGTCTCTGCGACCTGCGGGCACAGCACGATGTCGCCGAGCAGGCCCGGCGGGGTCGGACGGTCGAGCGTGCCGGGCCGCAGTTCGTCCATCGGGAAGCTGAGGACGTCGGTCGGACCCGGTTCGTCCATCCATTGCACGTGCAGGGCCTCCATCGCGCCTTCATCGACGAGCACGATCGCGACGTCGGCATCGGGGCTGACGTTCAGCTCGGCGAGATTGCGCTCGGTGAGTCGCAGAAGCACCGTCTCGTCGACGGCGATCGCCGACTCGTTGTTGATCTCGATCACTGGAGTCCTCGTTTCGGCATGCGGTCGCGCGGACCGGGGCGTCGCTGACCCGAGCGTCGTTCTGCCCGGTTCGCGAATTCGGCGGCCTGATCGCGCTCCGCCCTGGCCGCGGTGCGCTGTTCGTCGTATTCGGTGTACGCGTCGACGATGCGCCCGACGAGCGAATGCCGCACGACGTCGTCGCTGGTCAGACGCGAGAAGTGGATGTCGTCGATGTCCTTCAGCACCCGCGTCACGAGGCGGAGTCCCGATGCCCCGGTGGGCAGGTCGACCTGCGTGATGTCGCCTGTGACGACCATGCGCGTGCCGAACCCGAGCCGGGTGAGGAACATCTTCATCTGCTCGGGCGTGGTGTTCTGCGCCTCGTCCAGCACGACGAAGGAGTCGTTGAGGGTACGGCCGCGCATGTACGCGAGCGGTGCGACCTCGATCGTGCCGCTCGCCATGAGGCGAGGGACGATCTCGGGATCCATCATCTCGTTGAGCGCGTCGTAGAGCGGACGCAGATAGGGATCGATCTTGTCGGTGAGGGTTCCGGGGAGGAAGCCGAGCCGCTCGCCCGCCTCCACGGCCGGACGGGTCAGGATGATCCGCTCGACCTCCTTGCGCTGGAGCGCCTGCACCGCCTTCGCCATCGCGAGGTACGTCTTGCCGGTGCCCGCCGGGCCGATGCCGAACACGATGGTGTTCTGATCCATCGCGTCGACGTACTCCTTCTGCCCCAGCGTCTTCGGCCGGATCACGCGGCCGCGCGTGGACAGGATCGCCTCGCCGAGCACTTCGCTCGGCCGCGGACCCTCGCGTTCGAGCAGTCGCGCCGACTGGGCGACGTCGCTCGGGACGAGGGAGTGCCCAGACCGCGTCATCTCGATGAGCTCGTCGACGAGCGACTGCGCGGCGCGGACGGCCTCCGGCTCGCCCGTGAGGGACACCTCGTTGCCGCGCACGAGCACGTCCACGTCCGGATGCTGCTTCTCGAGCATGCGCAGGAGGCGATCCTGCGGGCCGAGCAGCTGGACCATCGCGATGCCGTCCACCTCGGTGCGGGCGGTGACGCGGTCTGCGGATTCGTCAGAAGCCAACGAGCTTGCTCTCCTCGATGTCGCCGAGCACATGGGCGTGCACGTGGAAGACGGTCTGTCCGGCGCGCGCGCCGTTGTTGAAGATGAGGCGGTACTCGCCGCCGGCGTAGGCGTCTGCGAGCTCCTTCGCCGCGGCGACCATGTCCGCCAGGAGCTCCGGATCCCCCGCCGCGAGCTCCGTCACGTCCCGGTACTGCTCGGACTTCGGGATCACGAGCGCGTGCAGCGGGGCCTGCGGGTTGATGTCGCGGATGGCGAAGACGCGATCGGTCTCCAGAAGGATCTCCCCCGGGATCTCGCCCGTGAGGATGCGCGTGAAGATCGAGGGATCGCTCATGCGGCCCAGTCTATCGGCGGCGACGACACCGAAGGAGTGGCTCACCACCGCCCGCGGGCGACGTTGAGCACGGCGATGGCGGCGGGCCCGGCCGTGGACGTGCGCAGCACGGTGTCGCCGAGGAGGACGCGCTCGGCACCCGCATCGACGAGGCGCTCCAGCTCCTCCGGCGCGATCCCGCCCTCCGGCCCGACCACGAGGACGATGTCGCGCGCATCGGGCTCGAGTCGGGACAGTCGGGTCGGCGCCGTGGGATCCAGGACGAGAACGCGCTGACGGCCCGCGCGGCGGACGAGATCCGCGGTGCTCTCGATCCCGGCCACGGTGGGGATCCAGGAGCGATGCGCCTGCTTGGCCGCCTCGCGCACGATCGTCGCCCAGCGCTCCCTCCCCTTGGCCGCCTTCGTTCCCTCCCAGCGGGACACGCTGCGCGCGGCCTGCCAGGGCACGATCTCGTCGACGCCGAGCTCGCACGCGGCCTGGACGGCCAGCTCGTCGCGGTCGCCTTTCGCGAGCGCCTGGACGAGCAGGATGCGCGGATCCGGGGCGGGGTCCTCGCGACGGCTCAGGACGGCGACGTCGACGCGCCCGGGTTCGGATCCCGCGACCTCGCCCTCGAGCCAGACCCCTGCCCCGTCTCCCAGCGTGATCGGCTCGCCGATGCGCACCCGCCGCACGACCGCGGCGTGCTTGGCCTCGGCGCCGGTGAGCGCCACCGTGTCGCCCACGGCGGCATGCGTCGCGTCGGGCGTGACGAAGTGCAGGGCCATGTCGGGATCAGCCTCGGAAGCGGTCGCGGAGCTTGGAGAACAGTCCCTGGTGGAACTCCGCGAGCCTCGGGGCCGGCGCCTTGGTGCGCTTGGCGAAGTCCTCGATGAGCTGGCGTTCCTTGTGGTCGAGCTTGGTCGGGGTCAGCACCTGCACGCCGACCTTCAGGTCGCCGCGGTTCGACCCGCGCAGCGGCGTGATCCCGCGCCCCTTGATCGTGAGGACATCGCCGGACTGCAGCCCCTGGCGGATCTCCAGGTCCACCGGACCGTCCAGCGACTCGATCGTGGTCGTGGTCCCGAGGACAGCGTCGCTCATCGCGACCTCGAGCGTGGCGAGCAGGTCATCGCCGTCGCGGCTGAAGCGCGCATGCGGGGCCACGGTGACCTCGATGTAGAGGTCACCGTTCGGACCGCCCGCGCGGCCGACCTCGCCGGATCCGGGCAGCTGCAGCCGGAGGCCCGTCTCGACGCCCGCGGGGATGTCGAGACCGACCGTGCGACGGGAGCGGACCCTGCCCTGACCGTTGCAGGTCTGGCAGGGGAAGGGGATCGTGGTGCCGAAGCCCTCACAGGATCCGCAGGGCGCGGTGGTGACGACGTTGCCGAGCAGACTCCGCACCTGCTGCTGCACGTGACCGGATCCGCCGCAGATGTCGCATGTGACGGGCGAGGTGCCCTCCTGGCAGCACGAGCCCTGACACGTCTCGCAGAGCACGGCGGTGTCGACCTCGATGTCCCGGTGGACGCCGAAGACGACATCGCCCAGCTCGAGGGTCACCCGCACGAGGGCGTCCTGGCCGCGCTCCCTGCGCGAACGGGGCCGCGCCGCGCGCGCCCCTCCGCCTCCGAAGAAGGTCTCGAAGATGTCGCCGAAGCCGCCGAATCCCCCGAAGCCGGCGTTGCCGTTCGCATCGCCGCCCCGGTCGTAGCGTCGGCGCGCGTCCGCATCGCTCAGCACGTCGTAGGCGTGCGTGACGAGCTTGAACTGCTCCGCCGCCTCGTCGCTCGGGTTCACGTCAGGGTGCAGCTGCCGCGCGAGTCGGCGGTACGCCTTCTTGATCTCGTCCTCGCTCGCATCGCGTGCGACGCCGAGAACCTCGTAGTGGTCCGTCACCATAGCCTTTCCGGGCCGCCTCTGCAGCGGCGTGTCTGATGCCCGCCGCGCTCAGCGGCCGGTCTCGTCGTCTTCGAGCAGTCGCGACAGGTAGCGGGCCACGGCCCGCGCCGCCGCGAGATTGCTCTGGTAGTCCATCCGGGTCGGACCCATCACGCCCACGCGCGCGGACCCCCCGTGGGTCAGGTAGTCGCTCGCCACGATCGAGGCCTCTCCGAGCCCGAACGCGGCGTTCTCCGTGCCGATGCTCGCGGCGAGACCCTGCTCGTCGACGCGCATCTCGTTCATCAGCCGCAGCAGCGTGACCTGCTCTTCGATCGCCTCGAGGAGCGGATGGATGCTGCCGCGGAAGTCGTGCTCGCGCCGCGCCAGCGTCGCCGCGCCCGCCATGATCAGCCGGTCCTGGCGGAACTCGGCGAGCTCCTCGGCGACCGCGCGCAGCAGGGCCGCGCGTGCGGCTCCCAGGCGGGGGCCGAGCGCTGCCTCCTCCGTGGCCTCGATGCGCTCCGCCCCCCGGCGCACCGATCGGCCTGTGAGCAACTCGGTGAGGGTCGCGCGGAGCCCCGCCACCTCGGACTCGTCGAGATCGACGGGCAGCGGCACGATCCGCTGCGACACTCCCCCGGCATCCGTGACCAGGATCACGAGCAGTCGATGGGGTGCGAGCGCGACCAGCTCGACGTGCGTCACGTGCGCGCGCGCGAACGACGGGTACTGCGCCAGCGCCACCTGACCGGTGAGGCGGGTCAGCACGCGGACCGTGCGCACCATGAGATCGTCCAGGTCGGCGGGATCGGCCAGGAACGCGGTGATCGCGCTGCGCTGCGCCGCCGAGAGCGGCCGCACCTGCGCGAGGTGGTCGACGAAGACCCGATAGCCCTTGTCCGTCGGCACCCGCCCGGAGGACGTGTGCGGGGCGGCGATGAGTTCCTCGTCCTCGAGCTGAGCCATGTCGTTGCGGATCGTCGCCGCGGACACGCCGAACGCGTGCCGCTCGACGATCGACCGGCTCCCGACCGGCTCGTTCGTCTCGACGTAGTCCTCGACGATCGCACGCAGCACCTGCAGTCCGCGCTCCGAGACCATCGCTCCTCCTCGCCGTTGGCACTCTGATGCCCTGAGTGCCAATCCTATCGCGCCCCGCGCCGCGCAGGACGAGCCCCGCGCCGGACGAGCCGATGACGGCGTCGGCGGCGCCCTCGCGGCTCAGTCGGTCAGGGCGCGCACGACCGCGTCCGCGAGCAGCCGGCCCCGTCGCGTGAGGACGAGCGTGCCGCCGAGCGCGGCGGTCGGATCCACCAGCCCGTCCGCCATGAGTCCCGCGACGCGCGGCCGCGCCCCCGTCTCGAGCGCGGCGATCGGGAGGCCCTCGGCCATCCTCGATCGGAGCAGGATGCGCTCCAGCTGTGCCGCGGCGACGTCGGGGCGCTCGGTTCCGGCGGCGGGCGACTCCCCCGCGGCGAGGCGCTGCGCGTAGGCCGCGGGGTGCTTGACGTTCCAGAACCGGAGACCGGCGATGTGGCTGTGCGCGCCCGGGCCGAAGCCCCACCAGTCCGTGCCCCTCCAGTACGCCATGTTGTGCCGCGACCGCTGGTCCGCGGGGTGTGCGCCGTCGGCGCGGCGCGCCCAGTTGCTCACCTCGTACCAGTCGTATCCGGCGCGGGCGAGGTGTTCGTCCGCGAGCTCGTACATGTCGGCCTGCAGATCGTCGTCGGGTGCCGGCACCTCTCCGCGGCGGATCTGCCGCGCGAGTTTGGTGCCGTCCTCGATGATGAGCGCATAGGCCGAGACATGATCGGGATCCAGCGCGGTCGCGGCCTCCAGCGAGGTGCGCCAGTCGTCGAGCGACTCGCCGGGTGCGCCGTAGATGAGGTCCACGCTGACCGCGAGGCCGGCACCGCGGGCCGCCTCCACGGCGGTGCGGACGTTCTCCGGACGGTGGGTGCGGTCGAGCGCGGCGAGGACATGCGGCACCGCCGACTGCATCCCGATGGAGAGGCGGGTCACGCCCGCCGCGGCGAGCTCGGCGACGACCGCGGGGGTCACCGTGTCGGGGTTCGCCTCGACGGTGACCTCGGCGCCGTCGACGATCCCGAACGCGTCGACCGCGGCACCGAGCATGCGCGCCAGGTCCCCCGGAGGCAGCAGCGTCGGGGTCCCCCCGCCGAAGAACACGGTGTCCATCGGGCGGAGCGCCCCCGCCGCGGCGAGGACGTCGCGGGCCAGCGCGATCTCTCGGATCAGCGTGTCGGCGTACGCGTCCTGGCGCGCACCGCGCAGCTCCGACGCCGTGTAGGTGTTGAAGTCGCAGTAGCCGCACCGGACGCGGCAGAAGGGGACGTGCAGATAGGCCGAGAACGCCGAGGTCGGGTCGATGCGCAGGTCGGCCGGCAGTCGTCCGTCGACCGGGGCAGGATCCCCGAGCGGAAGGGACGAAGCCATCAGACCGGGGTCGCGTAGAGGGGGGAGATGGCGCGCAGGTACCGGGCGAAGAGCTCCCGACGGCGGCGCTTCACCAGGAACGGCAGTGTGCGGTAGAGGAAGCTGTTCGGGCGGTCGAACGCGCGCACGGTGAACCACACCTCGTCGGCGTCGTTCCAGTCGATGTCGAACGACTCCTCGCCGCTGACGACCGATCCCCCGACCGTGCCCAGGACGACGCCGATCCGGTGCGTCTGCTCGGTGACGGAGATCACGCGCAGCTCCGCATCGGCGCGCATCCCGGCCACGCGGCCGTGCAGCTTGAGCGTCATGCCGGGACCGGCCCAGGGCGTGCCGTCCTCGTCGTAGCGCGGTTCGACCTGGGTCGATCCCGGTGCGATCGGCGCCCCCTCCGCATCGAAGCTCACGCCGGCATAGCCGGGCGTCGAGGCCGGACGGACGTCGGTGAGCTGCAGCCCTGCCGCGCGCTGTGCGGTCCAGGAGAGGAGGGCGTCGCCGGCGGTGCGGAAGCGGTCCTCGCCGCTGCCGAGCCGCCAGGACTCCTCGGCCGGCAGGCTCCGCTCCGGCGGATACTGCATCAGATCGGGCGCATGGGTCGCACCCACGGCGGCATAGTCCACCGTGCCTTCTCGGAATGTCCCGCGACGCATGACATCCAGACTACTGGCCGGTGCCGACGGACTCACCCAGGTTCTCCCAAGGCGGGGATGCTGCGCGCCGGACGGCACTCCGCCTCGTGCGCCTCCCCCTCTGCCACCTCGGTCCTGCGCTGCCCCTCCGCGACCTCGCGGTTCCCCCCGAGCCTCAGGATCGAGGCGGCGGCGCCGAGTGCCAGGCCGATCCCTCCGGCGACGGTGAGCGGCTCGCCCACCACGATCAGGGCCGCGAGGGCCGTCGCGGCGGGGACCACGCTGAACAGGATCGACGCGGCGTCCGCGCCGACTGCGCGCACGAGCGACGAGTACAGCACGGTCCCGCCCAGTCCGATGGCGACGATCGCGCCGAGCAGCGCCCACGAGCCGAGGCTCTGCGGCGGGCGCGCGACCTCGGTCGTCGCGAGGGCACCGACGACCGGAAGGGAGACGGCGACGCCGATCAGCGTGAACATGGCCGGATGCACGTCGCGGAGCGAACCGCCCTGCCAGATCCCGCCGAGCGACACCGCGAGCAGGGAGCCGCCGACGGCGAGCAGCACGGGCCCGACCCGGGGATCGGCGATCACGATCGGCGCACAGGCGACGAGGACCGCCGCTGCCCCCAGCCCGGTGGACAGCAGCGCGCGGCGGGAGGCCCGACGGCGGAGCAGGAGCCGAGAGAGCACGGCGGTCACGACGGGGTTCATGGCGATCACCAGTGCGGTGAAGCCCGCGCCGACACCGTGACCGAGCGCCCAGTAGGTGCCGACGAACTGCCCCGCCTGGGCGAGCAGTCCGGCACCCGCCGCGGCGACGAGGACCCTTCCGCGCGGAATCGGCGCGCGGACGATCGCGCAGAGCACGGCGAGGACCGGCACGGACACGGCGAAGCGCAGGAGCAAGAGCACGAAGGGGCTCATGGTGTGCAGGGCGAGCGAGGTCAGCGCGTAGTTGACCGCGTAGAGCGCCACCATGCTGATCGCGGAGGCGGCGATGGTCGTTCTGGTCATGTCGTCAGGCTCGCCGACCTCCGCACGGACGCCCTCATCCGATCAGCCTTCTTGATGGATAGGACCGTTTCGTCGCCGGAATGTCCCAGGATGGATCCATGACGAGCCTGGAGATCGCGGAGCTGCGCAGCCTGATCGCCGTCGCGGCGTTCGCGGGCGTCGGCCGGGCCGCCCGCGCGCTGCACCTCGCCCAGCCGACGGTCTCCGCACACCTGCGCCGGCTCGAGAGCGCCCTCGGCGTCCCACTCGTCGAGCGGCGGGGGCGCAGCATCGCCTTCACGACGGCCGGCGAGTCGCTCGTCCGCGACGCGCATCGGATCGTCGCCCTGCACGACGAGGCGGTGGACCGGCTGGTCGGCACGCCGTCGGACGACATCGTCGTCGCGTCGACCGACATGGCCAACGCCGCGGTCGTGCAGACGGTGAGCCGCGTGCTCTCCGAACGTCACCCCGAACGGCGCATCCGCTTCCGCTTCCACCGCACCGACAGCCTGCGCCGCTTCGTCCGCGCCCACTCGGCCGACGTCGTGCTCGGCTACGGCGATCTCGGGACCGAGCGCATCGACATCGGACCGGTCCCGCTCGCCTGGTTCGGCGCGGCGGACGGCCCCACCGACACCGGTCTGGTCGTCTTCTCCCCGCCGTGCACGCTGCGGGATGCGATCCTCGCCGCCCCCGCGAGCGTGACGCGACCCGTCGTCCGCGAGTGCCTCGACCTGTCCAGCGTGCTGGCGACCGTGCGCACCGGCGCCGGGATCACCGCCCTGCCGGCGTTCCATCGGAACGAGTCGCGGCTGCGCGAGCTCGATCTGCCCGCGCCGCCGCCTCTTCCGCTGACGATGGTCGCCTCCGCTCGCATCCCCGCGGGGACGCGTGACGCCCTCGCCGCGGAGCTGCGACGCGTCGTACGGACGGGCTGACGCGCGGCGGCGCTACTTCTTGTCCTTGCCTTCGACGTCCCCGCTCAGCGCGGCGATGAACGCCTCCTGCGGCACCTCGACGCGACCCACCATCTTCATGCGCTTCTTGCCCTCCTTCTGCTTCTCGAGCAGCTTGCGCTTACGGGTGATGTCACCGCCGTAGCACTTGGCGAGCACGTCCTTGCGGATCGCGCGGATGGTCTCGCGGGCGATGATGCGGGCACCGATCGCCGCCTGGATGGGCACCTCGAACTGCTGGCGAGGGATGAGCTTGCGCAGCCGCTCGGCCATCATCGTGCCGTAGGCATAGGCCTTGTCGCGGTGCACGATCGAGCTGAAGGCGTCGACCTTCTCCCCCTGCAGCAAGATGTCGACCTTGACCAGGTCGGCCTCCTGCGACCCCGCCGGCTCGTAGTCGAGCGAGGCGTAGCCCTGGGTCTTCGACTTGAGCTGGTCGAAGAAGTCGAAGACGATCTCGCCGAGGGGCATGTTGTAGCGCAGCTCGACGCGCTCCTCGGAGAAGTACTCCATGCCGAGCAGGGTGCCGCGACGCGACTGGCAGAGCTCCATGACCGTGCCGACGTAGTCCTTCGGCAGCAGGATCGCGGTCTTCACCATCGGCTCCGACACGGATCCGATCCGGCCGTCCGGGTACTCGCTCGGGTTGGTGACCGTGACCGTCTCGCCCGTGTCGCTGGTCACGACCTCGTAGATCACGCTCGGCGCGGTCGTGATGAGGTCGAGGCCGAACTCCCGGCTGAGGCGTTCGGTGACGATCTCGAGGTGCAGCAGCCCGAGGAAGCCGCAGCGGAAGCCGAAGCCGAGCGCGACCGAGGTCTCCGGCTCGTACTGCAGCGAGGCGTCGGAGAGTTTGAGCTTGTCCAGCGCCTCGCGCAACTCCGCGTAGTCGCTCCCGTCGATCGGGTAGATGCCGCTGAACACCATCGGCTTCGGATCCGTGTACCCGGCCAGCGCGTCGGTGGCGGGCTTGCGCGCGGTGGTGACGGTGTCGCCGACCTTCGACTGGCGCACGTCCTTCACGCCGGTGATGAGATAGCCGACCTCGCCCACCCCGAGCCCCTTCGTCGGGACCGGCTCGGGGCTTGAGACGCCGATCTCCAGCAGCTCGTGGTTGGCGCCGGTGGACATCATCTGGATCCGCTCGCGCGGCGAGAGCTTGCCGTCGACCATGCGGACGTAGGTGACCACGCCGCGGTAGGCGTCGTAGACGGAGTCGAAGATCATGGCACGCGCCGGCGCGTCCGCGTCCCCGACCGGAGCGGGGATCTCCTGCACGAGACGGTCGAGCAGCGCCTCGACGCCGACCCCCGTCTTGCCCGAGACGCGCAGCACGTCCTCGGGGCGTCCGCCGATGAGGTCGGCGAGCTCCTTGGCGTACTTCTCCGGCTCCGCGGCCGGGAGGTCGATCTTGTTCAGCACGGGGATGATCGTCAGATCGTTCTCGAGCGCGAGGTAGAGGTTCGCGAGGGTCTGCGCCTCGATGCCCTGTGCGGCGTCGACCAGCAGGATCGCTCCTTCGCACGCGGCGAGGGAGCGGGACACCTCGTAGGTGAAGTCGACGTGGCCCGGGGTGTCGATCATGTTGAGCGCGAACGTCTCGCCGTCGATCTGCCACGGCATCCGCACGGCCTGGCTCTTGATCGTGATGCCGCGCTCGCGCTCGATGTCCATCCGGTCGAGGTACTGCGCGCGCATGTCCCGCTCGGACACCACCCCGGTGATCTGGAGCATGCGGTCGGCCAGCGTCGACTTGCCGTGGTCGATGTGGGCGATGATGCAGAAGTTGCGGATCTGCGCCGGCGGCGTCGAGGCCGGCTGCAGCGGAGTGAGGGCGCGAGGTGACATGGGGTCCTGTGGGTGCGGAACGGGCGGTCTCCGGACGTCGTCCGGGGATCCGTTCGATTCTACGGGAGCGCGCTCAACCGGACGGCGACTTAGGGTCGCCTCATCGCACGTCTCCTGAGGGCGGTGATAGTCTCGCGAAGTTGCCGTCCCCCCGGTACCGGGTCTCTACGAGCCCCGCATTCCGTCTCATCGTGATGCGGAAGTGCGGCGCCTCGAGAAGTCTTCCGGATTCCTGACGACACCGACTCAGCGTTGCGTCGGAGATCCCGCGTTGCGTCTGCGACAAGAGAAAGAACACCATCTTGATCAAGTACCTGCTACGCCGACTCCTCGGCTGGCTCCTCATGATCGTGGTGGCGACCAACGTCACGTACTTCCTCGCGTGGGGCTTCCTGGACCCGCGCAGCAACTACGTCGGACGCAAGCCGCCGCTTTCGCACGACCAGATCTCGCGTCTGCTCGAACCGAGGAACCTCGACGACACCCTCCCGATCCTGCACCGTTGGTGGAACTGGCTCACCGACATCGTGCTGCACTGGAACTGGGGCGTGAGCCCGGTCGGCCAGTCGGTCAACGACCAGATCGCCTATCGGATGTGGATCTCGGGCGAGCTCGTGCTCGGCGCCACCATCATCTCGGCGGTCATCGGCATCGCCGTCGGCGTCTACACCGCGTCGCGGCAGTACAAGGTCGGCGACCGGATCTGGCAGGGCATCTCGATCGTCACGATGAACGTGCCGATCATCGTCGCGGCACTCGGCATCGTGCTCATCGCGATCGCCATCAACAACGCCCTGGGCTTCCGCCTCTTCTACGTGACCGGGTCGAGCAGCGACGGGGTCAGCGGCTTCTTCCCCGCGCTCGTGGACGCGCTGCAGCATCTGATCCTCCCGACGATCGCCCTGGTCTTCATCGGCTACGCGAACTACCACTTCTTGCAGCGCTCCCTGCTGCTGGACAACATCAAGGCCGACTACGTGCGCACGGCGCGTGCGAAGGGGCTGACCAAGCAGCAGGCCATCCGCAAGCACGCTCTGCGCACCTCGCTGATCCCGGTAGCCACGCAGCTCGCCTTCAGCATCCCGACGGTGTTCACCGGGGCGGTGCTGACCGAGACGATCTTCGCCTGGAACGGCATGGGCCGGTACTTCATCGACACCATCAGCAAGAACGACGTGCACGGCGTGGTGGCCATCGCCGCCTTCACCGCCGTGCTCACGGCGATCGGGGCGATCCTCTCCGACATCGCCGTGGTGGTCCTCGATCCGCGAGTGAGGGTGAGCTGACATGACCTCTGCAACCATCCAGCCCCCGGTGGGTCCCGACACGACGGCCGCGCGGATCCCACGCAAGCGCATCGGCACCTTCCGCCTGTACTACCGGCGTTTCGTGCGCAACCGTCCCGCGGTCGCGGGGGTCTTCATCTTCGTCCTGCTCGTGCTCTTCGCGGTCATCGGACCGCTGATCGCCCCGTTCACCCCGATCTACCTCGATTTCGCTTCGCTGGGAACGCCTCCCGATGGGACGCACTGGTTCGGCACCGCGGCGGACGGCGGCGATCTCTTCGCCCAGACCGCCGTGGGCCTGCAGCGCTCGCTGATGATCGCGCTCACCGTCTCCATCGGGACGACCGTGCTGTCCGCGATCGTGGGCACGGCGGCGGCCTATTTCGGCGGCAGGACCGAGCGGATCATCCTGCTCATCATCCACTTCTTCATGGTGGTGCCCACGTTCCTGATCCTCGCGCTGATCTCGTCGAATGCGGGCGGCGACTGGCGGGTGATCTCGCTCGTGATGATCTTCGTCGGCTGGTTCTTCCCGGCCCGCATCATCTGGACGATGGCGCTCTCGCTCCGCGAACGCGAGTACGTGCACGCGGCACGGTACATGGGCGTGCCCGGTATGAAGATCGTGCTGCGGCACCTGCTGCCGAACATCGGCTCGCTGCTCGTGATCAGCTTCACCCTCGGCGTCGTCGGTGCGGTGATCTCGGAGACCGGGCTGTCCTTCATCGGATTCGGTGTGAAGATCCCCGACGTCTCGCTCGGGTCCCTCATCGGGATCGGCGCGAACTCCGTGTCCAGCGCGCCCTGGACCTTCTACTTCCCCGCCGCGGCGCTCACCATGCTCACCGTGTCGATGGCGCTCATCGCCGACGGCCTCCGCGATGCTCTCGATCCCACCTCGGCGGCGGGAGGCCGCGCATGACCGCTCCTCTTCTCTCCGTCCGTGACCTTCACGTCAGCTTCGCCTCCGAGGCGGGTCGAGTCGACGCCGTCCGCGGCGTCTCCTTCGACCTCGATCCCGGGCGCACGCTCGGCATCGTCGGCGAGTCCGGGTCCGGCAAGTCCGTGACGTCGCTCGCGATCATGGGACTCCTGGACGACAACGCCAAGGTCACCGGATCGATCATGTTCGACGGGCAGGAGCTGGTCGGCAAGTCCGACAAACAGCTCTCGGCATTGCGCGGCAACGGGATCGCGATGATCTTCCAGGACCCGCTCACCTCGCTGACTCCGGTGTTCACGATCGGGGATCAGCTCATCGAGGCGATCACCGCGCATCGGAGCCTGTCGAACGCCGAGGCCACCACGCGTGCCATCGAGCTTCTGCGGCTCGTCGGGATCCCCAGCCCTGAGCGGCGGCTGAAGTCCTTCCCGCACGAGTTCTCCGGCGGGATGCGCCAGCGCGTCGTGATCGCCATCGCCATGGCCAACAACCCCAAGCTGATCATCGCTGACGAGCCCACAACGGCCCTCGACGTGACCATCCAGGCCCAGATCCTGGAGCTCATCGCTACCGCTCAGCGAGAGACCGGCGCCGCCGTCATCATGATCACCCACGACATGGGGGTGGTCGCCAAGACAGCGGACGACGTGCTGGTCATGTATGCCGGGAAGCCTGTCGAGCAGGCGCCGGTGCGCGAGCTGTTCCACGAGACCCGGATGCCGTACTCCATCGGGCTGCTCGGCGCGATCCCGCGCGTCGACAAGGCGGAGAAGACGCCGCTCGTGCCGATCAAGGGCAACCCGCCGCTGCTCGTGAACCTGCCCGACGAATGCCCGTTCGTGGCGCGCTGTCCCATCGCCACCGCGGCCTGCCGTGCCGGCGAGCCACCCCTGCGATCGATCGCGACCGGCGGCGGCGAGCACCTCGTTGCGTGCGTTCGTGCGGACGAGATCGTCGACGGCATGATCGGTGGCGAGCCCGTCTACCCTGTGCCGAAGCTGCCGACGAGCGCACTCGACCGCATCCCGCGAGAGCGGCGCCCCGTCACTCTCGACGTCGTCAACATGCGCAAGACCTTCCCGCTGACGCGAGGCGCCTTCTTCAAGCGGAAGATCGGAGAGGTGCATGCCGTCAAGGGCCTCACCTTCGACATTCGTGAGGGCGAAACGCTCGCCATCGTCGGCGAATCGGGCTGCGGCAAGACGACGACGCTGCTGCAGATCATGGATCTGGTCACGCAGACCGACGGAGAGATCACGATCGCCGGCACGAAGGTCTCCGACCTGCACGGAGGTCGTGAGGAACGCGAAGTGCGCCGTGATCTGCAGATCGTGTTCCAGGATCCGATGGGCGCACTCGACCCACGGCTGACGGTCGCGGACGTCATCGCCGAGCCCTTGCGCGCGATCGGCGCGCCCCGCGCGGAGGCCGACGCTCGCGTCGACGAGCTCATGGACCTGGTCGGTCTGGACCCGGCGCACGCGAGCCGCTTCCCCGGAGCGTTCTCCGGCGGACAGCGCCAGCGCATCGGCATCGCCCGTGCCCTGGCGACCAATCCGAAGATCGTCGTGTTGGATGAACCGGTCTCGGCCCTGGACGTATCGATCCAGGCGGGGGTGATCAATCTGCTCGACGAGCTCAAGGTGAAGCTCGGACTCTCCTACCTCTTCGTCGCGCACGACCTGTCCGTGGTGCGACACATCGCCGATCGCGTCGGCGTGATGTATCTGGGCGAGTTCGTCGAGTACGGCGACGTTGACGGCATCTTCGACGACCCCCAGCACCCCTACACGCAGGCGCTGCTCTCCGCGATCCCGGTGCCGGATCCGGACGTGGAACGCACCCGCGAACGCATCGTGCTCCAGGGTGATCTGCCGAGCCCCGCCGACCGCCGGGACGGGTGCGCGTTCACGACCCGATGCCCGCTGTACCAGATGCTCCCGGAAGAGCAGAAGGTGCGCTGCGAGACCGAAGCCCCTGTGCTTACTGGTCCTGCCGACCATAGGAACGCCTGTCACTTCCGTTGACATCGAATGAGTAACGGTCGACAGCGCGACTCGGCAGATCGGGTTCACGCGGGTTAACTGTCCCTGTCCCCAAAGAGCCGCAAGGCAATAGAAGGAGAACCATGAAGAAGCAGCACAAGCTGTGGGGCGTCGTCGCCCTCAGCGGCGCGCTGGCACTCGCCATCAGCGGGTGTTCGGCGAGCGGCGGCGCGAACGGCGCGAGCGACAAGCCGGCCGAGACCAAGACCGCGGACTACAACCCGCAGCCCCGTGAGAACCTCAAGCAGGGCGGGGAGGTGCATTTCGCGATCAACGAGATCACACCGCAGATGAACCCGTTCCAGGCGGACGGCTCCGCGGATACGACGCGTCTCGCGAGCTGGTACACGCCGCAGGTCATGCTCATCTCCCCCGACGGCAAGGTCACGCCGAACCCCGCGTATCTCGACAAGTGGGACATCGGCGAGAAGGACGGGAACACCGTCATCACCGGGAAGATCAATGAGAAGGCCGTCTGGAACGACGGGACCCCGATCGATTGGACCGCGTTCGAGACCACGTGGAAGGCGAACAACGGCACCGACGAGGCGTACAAGGTCAGCTCCACCGACAACTACAAGAACATCAAGTCGGTCACCAAGGGCGACACCGACAAGGACGTCATCGTGACGTTCGACGGCAAGTTCGCGTGGCCCGAGGCCGTGTTCTCGAACATCCTGAACCCCAAGGTCAACTCTGCCGACCTGTTCAACACCGCCTACGTGGAGAACGCTCACCCGGAGTGGGGCGCCGGCCCGTACAAGCTCACCAAGTACGACTCCAAGGGTCAGACGGCGACGCTCGAGCCCAACGAGAAGTGGTGGGGCGACAAGCCGATGCTCGACAAGGTGACCTTCACCGGCCTCGACTCGACCGCTCGGATCAACGCTTTCAAGAACGGCGAGATCGACGCGGCGGAGACGCCCAACAAGGACGCTCTCGCCCAGGTCGCCGGCATGAAGGACGTCGTGACGTACCGTGCACAGCGCACGTCGAAGACCGTCCTCATCGTTGACTCGGCGAAGCCGCAGTTCAAGGACATCAAGGTGCGTGAGGCGTTCTTCATGGGTGCCAACATCGACGAGCTGAAGAAGGTCATCTGGAACGGGCTGGGCTACTCGGAGGAGCCGGCCGGATCCTTGAACCTCTACGGTTTCCAGGACGGCTACGAGGATTCGTTCAAGACCGCGGGTCTGAAGTTCGACGCCAGCGCCGCAAAGAAGCTCCTCGACGACGCCGGCTGGAAGGCCGGCAGCGATGGTGTCCGCGAGAAGGACGGCGTGAAGCTGTCGGTGGTCTTCCCCAACCACAACGACTCGCCGACCTCGATCGCGATGCTGAAGGCCCTGCAGCAGCAGGAGAAGGCGATCGGCATCGACGTCAAGATCGAGCAGCGCCCGTCGGCCGACTTCTCGACCGACTTCACCACGAAGAACTGGGACGCGTTCTCGCTCCAGTTCACCGATGGCGACCCGTTCGGCCCGGCGTACTTCTGCCAGCTCTACTGCTCCGACAGCTCGCTGAACCTCTCGGGCACGAGCACGAAGGCGATCGACGAGAAGATCAAGAGCGATGTCGAGTCCCAGACCACGGCCGAAGCGTGGACCAAGGCTGCGATGAAGCTCGAGCCGGAGATCATCAAGGAGACCTGGGGCGTCATCCCGCTCTACAACGGTCCCTGGATCGTCACCGCTAAGAAGGGCCTGTCCAACCTGACCCCCGAGCCCTACGTGGGCCTGGACGGGTTCGGAGTGCAGCCCGTGGAGAACGTCGGCTGGGAGAAGTAGGCAGCACGACCGTTCGCAAGCGGGGCCGGTGGTTCGCCACCGGCCCCGCTTCTGCGTGCCGGCGACGGCGTTTCCTAGACTCGGAGGATGACCGTCTCCGTGGTGTTCGTGCACGGCATCCGCACGTCGGCGACGATGTGGCGGTCCCAGCTCGACTACCTCGCCGAGCGGGGCACTCCTGCGACCGCGGTGGATCTGCCGGGACACGGCACCCGCATGGACGAGCCTTTCACGCTCGCCGAGGCGCTGCGCACGATCGACGGCGCCGTGCGCGCGTTCGAGGGGCCGGTGCTGCTCGTCGGGCACTCGATGGGCGGCCTGCTGAGCACGGCCTACGTCGGGAGGGATCCGGCACCCCCGGTCGCCGGGTTCATCGGAGCCTCGTGCACCGCACTCCCCCGCGGCGCAGGGCTCGCCGCCTACCGGGTGCTCGCGGGCGCCCTCAACGCGATGCCCGATCGCGGACTGTGGCTGAGCAGGCAGGTGCTGGAGGCCACCCTGCCGAGCGAGACGCGCGAGGATTTCGGTGCGGGAGGGTTCGCGATGGCTGCACAGGATGCCGCGCTGCGCTCCCTCGCCGCGCTCGATCTCCCGGCGGCCGTGCGTCGGATCCGGATACCCCTGTGGTTCGTGAACGGTCAGTTCGACCAGCTGCGCACCCACGAGACGCTGTTCCGCCGTCTCGCGCCGCGCGCGGAGTTCCTCGTGGTGCCGCGGACGAGCCACCTGGTCACGGCGATGCGACCGCGTGTCTTCAACGCGGTGCTGGAGCTGGCTCTCGCGACGCTGGAGACGTCGTCCTGACGGCGAAGGTCATCACGGCGCCGCCCACCGAGAGCAGCGCGGCGGCTCCGAACAGCAGCCAGAATCCGCCGACGAGAGCCACCAGACCCGCTCCCAGCAGCGGCCCGAGAAGCTGTCCCAGCTGCGCGGAGACGTTGACGAGGCCGAGATCGCGCGCGTGGTCGTCCGGATCCTTGAGCAGGTCGGTCGCGAACGCGAGGCTCACCGCCATGTACCCACCGTAGCCGACGCCCATGATCGCGGCGGCGACCGCGCTCATGACCAGGCTCGGACTGATCAGGATCACGATCCCCGAGAGCGCCTGAACGAGCGCGGACGCGGCGGTCAATGCACGACGCCGTCGCAGCGGATCCGCGCTCGGCCGGTCGGACAGGACCCCGGCGACGATCGACGCGATGACGACGAACACCGTGTAGACGACGATGAGGATGAGCAGGTCGCCCTCCGACTCGACCGACGGCACTCGCACGCCGTAGAGGAGGAAGAAGAGCAGGAGCGCGGTGCCGAAGGCGTTGCCGATGTTCACGACGAGCCGGCTGACAAGAAGCCAGAGGAAGTCCCGATCGCGCCAGGACGAGCGCCGCGCGTCCGCAGGGCGCCGCTCGATCACGAGATCGAGAGAGGACGGGTCTGGCAGGAGCAGCGCCGTGCCGACGCCGATCACGAGGATGAACGCCGCCAGCACCAGGTAGGAGGAGAGGATGTCGAGGCCGATCAGCACGACCGCGCCGACGCCGACCACGATCCCGAGCGCCTGCGCGCTGCTGGCCGCGGCCGAGGCGGCGCCGCGCTGGCGAGTGACGAGCTGATCCGCGATCGTCGCCGTCAGCGCGGCGGAGGCTACCGAGACTCCCACCGAGACGACGATCCACGCGCCACCGACGGCGAGCGGTCCGTGGACGAGGCCGGTGAGCGCGAGCCCGACGGCGGACAGCACCGACCCGCCGATCGCCCAGGGACGACGACGTCCCGCGCGCGAACGCGTGCGATCCGACCAGCGCCCGGCGAGCGGAGCCGCGACGATCCCGACGAGCCCGCCCGCGGACAGCACCACTCCCGCCCAGACGACGCCGGCGATCCAGTCCTTACCCTGATCGTTCGTGTCGAGCTGCAGCGGCAGCAGCAACTGCACCGGTGTGAGCTGGACGGTCCAGATCGCCAGCCACGCGAGCGTGAACAGGGTCATCCAGAGCGGGCCGACCCGCCGCGCGATCTCCGTCATGCACGTTCCTCCTCGATGCGTGCCCGATGTCCCCGCGGGGAAGCCGTCACGACGGGCGCCGCCCGCGGAGCGACGAGCCGAGTGACGATCTCCGGGGTGCGATCGACGCCTCCGGCTCCGAGCACAGCATGCACCACGTGCCCTGGTCCGTCGGCGCACGACGCGCCGCACGGGCCGCGCGCTCCGGTTCGGGGATCGCTCCCGCACCTGATAAGATCGGTGATTGGCTTGCGTGTGGGTTCTTCCCTCACGACCGCCGTACGGCGCCCTCTCTCGCCCGCGGCACACCCATCCATCACTCGAACGAAGGTTTCCACCCGTGGCGAACATCAAGTCGCAGATCAAGCGCAACAAGACCAACGAGAAGGCCCGCGAGCGCAACAAGGCCGTCAAGAGCGAGCTGCGCACCGCCGTCCGCAACACCCGCAAGGCGATCGCCTCCGGCGACAAGGCTGCGGCCGAGACCGCGCTGAAGACGGCCACCAAGAAGCTCGACAAGGCCGTCAGCAAGGGCGTCATCCACTCGAACCAGGCCGCGAACCGCAAGTCGGCCATCGCGAAGCAGGTCGCCGCTCTCTGAGCGCCCGTTTCGTCGCACGAAACCCCGCCCTCCGTTCCGGAGCGGCGGGGTTTCGCGTCTCCCGCACGGCCTTCGCGTCACGGGGCGGGGGCCGAGGTCCGAGGCGGAGCGGGTTGTGATCGGGGAATCAGCCGCCGTAGGGGGCGCGGGTCGCGATCACGGTGATCATCCGCTCGAGCGCGAAGATCGGGTCGCGCGCGGCGCCCTTGACATCGGCATCGGCGCGCGCCGTCGCCTGGATGGCCAGGCCGAGCGACCGCTCGTTCCACCCGCTGAGATCGCGCCGGGCGCGATCGACCTGCCAGTCCTTCATGCCGAGGCGCGCCGCGAGGACGGAGTTCGACTCTCTGCTGCCGGCGACCCTGGCCATCGACCGCAGCTTCATCGCGAAGGCCGCGACCATCGGCACCGGGTCCGCTCCGGAATCGAGGGCGTGGCGTAGGGCGAGGAGCGCATCCCCGAGCCGGCCTGCGATCGCCGTGTCGGCGACCACGAAGGCGGACACCTCGACGCGCCCGCCGTAGTACCGCTCGACGATCTCGGTCGTCACGTCGCCCTCGACATCGGTGATCAACTGCTGGCACGCAGCGGCGAGCTCGGTGACGTCGTCCGAGAACGCGGAGACGAGAGCACGCAACGCCTGGGGCTGGATGCGCCGGTTCGCCGCACGGAACTCCCCCGCGGCGAAGTCGGCCTTCTCGTCGTCGCGCTTGATCGCGGGGCAGGCGATCTCGATCCCGCCTCCGGTTCCGGCCCGGATCGCGTCGAGGAGCTTCTTTCCGCGGACGCTCGCGCCGGTGTGCCGCAGCACGACGGTCGCGCCCTCCTGGGGGTGGTCAAGATACGCGACGGCCTCGGCGAGGAAGGCGTCGGTGCATCGCTCGACCCCCGAGACTCGCAGCAGCCGCGGCTCGCCGAAGAGCGACGGCGAAGCCAGGGCCAGCAGGGTGCCCGCTTCGTAGTCGTCGGCCCGGAGATCGCTGACCTCGACGGCCGGGTCCTCCGCCCGGAGGTAGGCGCGCACGCCGGCGATCGCACGCTCGGCGCAGATCTCCTCCGGGCCCGAGACGAGCACGATCGGAGCGGGCCGGGGTTCCCGCCAGGAGACCTGCGGGATGTTCGTCGCCTTCGCTCCGCGACGGGCGGACGAGGAGCGCGATGCGGGCATGCTTCCAGGGTACCGGCGGCCGCGGACCTTCCTGCCGCGCGACGAACCGCGCGAACGCGGGCGGGGCGCGGTCGGGGACTTCGGCGATGGGGATCCGCGGGGTGGCGCAGAGGCCGGGGCGACGGCCCCTGCCGGGCGTTCGGTCCAGATCCGCAGCTCGCCGCCGTGCACGGACACGAGGACGAGGCCGCGCTGGTCCGTGCGCAGGATCGGCGCATGCAACGCCTGCAGCATGTCGAGCGTCTGCCGCCGCGGATGACCGTAGTCGTTGTCCTTCCCGACGGAGATGAGCGAGAGGGCCGGAGCAAGATCGGCATAGAGTTGCGGATCCTGATCGGCGCTGCCGTGATGGGCGACCTTCACCACCGCCACGTCGTGCGGATGCGCGCTGCGGCGGAGCATGCCCTGCGATGTTGCGGAGAGGTCGGCGAGGAAGACGCTCCGGGGAACACCGCCGCCGGCGATCTCGAGCACGATGCCGACATCGTTCCCCGCAGGGAACACCTTCTCGTCGCGCCGCGGCCAGAGCACTCGCCACTGCGCGTCTCCGAGATCGCCCGTCATCCCCGCACTCGCCGCGACGATCCGCGCGCCACCCCGACGCAGGCGTGCGAGCTGCTGTTCATGGCGCGGCGTGTCGATCGGCCCGTGCAGCACGATCTCGGACCGCCCGACGAGCTCGTCCGAAGAGCCGGCGTGGTCGTGGTCGAAGTGGGTGAGCACGAGCACGTCGAGACGGTCGATGTGCAACGAGCTCAGGCAGCCCCGGAGCAGCCCCGGATCCGGCCCCGTGTCGATGAGCATGCTGCGTCCCGCGCTGCGCACCACGATCGCGTCGCCCTGCCCGACGTCGCACAGCGCGACGCTCCACTCCTGCGGGCGCCCCGCAACCGCGATCGGCCCGGTCAGTACGGCCCAGCCGACCGCCGTGCCCAGACCCGCCGCGAGCACGCCGCCGAGCACCATCCGCATCGCCGGACGTACACCCCGCCCCGGCACGATCACCAGGTACACGACCGTGCTCAGTAAGGCCACGATTGCCGCCGTGACGAATCCCGCCGGTGCGGCGATCGTCGCGCCGGGGAACGCCGCGGTCACCCGCGCAGTTTGTGCGATCCAGGCGGAGGGGAGCCATGCCGTCGCCGCCAGAAGGTCGGCCAGCGCAGGCACCGGCATCGCGAGGCACGCCAGCAGGCCCAGGATCGTCGCGAGCGGCGCCGCGGGCTGGGCGATCAGGTTGGCGAGGACGCCGACCACCGACTGCTGAGCGGCGAACAGCGCGAGGATCGGCCCGCACGCGAGCTGCGCCGCGAGCGGAACCGAGACGGCCACGGCGACCGGCGAGGGCAGCCATCGCGCGAGCCCCCGCGCCAGGGGCGGAGCGAGCACGATGAGGCCCGCGGTCGCCGCGGCGGACAGCGCGAATCCTGGAGCAGCGGACAGACGCGGATCCCCGAGCAGAAGCACGGTGATCGCGAGGAGCAGCACCGACAACCCGGCGCGCGGTCTGCCGATCAGGATCGCCGACATGGCCACCCCGGCCATCGCCGCGGCCCGGATCACACTCGGCTGGGGTGTCACGAGGACGACGAATCCCGCGAGCGCCGTGACCGCGACCGCGATGCGCAGTCTCCGCCCGCCGCCGAGCACGGCGACGAGTCCGAACCCCGCGGCCGCGACGAGCGCGAGATTGCTGGCTCTTCGCAGATGAGCGGGTAGCTGGCTGAGCGCGTCGATGGCCGGATAGGCG
>NZ_CAMFHZ010000006.1 GCF_945952435.1 uncultured Microbacterium sp.
CTCGACCTTCGCGCGCAGCCGCTGCACGTGCACGTTCACGAGGCGGGTGTCGGCCTTGTAGTGGTAGCCCCACACCTGCTCGAGCAGCATCTCGCGGGAGAAGACCTGCTGCGGCTTGGACGCGAGCGCGACGAGCAGCTGGAACTCCAGCGGGGTGAGCGCGATCGCGTCGGACCCCCGGCGCACCTCGTGCGCGTCGACGTCGATCGTCAGATCCCCGATCCTCAGCACCTCGGTCGTGGACTGCGGGGTGGGCCGCAGCCGGGTCCTGATCCGGGCGACGAGCTCCTTGGGGTTGAAGGGTTTGACGATGTAGTCGTCCGCGCCGACCTCGAGCCCTCGGACGACGTCGGCGGTGTCGCTGCGCGCCGTGAGCATGATGACGGGGACTCCGGACTCGGCGCGGATCCGCGTGCAGATCTCGATGCCGTCCATCCCGGGAAGCATGAGGTCGAGCAGGACGAGGTCGGGGCGCTGGGTACGCCACTCGTCGACGGCCTTGGCTCCGTCCGCGCAGAACACGGGCTCGAAGCCCTCCGTGCGCAGCACGATTCCGATCATCTCGGCCAGAGCCGTGTCGTCATCGACCACGAGGATGCGTGAGGTCATTGTGCCCAGTCGTCTTTCGTCCAAGGCGTGCGGGTGGCTCGGCGCGCAGCCCACACGTGGGACCAGCGTACTTCACACGCCGGGGAAGACGGCGGAACCGGCGGGTCGGCCGTCGGAGGCGTATGCCACGATGGGATCCACGACGAGAACGGGAGGACTCGTGACGAACGAGAGCTGGACCCCCGCGCCGAAACCCGGCCTGATCCCGCTGCGCCCGCTCGGGTTCGGGACGGTGCTGGGCAAGGCGTTCGCCGCGCTGCGGCACAACCCCAAGGTCCTTTTCGGATTCGCGATCGTCGTGCAGCTGCTCGTCCTCGTCGCCGTCGGCACGGTCGTCGGCGTGGTGGCCGTCGCGGCGTTCGGCCGTCTCGACACGGTGCGCCCCGGCAGCGACGACTTCGTGACGATCCTCGTCGGGTCGGCCGCGATCTTCGGCCTGGCCACGGTCCTGATGGGCCTCGTTTCCTCCGCATTCGGCGCGATCGTGCAGGGGGTCGTGGCCGCGGACGTCCGCGCCGCGGTGCTGCGGGAGCCGGCGACCCTGCGGGCGTTGTGGGCGCGCGTCAAGCCCGCCGCGTGGCGTCTCATCGGCTACGTGCTGCTCTACGGACTCGCGTCGCTGCTCGCGGCGACTCTCGTGCTCGCGATCGCGATCGGGGCGATCGGCGTCCCCACCGGGTTCCGCGGAGCGGGCCTCGTGGTCACGATCCTCGCGACCGTGCTCGGCATGCTCGGCCTCGTCGCGCTGGCGATCTGGATCGGCACGAAGCTCATGCTGGTTCCCTCGCTGCTCGTCGTCGAGGGTGCGGGGATCCGCGACGCGATCGTGCGGTCGTGGCGACTCACCCGGGGGCGGTTCTGGTTCGCGTTCGGCATCGCCTTCGTCATCGGAGCGATCTTCGCGGCGGTCTCGCAGACCCTCAGCACGATCTCCGGGCTCGTGGGCTCCTTGTTCGGCGGAGTGCTCACGCCGCTCGGCGGGACGGAGTCCTCGATCGCGGTCGGTACGGTCGTGACCATGATCATCGCCCAGATCATCGTGATCGTGGTGCAGTCGATCGGAGGCGTCGTGCAGGCCACGGCGGGAACTCTCGTCTACATCGACTGCCGGATGCGGTACGAGGGACTGGATCAGGATCTGATGGCCGCGATGGAGCGGCGCGCGGCGGGCCAGGACGACGGCGCGGATCCGTTCCGTGTCGACGACGCCCGTGCGGTCGGACGCGGCTTCCGCCCGCCGCGCCCCGCCTCCTACGGCTCTCCCGCGTACGGCGCTCCTGAGTACAGCGCTCCCGCGTACGGCGCTCCCGCGTACGGCGGCTACCTCCCGGCCCCCTCGCAGGGATACGCTCCGCCGGTCGCACCCCCTCCGCCGCCGTCGCCGCCCGCCCGTCCCGTCGCGGCGCCGTCCGAGCACGAGCGCGACGGCTGGGCCGCGCCCGGGTCCACCCGCTGAACCGCGGCATGCCGGTCTCCGTCCCGATCCTGCTCTCCGCGATCCCCCTGATCCCGGATGGCGACGACGCGCGCCGCCTCGCGGAGGAGGAGCTCGCCAAGGCCGTGTATCAGGCCGCGCGTCCGACCCTCGTCGATCGCTGGGCGCGCGCGATCGTCGACGCCGTGTCGCGCCTGTTCACGACGGACGGAGCCGCCGCGCTCGGACCCGGGGCAGCGATCGCGATCGGGATCGTCCTCGCCGCCGTGCTGGTCGCGGTGCTCGTGGTGTGGGGGCGACCCCGGCGTTCCCGGACCGGAGCCTCGCCCGCGATCCTGCTCGGAGCGGCGGACGACCGCACGGCCGCGCGGCTCCGCGACGACGCCGATCGCGCCGCCGCATCGGAGGACTGGGCCGCGGCGATCGTGCTCCGCTACCGCGCCCTGGCACGGGGCCTCCTCGAGCGCGACCTCATCGCCCCCGCGCCGGGCGCGACCGCGCAGACGATCGCCCGCGAGGCGGCGGTGCCGTTCCCGGCCGTCGGCGAAAAGCTGCACGGTGCCGCCGTGACGTTCGACGAGGTGCGCTATCTCGGGGTCCCCGGAGACGCCGACCGGTACCGTGCCGTGGTCGCGATCGACGACAGGGTGGCGCGGATGCGCCCGGAGGAGGCCGCCCCGGCCGATGCCGCGCCCGCCGCGCGGGAGTGGCGCGCATGACCGTCGACGCCCCCGCATCCGTCGTCGCGTCGACCGAGCGCGGCGAGCCCACGCTCGTGCGCGACCGGGGCAGGATCCGGCGGCTGGTCGGCTGGCTCGTGGTGGCGCTCCTCGTCGCGGTCGTCGCCGCCGCAGGGCTCCTCTTCGCGAACGCAGGATCCCGCGCCCAGCGCTACGTCCTGGATCCCGAGTCCGCGGGCCCCGACGGCACGAGGGCGCTCGTCGAGCTGCTGCGCCACGAGGGCGTCGCCGTGGAGGTCGCTCGCACGCGCGCCGACGTCGAACGCCTGCTCGACGAGCGCAGCAGCCTCGTGACGTCCGATCCGACCACGCTCACGGACGCCGGCACGCAACGGCTGCTCGACCGCTCGGACGACGTGGTGCTGCTCTCTGCGAGCGCGCGCATCCTGCGGCTCACGCGGCTCGGCGGCTACGCCGATGAGCCGTCGCCGTCTCGCGCGGGACCCGGCTGCGAGGTCGCCGCGTTCTCCCGCGTCGGCACGATCGCGCCGGGGCAGCTGTTCCGCGCGGCGCCCGGTGTCACGGCGTGCTTCGGGGACGCGGAGGGCGCGGCGGTGCTGCTCGACGAGCGCGACGGTCAGCGGAGGGCGATCGTGGACGGTTCGACGCTGTTCACCAACGAGCACCTCGCCGAGAACGGCAACGCCGCCCTCGGGCTCGCGCTGCTCGGAACCCGGCCGCGCGTGGTCTGGTACGTGCCGTCGATCGAGGACACGGACCGCACCGACACCGACGCCGACGCGTCGCTGGGCGACCTGGTCCCGGGATGGGTGACCCCGGCGATCGTCCTGCTCATGATCGCGGCGGCCACCGCGGGCGTGTGGCGCGGGCGCCGCTTCGGGCCGCTCGTCGCGGAGACCCTTCCCGTGACGGTGCGGGCCTCGGAGACGATGCTCGGGCGTGCGCGGCTCACGGCGAAGGCGGCCGACGCCGCGCATGCCGCGCAGGCGCTGCGCGACGGCACCACCGCCCGCCTCGCGCGGCGTCTCGGACTCGCCTCCCGCGCCGATCCCGCGTCCGTGGCCGACGCGGTGGCCGACCGGATCCGCGCGGACCGCGCCGCCTGCCGCGCGGTGCTGACCGGACCGCTGCCCACGAGCGACGCCGAGCTCGTCCCCTTCGCCCGCAACCTCACCGCCCTGGAGACCGCCGTCGAGGACGCGGTCCGCATCGAAAGGAGCACCCGTGACTGACGATCCCGGGACCACCGCCGCCGCCACGACACCGCCGCCGCCTCCCGCCCCGCGTCCGGATGCCGTGGCCTCACGCGAAGCGGCGGCCATCGAGGCGTCCTCAGCGGCGTCCGCCGCGACGGCGCCGCGGGCGGGTGACGACGATGCTCTGCGGCAGGCCATGCAGCGCGTCCGCGCGGAGGTGGACAAGGCCGTCGTCGGGCAGGCGGGCACGGTCACTGGTTTGCTCGTCGCCCTGCTCGCCCGGGGGCACGTGCTGCTGGAAGGCGTGCCCGGCGTCGCCAAGACCCTCATCGTGCGCGCGTTCTCCCGGGCGCTGGGCCTGGACACCAAGCGCGTGCAGTTCACGCCCGATCTGATGCCGGGCGACGTGACCGGATCGCTGGTCTACGACGCCCGATCCGGTGAGTTCGAGTTCCGCCGGGGGCCGGTATTCACGAACGTCCTGCTCGCCGACGAGATCAACCGCACCCCGCCGAAGACGCAGGCCGCGCTGCTGGAGGCGATGGAGGAGCGCCAGGTGTCCTCGGACGGCGAGAGCCTCGCGCTGCCGGATCCGTTCCTCGTCGCCGCGACGCAGAACCCCATCGAGCACGAGGGCACCTACTCGCTGCCGGAGGCGCAGCTCGACCGCTTCCTCATGAAGCTCGTCGTCGGCATGCTCGAACGGGAGGCCGAGGTCTCGGTGCTCCGGCGGCACGCGGACGGCTTCTCCCCCCGCGCGCTCACCGATCTGCATCCGGTCGTCAGCGCCGCGGAGATCCTCGCCGCTCAGGAGGCGGCGGGGCGCGTGCAGGTGACCGACGACGTCCTCGGCTACGTGGTCGATCTGGCTCGCGCGACGCGGCAGTCCCCGTCCGTGGAGCTCGGCGCGTCCCCGCGCGCATCGACGGCGCTGCTGGCGGCGGCCAAGGCGTGGGCGTGGTTGAACGCCTCGAGCGCCGTCACGCCCGATCACGTGCAGACCATGCTCATCCCGGTGTGGCGGCACCGCCTGCAGCTGCGCCCCGATGCCGAGATGGAGGGCGTCTCCGCGGACGCCGTCCTCACGAGCGTCGTGCAGCAGACGCGCGTGCCGATCTAGGCGCGGAGGTCCGGACGTGTTCCTCACCGGTCGTTCCGTGCTCGCCGTCGCCCTCGGCGTCGTGCCGCTCGTGCTGCTCACCGGCGCCGGCCTGCCGCCCTGGCTCGTGCTCGCCGGGTGGCTCGTGCTGTGCCTGCTGCTCGCGGCCGTGGACACGCTGCTCGCCGCGCCCGTGGGAGCGGTGCGGATGCGGCGCGACGTGCCGCTCCGCGCCCGCCAGCACGAAGAGGTGGATGTCGCGGTCGTCGTGCAGAACCTCGGCGCCCGTCGCCTCCACGGCTGGCTGCGCGACGCGTGGCAGCCGACCGCCGGCGTCGCGAATCGGGGCAGGGCGCCGCTCGACCTGCCGCCGGGCGAGCGCCGACGTGTGACGATCCGGCTACACCCGCGGCGCCGCGGCGAGCTGACGAGCGAGTTCGTCGCGATCCGGTCGACCGGGCCGCTGGGATTGGCCGGGCGGCAGGGCAGACACTCCGTCCGCGGCGCGATCCGGGTGCTTCCGCCGTTCGCCTCCCGCCGTCACCTCCCGTCCCGGCTGGCGCGGCTGCGCGAGCTCGACGGCAACACGAGCGTGCTCGTGCGGGGGCAGGGCACGGAGTTCGACTCGTTGCGGGAATACGTCCGCGGCGACGACGTGCGGGCGATCGACTGGCGAGCGACCGCCCGCGCCGGCTCGACCATGCTCCGCACCTGGCGCCCCGAGCGCGACAGGCACGTCGTGATCCTGATCGACACCGGGCGCACCGCCGCGGCGCGGGTCGGCGACGGCACCCGCCTCGACGCCGCCTACGAGTCGGCGCTGCTGCTGTCCGCACTCGCCCAGCGCGCCGGTGACCACGTGCACCTGCTGCTGTTCGATCGCACCGTGCGCGCACGGGTCAGCGGCGTGGACGGGCCTGCCCTGCTGCCTGCTCTGTCCGACGCGATGGCCCCCGTGCACGCCCGTCTGGTCGACACGGACTGGACCGCGGCCTTCGGCGCGATCCGATCCGTGACGACCCGCCCGTCCCTCGTCGTGGTCCTCACCGCGCAGGACGCGGTGGAGAGCGCGCGGTCCTTTCTCGGCGCCTTCCCCGCGGTGTCGCGTGCGACGACCGTCCTCGTCGGATCCGCGACCGACGTGTCGATCGACGCCTTGGCCCGGGCGAGGACGTCGCGTGAGGACGTCTACCTCGCGGCGGCCGCCGAGCGCACGCTCCAGGACGCCGCCCGTGTCGCCGACGCGATCCGTCGCGCCGGCGGCGAGCCGCTGGCGGCGGATCCGGACGATCTTCCCCCGCGCATCGCCGACCGGTACCTCGAGCTCAAGGCCCTCGGCAGGCTCTGAGCGGGCGCATCGACCGGGCAGGGAGACACGCCCACAACGTCCGCCTTTTTCTGAATCATTCAGGAAAAGGTAGCCTGGAGCCATGGACACCTCGGCGATTCTGCACGACGCAGGCCTCCGCGTCACAGTGCAGCGCATCGCCGTGCTCCAGGCGCTGGCGCTGTCCCCGCACAGCTCCGCCGACCGCCTGCACACGGCGGTGACCGGAAGCGGGATCGCGCTGCCGACCGTGCACGCGATCCTCGGCGACCTCGTCGAGGCGGGTGTCGCCCGGCGCGTGAGCCTTCCGGACGCCGATCGCGCGCTCTTCGAGGTCGAGCCGGACGACAACCACCACCACATGCAGTGCGTGCGCTGCGGCAGGCTCGAAACCGTCTCGTGCTCGGTGGGCGCGGCACCGTGTCTGCACCCCGCGGAGGACCACGGGATGCGCCTTCTGGAGGCGTCCGTCACGTACCGCGCGATCTGCCGCGCCTGCGAAGAGGCCTCCCCCGGCCGCTGAGGCCATCGCGTCGCGCCGCCTCGGGGCCCTCCCCCGACGAGCTCCGTCGCGCCGTCTTCCCCCGCCCCACAGACCGACCATTGGAAAGGATCAGCCATGACTGATGTGACCGACGCGTGCCCGATCGACCACTCGGGCGGTGCGGAGCGCTCCTCTTCGCGCCGCACCGGCAACGACGACTGGTGGCCCGAACGGCTCAACCTGCGCGTGCTCGCGAAGAACCCGGTGATCGGGGATCCGCACGGCGGCGACTTCGACTACAAGGCCGCCTTCGAAGCGCTCGACCTCGATGCCGTCAAGCAGGACGTCGCCGCCGTGATGACCGAGTCCCAGCCCTGGTGGCCGGCCGACTTCGGCCACTACGGTCCCCTGATGATCCGCATGGCCTGGCATTCGGCCGGCACCTATCGGGTGTTCGACGGCCGTGGCGGCGGCGGAACCGGTCAGCAGCGGTTCGCGCCCCTGAACAGCTGGCCCGACAACGTGGGCCTGGACAAGGCCCGTCGCCTGCTCTGGCCGGTCAAGAAGAAGTACGGACGCGCGCTCAGCTGGGGGGATCTGATGATCCTCGCCGGCAACGTGGCGCACGAGCAGATGGGCATGCCGACCTTCGGCTTCGCCGGAGGTCGCCCCGACGTCTGGGAGCCCGACGACGACGTGTACTGGGGCTCGGAGAAGGTCTGGCTCGACTCCAGTCCGCGCATCAGCACCGACGACGAGGGCGGGCGCTCGCTGGAGAAGCCACTCGCGGCGACCATGATGGGCCTCATCTACGTCAACCCGGAGGGCCCGGAGGGCGTGCCGGACCCGCTGGCCGCCGCCAAGGACATCCGCGAGACGTTCGGCCGCATGGCGATGAACGACGAGGAGACCGTGGCCCTCATCGCCGGAGGCCACACGTTCGGCAAGACCCATGGCGCCGCTCCCGAGGCCGGCAACGTCGGCGAGAACCCCGAGGGCTCCCCGATGGAGCAGATGGGACTGGGCTGGAAGAGCAGCCACGGGACCGGGAGCGGCAACGACACCATCGGATCCGGCCTCGAGGTCACCTGGACCTATCACCCCACCCGCTGGGACAACGAGTTCTTCCACATCCTCTTCGCCTACGACTGGGAGCTGACCACCGGCCCCGGCGGAGGCAAGCACTGGCGGCCGAAGGACGGCGCGGGATCCGACATGGTCCCGGAGGCGCAGGGCGACGGGCGCCGCGAGCCGCGCATGCTCACGACCGATCTGGCTCTGCGCGAGGACCCGGCGTATCGCGAGATCTCGCTCCGGTTCAAGGACGACCAGGCTGCGTTCACGGATGCGTACAGCCGCGCCTGGTTCAAGCTCACGCACCGCGATCTCGGCCCGAAGGCCCGCTACCTCGGCCCCGAGGTGCCGGCGGAGGATCTCCTCTGGCAGGATCCGGTCCCCGCGCAGACCGGCGCCCTCCTCGACGCCGACGACATCGCGCGGCTCCGGGAGCGCATCGCCGCGACCGGGCTCGGCGTGTCCGACCTCGTCTCGACCGCGTGGGCCGCGAGCGCGTCCTTCCGTGGCAGCGACAAGCGCGGCGGGGCGAACGGCGGCCGGATCCGTCTGGAGCCGCAGCGCAGCTGGGAGGTCAACCGGCCGGCCGAGCTCGCCCGCGTGATCGCGGCGCTCGAGACCGTGCAGGCCGCGTTCAACGCGGAGGGCGGGGCGCAGGTGTCGTTCGCGGACCTCGTCGTCCTCGCCGGCAACGTCGGCGTCGAGCAGGCCGCCGCCGCCGCGGGACGCACCGTCGAGGTGCCGTTCACCCCCGGCCGCACGGATGCGACGCAGGAGCAGACCGACGTCGAGTCGTTCCAGTACCTCAACCCGCAGGCCGACGGATTCCGCAACTACGTGAGCGACGTCGCCCGGGGCATCCCCGCGGAGCACCTGCTCATCGACCGCGCGAACCTGCTGACGCTATCGGCCCCGGAGATGACCGCGCTCGTCGGCGGCCTGCGCGTGCTGGGCACGAACTGGGACGGCTCGGCCTACGGCCTCCTCACCGCCACGCCGGGCGTGCTCACGAACGACTTCTTCGTGAACCTCCTGGATCTGAACACGACGTGGAAGCCGCTGGATCCCGGCTCGCACGCCTTCCAGGCGACGGACGACACGACCGGGGAGCGGACGTGGATCGGCACCCGCGCCGATCTCGTCTTCGGCTCGAACTCCGAGCTGCGGGCGCTGGCCGAGGTGTACGCGAGCGACGACGCGGCGGACGCCTTCGTCGATGCGTTCGTCGCCGCCTGGGCCAAGGTCTCGGAGCTCGACCGCTTCGACGTGCGCTGACCCGTCGCGCGTGCCCCCGACCCCGTCGTCCGTCCGAACGGCGGGGTCGATCCGTCCCCGCACGCCGTGCCGCGCCCGCCTGCACGGTGCGTGCGACTAGTCTCGCTCACGGATCGTGCCGCGTGGCGCGACCCAGCAAGGAGTGAGATGTCCTCCCCCGTCGCACCGACCGCGGCCCTCTCACCGGTGCCTGCGGCGTTGCCCGCGCGGCTCGTCGCGGAAGCTCTCGGCACCTTCCTGCTCGTGACGGCCGGCGTCGGCACGGCACTGTTCGCGACGGGGCGCTTCGCGGATCCGGGGGCGCAGTCGGGCGTGTACCTCGCCGTGGCGGCGGCGTTCGGCGGAGCGATGCTCGTCGGCTTCTACGCGTTCGGTCCCCTGTCGGGAGGCCACTTCAATCCCGCGGTGACGCTCGGAGCCGCGGCGGCGGGCCGGATCCGCTGGCGCGACGCCGGCCCCTACGTCGTCGCGCAACTGGTCGGTGGCCTCGTGGCGTCGACCGTGCTCACGCTGATCGGCACCTTCGGTCCCGAGGGCTGGCTCCCGCGCATGCAGGACGCCGGCTTCGCCAGCAACGGCTGGGGGCCGCTGTCCCCCGGAGGCTTCGGCGGCTGGGCCGCGGTCATCGCCGAGCTCGTCTTCACCGCCCTGTTCCTCTTCGTCTTCCTCGGCGTCACGCACCCGGCACGCGGAACGGGACTCGCAGGGATCGCGATCGGCGTGGCCCTGGCGGTCGCCGTGCTCGCGACGATGCCGATCGACAACGCCTCGATCAATCCCGCACGTTCTCTCGCGACCGCGATCTACGGAGGGATCGGCCCCCTGACCCAGCTCTGGGCCTTCCTCGTCTTCCCCGCGCTCGGCGCGCTCGTGTCCGGTTTCACGTATCGCGCGCTCTTCGACCCGCCGGCGCGCTGATCCGCTCGCCGCCGGGATCCGCGACCCGTCGGAACGCGTGGAACGGCGAGGAGTGGGCTCAGCCGGCGACGAGCGTCGGCGTGCCCGCCTCGAACTCGGTGAGGTCGCCGGTCTCGCCGCGGCGCACGGCGCGGCGCCCGAGGACGAGCATGTAGCCGAGGAAGACGGCGAGCGCGAGCGCCCCGATGCCGATCTTCACCGGCCAGGGCAGCCCCCATCCGGTCACGAACCCCTCGACCAGACCGGACAGACCCAGCGCGAAGACGAGCCCGATCGCGACCGTGCCCAGGGACCGTCCCGCGGCGGCCAGCGCAGCGGCCCTGGACCGTGCGCCCGGGGCGACCCAGGCCCAGAAGATGTGCAGTCCGGCCGCAGCGGCGACGAAGATGCATGTGAGCTCGAGCATGCCGTGGGGCAGCAGGTAGAGCACGACGACGTCGCCCCGGCCGAACGCGAACATCACGCCCACGGCCACCCCGATGCCCACGGCGTTCTGCAGGAGCATGAAGAGGGGCCAGATCCCGGTCACCCCGAGTAGGACGCACTGCGCCGCGATCCACGCGTTGTTGGTCCACACCATCCCGGCGAACTCCGCCGCCGGGTTCTCCGTGTAGTACTCCGTGAACGAGTGGTCGACGTACTGCTGCAGGTCGGCACGGGGCCCGAGCGCGGCGACAGCCGCCGGATCCTGCGAGATCCACGCGGCCACCGCCACGACGACGGAGAGGCTGGCAAGAGCGATCGCGAGCGTCGTCCACCGCAGACGGTAGAGCGCGGCGGGCAGCTGCAGGGCGAAGAAGCGTCCCGCCTGGCGGACGACGTTCTCGCTCTGGCCCGTGAGCCGCAATCGGGCACGGGCCAGGATGGTCGAGACATGGGCGCTCTGCGGCGAGCTCCCGACAGAGGCCCGCAGATCGGCGAGATCCGCGGAGGCGGCCCTGTATCGGGTGATCAGCTCGTCGACGCCCGCGCCGTCGAGTCGGGCGCGGCTCAGCTCGTCCAGCCGCGTCCATTCGCGGTTCCTGGCATCGGCCAGCGCGTCGGCGTCCACCTGATTTACTGTACCCATGTCGCGCGCACAGCATGTCGAGGTCCTCGAGTCCGCGGACGAGGTGCTCTCCGGCGAGGCCGTGGCGATCGAGGTGCAGCCGGTCGGCCTGCTGCTTCGGACGCTCGGCGCGCTCATCGACATGCTCGTGGCGTTCGCGATCTTCGCCGCCTACCTCGTGGTGCGGTACTGGGTGCTCGGAGCGCTCGGGGATCCCGCGCTGGACCGGATCCTCGCCGTGCTCGCGCTCGTGACCGCGTTCGTCCTCGTCCCCTGCGCGGTCGAGACGATCACGCACGGCCGCAGTCTCGGCCGGCTCGCCGTCGGCGGGCGGATTGTGCGCGTCGACGGCGGTGCCGCGGGCTTCCGGCAGGCGCTCATCCGATCCCTCATCGGCGTCCTCGAGATCTACGCCACCTTCGGCGCCCTGGCCTTCCTCACCGCCGCGTTCAACGCCCGGTCGCAACGGCTCGGCGACCTCGTGGCGGGCACCTACAGCCAGCGCGTGCGCACGCCGCCCCTGCCCTACCGCGTCCCGGTCCTGCCACCGGGGCTCGAAGGCTGGGCCGCGATCGCGGACGTCGCACGCATGCCGGATCGGCTCGCGCGCCGGATCGCGCAGTTCCTCGAGAACGCGACGCGATTGGACCCGGGAGCGCGGGCGCGTGTCGCACAGGACCTCTTTCAGGAGGCCGCCCCCTACATCTCGCCCGTTCCGGCCGTGCCCGCGGAAGCCGTGCTGACGGCCGCGTCGGTGCTGCGGCGGCAGCGGGAACGCCGGGGGCTCGCGCTCGCCGACGAGCGGGTCGAGCGGCTCAGCGGGACGCGCGTCGGGCTCTGAGCGGACGCGAGGACGCGGATCCGCTCAGGCCTGCAGGCTCTCGTGGCGCACGACGATCCATCCCGTGGGCACGGAGAGACGCTCGGCATGGATCGCGCACAGATCGTGCGCGTGCGGGTCGTTCTCGACCCCGAGGGGCCCGACCGCAGCCATCTGGTCGCCGTAGTCGTAGGTGAGGGTCGCGACAGCCTCGCGTGCGCAGCCCACCTTGGAGCAGAGTCGTCCGTACATCGGCCCCAGCCTACGACGCCCGGGGGTCGGCGCGGGGATGCCGCGCGCACGTCCGCCATCCGTCCGCGCGCATAGACTTGCGGCATGCGTCGCACCCGTTCCGCCCGTCCGGTCCCCGCACCGCGACGCGGGGACCGCCACGGCCGTCACGGCCGGCTCGGACGCAGCTCCGTCGTGAAGCCGCCGCTGCCGCCTCTAGACGGTCGGCTGGACACGTTCGACCTGCACGTCGGATCGGCGGTCGAGCTGCTGCGGTCGATGTGGCCCGATCTGCGGCCGGTGCGGATCGAGATCGCCGCCATGCCGTCGCACGCCGACCCGGACGGTCTTCCGCGCTGGCTGGTCGACACCCGCGGACAACGGATCGTGTTGTTCCGGGTGCCGATCGAGCGGCTCATGGAACCGGGGCACGACGACGCCGCGCATCGCAGGGTCGCGATCGAGGGTGCCGTGTTCCGGGCCGCCGCGCAGTACATCGGGCGGGAGCCCTGGGAACTGGATCCGCACCACCCGGAAGACTGAATCCGCGGCGCTCCGCCCGCACGGCGTACCCGCGGCTCAGCGCTGGTAGACCTCGATCGGTGCCGCCGCCGCATCGGTCGCCCACACCGGATAGCCGGCGAGCTGCCCCGGGCCGGAGAAACCGACCGCGGCGCGCACGGCCGTCGGCGCCTGCAGGCGACAGACGGTGGAGGCCGTGAGCGGAACGGTGACCGCCTCCCCCGTCTTCAGGGTCAGCTTCTGCGACGCACCGCCGGAGACCGGGGCGAGTTCGACCGCGACGTCCTGCGCGGAGGCGTTCTGCACGTGCAGCTGCGGAGAGGGACCGGCCGCCACGGCGAACGTGGTCGTCCCCGTGATGTCCGGCGCAGGCGTCATCCAGGCGAAATCGGATCCCTTCGCGACCCCCGTGGTCTGCCGTGCGGCAGCCACGACCGGCGCGGTCGAGGTGATGTCGATGCCGTAGAGGCCCGGCTTGAGCGACGAGAAGTCGACGGATCCGACCTGCCCCGCCGTGAGCTTGACCTTCTTCGGCGCGCCGACCGCGCTGCCGTCGGCGGCGCTGCGGGGCTGCAGCGTGACCGTGGCGCCCTCGTGCGGTGCCAGCAGACGGACGGCGGTGGTCGCGTCGTCGTCGGCCGAGGGGACGAGGGCCCGGACGCCGAGGAGGGAGAAGTCGGTGCGCGGTTGCGGCACCGCGTCCTGGGTGTCGACGCCGACCGGATCGAGCGTGCGGATGAGGCTGGACTGCAGGGCCGCGCGCACGGGCGCGCCGGTCGAGGTGACCTCGACCACCGGGCTCGGCTCCCCCGCGGCGCTTCCCACGAGCGGGACGGCCGCCTGGGTGCCCGGCTGCACGACGAGCTCCGAGACCCGGGGCGCGAGCCCCTGCGAACCGAACTCGGTGAACGTGACGGACGCGGCGACGGCGCCGGGGTTCGCGACGAGGACGATGTCGTTGGATCCGGTGGTGCCCGCTCCGCCGACGAGCCAGGAGTCGAGGCTCGGCGGACGACAGGCCGAGGCGGCGAAGCCCGCCAGATCCTCCGACGACACCGAGACGGACTGTGCCGCGGCGACCTGCGCCGGGGCGGCGTCGCTCGGCGGGGCGGTGAACGCTGCAGCCTCGCCGCCGGGCACGGCGGGCAGGGCGAGGCTCTGCGCCGACAGCGACGATCCCGGAGCCGCCGCGCTGACGACGGACGGCGTCGCCGCGATGCCGAGCGCATCGGGCTGGGTCGCGTCGCGTCCGAGCGCGAGGAACGGTCCCGTGCAGGAGAGCAGCGTGTCGGCCGCGACGGGCGTGACCGTCGTGCGGGGAGGGGTGGCCGTGACCGTCGGCCAGGCGGCGGGGATCGCGAAGGCCGCGCCGGCCACGCACGCGGCGGAGACCACGATGCCCGCGGCGAGACGGGCGCCCGTCGCCGCGATCCGGACGGCGGTCTTCTGGGGCTTGCTCATCGGTCGCCTTCCTTCGCGGGCCTGGCGTGCGAGCCGGTGTCAGCGGTGACCTCGCTACCGGTGGCCGGCTCGTCGCCCGTGTCGGTCCACTCGGACCGCGCAGCGCCCTCGGCGTCGGCGTCGGCGTCGGTGTCACTCAGGGGCTCGCCCTTCCCGGCGGATGCGAACGCGTCCGGGGAGGCTTCGTCCGCGGTCGGATCCGAGGGCGAAGTTTCCTCGACGACCGCGAGCGAGCCCGTCTCACGCGGGGCGGCCTCATCCACGGTGTCTCTCTCCGCCGTGCCACTCTCCGGGGCGGGACGCCCGTCCCGCGCGGCGTCGGGCTCGACCGCGGACACGACAGCGGGTTCGGGCGTGGGTTCGACCGCGGGTTCGGCGGCGGGGATGACGACGGACCCGGTCGGGGTCGGCACCGGCCGCTTCCGGGGCGGGCGACGACGGTCCCGCGGGGGCTTCGGCGCCCGAGGAGCGCGCTCCGGCACGACGCCGATCGCACGGGGCACCGCGCGCGCCGCACGCCGCGATGCCCGAGTGGGGATCGACAGCAGCAGCGCGGCGAGCAGGACGATCACCTCGACCGTGACGACGAGCTGGGCCGTCGCGTGCTGCGCGGCGCCGACTCCGGGGCGGGCATCGGGCTGGCGCTCCATCCGCCACAGCACGCCGCGCGGCGTCTCCCCGACGCGGACGAAGCCCGCGCGCTGATCGAGCGCGGTTCCGGCCTGCAGGCGGAGGGCGCGCTGCGGGCCTGTCTCCTTCTCGCTGCCGGCTTCGACGAGCACGTAGCGCACGCCGAGCGCGGCGAGCGCGGCGGGGGCGTCGAAGCGCCGCGTCGAGACAAGGTCGACGGAGAGCCCGCTGAGATCGCGTCCCTGCGCGCGCGGCGCGGTGTTGAGCATCGTCGCCTGTGCGCTCAGGGTCGCGCTGGGCCCCCAGACGACCGTGGTCGACAGGGCCCCCTGCGGCTGAGCCGTCAGCACGAGCGTGCCGATCTCGCGATCGTCCCTGGCTTGGGCGTTGACGTAGGCGGGCAGGGTGCTGCCGTCGCTGCGCTGGATCGCCGCGGTGCCGGTCACGAACGAGGCCGCGGTCGGGATCGCGCAGACCACGACACCGGCGACGGCGATGAGCGCCGCGGCGCCGCGCAGGACGGGCAGCGTGAGGGCGCTGTCCAGGGTGACCAGGGCACCGCCGAGCGCTCCGAGCAGAGCGAGGCTGAGCGCGGTGCCGGGCCAGATCGGCACCGCGGCGGACTGCGCGAACGCCACGCTGAGTCCCACGGTCGCGAGCGCGGTCGCGAGTCCGGTCGCCGCGACGAGGAGGGATCCGATTCCCACGCTCCACCGCGGCGAGATCGTGGACAGGAGGGCGAGCAGGCCGAGCGGAGCGAAGAGCCACAGCACCCAGCCGGCGTCGTGCACGCCCAGAAGGGCCGGCCAGCCGGCCTGGTCCGTGGTCGGCAGGCCGCCGAGCAGCGCGAGCCTGCCCGCGGCGTCCGCACCCGCCTGCGGCGCGGCGACGATCACGCCGGGGTCGGAGAGGAGGCCGAGGAGGCTGCCGTGCGCGAGCTGCCACCAGACCAGCGGCGCGAAGACCACGACGCTCGGCACGAGCACCCACAGCATGCGGACCGCACCCCGCACGGACCGGCGAGCGAGCAGCCAGACGATCGCCACGAACCACAGCAGCACGAGCGCCGGGGCGAGCGATGGCGCGCAGGCCAGCGCGGCGGCGGTCAGCAGGGACGCCGCACCCGCGGCACCCCACGATCGCCACGCCACGAGACCGGCGTGGAACGCCCACGGCAGCAGCAGGTGCAGCAGGACGGCGGCGGGACGGCCCTGGGCGAGGGCGATGAGGAAGGTCGGCGCGAGCGCCCAGATCGCGCCCGCGAGGATCCGCAGGGACGCGCGGTCGGTGATCCGGGTGGCCACGAACCAGCCGCCGAGCACAGCCAGGGGCAGTGCGAGCAGCCAGAGCATGATGAGCGCGTAGGACGGCGCCCCCGGCCACAGCGAACCGAGGATCGCGAGCACGCCCGCGAAGGGATCGGCGGGCCCCACGACGCCGACGCCGAATCCGCGCTGGCCGTAGGCGGCGTCGCGCCAGAGCGCGCCGACCGTCTGGCGCAGGGGGAGGAGCGCGCCTCCGCCCAGCGCCGGCCAGGCGAGCAGCGAGGCGAACAGGCCGAAGCCCACGACGGCTGCCGCGAGCACGGCCCATGCGCCGCCGCCCGAGAAGAAACCGAGCTCCTGGTGCACGCCCTCCTCCGAGCCGTGCCCGTCGTCGAGGCGCTGACGCAGTTCGGCGCGGCTCACGCGGAGCGGCGCGATGCCGGCCCAGCTGGCGCTGCGGGTCTCCCGGATGCGGCGGCGCGACCGCGCCACGGCGGATCCGGAGACCATCGCGACCGCGGCCGCTCCCCACTCGGGCGCGACCGCGGCCGGGCGCTTGCCGATGAGGTGCGCGATCGAGCGCCAGAGCGCCAGGGGCAGGAGGGAGAGCCAGTGCAGCGGAACGGCGGCCGCGGGGGCGTAGGCGAGGCGGCGGTGCAGCTGAGCCCGCCGGGTGGCGTAGGCCTCCCCTGCCGTGCCGGCGGACGCGGATCCGTCGTCGACGCCGATCCGTGCCGCGGAGGTGAGGACGATCCGCCCGCCGGCAAGACGCGCGCGGACGCCCATGTCGAGCCCCTCGTCACGGCCGCCGAGACCGGTGTCGGGCAGGAGGTCGCGGCCCGCACGGACGAGCAGGCCGCGCACGTCGGCACCGAGCGCGTCGTCCTGCGCGTCGTGCTGACCCTGGTCGAGCTCGCCGCGAGCGGGATCGACCGCGCGACCGAGGCGCGTCATGCTCTGCCCGAACGACACGAGGTGCCGCTCGTCCGCGTCGCCGACGAGTTTGGGAGCCGCGACCGCGGAGGACGGCGAGCGTTCCAGGGCGCCGACGAGGTGTTCGAGCGCGTCCGGGGCCGGGACGCAGTCCTCGGTGAGGATCCAGAGCGCCGCGTCCGGGGCGACGCGCGGCACGGCGAGCGCGACTGCGGCGGCCAGCGTCGTGGAAGGGCGGGTCTCGACGACCGCCTCCGCGGCCGCGACGACGCGCGCGCTGGAGCGCAGCGTCGAGGAGGCGCCGCACGCCACGATCGTCAGCGCTTCGGGCGCGACGGTCTGGGCCGCGAGCGCGTCGAGGGCGCGTAGCAGGCGCGCGTGGGAGGTCGCTCCGGAGCGGGCGACGAGAACGGCGTGAACACGGGCAGACATGACCCGGTCAGCCTAAGCGGGCCTCATGCGCAAAACGGTTTGCGCATGGGCGCGTCGGGCGATCAGCCGGCGCGACGCTTGAGCTTGCGGCGCTCGCGCTCGGACAGACCACCCCAGATGCCAAAGCGCTCGTCGTTGTTGAGCGCGTACTCGAGGCACTCTCCCCGGACGTCGCAGGAGGTGCAGATCCGCTTGGCGTCGCGGGTGGAGCCGCCCTTCTCCGGGAAGAAGGCCTCCGGGTCGGTCTGCGCACACAGGGCATCGCTCTGCCAGGCGAGCGCGTTGTCCTCGTCCTCGGCGGGGCGGCGAACGCCCGGAACCCCGAGCTGGACGGGATCGACGAACCAGTCGTCGGGAACGTCCGATCGATACGTCGTCATGTCGCCCTCACTCCTGTTTCCCCCGGGTGCCCCGCGGGCCGCGTTGCATGACTAATTACACCCTTGTCATTCCCCACAGGTCAAGTCGCAGATCGTAAACCCTCAATCCGACATTGAACCTTCATCGCGGTTCATCGGCGTGTCGCGCGTGGATCGCGGGCACGGTCGCCGCTCCCGGGGGCAGCCCGGCTCACGCGGTACCCTGAACCACGATGGCGCAGCACTCCCGACTCTCCACGGCTCCCCCGCCGAGCGCCCCGGCGCGCGAATCGACACGGCATCTGCTGCTGCGCGCGCACATCGTGCTGCTGCTCTTCTGCGTTCTCGCGCACACGGCCGTCTTCAACCTGATCGGGATCGACGGGGCCGCGGTGGTGCTCGCGGTCCTGCTGCTCGGCACGCTCGGACTCGCCATCCCCCGCATCGTGATGGCGCGTCCCGCCCGTTTCCCCTGGCGGCGCATGCCCTGGGCGGCGCTGACGTACCTCCTCCTCGCGCTCGCGTCCGTGCTCTGGTCCCGGTGGCCCGAGGCGACACTGCTCACGTGGGTGCTGCAGGCGTCGATCACCGCGGTCGCGCTGTTCATCGCGTTCACGCTCACCTGGCAGGAGATCGTGCGTGCGCTGTCGAGCGCGTTCAAATGGATCATCGGACTGTCGATCCTGCTGGAGGCGTGGGTCGCTCTCGTGCTGCACCACCCGCTGATCCCGAACTTCGCGCAGTTCCCGCCCGGCAAGATCGATCCGCACTGGTATTGGGTGCGCGGCGATCTCCTCGGCACCGGGCGCATCCAGGGCATCGTGGGCAACTCGAACACCCTCGGAATCCTGTGCGCGTTCGCCCTCGTCGTCTTCGGCCTGCTCTACGCCGAGCGTGCGCGCCGTCGTCCCGCGCTGCTCGTGTGGATCGTGCTCGCGGGCTTCCTCTTCGTGAGGGCGGGTTCGGCGACCGCCTTCGCCGCGTTCGCCGTCGGTGTGCTCGTGCTGCTCGCGGCCCTCGTCATGCGCCGGGCGGAGCGACCGGGTCAGCGCGGACACCGTTACGCGCTCTTCGCCGGGCTCGCCGTGCTCGGCGCCGTCGTCGTGTGGCTCGGCCGCGGGGTGCTGTTCGGACTGCTGGGGAAGTCCTCCGACCTCACATACCGCGTGGAGATCTGGCGCAAGGTGTGGGCCAGGGCGATCGAGCATCCGATCTTCGGCAACGGGTTCTCCTCGCCGTGGGTGCCCTGGGACCCCGCATTCCACGACTGGATCCTCGACCACCGGATCACCGTGTTCATGGCGCACGACATGTGGCTCGACGTCTTCCTGCAGCTCGGAGCGGTCGGCGTGCTGCTCATCGCGATCGCGTTCGCCGCCTTCGCCTGGCGGGCCTGGTTCTTCGCGATCGATCGACCGCGCTGGGATCTGGTCAAGGATCGGCCGTTCTCCGCGCTGTCGCTGCTGCCGACCGTGATCGTCGCGATGCTGCTCGTGCTCGGCATCGCCGAGTCGACGCCGATCATGCTGTGGGGCTGGCTGCTGCTGATCCTGCTGTCGTTCAAGCTCAAGATCTCTCCGTTCGTCGGGACCGGGTTCGGCGAGGAGGCCCCGCCGGAGACGCGCGGAGCCGCGCGGCGCAAGGCCGAGGCGCGCCGACGCCGGGCGCGCGGGCGGACGGCATGAGCTCACGCCGGCACCGTCTGGCCCGGCTGCTCGGGTCGGTCGAGATGGCGCGCGCGTATACGACGTGCGCGCTGCTGAGTGTGTTCGGATCGTTCGCGATCGGGTCCTTCACCTCGCAGGCCACGATGAACACGATCATCGCCGCCCTCTGCGCGATCGGCGCCGGGATCCTCGTCGTCCGCCGCGAGGAGCTCAGCCCGCTGCGTGTCGCCCCGTCGACGCTGCTCGCCTTCCTCGCCTGGACGCTGGCGAGCGTGTTCTGGTCGACGGCGTCGAGCACCTCGGGGCGGGCCTGGGCCGCGCTGGCAGGGTACGCCCTCATCGCGGTGGTCGTCGGGCACATCCGCGACACGCTGCAGACCGTGCGCGCGCTCGGCGATGCGCTGCGGATCCTGCTCGCCGCGTCGCTGATCGCGGAGATCATGAGCGGGATCCTGCTCGACGTGCCCTTCCGGTTCCTCGGGATCCAGGGGAATCTCGCGCTCGGAGGACCGATCCAGGGCCTGTTCGGCACCCGCAACCTGCTCGGAGTCATCGCCGTGATCGCCGTGATCACGTTCGTCGTGGAATGGCGCTCGCAGTCCGTCGGCGCAGGGCTCGCGATCCCCTCGCTGGCCCTCGGAGGCTTCCTCGCCCTGCTCTCCGCCTCCCCCACCGTCCTGGTCCTCGCCGCCGCCGTCGGCGTGGCGAGTGTCGCACTGGTCATGGTGCGGCAGGCGCCGGCGCGGCGCCGTTCCGCCCTGCAGTGGTCGATCGGCGGCGTCGTGGTGCTCGGACTCGTCGCCGCCTTCTTCCTGCGCAACCGGATCGTCGCCGTGCTGGACGCGGGCAGCGACTTCCGCACGCGCGTCGACCTGTGGAGCACGCTGCTCCCGTACGCCTCCCAACGGCCGGTGCAGGGCTGGGGCTGGTTCGGCGCCTGGGATCCGGACGGCTACCCGTTCAACAGCATCAACTACTTCACGGGCGACCGTCATGCGAGCGCCCTGAACGCCTTCCTCGACGCGCTGCTGCAGGCCGGGGCCGCAGGCCTCGTGCTGTTCACGCTGCTCGGCGGCGTCGCTCTCGTGCGCTCCTGGCTCGTGGCGAGCGTGCGACGCTCCGTCGTGTACGCCTGGACCCCGCTCGTGCTCGTCGCTCTCGCGGTCGACTCGCTCTTCGAGAGCTTCACCCTCATCGACTCCGGCTGGTTCCTGCTCGTGCTGTGCGCGCTGCGCGCCGGCCAGTCCCGCTCCTGGCGCGAGAACATCGACGCCGCGCAGACGAGCGCGATGCCGCCGCTGCCCGATCGCTGACCGGGAATCCCCTCGGGCGCCGGGTAGTCTGGAAGGGATTCGTCTCGAGTCGATTTCCAGATCATCGGAGCACCCCTCTTGACCTCTGCCTCCCAGAACGACGTCCCGGAGAGCGCCGTCGCATCGCGCGCACGGGACGCCGTCGGCTTCGACGCCGCCTCCGCGACGATCGTCATCGTCACCTACAACCGCTCGCACCTGCTCACCGGCCTCCTCGACAGCATCCAGCGGATGGATCCGAAGCCCGGCCGCGTCGTGATCATCGACAACGCGTCCTCCGACGACACGACCGAGGTCGTCGAGTCGTACCGGGCGGCGCTCGGCACCGAGATCGTCTACCGGCGCCTCGAGACCAACACCGGCGGATCCGGCGGCTTCAGCGAGGGCATGCGCACCGCGTACGAGCTGGGATCCGAATGGATCTGGATGATGGACGACGACGTCGAGGTGCTGCCAGACGGGCTCGCCCGGATGGGCGCCTGGGCTCCGCGGTTCAAGAGCATCCAGGGACGGCGCTACGACTACGACGGCAGCGCGTTCTACTGGCAGTACCGGATCGCGGAGCGCATGGGGATCCCGATCCCGTTCGCGCCCGCCGGCTTCGACGCGACCGGGTTCAAGCCCATGAACAGCGGCTGCTTCGAGGGCATGTTCATCCACCGCTCGATCGTCAAGGAGATCGGACTCCCGGATCCACGGTTCTTCATCTACTGGGACGACCAGATGTACGGCTGGCTCGCGTCGCGCAAGACGCAGGCCGTGATCGTCGACGAGTTCGTGCTGCGCCGTACCCGCGAGATCAAGCAGTGGGACATGGGCATCCGGCACATGAACGCGTCGAGCAACGCGTACCGGTTCTACATCATGCGCAATCGCGCCTATCTGAAGAAGTACTACCGCGCCCACGGCGTGTACAACCCCGTGCTGTTCGGGCTGGGCACGGCGATGACGTTCGCGAAGGAGCTCATCCGGCTCGTCTTCGTCGAGCGCACCGTGCGCGGCACGAGCAACCTTTTCCGCGGGCTGCGCGAGGGCGGCAGGATCGCCCGCGACAGGTCCTGGCACCCGATGCCCCCTCTGGAGGACTGAATGAGCGACAACAAGCCGGAAGCGGTCTGGGTCTTCCCCGAGGAGAAGAAGCGCATGAGCGGCGGGCGGATCGCGGTGATCGTCGCGATCGTCGTCGTCGTGCTGCTCATCGCCGCGGGGCTCGTGTTCTTCCTCGTGCCGCGCGGGGGCGCGCCCGTCGCGACGCCGAGCCCGTCCGCCTCGTCGGCGACGCCCTCGGTCTCTCCCACACCCTCGCCGAGCGGCAGCGCGACGCCCGGACCCGGGGTGCCGACGGCACCGGTGACGTCACCGCCTCCCGTTCCGGACCCGTCGGTCGACGTGTTCCGAGGACAGGTGCAGCCGCGCCTCGATGACGCGACGACGGGGCTCACCCTGGTCGAGGGCAAGAGCGGACCGGATGCGGTCCAGATCGTGGAGTCGTTGCAGAACGACGCACAGAACCTGGCGACCCAGCCCGCGCCGGAGTCGATCCGGACGCAGTGGTCCGATGCGATCAACACTTATGCAACGAAGCTGTCCGCGCTGCGAGGCGCCGTGAGCTCTGGTGATGCGGGCGGCCCACTCGCTGACGCCCGTTCCGCGCTCGGCGCCGTCCGCAGCCTGGTCGGACTGTGATCCGGCCCGGTCAGGAGTTCTCGGCGTTGTAGCGGTCCAGCACCTCGTCGATCGAGGCATCGAGCACAAGGCCGCCCTTGTCGAGGTAGAGACCGCGCGTGCAGAAGCGACGCAGATCCTTCTCGTTGTGCGAGACGAAGAACAGCGTCCGCCCCTCGGCGAGCAGCTCGTCGATGCGGCGATAGCACTTGTCGCGGAACGCCTTGTCGCCCACCGCGAGCACCTCGTCGACGAGCAGGATCGGCTCCTCGAGCTGCGAGACGACGGAGAAGGCAAGACGCACCTTCATGCCGTTCGAGAGATGCTTGTACGGGGTGTCCTGGAACTTCTCGAGCTCGGCGAAGGCGATCATCCCGTCGTAGCGCTGCGCGACCTCGGCCCGGCTCATGCCGTGCAGCCCCGCCGTCAGACGGACGTTCTCGCGCACCGTCAGATCTCCGACGAAGCCTCCGGTCAGCTCGATGAGGGGCGCCACTCCCCCGTGCACCCGCACGTGGCCCTCGTCCGGCAGGAGCACGCCGGCGACGAGTTTGAGCAGCGTCGACTTGCCCTGCCCGTTGCGCCCGACCACGCCGATCGCCTCGCCCCGGCGCACCGTGAAGGAGACGTCGCGCAGGGCCCAGAACTCCCCGGGCCGATTGCGGCGCTTGGCTCCCGCGAAGAGGTCCTTGAAGCTGCGGCGGCCGCGACGCCCGAGCCGGAAGCGCACGCCCAGCCCGTCCACCTCGATGGCCGCGCTCTCTGCTGTGGCCATCACAGCTCCTTCAGGACATCGCGCTCGAGCGAGCGGAAGGTGAACAGGCCGAGCGCCAGGAAGACGAGCGTGACGATCGCCCCGATGAGCACGGGCTCGGTATGCCATTGCCCGGGGAACAGCCCGACCCGGTAGAGCGTGAAGATCCCCGAGAGCGGGTTCAGCGCGCCGACGAAGTGCAGCGGTCCGGGCAGATCCTTGAAGCCGTAGATGATCGGCGAGACGTAGAAGAGCGCACGTAGGACGAGGGCCGTCGTGCGCTCCAGATCCGCCCAGAGCACGCACAGCGGCGCGACCAGCAGACCGAGGCCGACGAGCAGAAGCGTCTGCCAGATCATCGCCACGGGGAAGAGCAGGAGCGACCAGTTCACCTTCGCGCCGGCGAAGACCGCGAACAGCACGAGGACAGGGATCGCGAAGACGAACTCGAGCCCCTTGGTGAGGATCACGCGGACGACCCAGATCGAGCGCGGGATCGCGGTCGATCGGATCAGCCGCGCGTCCTTCTTGAACGCCCGGGTGAACTCCCCCACCGACGTGTTGAACCACACCCAGGGCAGCAGAGCGGTGATGAGGAAAACGATGTAGGGCTGCTCCCCCACGGCGCCCCGATGGAACACCTGCGTGAACACGAACCAGTAGATCCCGCTCATCACCAGCGGGTCGAGCACCGACCACAGGTAGCCGAGGACGCTGGTCGCGTACCGCACCCGCAGATCGCGCGCGCTCAGCAACCACAGCGAATGAAGGTAGCGGCGGGATATCCCTCCCCCACGTACCTCGGTCACCGTCACAGGTCGATCCTACTGACACCGCCTGAGCGCATCGCGCGACGGTGGCGGCTCACGCGAGCTGGTTGTTCCACAGGGACAGCGCGGATCCGATCGCCATGTGCATGTCGAGGTACTGGTAGGTGCCGAGGCGCCCGCCGAAGAACACGTCCCTCTCGCCCTTCCCGAGCTCGCGGTAGGCCAGCAGACCGTCGCGGTCCGCTGCGGTGTTCACCGGGTAGTAGGGCTCGTCGCCCCGCTCCGCGAATCGCGAGAACTCCCGCATGATCACGGTCTTGTCGGTGGGATAACGGTCTGCACGCTCCGGGTGGAAATGACGGAACTCATGGATCCGCGTGTAGGGGACGTCCGCGTCCGGGTAGTTCATGACGCTCGTGCCCTGGAAGTCGCCCACGTCGAGGACCTCCTGCTCGAGGTCGATCGTGCGCCACCCCAGCTCCCCCTCGGCGTAGTCGAAGTAGCGGTCCACGGGACCGGTGTACACGATCGGCAGCTGGCCGACCGTCGCCTTCTTGTTCAGCGGCTGGGACTCGTCGAAGAAGTCGGCGTTCAGCTTCACGTCGATGTTCGGATGGTCCGCCATGCGCTCGAGCCACGCGGTGTAACCATCGGTCGGCAGCCCCTCCCACGTGTCGTTGAAGTAGCGGTTGTCGTAGGTGTAGCGCACGGGGAGGCGGCTGATAATCGACGCGGGGAGCTCGCGTGCGTCCGTCTGCCACTGCTTCGCCGTGTAGTCGCGGATGAAGGCCTCGAAAAGCGGGCGGCCGATGAGGGCGATGCCCCGCTCCTCGAGGTTCTTCGCCTCGTGCGCGTCGAACTCCCCCGCCTGCCCGGCGATGAGCGCCCGCGCCTCGTCCGGCGTGTAGGCGGAGCGGAAGAACTGGTTGATCGTGCCGAGGTTGATCGGCAGCGGGTACACCTCGCCCTTGTGCGTGGAGTAGACCCGGTGCACGTAGTTCGTGAACGTCGTGAACCGGTTGACGTACTCCCACACGGTCGGGTTGGAGGTGTGGAACAGGTGTGCGCCGTAGCGATGCACCTCGATGCCCGTCACGGGCTCGTCCTCGCTGTAGGCGTTGCCGCCGATGTGGTGGCGACGGTCGATCACGGTGACCTTGCGGCCCGCCGCGGCGGCGCGCTCTGCGATGGTCAGGCCGAAGAAGCCCGACCCGACGATGAGGAGATCCATGGGTGAAGCCCTTCTGCACGGTTCGCTTCGCGTGCATCGACGATGGCCGCAAAACAGTCCCAGACTAAAGGCTGTGACTCGACGTTCGCTGCATCCGGCGCGCCGTCCGCAGACCCGCGCCGGTAGCATGGTTCCGTCTCCCTCCGCCTGTGGATCCGGGCGGCGAAAGTCGAAGGAATCCTGTTGACGCTCGAAATCTTCTGTCCCTTTTGGGGTGATCCCGACCTCCTCTTCGAGGCGGTCCATTCGGTGCGCGCCCAGCGCAATTCCGACTGGCGGCTGACGGTGATCGACGACTGCTACCCCGACGAGACGATTCCCGCGCGCTTCGCCGAGCTGGAGGACGAGCGGATCACCTATGTCCGCAACGACACCAATCTCGGCATCACCGAGAACTACCGCGCGGCGATTCGGCGGGCCAGCTCCGATTACGTCACGATCCTCGGCTGCGATGACCTGATGCACCCCAACTACGTCGACGTCGTGCTGCGCGTGATCTCCGAGGCTCCGCAGGCCGACGTGGTCCAGCCGGGTGTGCAGGTGATCGACGAGCATGGCGCCGTCATCACACCTCTCGTAGACCGTGTCAAGCAGAGGCTGCTCGCGCCGCGCACACACGGACGCACGGTCGTTCTCACAGGGCCCGATATGGCCACCAGCCTCATTCGAGGGGATTGGCTGTACTGGCCGTCCTTGACGTTTCGGACGGACACCCTGAAGCGGATAGATTTCCGCGAGGGGCTCCCGATCATCCAGGACCTCGCGCTCCTGATGGACATCGCGTTCGACGGCGGTTCTCTCGCCTACACCTCGGAGGTCGCCTTCTCATACCGAAGGCATGGATCGAGCGCATCGCAGAAGACCATCCTCGACGGCCGCCGCTTCCACGACGAGCGCGTCTATTACCGCGCCGCTCGCGGCCTGGCACTGTCCAAGGGATGGCGGAAGACCGCACGGGTCGCCGCGGCTCGCCTGATGTCGAGAATGCATGCGCTGACCGAGGTGCCCGGTGTCATCCGGCACGGGAATGGCGCTGCGCTAAAATCGACGCTGGCGCACATATTCGCAGGTTGAGGCCTCGCCGCTGCGTCAAACGCCGTCGAGGATCGCCCGAACGCCGAGGAGAAGACCCATGCCCGAACACGTCCTGATCACAGGAGGAGCGGGTTTCATCGGCACCCGCCTGGCAGCACGCTTCGCCGCGGACGGCCACGTCGTCACCGCGCTCGACGCGCTCATCCCGCAGGTGCACGGCGAGGACCCTTCCACGACCTCGCCGCTGTTGCGCTCCCTCGACGGCGTCGCCGAGGTCGTCGTCGGCACGGTCGCCTCCAAGGATGACCTCCGCCGCGCTCTCGAAGGCGCGACGATCGTCATCCATCTCGCCGCCGAGACCGGCACGGGCCAATCAATGTACGAGATCGACCGGTACGTCGACGCCAACGTGGGCGGGACCGCGAAGCTCCTCGACATCCTTACCAACGAGGAGCACACGGTACGCAGGATCGTCATCGCCTCGTCGCGCTCGATCTACGGTGAGGGCACCTATGAGACCCAGGACGGACGGCGGGTCTACCCGTCCCATCGTGACGACGCCGATTTGTCCAACGGCGACTTCGAAGTGCACGTTCCTGGTGAAGGGCCGCTGCGTCTGGTCCCCACTGACGAGACCGCGCTCGTACATCCCTCTTCGGTCTACGGAATCACCAAGCAGATGCAAGAGTCGCTCATCATGACGGTCGCGCCGACGATCGACGTCGAGCCCGTCTCCGTGCGCTACCAGAACGTGTACGGCCCCGGGCAGTCGCTGAAGAACCCGTACACCGGAATCCTGTCGATCTTCTCCACCCTGATCCGTCAGGGCAAGGACATCAACATCTTCGAGGACGGCGAGGAGAGCAGGGACTTCGTCTACATCGATGACGTCGTCGAGGCGACGTTCCTCGCGGCAACCGCACCCGCGGCCGCCGGCGGAATCTTCAACGTCGGATCCGGGGTCGCGACCTCGGTGAACGAGGTCGTCGCCGCTCTGTTCGCCGCCTACGGGACCACCGTCCCCACGCATGTCTCCGGGAACTACCGCGTGGGTGACATCCGCCACAACGTGGCGGATGTCACCGCCTTGCGCGAAGTGCTCGGATACACGCCGGCCGTCGCCTTCGAGGACGGCGTGCGACGATTCGCGGAGTGGGTCCTGTCGGAGCCGATCGAGGCGGACGGATACGAGCGCTCGCTCCAGGAGATGGCGCAGCGGAAGCTGCTCAAGTGATCCGGCGCGCGCTGACGGGACGCGCCTTTCCCTATCGCACCAACAGCCTGAACATGTTCCGGCTCGTGCTGGCAATCCTGGTGCTCATCGCGCACTCCTTCTACACGACGGGCAATGGCGTCGGCCCCCGGCTGCACGGCGAGAACATCGGCGGATGGGCTGTCGCGGGATTCTTCGTCCTCAGCGGCTTCCTCATCACCCGCTCACGACTGCGGAGCACCCCTGGCGACTATCTCGTGCACCGTGTCGCGCGGATCTTCCCCGCCTTCCTCGTGTGCCTGGTCGTCACCGCCGCCGTCTTCGCACCGCTGGCACTCCTGATCCAGTACCACTCGCTCCGCGGCTACCTCTCCACCCCGGTCACGCCCTTCGAGTTCATCTGGAGCAACATCACGCTCTTCGTGAATCAGTACGGCATCGGCCGCTCTCTCAGCTCCGTCCCCTACCCCTCGGTCTGGAACGGCTCGCTCTGGACGCTCTATTACGAGTTCCTCTGCTACGTGCTCGTCTGGGTGCTGGGCGCACTGGCCTGGTTCCGCCGGAACGCGATCCTCACGGCCGTCGGCTTCCTACTGATCACGGCCGCGCACGCGCTGGAGCCGATCGTCATGCGCCTCGGCCTCGATGCGAGCTTTCTGCTGTTCCTCAAGCTCGCCCCCTTCTTCCTCGGCGGAGCGGTCGTCTACTTCCTCGTGGACCGCTGGGGGGTGAACGGATGGATCGGGATCGGGGCGCTGGTTGTGGCCGCCACCCTCTGCCTCGCCATTCCCGGGTGGGGCGGACAGATCGCCTCGCCGTTCATCGCCTACGGGCTTCTCTGGCTCTCCACCGTCATCCCGCAGCCCGCATGGATCGCGCGCAACGATGTCAGTTACGGGTTCTACATCTACGCCTGGCCCGTACAGCAGCTGCTCGCCCTCGTCGGGCTCGGCGTCGGCGCGGGGGCTCTCGGCCTCATCGGCTACGATCTGGTCGCAATGGCAGTGACCTTCGTCCTGGCCTGGCTGAGCTGGGTTCTCGTCGAGCGGCGGGTCATGGCCCGCGTCCGTGGAGTTTCGCCCCGCCCGGTACTCGCCTCATCCACCCACGGCACGCCGCTCCCCGAGCGTCGTGCCGAGAGCATTGGTCACTCGTAATGCCTCGCGTCCTCGTCGATCTTCTCTCCTACACCGGCACCAAAGGCGGTATGGAGACGTACACGCGCGAGCTCTACCGCGCCCTGGGCGCGCTCGGAGACGATTGGGAGTATCTCGGTTTCGTCTCCCGCGAGGGTGCGGAGCTCGACCTTTCCTGGTTCCCCGGTCGGATCATCGAGTCGGGTATCAGCGGGGAGAACCGCTTCATCTGGGCGTGGGGAGAGCTGACGCAGGTCTCCCGCGCGGCGAACCGCGAACGAGCGGATCTGGTGCACTCGCCAGCGACGCTCGGGCCGCGGCGAACGAGGATGCCGGCAGTCGTGACGATGCACGACATGCTCTATTGGAGCCACCCCGAGCTGATGACGACTCCGCTCTACAGTGCCCCCGTGCGGTGGATGGAGAGGCAGACGGCGAGAAACGCCACGAGGATCGTGACAATCAGTCCGACCTCAAAGAACGAGCTGGTCAAGTACCTGGGCGTCGCGCCCGACCATGTCGACGTCATCCCCCTCGCCGGACACGCCCCTCTCGACGTCGATCGTTCGCTGGCGGGCAGCGAAGGCCCGCTCATCCTCGCGATGGGCAACCGACGCCCCCACAAGAACTGGGGTGCGCTGATCCGCGCCGCCGCGCTCCTTCCTGCCTCGGAGAGGCCAAGGATCGTCATCACGGGCGGGCGGGGAGTCGATCCGCTGGCGGCGCAGGTGGAGGAGTATGGCGTGGGCGACGCCGTTGAGCTGCGAGGGTGGGTCGATGACGCGGAGGTTGCCCACCTCTACTCGACGGCGACGGCCCTCGCCATCCCCTCTTTCGCCGAGGGCTTCTCCCTGCCCACGCTCGAGGCGATGGCCGCGGGGATACCGACCCTGCTCAGCGACATCGAGGTGCACCGGTACGTCGGCGGATCCGCCGCGCGCTTCTTCCCGCCGTCGGACGACCGGGCCCTGGCTGCGCTGATCGGACGGATCAGCACGGATCCCGCCCTCGTCGCCGAGATGGTGCAAGCCGGGTTCGCGCAGGCCGCGACATTCACCTGGGAGAGGACGGCTCGCGAGACGAGAGCCGTGTTCGAGTCCGCCCTGTTACCGCCTGCGCGCGTCTGACCGTCGCTCCGGTCGGGTTCCGACGGAGCACTCTTGCGCGAGCGCTCAGATCGCCGCGACGGCGCGCGTGCGCGCCAGACCCACGGCATGCATGACCGCACCCGCGATCGGGGCTGCCACGAGTGCGACGAGGATCCGGACGCTCGGCTCACCGGGAGTACTCAGCGCCGCCACGGTGACCATCGCGCTGAGCACCCAGCCGGCCACATACCAGCGGTGCCGCCCCGCCGCGAGCAAGGCGGGCCCGGTGATACAGAGAACGCCCGTGAGACCGGCACTCGCCACGATCGCAGAGAAGACACCGCCGGGAAGTGCCTCGAAACGCGGATAGAACGCGTTCAGCAGAAGGGGGCCGAGCCACCACGCCAGCGCCCCAAGGACGGCGATGAGAGCGAGAAGAGCTCCGACCCAGCGCAGCACGACGGCCACGTGATTCCTGCTGTCCCGGAACTGTACGAGCAGATAGCCCTGGAGGGCGATGAGAGGGACGACCAGGGGTGCTCGAGTGAGGGAGATCACGAGGATCAGCGAGGCGAGCCAGCCCTCGCTGGCGTCCGGAGCGAACGCGCGGAGAAGAAGCGGCAGACCGCTGATCAGCGCCCCCGTGGCCAGCGACGCCACCAAGGTTGCCGAAGTGTTCCGGAAGAGCTGGCCTCGGCCAACATCCAGGCTGAGGTGAGCGGCGACATCCCGTCCCCGCCACGCCCAGATCACGATGACGGCGATCAGGAACGGAACGGCGATCGCCCAGCCCATCAGCACCGGGCTCGCGCCGAGCAGCAGGGCGACCCCGATCGTCCCCGCCCGTAGAAGCGAGTCGGCGATGGTCATCCCGCCCACACCCCGCCAGTCGCGCACTCCGTAGAGCGCGCCGCTCACCGCGGCGACGAGGCAGTATCCGAACGTGGCGACGGCGAGAGCGAGGACAAGAGCAACGGCGTCCGTGGAGAAGATACGAGGCCCGAGGATGAGGAACACGACGAGAACGATTGCCGCGGCGATGACGGCGACGACAGCGGTGAACGATCTCCATGTGCGGTATCCATCACCGGTCGAACCGGAGTGCGACGCGCGAGTGAGTTCCTGCTGCACCCCGGCCAAGCAGGAGACGACGAGGTAGGTCGCCGACCAGAAGGTCGTGAAGGTGAGATACGACGATCTCGTCAGCAGCGGCGGCACCAGCGCCTGGATCGCGTATCCGATTCCACCCGCCAGCACAGTAGCCAGCAGGATCGTCCGCAGCCCCTGGCCTGAGCGTGACCGCTCAGTCATGACGAGGCGGCTCGCCATCCCGCGAGGGGCACCCGGATTCGAGACTCCGGACGCGGCGCGCAAGGCCGTCGTAATCCGCGCGCAGGATCGCGAGCTCCTCCGCCGCGCGACGAATCTCGTCCTCGGCCTGCGAGAGCTCCCAGGAGAGATGCAGGGCGACGCCCAGCAGCAGCAGGATTGCCATCGCGAAGAGGAGGTTCGCGGGCAGAGCGACGCCGAACGCGGCGGTCAGCCCCGAGAGCAGGCCGGGGAACAGCCCGAGGATCAGGATCCCGATGCCGATGATGATCCACAGCGCAGCGTACTTCTCGCGCAGCCGCCGGGTGAGCAGAAGCGCGGTGACCACGGCGAGCATCACGACGGCGAGGGCGACGCCGGTGAGGGCGATCATGCGCTCTCCTCCGTGCGGCGAGGGGTGCGGGGGCGCCGGAGCAGCGCCAGTCCCAACGCGAGCACCGAGCGCGCGAGATAGACGGTCGATCCGAATGCCCCCTGGCTCGGGGTGCCATGCGCACGGGGCCTCATCGCGACGGGGACCTGGGTCACACGCAATCCTGCGTGGCAGGCGACGACCAGCGAGTCGAGGGTGTCGCCGAGATACTCCGCCGGGTAGTACTTGACGTACTGGTCGATGGCTCGGGCGTTCGCGGCACGGAAGCCGCTCGTCACATCGGTGAGCGTGGTGCGGGCCACCCGCGAAACGATCGCAGCGAGGACCACCATGGCCCAGCGACGCGGCCCGCGCACCTTGTAGTCTCCGACGTCGCTGAACCGGGCACCGATCGAGATGTCCGCGTTCTCGAGCCCCGCGACCACGCGCTCGATGTCCGCAGGGTTGTGCTGACCATCGGCGTCGACCTGGATCACCCTGCGGTAGCCATTGCGCTGCGCGTAGGTGAAGCCCGTGCGCATCGCACCGCCCACCCCGAGATTGAAGGGCAGGGTCAGGACAGTGGCTCCGGCTTCACGAGCGACCTGCGAGGTCGCATCGACCGAGCCGTCGTCGACCACGGCGACATGGAAGTCTTTTCCGGCAGTGAGAATCTCGCGCACGGTGTTGCCGACGTTGCGCTCTTCGTTCCAGGCCGGCACGATCACCAGCACGGTGTCGGCAGTCTGCGTCATAATGCCCTCAGTCTATCTGCGCGTCGGTCCCCGACCGGACGAGGCGATTCCGCAACGGCGACGACGTCTAGGCCTCCCGAGGCGCGAACAGCGACGACCAGGTCTCGGCGTCGGAGAGCGCGGAGGCCTGCGCGCGGTATTCGCGCGCGAGCGCCGGCCACCGCCACCACAGAACGACGGCCGACCGCATCGCGCCGAGAAGATGATGGAGCGCGCGCCGACGATCGCGCTGAAGGAGGAAACCGCTCCCACTCGCCGCCGCATGAAGAAAGGTCCTATCGGTCAGCCCGAGAGACCACCACTTGCCGTCCTCGCGGCGCAGGCCCGTCACTGCAGACGGCGAAACGGAGCGCACAGGACGGAACTGGTGCGCGACCACCCTGATCAGGCGTCCGATAGTGGCCGCCGAGCCGCGAGGAGCGACGGGGCGCACCGCGCGCACATCCACGGACAGGTCTGTCGCAGCGATCTGTGTCTGCTCCTCTTCCGCGAGCACGGTGCGGACGACGCCGGGCGTGGAGCGGAACTTCGCGATGAGATGATCGGGCCCCTCGAGGACGTCGCGAACAGCGCGGCGACGGACCGCCGCGGATCCGTATTGCGCGCAGAGCACGTGATTGACGTCCAACGCCACGATGTCGCGCAGCAGTGCCCCTCCCCGTCGGTACGGTGAGTGGATCAGAGCGGCGACAAGCCGATTGTGGAGCTGGTAATAGGCCTGCCAGTCGAGCCCGTCGTCCTTGACGGTCCACGGCACGTGCCACAGGGCGGCGCCGGGGAGCGTCAGCGTAGGGTGTCCGCTCCGTGCAGCCCGCAGTGCGTACTCGGCGTCGTCCCACTTGATGAACAGCGGCAAAGACGCTCCGAGGGCACGCACGACGGACAGGGGAATCAGACACATCCACCACCCGTTGAAGTCGACATGACTCGGCTCGCTCAGGACCGGTGCCCGGTCTGGACGCGCCTCGGAGACATCGAGCCCCGCGAGCGCGGGGCTCACAGGCTCCCACCAGAATCTCCGGCGTTCCACACGCTCACCCCAGGAGTGCACACGCGTGGGCTCGGTCAAGCGCAGCATGTGCGCGCCGATCAAGGGCTCATCCTGGGCGTACTCCGCCCGCGTGAGCATCCGCGACAGCGACTCGGGCTCGAGGACGACGTCGTCGTCCAGGATGAGGACATGACTGGCCTCCGTGGACAGCGCCTTCAGCATCCCGCGACTGAAGCCCCCCGAGCCGCCGAGGTTGTCCTGCTCGATGACCACCAGCCGATCCCCCCAAGGCGCCGCGGCCGCCGCGAAGTCGGGATGGGCATGGATCCGATGGTTCCCTTGATCGGCGACGACGACCTGCAGGATCCGCTCCTGCACGACAGTCTCGTCGGCCAGGCGCGCGATCAGGGCGACACAGTCGTCCGCTCGGTTGAAGGTCGTGATCGCAATCGACGCCATCGCGGGCTCTCGTGCCGGAGCCGGTGCAGCCCACGTCATCTCGCTGATCGTCGCCGTTCGCTCCGCGTCCACGACGAACCAGAGCCACCCTGCCGAGCGGTCGTCGAGCAGCACCGTCGTGGTGAACCCGCCGACGGCGATGGAATCGGCGATCTCGTGCACGGACCCGGCCGCATCGGTTCCAAGAACGCGGATCCGGACGGATCCGTCGACCGTACCCGCGAGGCGCAGCCGGTCGATCCCCGATCCCTGCCAGGCCACCCTCGGAACAGCGCCGAAGTACGTGGCGAACGACGCATGCGTTCCCGCCTCGAGCCTCAGCGCGGTCCGCGAGAGGATCTCGCCCGCGCCCTGGAGCGCGACGTAGAGCTCCTGCGTCCCCGGCGGCACGTGCGCGTCGGGAAGGACAACTCTTTGGACGACCCGCCACTCACCGCTGTCCCCGGAGCTCGTCAACGCATCCGCCTTGCCTGGCGACGCCGTCGCAGGACGTCCACGAGCCGCTGACCGACCGTGCGCCGTTCATCGAGCTGCCGAGCCACCTCGTCCTGCACATAGCGGGCGAGGAAGAGAGGCAGGCCGTCGCCGTGCCCCGCGACGTAGGAACGCAGGGCTTGATCCCTGACCATCCGGTCGTAGAAATCGTGGTCATCACCCAGGACGAACATGCTGTTCCCCAGCGCCCCGACCGCCGTGGGACGCTGCATCCAGTACGCGCGCACCTTGTCGCCGAGGAATCCGATCGGATACCGCGCGGCGACCCTCAGATTGAACTCCCAGTCCTCGGCCGCATGGATATCCTCGCGGTAGTCCCCGACCTCGTCGTGCAGTCGTCGCCGATATAGATAGGCGATGGGCACGAACCTGTTCACCTGGAGGAGCTCCGCGTAGCTGATGCTACGAAGGGTGGGCCAGAACGGCACCCTCCCCGTCTCCTCGAATCCGTTCGTCGTCTCCCGCTCGTAGACGATCTCGGTACGGGCGACCACCCCGCCGTCGCCAGGATGCGCATCGAGCCACGCCGCCGTCGCCTCCAAGAACCCGGGATCCCAGAGGTCGTCATCGTCATGCAGCACCACGTAGTCGGTCGTGACACCGTGAACACCCGCGTTGGCCGCGGCGGAACGCCCGAGCCCGTTCGGGTGATGGATCGTGCTGATGCGGCCTCGCGCTCGGTCGTGGAACCGTTCGACGACCTCGTCGACCGCGTCCGCGTCACCGCCATCGTTGACGACGACCGCGACCCACGAGTCGAACCGCTGAGCGAGGATGTCTTCGAGCGCGCGGGTGAGCATCGTCGGCCGATCCTTGGTGCGCAGGACGATGCCGATTCGGGCCTCCGACGCGATCTGCGCGACCTCTTCCGAGGGTTTCGTGACCACGACGTGTCCCTCCTGCTCACCGACCGTTCGAGGCTATCACCCACATAGAATCTGAACGTGCTGAGCATGCTGAGGGCGCTGTGGCGCCGATCCCGGGCCCATCCGGTGGTCGGAGACGCGTTGCGCGCCGTCGACAGGATCTGGTGGGCGCACACGATCCGCCGCTCCGGAATCGTCGACGTCGACTTCGTCCGCGCCCAGTATCCCGCCCGGCGCATCGGTCTGCGCCGCGCGGTCCGGGCGTATGTCCGAGGCGGATTCCGATACGGCATGGCGGTCAATCCGCTGTTCCTCGAACAGTACGTCTCGGCGCAGCTTCCCGACGCGGGACGTGTTCCCGCGCTCTACGCGTACCTCGTCGCCGACGCGTCCCGCATCGACACGACTCCGGCCTGGAACGCCGCGGAGTACGCCGCGACGCACGCAGCCGCCGCGACCGCCAACGGCGGCCCGGTGGGGCACGCGTGGCGGAGCGCTCTCGGGGGTGCTCGACTGCGAATGCGCTCGGGACGCTCCCTGGACGCGGTCGATCTGCGCCGATCGGCCGGCGCGGTCGACATCGTTCCTCCGCGCCCAGCGGTTCCGGGGGACGCCGCGCTCCTCTCGGACGACCGTCGGGAGCCCTGCCTGATCGTGCTCCGCCTCGGACCTGACGATGCCGACGGTCGCAGCCTCGCTCAGCTCTGCTCACTTCTGGCCGAACCCGAGGCAGACACCCTGCGCGTGCTGCTCCATGCGCCCGAGAAGTCGAGCGGGGACCTCCTGGTCGCCGCCCGTCTGCTCGCTCTCTCCGACCCCCGGGTCGGCCTGGCCAGCTCGGTGCCCGGGGAGCCTGCCACCGGCGAGATTCTGATCGTGCGCGAGCCGGAGACCGATGTCGATGCGGACGCTCTGAGCGCGCTGCGCGTCGCGGCCCGCCACGGGCCCGTGGCGCCCTTGGTCCTCGCCGCGGACGGAACGATAGCGTCCGCGGGCTACGTCGTGCACGACGAAGCGGCTTTCGCGTTCTTGAAGGGTCTTCCCGCCGAGGACGCACGCATGTTCGGGGAGACATGCCCCTCGGCGATCCTGCACGCCCCGGTTCTCGCCCGACGGGTCGGCGACGACACCGCGCCGCGCGTCCTGCTGCACGCGACGGCGATCACGCGGGCGCCGAACCCCGAGGCCGTTTCCGCACCCGATCATCCGGACACGCCCGTCCCCCCGCTCGGGCGTGGCCTCGCCGTCGATCGTTGGTCCGTGAACGGACCCGTGCTCGGCCGCACACGGAGCACGTTCGCACTTCACGACGGCACGACGGTCCCCCGGCTGCGCTGGGCGATCAAGACGGCCGCCCCCGCAGGTCCTCGCGGCGAGAATTGGGGCGAAACGCACTTCGCGCGGGCGCTGGCGGCGGCGCTCGAAAGGCTCGGGCAGTTCGCCGCCGTCGACGCTCACCCCGCGACGCATCGGATCAGCTCCGCGCTCGACGATGTCTCGCTCGTCCTTCGGGGGCCCCGACGCATCGATCCGACCGCATCCGGTCTGCAGCTGCTGTGGATCATCAGCCACCCCGATGAGATCACCCTGGAGGAGATCGCGGGCTTCGATCGAGTCTTCGCCGCTTCCCGCTCCTGGGCAGCGTCTGCGACGGAGCGCTTCACACGCACGGTCGAGCCGTTGCTGCAATGCACAGACGCGATACGCTTCCATCCGACGGGCGCGGAAAGAGATCGCGACATCGTGTTCGTCGGCAACGCTCGCGGCCTCCACCGGCCTGCCGTCATCGCGCCGATCGCCGCGGGGCTGCCGCTGCGCGTCTACGGACCGGACTGGCGCGGCTACATCCCGGCATCACACATCGCCGCCACTGGTATCGAGAACGACGCCCTCCCTCTGCGCTACGAGACGGCGGGCGCGGTGCTCAACGATCACTGGCCGGCGATGCAGCGGCACGGGTTCATCTCCAACCGCCCCTACGACGTCCTCGCCGCCGGCGGCCGCGTGATCAGTGATGAGGTCGAAGGGATCAGCGCCGAGTTCGACGGCGTGGTACCCACGTTCCGTACCGGCGCTGAGCTCGTCGATCTTCTCTCGAACGACCTGGACACGCTGTTCCCCTCCGCCGATGAACTCGCGAGGGTCAGCGCTCTGGTGCGCCACCGTGACTCTTTCGACGCCCGCGCGCGACTTCTGCTCGACCTCGCGGTCGCCGCTCGCTGACGTCCCTCCACGCGCGCTCGCGGATGGCGCCACCCGCGCCGCGACGGGCATCGCCGTGACGGAAGGCCCGCTCGGCCTCGGCAATAGACTGGGAATCATGCCTGCATCGATGGCCTCGCCTTCCTCACCGAACCCCGACGTGCGTTCGGAGGAGAGATCTGGACGCGCGTCCGCGCTCCGCGTCATGCTCGTCGCCGCGCTCGCGCTGCTGTCGCTGCTGGGCTGGGTCTTCGCTTCTCCCGTCGGGTCCAGCCCGGACGACAACTTCCATATGACGAGCATCTGGTGCGCCCAGGGTGAGCGAAGCGGGCTGTGCGAGACCGGAGCGACGCCCGACCAGCGGGCCGTGCTCGCCGAGGTCGCCTGGACTTCGGCCTGCTACGCCACGCGGCCCAAGCACAGCGGGGAATGCGACACTCCCATGCAGGGCATGGTGAACACGGCACATGGGAATTTCGCGGGACTCTATCCGCCCGTCTTCTACGCCACGATGAGCGTCTTCTCCGGCCCCGACGTGCAAACGTCGGTGCTGTGGATGCGCGTCTTCAACAGCGTCCTCGCCGTGATGCTCATCACCTCGGTGTATCTCCTGGTCGACGTGCGATTGCGGAGAGCGATGCTGTGGAGTCTGTTACTCGCCGGAATCCCTACGGGCATCTTCCTCGTCGCCAGCGTCAACCCGAGCGGATGGGCCATCGTCTCGGCCGGAACGCTCTGGGTTTCGCTGGTCGGGTACTTCCGCGCGCCGACGCCGGCACGGAGCATCGCGCTCGGTGGTCTGGCTCTCGTGTCGTCCGTCATGGGGGCGGGGTCTCGCGGTGATTCCGCGGTGTTCGTCGCGTTCGGCGCGCTGCTGGCCGCGGTCGTCGCATTCGAGCGGACCCGACTCTACCTGCTGCGATTGGCCCTGCCGCTCGTCGCGATGGCGATCGGAGCCGCGTTCTACCTGAGCTCGAATCAAGTCGGATCCGCCCTCGGCGGTGAGATGGCCGGCGATCGACCCCCGCACGTCAACATCGTGACCGACTTGGTTCGCACCCTGCTGAACATCCCGAAGCTCTGGGTCGGCAACTTCGGTACGCAGGCACTGGGCTGGGGAGATGTCGCGCTGCCTGCCGTGGTCTGGTTCACGACCCTCGTGCTCTACGCCGGTGTGGCCTTCTGGGGTCTGTCGCATGCGCGAAAAGCCAGCACGAACGTCGCCATCATCCTGGCGGGCATCGCACTGGTCATGGTGCCGAGTGTGATCATCGTGCAGAACGGAGTGGAGGTCGGAGTCCTCGTCCAGCCTCGCTACGTCCTTCCGCTGCAGATCCTGTTCCTCGCGATGATCCTGATGAGCAGCCGACGATCGAGCATGGCGATGACCGCGGTGCAGCGGTGGATCATCATCGTCGGCCTCTCCGGGGCGAACAGCATCGCGCTTTACAAGACCTTCCGGCGGTACCTCACCGGCACCGGCTACTCGGGCTTCGATCTCGACCGCGGCATCCAGTGGTGGTGGCGCGACATGGTCTTGTCGCCGAACACCTTCTGGATCGTCGGCACGCTGGCCTTCGCCGGGCTGGTGTACTTCGCGTCGACCGGATTGACGCGACACGCGCCCGCCACGGTCGCCCTCGTCGGGGCGCCCCGCTGATCGAGCTCTTCAGCCGGCGGGAAGCGTGGGCGGAGCCTGAGAGAAGTAGCGCTCCGTGAACACGTAGAGCACGGTGTCGGCGCCGCATTTCTCAGCTTCTGCAACGACGTCGGGACGTGTGTTGTTCGCGCTCTTGTCGGGGTAGTCAAGATTGTGACGGATCTGGCAGGTGTCCTGGAATGCCTGCGCCCAGATGGGCGCAAGTGCCTCGCCGGTCGAGTCCCGAAGGATGAGCGCACGGCCCGTCCCCGAGGGATTGGTCGTGCTCGCCGGCATGTCGAGCAGCCCCACGGACCCATCCGACGGGCCTTCCTTCTGGTTACCGTCAGCGCCGGTGATCGTGGAGCGGACGTCCGCCCGCTGAACCGCCAGCGTCGGGGTGGTCCAGTCCTCGGGCGTCGACGAGTCTCCGAGGGCCGTGAACTCGTTCGGCGCGACGGAGTTCGTCACTCCGGTCACCGCAGGCACGGTGACCTTCCCCCACAGCGATCCCGGATACAGCGCCGAGGCGCAGGAGACGGTCTGACGCCAGGCGGCGTAAGCACCGTAGGGCGTCCAATGCGAGTTCACGGCCGAGTAGACCGGGGCGTCCTGCTTAGCCTGCTGCATCGCGTCGCGCACGTCGACCACGGGCAGGTGGCCCGAGTGCGCGAGGAACTGTTCGAGATGCGTACGTCCCTGAAGACCGTCTGCCCATTCGGGAAGCTGATCGCGGTATAGCTCCCACTTCGCGGGAGCGACGACGATCACGAGGTTGCGTCCGTCTTTGCGCAGCTGCTTGTCGAGTCCGTCGAAGTAGGTCAGCCACTGGGAGAGCTGGGCATCGAGCCAGGGCGCGCGGCCAAGCGCCTGGGACATGTTCTGGCTCTGCGCGTCACCCCAGAAATCGAAGCCGTCGCGCCCTTCGACACGCATGCCCTGAGCGTCGGGGTGGGCGGCGAACCCCGCCTCCGACTCGGCCGTCCGCGCGCCCGTCCAGATATCGGCTGGATGGGCGGGGAATCCTGTCGATGTGCAGCTTGCGGGCAGCGACGCCTGCTGCGCGGGCTGGGCCAGTACGGCCCGCTGCTGACCTTCCGCGGCCTCGTGCATCGCAATTCGAGTGCTCGCGCCGATGATGGCCAGCACGACCACGATGATCATCAGCACCGCCAGCGGCACGAACTGCCAGATGCGCCGGGCACGCGACCCCGGCTTCGCCTGCTCCACGGCGTGCACGCGATGGAGCGGTGTGCCGCTGCTCATGACTGGGCTCCGCTCTGCGCACGGAGCGATTCGGCGAACCGCGTCGACGAGTAGTCGGGGTTGACGATGACACGTTTGATGCGCATCGTCAGCGGAGACAGCCGGTGCAGCACGGCGGCGAGCCAGCGCGGAGTCCAGTCCTTCAACGACATCGCCGGCTTCTCGATCAAATGCCAGGAGAGGATCGCGAGGACGTGCACCATGACCACGATCGTGAGGTGATAGATGAACCACCCGTGCTTCTGCAGACCGAAGTATGTTGCGAGCGTCATGAGCGGCCACGCGTAGATGTAGATCCCGTAGGAGAAGTCACCGAACCTCGCCCAGCGAGTGAGACGCAGCCGCACGCCGCACCACATCAGGAAGTAAAGGAAGCCGAACTGGCCCACGACGTTCCAGCCACCGAAGGCGTATGTGAACAGCCCCAGCCCGAGCATGCCGAATGCGGCGCGGTCATCGATCGGGATCTTGTCGCCGTGTAGGGCGAAGAGCATGCCGAAGGCGTACGGCGCGAAGAACATCAGGATGAACGGGTCTGCGAACACGCGGTTCAGCCCCGCGATGTTGCCTGCCCCCAACCACTGCAGTGCGTTCAGACCGATCACGATGACCGCGAAGGCGGTGGCGAAGCGCTTGGACGCGAGAGCTCCGAACACCCCCAGAAGACCCACGACGATGTAGCAGAGGAACTCATAAGACAATGTCCACGCGGAACCGTTCCAGTCCCTCACCCCGTGAATCTGGAAATACGGAACCGTCTCACCGAGGCCGGCGATGTTCCGCTGGTTGAGCAGCAGGAACATGTTGTCGAAGAAGTACGTCTTGGGCGACTCGATGACGGCGTTCCAGTATCCGTCGAAAGTACCGTGCACGGTGCGCCAGGCGATCGGAGCGAAGACCAGGACCGTCAGCGCGAGCGACGCCCAGAACGCGGGGAAGATGCGCAGGCAGCGTCGCCAGAAATATCGCCAGATCGTGGACCTGCCCATACGGGACTTTGTGATGAGGAAGCCGGAGAAGAAGAAGAAGCCGGCGACGGCGACGCCTCCCAGGGACTGCTCACGCGAGACCTGAACGCCGAGATCCTCGCCGCCGTAGAACCCAGCGATGGGCCCGGCGTGCGAGAAGATCACCAGGAAGGCCATCAGCCAGCGCAGGAAATCGAGGGAGTTCGCGCGCGGGTCGAAGGCTGCAGCGACGCTCAGCGGACCGCGTCGCATCTCCCTCACGCGTTGTTCCGCTTCGTCGCTGCACGGCCCGAGCGCAGGCGGACGTACGACGCCCGCAGTGCGGCGTACGCCGGGTGCAGAATACGGGCGACACCGGGGAATCTGGTGCGCACGATGCTCTTCGTGAAGCGGAGCAGGCTGGGTGGCGCCTCGAGGCGATCGAGATGCGCACGCTGCTGCATGACCGTGCCCGGCAGGCCCTGACTGAAGTTCTGGAGCTTGTATTCGAGGAACGGGTAGTTGATCGACGCGAGTTCCGTACTCTGCACGGTGTAGACGGGCATACCCGCACCGAGAGACGAGTAGGTAAAGAGGCGTTCGAGCACGTGTGCCAGCGATCCGTCGCCGTACGGCTGGTTCTCGAAGTCCGACCACGTCAGGCCCGCGTTCACCAGAGTGCGCAGAGCGCGCGGACGCGCAATGAACATCGAGCCGTAGGCAGCCACCGGTGTTGACTTATCCAAAGGCGTGGCGATCCCGAGCGACCGGCACAGCTTCGCAGCGGGTTGCTTGTTGTGGTACCACGCCTGGCCCATCGTGGGGAATCCGATGTGGATGACCGGCGGGATCACCATGCCGATCTCGGGATGCTCGGCGAAGAGATTCACGACGTTCGCCGCGTAATGCTCGGAGTGCAGGAGATTGCCGAAGAGATGCCGCTTGAACCAGCCGCCGACGACGGCGCCGTCCTGCGGGGAGCGCTTGGAGTGCAGCTTCACGACGATGTCGAAGTCATCATCCCGAAGCAGATCCGCGCAGCCGAGCAGGAACGCGGACACATCACGCCCCGCGTTAGATTCCGTCACACGGACCTCGTAGGACGCCACACCCCGCTCCGCCAGCGCGGCGTCGAGGATCGTGCGCTTCCCCTTCGTGTCCGTCGTCACCACGATGTGCTTCTCACAGGGCAGCCGATCCGCGTAGTCCATGAGCTCGTCGATCATGTCTTCGTAGTAGCAGTGGATCGCCACCAGGGCGCGCATTCCTCGCGCGCGCTCGAGCTGGGTCTGATCGATCTCCAGCGCATCTGAGAAGATGCGGTGGAGCGAGAAGTTGGTCGCCGCGACGCGCGGCTCCATGGTGCGGGCGACGTTCTCCCAGATCAACTCGACGGGATAGTCCGAACTCTGCTCCAGGACGCTGATCACGTCACGCCCGATGATGGCGTGGTCGGAGAGATAGAGCGGATCGTGGAAGAAGGTGCGTCGTTTCACGATCGGACAGCGCTCGGCCACGAGCTCGACCACATCGTCGAGCACCGGATTGCGACTGGGAAAATCCGTGTACGGATAGACGACTCGCCACCGGAATCCGCGTTCCTCGAAGTGCTGGGCGAACCGCGCCTCATGACGATCGATGGACTGCTCGTAGCTCGTGATCATCGGCATCGTCTCCCAGTACCGCCGGAAGGCCGCGGAGCCCAGCAATGACTTCCGGACCGCCAGCCAGTGCGACTGGATGTGCCGTGGCAGCACGCCGCCCTGTGCGAAGTGGTGCGGGGCGACCTCTGCGTGCTCCGTGATGCCCCAGAAGTCGACATCCCATTCGTCCGTCTTCGCGAACATCTCGGAGAACGGATACACCGGGCCGAAGAACGTGTAGTTCAAGAGGATCAGCTCGTCGTAGTCGGCCAAGCGGTCGAAACCGAACTTTTCCAGCGCTTCCTTGTAACCCCACACGTCGAATCCGACGTTCTCGCGCTCCCACACCTCATCGGACACGCTCTTGAGCGCTGCGCGCCCGTCCTCCGACAGCGGACCGTTGGAGATGACGACGATGTGCTCGACGTGCTCGCGGAGCTTGTCCAGACAGTACGGGATGTAGCGGTCGACGATCCCTTCTCTTTCCCAGAACAGGTAGAAGGCGATGCGCTTCACGGGTCTCCTCACGAACTGGACATTCCGATCGAGTATATCCGCTGGCACTGTAAGTCACCTGAGGCGCCGTCGGCCCGGGCGCCGTGAGGTCTCGCGCCGGGCCGATAGAATGGACGTTCCATGGCTCGCGTCACGCCGTGTGCCCCTCCGCCCGCGGGATACAACGAAGTCTGCCCGATCCGACGAGGAGAGAAGCCTCCATGCCCGATTCGCTTTCCCCGACAGAGCCGCTGCCCGGCAGACACGTGTTGATCGTCAGCCCGGACACCTTCGGACGGAAGATGGGCGGGCCTGCGATCCGCGCCTGGGAGATGGCAAAACGACTGGCCGCGATCGCGGACGTCCACCTCGTGTCGATCAAGAACGCCTCGATCGAGCACGACGACTTCGAGGTCAGCGTCGTCGACGACGACGAGCTGCGCCGACAGGTCGAATGGGCCGATGTCGTCATCGGTCAGGGCGAGGTTTTCACCTTGCATCCGTGGCTCGTGGAAGCCGAGGTCGTGATCGTCGCGGATGTCTACGACCCGCTCCATCTGGAGGTCCTCGAGTCCGCGAAGGACGAGGGCCCTGAGGGGCGCAGCTTCCTCGCTCGCTACAGCGTGGACATGCTCACAACGCAGCTGAAGCGCGCGGATTTCATCATCTGCGCCTCCGAGAAGCAGCGCGACTTCTGGCTCGGTCACCTCGGGTCGCTGGGGCGCATCTCCCCAGAGAGTTACGACGCCGATCGTAGCCTGCGCCGCCTGATCGATGTCGTCCCGTTCGGGGTGTCGGACGACATGCCGACCCAGACGCATCAGGGGATCCGCGGCGCGATCGAGGGCATCGGTACCGAGGACAAGGTCATCCTCTGGGGCGGTGGGGTCTACAACTGGTTCGACCCCCTCACCCTGATCAAGGCCGTCCATCGGATCTCGACCGAACGTCCCGAAGTGAAGCTCTTCTTCTTGGGGATGACCTATCCCAACCCCGACGTGCATGAATCGACGATGGCTGTGCAAGCCATGCAACTCGCGGACGAGCTCGGCCTGACGAACACCCAGGTCTTCTTCAACATGGGGTGGACCGACTATGACGATCGAATCAACTACCTTCTGGACGCGGACGTCGCGGTCAGCACGCACTTCGAACACATCGAGACGGCCTTCAGTTTCCGCACCCGCATCCTGGACTATCTCTGGGCTGGCCTGCCGATCGTCGCGACCGACGGCGACGCGTTCGCCCCATTGATCCGAGACCAGCAGCTCGGTGTCGTCGTCCCCGCCGAGGACGTGGACGCGCTCGTCGCGGCACTGGAGCGAGTACTTTTCGTCGAGGATGCCGAGAGGATCCGTGCCAACGTGCGCTCCTTCGCGCAGACCCTTTCCTGGGAGCGTGCGCTCGCGCCCCTGATCCGCTTCTGTCAGGCGCCGCAGCACGCCGCCGACTACCCGACGACGCGCATCGAATCCTTGGACGCTCACCGCGCCAGGCACATCGAGGTGCTGGAAGCCAAGATCCTCGAGCTGAGCGATCAGCTCGGTGTCGTACGCGACAAGCTGGTCAGCACGCGAGATGAACTGGACGCCGTGTACGACAGCACGTCGTGGCGGTTCTCCGCTCCCGTGCGCATCGCGGGGCGGCTGCGCGGCGCCGGGCGCTGAGCCGTGCTGCGGCTCGGACGTGTGCCGAACCTCAGACTTCTGCGGTGATCGAGGCGGCGACAGACCCGAGAGTCGTCGTCTCCGCCCTCACGGTGAACATCCGCCCCTGCATGAGCACGTGCGAGTTGATGTCGATGACCTCGGAGACGTTGGCGTTGATGTAGTACTGACCCGCACCCAGGTATACCCGCTCGATCCGGAAGTCGACATGCGTGTCTCCGGCGTCAATCGGCGGCAGCACCATGTCGAGTCGCTCCGTATTCGAGGCGATCGTCATCTGCCCCAAAGCCGTGTCGATGCTGAAGCCGGCTGCCCAGTGGGACATCGCCTCGCGCGCCCGTGCATGGATGCGCACCGTCAGCGGATCCCCCACGTGCACCTCGGTGATCTCGTCACCGTGATCGTCATGGAGGGTGATGGCAGTGACCTCGATCAGCTGCTCGTCCCCGCGCTCATGGAGCTCGCCCAGCCGGCGGCCCTCGAGGACATCCCGCAATGCCGCGACTCCCCTGTTGACGTCCCCGTCGAAGACGATCTGGCCGTCCTTGAGCACGACCGCACGATCGCAGAGCTCCTGAACTTGTGAGGCGGAATGCGAAACCAGGATGATCGTGCGGCCCTCGGCTCGGAATTGTGCGATCCGCTCCATACACTTGCGCTGGAACGCCTCGTCGCCGACGGCGAGCACCTCGTCGACGAGAAGCACATCCGGATCCGTGTGGATCGCCACCGCGAATGCGAGACGGACGAACATTCCAGATGAATAGAACTTCACCTGGGTGTCGATGAAGTCTCCGATCCCACTGAACTCGTGGATCGCATCGAACTGCTCGTCGACCTGAGCGCGGCTGAGCCCCAGGATCGCGGCGTTCAGGTATACGTTCTCGCGTCCGCTGAGGTCCGGATGGAACCCCGCACCGAGCTCCAGGAGCGCGGCCATCCGCCCGCGATTGTAGATCGCGCCGTTCGTGGGCGCGACGATGCCGCCGATGAGCTTGAGCAGCGTGCTCTTTCCAGAGCCGTTGGCGCCCAGCAGACCGACGGTGGTACCCGCCTGGATCTCGAGCGAGACACCGTTCACCGCGGTGAAGCGCTCTCGATGCTCCCGGCCGAGCTTGCCGAGGTGGACGATCCGATCCTTGAGGGTGTTGTCCTTGCGCACCTGGAACGTCTTGGTGACGTCCTCGACTCGGACGACGACAGGACCCGGGACAGTTGAGACGACCATCACATCTCCTGTGCGAAGTTGCCCTGCAGCCGCGTGAACACGCGGTGGGCGATGAAGACCAGCACGACGCCGATGATGAAGGCGATGAGAATGCGCAGGCCGAGGTCGGTGGGGTAGTCGGCGGCCGTGCCACCGCCCCAGAACGCTCGGTGGAAACCGAGGACACCGAGCGTGATCGGATTGTTCTGGTAGATCTCGAACACCCAGGGCGGGAGGTTGAAGCTCTCGAAAGCGCCCTTCACCATGCCCCAGGTGTAGACGATCGGTGATGCCCACATGGCGAGCATCACTACGACGTCGAGTAGGTATTGCACGTCGCGAAGGTAGACGTTGACCGCAGAGAGCAGCAGGCCGAGCGCGAGTCCGTAGACGAGGATCAGCGCCACCGACGGGAAGAACCACAGCATCTGGGCTGGATCGGCGGGAAGCGCCCGGAAGATCAGCGCGGCGATGAGCAGGACCACGCACTGGACGAGGAACATGAACCCCGCACCGCCGATGCTCGCGAGGGGAAAGATCTCCCGCGGGAGATAGATCTTCTTCACCAGACCCGAGTTCGCGAGGATCGAGCCGGTGGCGCTCACGACCATCTCGTTGAAGAAGCCGTAGAGCGTGAGTCCTGCGAAGAGATAGACGGCGAAGTCGGGCACGCCGTCTGCGGCCCGCAGAAACTTGCCGAGCACGACGTAGTACATCAGGAACAGGATGATGGGTCGGATCACGGTCCAGAGGAACCCGAGAAAGCTATCCCGATAGCGGGCCTGGAGGTCGCGGCGCACGAGGAGCTGCAGCAACTCCCGGCGTTGGAAGATCTCCCGGATCTTGCCTCCGCGGACGTCGAGCGTCAGCCCCGAAGCGTCTGTGCGCAAGAACGGCGCGGCGGCCAGCCGCGTATATCGAGGTTCCGTATCCACCGTGCTCCCACGTCGTCCAACCCAACCTTCTCAGCCTACTGCAGGCACCTGTCAGATTCCCGGCGGCGGGCGCCGCGAGGAGATCCGGTACCCTCGTGACGGACGTCCGCAGGTCGACGGACGCGGGATTGGAACGGTGGCGTCTTCATGACTGACTCTCGCGCGCGCTTCGTCGTGACCGGCGCAGGCGGCTATCTCGGACCGCACGTCGTTGCGGCGCTCGCCGACCGCGGACACGAAGTCCTCGCGGTCGTGAGGCCCGGTTCCTCGGCGAGCACTGACTCCCGCGCGATCCGCGTGGAGGCCGACGTCCTGGCGCCCGACTTCGATGTCCGCAGCTGGGGATCTCCTCAGGGCATCGTCCACCTTGCGTGGCAAGACGGGTTCGTCCACAATTCCCCGGCCCATCTGGGACAGTTGTCCGCCCATTACCGGCTGCTCACCGCGGCCGCCGAGGCGGGCGCGCCACGTCTCGTGGTCCTGGGGACGATGCACGAGGTCGGTTACTGGGAGGGGGCGATCGCTTCCGACACTCCCACGAACCCTCTGTCGCAGTACGGCATCGCGAAGGACGCGCTCCGACGCGCGCTGCCTCTCGCGCTACCACCCGAGACGGGACTGGCCTGGGCACGGGCGTACTACATCTACGGCGACGACCGCCGCAGCAACTCGATCTTCCGCAAGATCCTGGAAGCCGTCGACGCTGGGAAGACGACGTTCCCGTTCACCTCCGGCAAGAACCGCTACGACTTCATCCGGGTGGAGGAGCTGGGGCGTCAGCTCGCTGCTCTGGCAGAGGCCGTCGACGTCACTGGCACCCTGAACTGCTGCACGGGCGAGCCGATGTCGCTGGCCGACAAGGTCGAGCAGTTCATCGCGGAGAACGGTCTCCCCATCTCACTGGAGTACGGGGCATTCCCGGATCGGCCCTATGACTCCCCCGGCGTGTGGGGCGACGCCACCGTTATCCGTGAGGTGATGGCCCGAGGCTGAGGCGCCTCGGGCGATCCGCTCAGCGGCCGCGGGCGACGATATCCAGCAGGTACTGGCCGTATCCGCTCTTTACCAACGGTTCCGCGCGCTCGCGCAGCTCGTCATCGTTGAGGAATCCCATCCGCCACGCGACCTCCTCGGGACAGCCGATCGACAGGCCCTGGCGCTTCTGCACCGTGCGGATGAATTCCGTCGCCTCACTCAGCGAGTCGAACGTTCCGGTGTCCAGCCAGGCCGTTCCCCGGGGAAGAATCTGAACCTTCAGGTCGCCCCGGTCGAGGTAGACCCGGTTCAGGTCGGTGATCTCCAGTTCGCCACGCGCGGACGGCTTGAGGTCCCTGGCGATCTCCACCACGTCATTGTCGTAGAAATACAGACCGGGGATCGCGTAGTTGCTCTTCGGCCGTGTCGGCTTCTCCTCGATCGAGAGAGCGCGTCCCTGCGCGTCGAACTCGACCACGCCGTACGCCGTCGGATCGGCGACCCAGTATCCGAAGACCGCGGCGCCGCTGAGATCCGAGTACTCCCGCAGGTGCGAGCCCATCCCCGGCCCGTAGAAGATGTTGTCACCGAGCACCAGAGCCGCAGTGTCGCCGCCGATATGGTCGGCTCCGAGGGTGAAGGCCTGCGCGAGACCGTCCGGAGAATGTTGCTGGACGTAGGTCAGCGAGACCCCGAACCGCGAGCCGTCGCCAAGAAGGCGCTGGAACTGGTCGGCGTCATGCGGGGTGGTGATGATGAGGATGTCGCGGATCCCGGCCAGCATCAGCGTCGACAGCGGGTAGTAGATCATCGGCTTGTCGTACACCGGCACGAGCTGCTTGGAAATGCCGAGGGTGATCGGATGAAGCCGCGAGCCGGTCCCGCCGGCCAGGATGATTCCACGCATCTGTCCAGTCTCGCGCAGAACGGTGTTCGCGCCAAACTGTCCGGCCCGTAAGGACAGACCGCGTCGGGGTCTGGCGCAGCACCTCCCGGTATCATGGCCGGATGCGCAGACTCTTGGTCACGGGCGGAGCCGGCTTCATCGGTTCCAACTTCGTTCACTACGTACTCGAGAACACCGACGACACCGTCACGGTGCTCGACAAGCTCACTTACGCGGGGGACATCGCCTCATTGCAGGGTCTGCCCGAGGACCGCTTCCGGTTCGTCGAAGGAGACATCTGCGACGCAGATGTCGTGAACCAGCTGTTCGACGAGCACGACACCGTCGTGCACTACGCCGCAGAGTCGCATAACGACAACTCCCTGACCGGTCCTGCCCCGTTCGTCCAGACCAACCTCATCGGAACGTTCACCCTTCTCGAGGCCGCGCGCCGGACGGGGATCCGCTTCCATCACATCTCCACGGACGAGGTCTACGGGGATCTCGAGCTCGACGATCCCACGCGTTTCACCGAGCAGACACCGTACAACCCTTCCAGCCCCTACTCGTCGACCAAAGCCGGCTCCGACCTGCTCGTGCGCGCGTGGGTCCGCTCCTTCGGCGTCCAAGCCACGATCAGCAACTGCTCCAACAACTACGGGCCTCGCCAGCACGTCGAGAAATTCATCCCTCGTCAGATCACGAACCTCATCGATGGCGTGCGTCCGCGCCTGTACGGCGACGGACTCAACGTGCGCGACTGGATCCACGCCGACGACCACTCCTCCGCCGTCTTGCGAATCCTGGATGCGGGTGCGATCGGGGAGACCTATCTGATCGGTGCGGACGGCGAGAAGACCAATCGCGAGGTCATCGAGCTCATCCTCCAGGAGATGGGCCGCCCCGCGGACGACTACGACCTCGTGACGGATCGCGCCGGTCACGATCGCAGGTACGCGATCGACTGGACTCGTCTGCGAGAGGAGCTCGGCTGGACGCCGCAGTTCTCGGATTTCTCCACCGGGATCGTCGACACGGTGCGCTGGTATCGCGACAACGAACAGTGGTGGCGTCCGCAGAAGTCTGTCACGGAGCGCAAGTACGCGGAGACCGGCCAGTGACCGCCGAGATGCGTTTCGGCGCCACACTCGCCGTACACGCGACGACCATCGAAGGGCTTCTGCAGCTCGATGTGCCGGTGCACGGCGACAACCGCGGATGGTTCAAGGAGAATTGGCAGCGCGAGAAGATGACCGCTCTCGGGCTTCCCGAGCTCGGTCCGGTCCAGAACAACATCTCGTTCAACAAGAGCCGCGGAACGACCCGCGGCATCCACGCCGAGCCCTGGGACAAGTACATCTCTGTAGCGACGGGGAGCGTCTTCGGCGCGTGGGTGGATCTTCGCGAAGGCCCCGGTTTCGGGAACGTGTTCACCACGGTGATCGACCCGTCCGTCGCGATCTTCGTCCCCCGCGGGGTCGGCAACGCGTTCCAGACGCTCGAGGATTCGACGGCCTACACGTATCTCGTGAACGAGCACTGGTCGCCCGAGGCGGAATACGTCTTCCTGAACCTCGCCGATGAGACGGCGGATATCGCCTGGCCCGTCCCGCTCGAGCAGGCGGAGCTCTCGGACAAGGACCGCGCCCACCCACGACTGGGCGATGTGGTCCCGCTGACCTTCAACTGATCGATACGACGACGACCGGGCAGTCCCACGGGGCGCCCGGTCGTCATCGTATCTCGGCTCAGCGCAAGGCACCATCGGCGAGGACGATAATCCCCCGCGGGACGCCATAGGTCGCACTGATCCATGCTTGATCCGCATCGCTGACCGGAGTCAGCCCGCCCGAGGCCAGGTACACCTGGGTGGCGCTCGCCTCGCGGACGAAACGCGCCCCCGTCCCGGACGCTCCCACCGGGAGGGCCGAGATCACATCGGCGTCGACGTCACCGAACGCCAGACCGCCGTAGTTCCCGGCGCTCACCGGCACCCACCCCTGAGTGGAAAGGACATAGACGGCTCCCGAGTAGGCGGCCCTGACGGGAAGCGTGCCGGTGGACGCCAGCTTGGCGAAGGACTCGTCAGAGAGGGGCTTCGTGGCGGCCTTGATCACATCGACTTGCGCGGGCGCGGGGATGTCGAGGACGCGGGCGATCCGGGTGACGACGCGCATGGTCCCGGCAGAATTTCGATAGAAGCCGGGAGCGATCACAGGCTCCCCGATCGGCAGTCCCGCAAGGAGCGCGTCGGACACGGCCGTGGAGCTGGAGCCGATGCCGTAGGCGGCCAGGATCGAGGGATCCGGCACCTCTCGCCGCTGCCCGTTCTGAATCAGCCAGGGGTTGGCTCCGCTGCCGCGGACGAGGACGGAGATCGATCCGGCGTCACGCATCCCGAGGACCGTGGCGTCAGCATTCGGAATGGTCGCACAGTCCTTCCCGAACGCCGCCACATCGGTGCAGCTGCCCATCCGGTAGAAGGCCGAACCATCCGAGATCATCAACCGCGCATCGTTCGACTTCCACACCACGCCCGGGCTGAGGGAAAGGCCTTGCAAGGTGCCGTCCGCGAGCACCCAGAGCGTGGGCGACAAACCGAAATACGTGGAGGCCCACGCCCGAGCGGCATCGTTGACGATGATCTGCGGTGATCCACCGGAGATCAAGAAGGTCTGGCCTGACGACCTTTCGCGAACGAAATGCGGTCGCCCGTCGGAACCCGCGAGCGGAACGCCCAACCAGGCGTTCGGATCAGCCGCGGTGAAGAACTTCATCCCGCCGTACTGGGCCGGATCCACGTGAAGCCAACCCTGCTGCGTCAGCACCAACGCACGATTGTCGCTGACGATCCGTGTCGAGAGATCGCCCCGGGGAGCAACGGTCGCGAGGCTCGCCACCGTCAGACGCTTCATGAGCTTCGTGACCACGTCGACGCGCGCGTTCTGACCAACGCGATACGCACCAGCGGGATTGATGAGCAGGACGCTGTCCCCGCCATCGGTGTATACACCCGAGCCGAGCACAGGGGCGCCCACTCCCAAGGTCTCAGCGAGGGCGGCGGACACGGTCGTCGTAGCGCCGCTGATCCCGTACGGCGCGAGGATCGCGGTGTCGACAACCTCACGGCGCTTGCCTGCTTGGATCAGCCACGTCGTGCCGGTGGACTGACGGATCAGCATCTCCAGTGTGCCGCGATTGGAGGACTGGTCCAGCTCCGACGCCGACAAGGTCGGGAGCTTCGCACAGTCGCCACCCCAGTCCGAGACCTGAGTGCAGGAGCGGAACCGGTAGCGGCTCTGACCGTCGAGGAGATAGGCCGTGCCGTCCGCGCCGCGGACCATCCGCTGAGCCGGCGCTGCCACACCGCCCAACGCTGTGTCGGCGACGACGCGCACAACCGGGCTCACGCCGAAATTGGCTGTGATCCAGCGTTGCTGATCAGCATTGACCTGCTGCATCGTCCCGCCCGAGACGAGGAAGACCTGCAGGCCCGATTGCTCGCGCACGAAGTGGGGACCGGACACGGCCCCGGACGTGGGCAGACCTGTGATCGACCCTGCGGGAAGATCCGTGAAGGGGACCGTCGAACCGTAGGCGTCGACCCCCATCCAGCCGTCCACTCCGAGCAGCGAGGTCTGGGTGCCCGTGCGCACCGCGAGCGGCAATGCGCCGCCCTTGCGGAGCCGCGCAATCGATTCAGCGGTGAGGCGCTTGGCCGACGAGACAAATCCAGGGACCTGCCCCTGCGAAGACACCGAGTAGGCGAGACCGTTCTGAAGCAGAGCCGTCATCGCTCCCGTCGAATCCGAGTAGATGCCGGCGGCCAGCACGGGATCGCCCAGCTTGTACTCAGCGGCCATCGCATCGGCGATCGCGCTGACTCCCGTCGACATGCCGAACTGTGCGAGCAGCGAACGGTCGGCGATCTCCCGACGTGCTCCTCCTTGGATCAGCCAGGATGATCCAAGAGCGGAGGCCGTCGGCTGCAGAGTCCCCGCCTCGGGATAGACGTTCACCTGCACCTGCGCCACCAGCGGCAGAGAACCGCAGGTCCATCCGTAGTCCGCGGCGAGTGAGCAGGACGGCACCCAGAAGCGGCGGCCGCTGTCGAGGAGATAGACATGGCCCGCATCGGTGCGCACGGCTCGGGGTGCGACCCCACCGTCCGAATACTTCGCGAGATCGGCGGAACTGACCGACCTCTTACCGGAGATCCAGGTGAACTGCGCGGCGCGCTCGTTGCTGGGGAAGAGGTACTTGACGGTTCCGGAGACGAGGTAGATCTTGCCGGTCGACGAATCCTGAAGGACTTGGCCGACGATCGAGGGTCCGGACGTCTGCGTCGAACCGAACCAGTCGGTGAAGTAGTTGTAGAAGTTTCGATTGCCGTAGGCCGAGCAGCCGTCGCCTTCTCCGTAGCCCGCCGCCATTGCCGCCGCATTCGGCTGGTACGGCGTGTAGTAGTAGAGCGCCGCCGTCGCGGCGTTGGAGATGAAGACCGGTGAAGAACCACATGCGCGATTCGGGTTGAAGAGGATGTTCCAGAAGTTCCCCGGCGCGTACCAGGTGAAGTAACGACCTTCCATGTAGATCTTCATCTGCCGGGCAGCGCCGTAGATCTGGAAGAAGAAGCCCACATAGTCCGGATTGCAGGCGGCATCGTCAGGACATCCCTGCCCCAGAGCCGCGTCATACCTCCAACTGCTCGGCCAGGTGTGGGTCACCAGGCCCTGCTCCTTCTGCAGCATGACGACAAGAACCTGCGGGTTGATTCCGCACGACTGCGCGGAGCGCGCGATGATCGTCGCCGCCGACTCTCCGCCCACGCCGGAATAGCCATTGCAGTAGCGGTCGGCAGGTCGGTCCACCGTGTTCTGCCGGAAGTCCTTCAAACACGTATACCCCGACTGACACGAACTGACCTTGCTGTTGAAAAAGGCCTGGATCTGGTCCGCCGACATCGTGGAACTGTTCGTGAACACCGCATCGCTCATGATGTTGCCAGGATTGAATCCGCTCAACGTGGCAGGACGGATCCCCGCTTGCGCCGAGGCGGGCGCAACGGCAGACGCCGATGACGAAGCCGCCGTCAATGGCACGAGAAGACCGACCAGCAGCGCCATAGCCGCAAACGCGCTGGTCACAAAACGATAGGCCGTTCGCGCGCGCGCAGAGCTTCCGCCGGGTCCGTGCATGTGACCAGTGTGGCGGAAGTGGCAAGATATCGCCAGCGCAACAAGATCACAAGTCCGCGTGCAGAGCCCACACCCGCTCGGCGGCGCCCTCCCAGGAGTACGCACGCGACCGATCCGCGGCAAGCACCGAGAGCCGACGAGCGCCCTCCCCCGCGGCCTGCTGCACCGCTTCGGCGTAGCCGTCGGGCTCGACGAGCAGCCCCCCGTCCGCGAGCACATCCGCGTGAACCCCACCGTTCCGGGCGATCACGGGTACACCCAAGGCGAGCGCTTCGACGAGCCGCCAGGGCCAGGCCGGCGCGGGATCCGACGCGACGAACCCGAGGGCACCGCCGAGCAGCGCGGCCCGGTCCTCCGCGTCCCGGCGGGAGAGCACGTGCACGCGCGGCGCGTCGAGACCGGCCGCGACGGCTCGTTCGGCGATGGACGGGGCCGCGTCGTCCGCGGCATCCAGCACGAACGCGTCGGCGTCGGCGGCGACCGCTGCGGCGAACACGGGCTCGAGCGTCTCGGCCCTTCCCGTCGCGACGAGGTAGCGGGCGGGTGCGCCGAGCGCCACCCGCCGTTCCGACGCGTCGTGCGGGATCGCGAAACCGGGGGCGACCGCACCGGGGATCACGCGGATCCGATCGCGGAGCTTGACCAGGCCGCCCAGGCGCTCCGCCATCTCGTGCGTGGGCACGACCACGGCGTCGGCGTACTTGACGGCGCGCTTCATCATCGCCCTCTGCCAGAGCACGCCGGCCCGCGGGAGCTGTTCCGGCGCGGTCCAGGGGCGCAGATCCCACACCGTGGCGACGGTCTGGTCGTAGTCGTTGACTTTGTCGTGCTTGGTGAGCGGCGCGAAGAGCGAGGGGGCGTGGATCATGCCCCCTCCGACCCCGGCGACGACGCCGAGCTGCCAGGCGGCGCCGAGCTCGCGACGCCCGAGAGCCAGTCGGCGCAGCGTGTCCGCGCCGGCTGGAGGCTCGCTCTCGGCTCCCGCGGGCACGATCGCCTCGATCGTGCACCGCTGCGGGGCCGTGGCCCCGAGCCCGTGGAGCAGCCCTCGCGCCGCATCGGCCTGATCGGGGTCGACGACGTCCTTCGCCTGATCGATCACGACACGCAGCACAGCCATGCGAGAAGCCTATTCGGCGCTCCCCGGGAGTCCTCTGAGGCGCTCCGGCAGCACACGGGACCGTCGTGCCGGGTGACCGGCCGGACTCAGTTCGTGGGCGTCGGCGAGGGCTCGGGATGCAGCGCTGCCTTCACCATCGCGTGGATCTGATTCCAGTCGGGGTTGAACTCGTCCACCCCGCCCTCCGGGGTGAGCTCGATCGTCTGCACGGGGTGCTGCTTCGCCTTCATCATCAGTTCGACGAACTCGGGCAGCTTGTCCTGCGGGATGTCCGTGTCGACCAGCTCCGTCCCCGCCTGGGCGAGCTCGGTGAAGTGCGTGAGGACGTTCTGCGGCGTGAACTGCTTGAGGATCGCCTCCTGCAGCTCGCGCTGACGACGCATCCGGTCGAAGTCGCTCGTCGTGTACCGGGAGCGGGCGTACCACTGCGCGGTGTCGCCGTTCATGTGCTGCTTGCCCGGTTCGATCCAGCCGATCGCCCAGGAGTCGACGTCGTCCGCACCGGATCCGGGAGGCGGACCGCCCTCGGGCAGGCGCTCCTTCACGTCGATGTCGACGCCGCCGAGCGCGTCGATGAGCTGCGCGAAGTGGTTCATGTCGAGGAAGACGTAGTACGGGACCTTGATCCCGAGGACGCCCTCGGCCGCATCCCTGGTCGCCTCGATTGACGGAGCCCAGGGGTGGCCCTTCACCTCGGGGTAGTACGGCTTGCCCGTATGACAGGTCTGCACGGCGTTGGTGAGCTGGTTGATCCCGCTCCCCCACCCGCAGTCGTCGTCGGCGTGCGCCTCGAAGCCGTTCGGATACGCGTCGTGCATCGGCCCGGCCGAGAACGGGACGTTCGGCATGTCGCGAGGGATGCCGAAGATCGTGACCTTGCCGGTCTCCGCGTTCACCGAGACGACCGAGATGCTGTCGAAGCGCATCGAGTCTCGCCCGTCGCCGCTGTCCGCACCCAGCAGCATGACGTTGTAGTAGCCGTCGCTCGGCGGCAGGCTCGGCCCGCCCGAGCCGAAAAGGGTGCTGATCGCGTTGCGGCTGGATCCGGCGATGTTCGCGGCGGACGCCGCCCCGCTGCCGCAGAGGGCGAGCACGAGCACCGCGACGAGCGGGATCGCGATCTTGGCGTAGTTCTTGGCGCGCACGAGCCGCACGAGCCGGAGGGTGTCGAAGGTCAGCACGATCCACAGCACGACGTAAGCGCCGCAGAGCACCTGGACGAGCGTGAGCACCAGCCACGACACCCAGCCGCCGCCGATCGTCAGCCACAGCAGCGCGGGTCGCCAGAGCAGCCCCAGCAGCACGGCGAACACGACGAGCGCCCACATCGTGAGCGTCGCGCCGAGACCGAACCGGCCGAGCCGCCGATTGCCCGCGAGCACCTGCGCGGATCCGGGGATGAGCACGTTGAGAACGACGAGCCACCACCCGCGGCGGGTCATGTGCGTGGGGTTCGAGAAGTCGGGATCGCGCATCGGCCGGGACCGGACGAGCGAGCGCGCAGAGCCGGATCCGCGCGCGGGCGGCTTCGCCAGCACCTGGCTCACAGGCTGTCCTTGAGGCGACGGTTCTTCTCCTCGACCTGGGCTTCCAGGTCCCGCGCGTAGGCCTCGACGCGGTCGGCGAGCGCCGGATCCGCGGTGCCGAGGATCCGCGCGGCGAGGATCCCCGCGTTGCGCGCGCCGCCGATCGAGACGGTCGCGACGGGGATCCCTGCGGGCATCTGCACGATCGACAGCAGCGAGTCCATGCCGTCGAGGTACGCGAGCGGCACGGGGACCCCGATCACGGGAAGCGCCGTGACGGACGCCAGCATGCCGGGAAGATGCGCCGCTCCCCCGGCGCCGGCGATGATCGCCTTGAGACCTCGTCCACGCGCCTCGGTGCCGTAGCGGTGCAGCTTCTCCGGCGTGCGGTGGGCGGAGACGACCTCCACCTCGTGCGGGATCCCGAACTCGCTCAGCGCCTGAGAGGCGTCGCTGAGAACGCGCCAGTCGGAGTCGGAGCCCATCACGACCCCGACGAGAGGCGCGGCCGAAGAATGTAGAGTCCCAGTCACGCGTCCCAGAGTAAGCGCGAGTTCTGGGAGAACCCGGCGCACACTCCGTCTCTCCGCAGCAAAGCGTCCGGCGGGAGCGCTCAGTCGAAGGCGGCTGCAGCGGCACGCGCGTCCGCGCGCACCGCATCGAGCTCTGCCCCTGAGACGTTCACGTGACCCACCTTGCGGCCGGGGCGCGGGGCCTTGCCGTAGGTGTGCACCTTCGCGCGCGGGCTCGCGGCGAGCGCGGCGGGGACGCGGTCGAGCATGCCCGCGTCGGCGGGACCGCCGAGCACGTTCACCATGACGGACCAGGGGGCGATCGGTGCGGCGCCGCCGAGCGGCAGATCGGCGACGGCGCGGAGATGCTGCTCGAACTGGCCGGTCACGGCACCGTCCTGGCTCCAGTGGCCGCTGTTGTGCGGGCGCATCGCGAGCTCGTTGACGAGGATCCGACCGTCGGCCGTCTGGAACAGCTCGACCGCGAACATGCCGGTCACGCCCAGTCCGTCCGCGATCTCGCGGCCGATGCGCTCCGCCTCCGCCGCCTGCGCCGCGTCCACCCCGGGGGCCGGCGCCGTCACCTCGGCGCACACGCCGTCGCGCTGCACGGTCTCGACCACCGGGTAAGCGACGCTCTCGCCGTTCGGCCGCCGGGCGATCTGCTGAGCGAGCTCACGGACGAAGGGCACGAGCTCCTCCGCGAGCAGGGCGTCGCCCTCGTCGAGGCCCGCGAACCAGTCGGCCGCCTCGTCCGCCCGGGAGACGACGCGCACCCCTTTGCCGTCGTAGCCGCCGCGCGGGGTCTTCACCACGCCCCGGCCGCCGTGCGCGTCGAGGAAGGCCTGCAGCTCGTCCGGTCCGGCGACCCTGGCCCAGTCCGGCTGGGGCGCTCCGAGCTCCGCGAGCCGGGCGCGCATGTCGAGCTTGTCCTGCGCGAAGCGCAGCGCATCCGGGCCGGGATGCACCGCCACCCCTTCCGCGACGAGGGCGCGCAGCACGTCCTGCGGGACGTGCTCGTGGTCGAACGTGACGACGTCGACGTCCGCGGCGAAACGGCGCACGGTGTCGAGATCGCGATAGTCGCCGACCTCGGTCGCGGCGAGCTGCGCCGACATGCCCTCGTCCTCGGCGAGCACGCGGATGTCGATCCCCAGCTCGACCGCCGGGGCGATCATCATCCGCGCCAGCTGTCCTCCGCCGACCACACCCACACGCAACGCCATCGGATCTCCGTTCCTCGGCATCCATTGTTCCGCATCCGCACCGCGCCGCCGTCCGTGGTCGAGCGAGGGCGTGCTCCGGGGGCGTCCGTCGGGGCGGTCGTCAGTCGGCGTAGGGGTTCTGCGCGGACTGCGCGTCACGATGCGCCAGGATCTGCCCGACCTCGATCTGATCGGCGAGGGTCTCCTGCACGAGCACGACGTTCGGCACGTCGCGGAGGCGGAGCGGGGCGTCCACGCCGTTGGACAGCAGGATCGTCCCTGCGCCGACCGAACGCTGCAGGGGTCCGCGCCGCACGGTGATCGTGTAGCCCCTGGCGTGCGACATCTCCGTGCTGCGCCGCGATCCGATCCCATCGCGCACGATGACCCGCCGGGTCGTGATCGTGTACCGGCGCGAGAGCCAGACCAGATACGGCACGACGACGAGGAGCAGCACGATCGCGCCCGCGGCCGCCCAGAGCATCCAGTCCGCGAACGGCTTCGGGAGGTTCTTCGTGAGATACCCCGTGGCGCCGGCGACGACGACGAGCACGAGCGCGGACCAGAACAGGTGGCGCGCATGCGGATGGAATCGCGCGATCAGGCGCTCCTCCGCGGGCGCGCCGGGCGGCGGCATCGACGGCCGGCCTCCGAGTCCCACGGGTTGCGTCACGCGTCCATTGTGACAAGAGGACCCCGGATCCGTCGGAGGATCGCGCGGGTGTGTCCGCGTGCGACGGCGGCGTCAGACGACGAGGGCGATCGCGATCCCGTCCCACCCCTTGACCCCGACGGTCTGCAGGGCCGTGGCGTCGAACCGCGGATCGCGGCCCAGCATCTCCAGCCCTTCGCGGGTGCCGCGCACCTTCGGGTCCTCGGAGTCGGCGTGGACGATCTCGCCGTCCCGGCCGATATTGTCGACCACGACGACGGTGCCGCGGCGCCCCAGGCGGGCGGCCCAGTCCAGGTAGAGGGTGTTGGACTCCTTGTCCGCGTCGATGAAGACGAGGTCGAAGGGCTCGCCCCCGTCGAGGATCGGGAGCACCTCGGCGGCGCGCCCGATGCGGATCTCGACGCGCTCTCCCACACCAGCGGCGTCGAGGTTCGCTCGGGCCACGGCGGCGTTGTCGGGCTCCGCCTCGATCGTGACGACCGTGCCGCCCTCTCCCACGGCGCGGGCCAGCCAGATCGTCGAGTAGCCGCCGAGGGTGCCGATCTCGAGGATCCTGCGCGCCCCCGAGATCCGTACGAGCAGGTCGAGCAGCTTTCCGCCGACCGGGGCGACCTCGATCGCAGGCAGTCCGGCCGCGGCCTGCGCCGCGAGCGCGGCCTCGAGCGCGGGATCGTGCCCGACGAGGGTCTCGGCGAGGAATTCGTCTGCGGCGCGCCAGTTCGCGCGGGTGGAATCGGCCATGACGTCAGCTTGCTCGAACCCCGCAGCCGGGGGCAAGGACCGGCGCGCGGATCAGGCGGATGAGGACGCCGACGAGGCGGGAGGGGCCGGCGTCGCGACGGGGCGCGGCCGCGGAGGCGCCAGGGGCGGCTGCGCACGGAACTGCCGGGTGAGCGCGAGCACGACGATCACGAGCCCGCACACGATCCATCCGGACACTCCCAGCGGGCCGGCGAGCGCGAGATCCGTCTGCGTCGCCCCGAGCAGCACGACAAGGCCCGCGGCGGCGTTGAGCGCGCCGTGTGCGAGCACCGCGGGCCACACCGAGCCGGAGCGCAGCCGCAGCCAGCCGAAGAGGACGCCCCAGCCGACGCAGCCGACGATCATCAGCAGCACGCCGGTCGCGTCCATGCGCCCGAAGTTGTAGCCCAGCAGGATGACCGGCGTGTGCCAGAACCCCCAGATCGCGCCGCTCAGCAGCAGCGCGGGCCAGGTGCCCAACGGTCGGAGGGCGGGAAGCAGCCACCCGCGCCATCCGAGCTCCTCCCCGAAGGCGAAGACGGCGTTGAGGATCGCCGCGAGCGGGATCGTGGCGACCTGCGCGAGCACGATCACGGACGTGGGCGGCAACGCGGTTCCGGGCGGGACCTTCGCGGCGAGCTCGGCGGCGAAGGCCGTGAACGCCCAGTCGGGGTGCACGAAGCCCAGTGCCACGGCCACGACCACCGTCAGCACCACGATCACGGGCGGGGCGAGCCACCCCAGCACGATCATCCCGACGACGCGCTTCGCCGGCCGCAGCGGCCAGAGGCCCAGGCCGCGCAGACGCATGCCCGGCGCCGGGGTGCGCAGCGCGAACGTGACGACGAGGGCCGCGAGCATCGGAGTCAGCATCATCGCCGGAAGGAGCACGGCGGCGAGCGGGGCGACCAGCCCGTCACCGATCCACAGGGGCAGGCAGACGAGCCAGGCCAGCGCGCACGCCAGCACGGTGTAGAGGATCACGGCACCCCAGCGCACGCGTCCGGGCACTCCCGGCGCCTCCCCCGCATCGGACGCCGATCTTTCCTGCGCACTCATCGTCTCTCCCCTCGCACGTCGATTCTTCCCCTCGCGCGTTCTCGGCGACAGTGTGACGGGGCGGAGTGTCCGTAAGTCAAACGGCGCGTGTCGCCGCCGCTGAGGGGGCGCCGGCGCGGCGAGGGCCTGTCCGACCTCCTCAGCGTGCGGCGTGAAGACGCGCGGCAGGATTGTGGACGTTATCCACCCGATTCCCCCCGCCGCGGCGGTCGTCGGGAGACTGGGGGCATGCGCATCACTCCCCGCCGCCTCGCCCTGGGCATGAGCCTGTGGCTTCCCAACCTGTTCAGCGGGATCCGTGTCCGTCGCTTCAGCGACGACTGGACGCGGGCGACGGTCGAGCTGCGGGTCACCCTCCTGACCCGCAACTACGTGAAGACGGCGTTCGGCGGATCCATGCAGGCCATGACCGACCCCTACTTCTTCATGCTCGTCATGCATCAGCTGGGCAGGGAGCACGTCGTCTGGGACACCCGGGGCGAGATCGAGTTCCTCCGTCCGGGCACGGGCGTTCTCACGGCAGAGTTCCACGTCCCGCCGGAGCGGATCGCCGCCATCCGCGAGCGCGCGGCCGGTGGGGCGAAGGTCCTGGAATGGTTCGAGACCGAGATCACGGACCGCTCGGGCGCGGTCGTGGCCCGCGTGCGTCGCGAGGTCTACATCCGGGAGAAGAAGCGCGTCACCGCGGCGACGAGAGACGCCGGTACGCCGAAGGGGTGAAGCCGAGCACCGCGCGGAAGTCGTTCGCGAGGTGCGCCTGATCCGCGTAGCCGAGATCCGCCGCGAGCGTGGCGAGATCCGTCGCAGGATCCACCCGGATCCGCTCGGCCGCCTCCTGCAGACGGCGACGGCGGATCATCGCGGCCGGCGAGAGACCGACGTGCCGGTGCGCGAGACGCTGCAGGGTGCGGACGGAGACCGCGAGGCGGGTCGCCGCCTGCTCGGGCGTGCGCACGTCGGGATCGGTCATGAGCATCTCGGACATCGCGTTGGCCTGCTGCGCGGGCGTCGGCAGGCCCGCACCCGGAGTCGCGCCGACCCGGGCGACGAGCCACGCGCACAGGACGGCGGCGGCACGCTCGCGATGTCCGTCCCCCGAGTCCATCGCCGCGACCACCGCGCCGTGCAGCCCCGGCTCGTCGAGCAGCACGGCGCGATCGAGCAGCGCCGCCGGCGCATCGGTGAGCGCGGGGACCGCAGCCGGCCGCAGCAGAGCGCCGACCGCCCAGCCGCGTCCCGCGAGATCGCGATGACTCCCGCGGGTCGTCGCCCCGACGAGAACGACGCCGTTCCGCTCGACCACCAGGTTGAGCGCCGGATACGCCACGACGTCCTGGCGCGAGGAGCGGCCCGGCTCGATGTCCCACTCGGGGATCCAGCACCAGCCGATCAGCTCCCGTGCGGCGGGCGAGGGCGGCAGGCGATGGAACTGCGGCAGTCGCGACGGATACAGCACGCCGCGGGTGGGGTTCACCATGCTCTGAGCCTAGGACGCGGCACCGACGACGAGACCGCGACGGATGTGGCGCGGATCTGCAAGCCGCGGGAGGGTGCGCCTGCCTAGGGTGGCCGCATGAGCACAGACCAGAATGCGGCGCCAGGTCCCGAGCGGACGACCGGCGTCACCGGAGAGCACACCACGCAGGGCCGGCCGAACGGGGCGACCAGCCTGACCCCGTTCCTCGCGATCCCCGATGCGCGCGGCGCGATCGACTTCTACCGCGACGTGTTCGGCGCCAGGGTGATCGATGTCACGGAGTTCGGCGGGGTCGTCGCCCACGCCGACCTCGACTTCGGGCTCGGCACCCTGCAGCTCGGCGATCCGAATCCGGAGTACGGACTGGTCGCCGCCCCGACCGGCGATGCCGACTGCTATTCGATGGGTCTGTACGTACCGGACGTCGACGACGTGGTGCGGCGCGCGGTCGCCGCGGGAGCCACGATCCGCGAGGCGCCCTCGACCTTCGTCTCCGGCGACCGCTATGCGAGCATCCGGGATCCGTACGGGGTGCGCTGGTCGGTCATGACCCGCGTCGAAGACCTCTCCGAGGCCGAGAGCGCGGCGAGGGTCGCGGAATGGGCGGCATCGTTCAGCGCACCGGAGAGCTGATCGCGGCGGCCTCACCCGGGCTCGCACGACGCACGGGCGGGGTCGTCCCGAGGTCGGCGAGCCCTTCCTCGGCCGCCGCGGTCACCGCGGGCAGGAGGGCGTCGGCCGTGCGCCGGTACCCGAGCGCGCTCGGATGGAACCGGTCGAGGCTGAACATCTCGTCCGGCTCGTCCGAGAACATCGCCCCCACGGCACGACGCAGATCCACCGGTGTCGCCCCCTGCTCGATCGCCGCCTGCGCCTGGGCCGCGGCCAGCCGGCGGCTGAGGCGCGCCGCGATGGACCGCAGCGGCTGAGGCACGGGCCGCAGCGCACCGAGATCGGGGCAGGTGCCGACGACGACCGCGGCGCCGAGCGCATGCAACCAGGCGATCGCGTCCTCGAGGTGCCGTACCGAGACCGAGATCGGGATCCGGTGCGTGACGTCGTTGCCGCCGACCACGATCACCGCGACGTCGGGGACGTAGTCGTCCGCAAGACCTGCGAGCTGCGCGTCGAGATCGGGCGACTCGGATCCGACCACCGCGACCGTGCGCAACCGCACCGGACGGTGCGACCGTCGCGCGAGGCCCTTCGCGAGCCGTCCTCCGAGGGTGTCCTTGCGGCGCTCGGCTCCGAGCCCCGCCGCGAGCGAATCGCCCAGCAGGAGCAGGTCGATCGGCTCGCCCGCGAGCCGTGGGCGCCACACCCGGTCGGCGTCCAGCGCGTCCTCGCCCAGGGGCTTGCCGATCCGGCGACGCGCGATGCGCGCCTGCCGTGTGAGCAGCAGCCGCGCCGCGACCGCGGTGGCGCCCAGGAGCAGGGCGGCCGCCACGATCGCCAGTGGCCGGGAGCGGATCCGTTCGACAGTGCGCGCGGGCATGCGCCGATCTCACCGCACCGAGGTGAACGGCGCGTGACGGTGGACGGTCCCGCGGGTCGGGCCGGCCCCGGCGATATCTCAGCTCAGCGGCTTGACCTCGAGGGAGCCCACGGCGTCGCCGGAGCGGAGGCTCGCGAAACCGGTGTAGCCGTCGGCGGCCGCGCGTTCGAGCAGGGCCTTGAGGTTCTTCGTGCGTCGCTCCAGGCGGACGCGTGCTCCGGCCGCGATCAGGGCGGCCTTGTGCGCGACGAGCTCCGCCACGGGAACGTCCGGGTCGTGCACGAGCACCACGGTGGACGCGGAGCCCTCGTCCGCGGACTCCAGCAGATCCACGATGCGCTCGAACCCGATCGAGAAGCCCACAGCGGGCACCGGCTGTCCGAGGAAGCGGCCGATCATGCCGTCGTATCGGCCGCCGCCGCCGAGCGAGTAGCTCACCGAGGGATGCGCGAGCTCCATGATCGTGCCCGTGTAGTAGCCCATCCCCCGCACGAGGAACGGATCGAACCGCAGCGGGATCGGATCGATCTCCGCGGGGGCGTCCGGGTCGGCGGGGCGTGCGGCGGCGACCGCGTCGCCGAGCGCGACGAGGTGATCGACGATCTCGTCCGGAGCGCCCTCGGGCAGCGCCTTGCGGATCTGGCGCTCGCCGTACGAGTTGTACTCGAGCGTCTGCGGGCGCCGCAGGAACGCCGAGAACGCGTCCACCGCCGACGCCGTCGCCCCGCGCTCGCGCAGCTCGGCGATGATGCCGTCCGTCCCGACCTTGTCGAGCTTGTCGATCGTGATGAGCACCGCGGGCCGCTCGTCGGCGGTGAAGCCGAAGGAGTCGAGCATCCAGTCCAGCACACGACGGTCGTTCACGCGCACGACGCCGCCCGCGAGCCCGAGCGCGTCGATCGTGTCGAGCGAGGCGACGATGAGCTCCGCCTCCGCGCGTGCGGAGTCGTCGCCGATGATGTCGATGTCGCACTGCACGAACTGGCGGTAGCGCCCCTTCTGCGGACGCTCGGCCCGCCAGACCGGACCGATCTGGATCGAGCGGAACACACCGGGGAGCTGGCCGCGGTTGGTCGCGTAGAACCGGGCGAGCGGGACGGTGAGGTCGTAGCGCAGGCCCAGGTCGCTCAGCGCCGCGGGATCCTCGGCGCCCGCGCGGATCGCCTCGGGGTCCAGTCCGCGGCGGACGATGTTGAACGAGAGCTTCTCGTTGTCGCCGCCGATCCCGGCATGCAGCCGGTCGTACTCCTCGACGACGGGGGTCTCGATCTCGTCGAAGCCGTGCGCGCGATAGCGCTCGCGGATGACGGAGAGCACACGCTCACGACGTGCCTTGTCGGCGGGGAGGAAGTCGCGCATCCCGCGCGGAGGATTCACCGTTGCCACGGCTCCATTCTTCCAGGTCGCCCGACGCGCGCCCACCGACTCAGTCCGTCGCCGGACTCTCCGTCGCACGCACCTGGTCCTCCAGGAAACGGACGCGCTCGCGCAGCGCACGCTCGGCGTCCCACCCGCGTGTGCGCGCCGTCTCGACGAGCGCGAGCAGCATCTCCCCGAGCTCGGCCTCCGACGCCGGCGTCGACGTCGGCGTCGCGGACGACGGATCCGCCGCCGAGGACGGGCGGGCTACCGCCTCCGCCTTCGCCGCGCGTCCCAGGACCTTCTGCGCGAGCGCCAGCGCCGGCATGCCTCGGGGGATCCCGTCGAGCACGCTGCGGCGGGACCGCTTCTCCGCGGCCTTCGCGGCGTTCCAGTGCACGAGCACTTCCTCCGGCGTGCGTGCGACGGCATCGCCGAACACGTGCGGATGACGGCGCGTCATCTTCTCGGAGAGCGTGCGCGCGACGTCGTCGATGTCGAAGGGATCCTCCGGGTCCTGCGCCGCGATCGCGGCGTGGAAGAGCACCTGCCAGAGCAGATCGCCCAGTTCCTCGCGCAGCTCCGCACGATCGCCGCGCTCGACCGCGTCGATGAGCTCCCAGGACTCCTCCACGAGGTAGGGCACGAGCTCCCGGTGGGTCATGGCCCGGGACCAGACGCAGCGCTCCCTGACCTCCCGCATGACCTCGGCGGCCTGGCGGAGCGGATCCGGATCGCGCCCCGTCGTCTCAGCGCTCATCCTCGGCCTCCTCGTCCTCGTCGCCCCACTCGTCGTCGGAATCGCCCGCCCTGCGATGCGCCCTGGCCCGCCACGAGACGAGCACCGCCCCGAGCACGAGCGAGACCATCGACCCGAACAGCACCGCCAGGATCGCCTGGTCCCGCACGCCCGGCGCGCCCGCGAAGGCGAGGTTGGCGAGCAGCAGCGACACCGTGAAGCCGATGCCGCCGAGAGCTCCGGCGGCGAGCAGGTCGGGGAAGCGGATCGCCGGATCCGATCCCGGCGGGCGCACCCGCTGCGCCAGCGCCCCGAAAAGCGCGATGCCCACGAGCTTGCCGATCGGCAGCGCGAGCAGGATCCCGAAGAACGCCGGGGACAGCTGGTCCACCGGAACCTGCGGGATGACCACGAACGCCGCGACGAAGGCGAACAGCGGCAGGACGAGCCCGTTCACCCAGGGCTCGAGCACGTGCCTCGCCCTGTCCGCGGGGCGGGGCGCCATGACGAGCCCGAGCAGCACGCCGGCGATGGTGGCATGCACACCCGACGTGGCGAAGAGGCCCCAGGCGACGACTCCGACGACGGCCATGAGCACACGGAGCAACGCGGAGGGGCGTCGCTGCAGCATCCGGCTCAACACGGCGAACACCGCGACGGCCACGACGCCGAGGACGAGCAGCAGCACGTTCAGCCCGTGCGCGAACAGCACCGCGATGAAGACGATGCCGACGATGTCGTCGAGGATCGCGAGAGCCAGCAGGAACGCCCGCACGGCGGACGGGAGGCCCCGACCGAACACCGCGAGCACCCCCAGCGCGAAGGCGATGTCCGTCGCGGTGGGGATCGGCCAGCCGGTCGCGCTCGCGTCCCGTCCCGCGATGAGGAGGTAGAGGGCGATCGGCACCAGGATCCCGCCCGCGGCGGCGATCGCGGGCTGGATCGCGACCCGGAGGCTGTTCAGTTCCCCGCGGGTCAGCTCGTACTGCAGTTCGAGCGCGACGACGAAGAAGAACAGTGCGAGCACGCCGTCCGAGACCCAGTGCGCGACGGACAGATCGAGTCCGGTGCCTGGCACGGCGAGATGCGCGTCGAGCAGTCCGGCGATCGCGTCGTGCGAGCCGAGATTGGCGAGCAGCAGGCCGAGGGCGGCGGCCGCGAGCAGCAGCACGGCGGAGAACGGGGCGGAACGGAGGGAGCGGGACAGGCGGCTCATCCCCTCCACCGTATCGCGGGACGTCACGCGTTCGGACCCGGAGGCGCGACCGGTCTACTCTCGGAATCGTGACCCCCGACACGACCCATACCGAAGCCATCCGCATCGTCGGCCGTTTCGAAGCCGGACGCGAGCTCCCCGAGGCGATGCGCGCCGACGTGCGCATGCTCGGCGCACTGCTCGGACAGGTGCTGCGAGAATCCGGCGGCGAGGAGCTGTTCGACGATGTCGAGCGCCTCCGTCAAGCCACGATCGAGGCGTACACCGACGAATCCGCGGAGGCGTTCGACCGCGCGACCCGCATCGCCGAGGAGTTCTCGGTGCAGCGCGCCGACGAGGTGGCGCGCGCCTTCACCGCGTACTTCCACCTGGTGAACCTCGCGGAGGAGCACCAGCGCGTGCGCGTGCTGCGCGAGCGCCCCGACCCGTCCGACTCCTCCGGCACCGAACTGCGCACGGACACGGTCGCGGGCGCCTTCGCCCAGTTGACGGCGGAGGTCGGGGACGACGAGGCACGCCGACGCCTCGGCGCACTGCGCTTTCACCCGGTCTTCACCGCGCACCCCACCGAGGCCCGCCGTCGCGCGGTCTCCTCCAGCATCCGCCGCTTGGCCGAGCTGCTCAGCGCGCACGACGCCGCGGCCCCGGGCGGCGCGGAGGCGCACCGCGCGCGCCGCCGCATGCTCGAGGAGATCGACACCCTGTGGCGCACCGCTCCCCTGCGCGCCCAGAAGCCCGCACCCACCGACGAGGTGCGCACCGTGATGAGCGTCTTCGACGAGACGCTGTTCACGACCGTGCCGCATGTCTACCGCCGCATCGACGACGTCCTGCGCGGCGAGGAGTCCGGATCCACGGCTCCGATCGTCCCCGCCTTCGTCCGGGTGGGCACCTGGGTCGGCGGCGATCGCGACGGCAACCCCTTCGTCACCGCGGCCGTCACGCGGGAGGCCGCGGGGATCGCGTCCGACCACGTGCTGCGCGGACTCGAGCGCGCGCTCGAGCGGATCGGGCGCACCCTCACGCTCGACGCGGAGAGCACCCCTCCCTCCGATGCCGTCCTCGGCCTGTGGGATGCGCTGAGCGAAGCGGATCCGGACGCCGCCGCCGAGATCGCGGCCCGCTCCCCCGAGGAGCCGCACCGCCGCGTCACACTGCTTCTCGCCCGCAAGGTCGCCGCCACCCGCCAGGGCGAGGGCGGTTACACCGACCCGGAACAGCTCCTCGCCGATCTGCGGACCGTCCAGCGGTCGCTCGAGGCCGCCGGAGCCACCCGGCACGCGTTCGGCGGCGTGCAGCATCTCATCTGGCAGGTCGAGACCTACGGATTCCACCTCGCAGAGCTCGAGGTGCGGCAGCACTCCGCGGTGCACGCCAAGGCCCTCGCCGAGCTCGACGCGGCGGACGGCACGGTGAGCAGCCAGACCGAGGAGGTGCTCGAGGTCTTCCGCGCGGTGCGCGACATCCAGCGCGCGTTCGGCCCCCGCGCCGCGGGGCGCTACGTCGTCTCCTTCACGCAGTCGGCGGAGGATCTCGCGAACGTGCACCGGCTCGCCGCCTATGCCTGCGGCGAGGACGTCCCCGTGCTCGACGTGGTCCCGCTGTTCGAGACGTTCGCCGACCTGCAGGCCGCGCCGGGGATCCTCGCGGAGATCGTCGAGCATCCGGCGTTCGCCGCGCGGCTGGAGGCGACCGGCCGCCAGCTCGAGGTGATGCTCGGCTACTCCGACTCCTCGAAGGACGTGGGCCCTGTCGCCGCGAACCTCGCCCTCTACGAGGCGCAGGCGGAGATCGCGGCCTGGGCGCAGCGCGAGGGCATCGAGCTCACGCTGTTCCACGGACGCGGCGGCGCTCTCGGACGCGGCGGCGGACCGGCGAACTCCGCGATCCTCGCCCAGCCGCCGCACTCGGTCGACGGGCGCTTCAAGCTGACGGAGCAGGGCGAGGTGATCTTCGCCCGCTACGGCGAGCCCGCGATCGCGATGCGGCACATCGACCAGGTCACCGCCGCCACCCTGCTCGCCTCCTCCCCCGGCGTCGAGCAGCGCAACAGCGCGGCCGCCGAGCGGTTCGCGGAGGTCGCGGCGACGATGGATCGCGCCTCCCGGGAGCGGTTCTTCGCGCTCGTGAAGGCCCCCGGCTTCGCGCCGTGGTTCGCGACCGTCACGCCGATGGAGGAGATCGGCCTGTTGGCGCTGGGCTCGCGGCCGGCCCGCCGCGGACTCTCGGTCGAGTCCCTCGAAGACCTCCGCGCGATCCCCTGGGTGTTCGCGTGGACCCAGGCGAGGATCAACCTCGCCGGATGGTTCGGCCTGGGCACGGCGCTCGAGGCCGTGGGCGACGAGGAGCTCCTGCGCACCGCGTATCGCGAGTGGCCGCTGCTGCGCACGATGGTCGACAACGTGGCGATGAGCCTCGCCAAGACGGATCCGCGGATCGCCCGCCGCTATCTCGCCCTCGGGGATCGGGACGACCTCGCCGGGCTCGTGCTCGAGGAGATGGAGCTCACCCGCTCCTGGGTGGTCCGGCTGACCGGCGGCGAGCGCCTGCTGGAGAACAAACCGATCCTCCAGCGCGCCGTCGCCATGCGCAGCCCCTACGTCGACGCCCTGTCGCTGCTGCAGCTGCGCGCGCTCCGGGCTCTCCGCGACGTCGACGAGGATGCCCCCGCCACGGATCCCGACCTGCAGCGGCTCCTGCTGCTGTCCGTCTCCGGCGTCGCCGCCGGCCTGCAGAACACGGGCTGAGCGGCGCCGCCTCACGGTCTCCCCGGGACCGGCGCGTCCGGGGAGACCGCGAGGTTCGTCGTGCCCTCCCCGGTGCGCCGCTCAGCGTTCGGCGGATCAGCGTTCGGCGGATCAGCGCTCCGCGACGGTGTCCGCCTCCTCGTCCATCCCCTCGGGCAGCTTGTTGTACCCGGTCACGGGCTGGTTCTCGTCGAACGAGGCGACCTTGCGCCGGAAGCCGCGCGTGATCACGAGCAGGTAGAGGAAGCCGAGCACCGCCCAGACGCATCCGCCGATGAGCGCGTCGGCGCTGAGGTTGATCCAGAGCAGCCCGGTCAGCGCCGTGCCGATGAGCGGCATTACGATGTAGCGGAAGACGTCGGAGAAGGTGTGACGACGTCCGTTGCGCACCGCGAACCACGCGATCACCGACACGTTCACGAACGTGAAGGCGATGAGGGCGCCGAAGTTGATGAACGAGGCGATCAGGTCGAGGCTGAACGACATCGCGAACAGGCAGATCGCACCGATGAGCACGATGTTGAACGTCGGCGTGTGGGTACGGGGGTTGATGTAGCCGAACACGCGCTTCGGGAGCACGTTGTTGCGCCCCATCACCAGCAGCATGCGCGCGACGGAGGCGTGCGAGGCGAGCCCCGACGCGACCGTCGCCGCGAATCCGGCCGAGGTCAGGATGATCTGGAACGTCTTGCCGCCCACGACCTCGCCGATCTGGGTCAGCGAGCTGTCGCTGAGGGAGGCGTCGTTGAACATGTGCCAGTCGGGGAAGCGCAGCTGGGTGAAGTAGCTCGAGACGAGGAAGATCGCCCCTCCGAGCACGACGGTCCACAGGATCGCCTTCGGCATGATGCTCGGGTGCTTCGCCTCCTCCGCATACATCGTCACGGCGTCGAAGCCGATGAAGGAGAAGCAGACGACCGTCGCCCCCGCCAGGACCGCGCCGAACTCCATGCCGCCGTGGAAGAACGGCTGCACCGACACCACCGTGCCGGCCCCGGCGCCCTGCGCGAGCTGCATCCAGACGAGCACGACGAACAGGACGATGACGATCATGGCGAACACGATGAGCACCATGTTGAGATTCGACGTGCCCCGCATCGTGAGGTAGATCACGGAGGTCGCGAAGAGGCAGTAGAGGATCACCCAGACGCCGGGCCAGATCCCCGGGATGAGCTGCTCCAGGTAGTTGCGGATGATGAGGCAGTTCACCATCGGCAGCAGGATGTAGTCGATCAGCGAGGTCCAGCCGACCATGAAGCCCAGGTTCGGATGGATCGACTCCCGCACGTACGTGTACGCGGACCCGGCACTCGGGATCGCCCCCGCGATCTTGCCATAGCTCACCGCGGTGAACATCATCACCACGAGCGCGAGGACGTAGGCGAGCGGCACGAGGTTGTCGGTCTGCTGCGAGACGATGCCGAACGTGTCGAACACGATCGTCGGAGTCATGTAGCCCAGGCCGAGGCCGACGATGGCCCACAGGCCGAGGTTGCGTTTCAGGCTGCCTCCGCCTTGCGCGAGCGGCTGGATCTTGGTGCCCATGGTCTCTCCTTCGGGAACGAGGGTTCACTCGACGGATCGGGGGCTCCGCACTGCGACGGTTCATTATGCCTCTCGGCCCGGCCCGAGAGGAACACCGAGTCGTCCGGCCCGAGGCAGGGGCGCCGGGGGTGTCACCAGCCTTCGGTCAGGACCCTGTCGAGCGCCGCGATCACGGCGTCCGCACTGTCGGCCGTGAGGCAGAGCGGGGGCTTGACCTTCAGCACGTTCGAGCGCTCCGACGTGGTCAGCATGATCACGCCGAGCTCGCGCAGCCGTTCGCTGATCGCGGCCGCCTCGGCGTCCGCGGGCTCCCTGTTGTCCCGGTCCCTGACCAGTTCGACGCCGAGGTAGAGGCCGACGCCGTGGACGTGACCGATGAGCGCGTGACGCTCCGCGAGCGCGTGGAAACCTTCGACGAGTCGGGATCCGACGATGCGGGCGTTCTCCTGCAGCCCCTCGTCCCGCATTGCATCGAGCACCGCGATCCCGACCCGGCAGCTGAGCGGGTTCCCGCCGGCCGACGAGAAGAACTGTCCCTGCGTCGCGAGGGCGTCGGCGACCCGCCGGGAGGTGATCACCCCGCCGATCGGGAATCCGTTGCCCATCGGTTTGGCGATCGCGATGAGATCGGGCACCACCCCGGACTGCTCGAAGCCCCAGAACGTCGTGCCCATCCGGCCGAAGCCCACCTGCACCTCGTCCGCGATGCAGAGCCCTCCTGCCGCGCGGACGCGGGCGTAGGCGTCGGCGAGGTAGCCGTCCGGGAGCACGACGCCGCCGGCGTTGCCGAGCACCGACTCGCAGATGAACCCGGCCACGGGGCGGCCTTCGCGGGCGAGCCCGTCCAGATCCGCCCCGAGGTCCCGTCCGTACCGTGCCCCGGAGTCGGCTCCGCGATACGTGCCGCGGTAGGCGTTGGGGACGTCGGCCACGTGCACCCAGTCGGGCCGGGTGTCGAGCGCCTCGGGATTGTCGTAGGCGCTCGTGGTGACCGCGTCGCTGGCCATCGTCCAGCCGTGATACGCCTCGCGCAGGGCGACGATCGTGCGCCGTCCGGTCGCGGCCTGAGCGAGTCGCAGGGCCAGATCGACCGCCTCGGAGCCGCTGTTCACGAGCAGCACGGTGTCGAGCCCGCTGTCGGGCGGGAGGAGGGCGAGCAGGCGCTCGCTGTACTCCGCCAGCTCGCGGTACAGGAAGCGCGAGTTGGTGTTCAGGATGCGGATCTGCCGGTCCACCGCGTCCGCGACGCCGGGGTGGCCGTGCCCGAGCCCTGCCACGTTGTTGACCATGTCGATGTACGCGCGACCGGTCGTGTCGACGAGATGGTGGCGCCAGCCGCGCTCGATCTGCGGCGGGTTCTCGTAGTAGCGCTCCTGCGCGCGGGCGAAGATGCGCTCGCGTCGGGCGAGCTCCGCCGGGGCCGTGTCGTGCCGGGCGAGAGCGGGCAGGCCGAGCAGCGGTGCAGGATCCGCGGTCAGGCGTCGCCAGGCGGGCACGCGGTCGGGCGCGACGAGCGCCGCACCCTGCGCATCGGCGACCGGTCCTGGCGCGTCGCGGCGCCGGATCGACACGACGACGGTGCGCACGTCGTCGCTTGCGGGGATCTCGCTCACGCCCTGACCGGCCTGGATCTCTGTGCCGGGCTCGGGGCCGAGCTGCGCCCCCGTGATCTCGCACGTCCACCCCTCGCCGAATGCGATCGTCATCGAACCGTGCGAGGAGGCGACGATGCGGCCCGAGACCGGGGCGACGAGCAGCAGACGCGGGCCCGCCGACAGGTGGATCGTGGTGCCCGTGGGCCAGGTGGCCGCGGCGTCGCTCGCGTCGATCGCCGTGCGGGTCAACCGAGGCACGCCGTAGGGAAGCACGACAGCGCCCGCGCCGCGGTCGAGCGCCTCCTGGACGAGCTCGGCCTCCGCCTCGGGGCGCAGCCATACGCCCCCGGCGAGCGCCTCGGACTCCACGCCCAGGTCGAGGAGGACGACCTCGGCGTCCAGTCCGGGCAGCAGGGTCGCGAGAGGGGGATCCGTCGTGACCTCCGCCGCCGGCGCCTCGAGCGCGGGGACGGCTGCCGGCATGCCCAGCGCGTCGAGCACCTGCTCGACGGCCTCCACGAGCGGGATCGAGGTCGCCGCGTCGAAGATCGCCTGCTCCCCCGCCACCCGCTCGCGGGCGTAGTCGTTCTCGCCGTCGATCGCGAGCTGCTGCCAGCCGCTTGCGACGAGCAGCGCGGCGCGCAGCACGATGAGCGGCCAGAGCGCGCGGGCCTCGGGCTCGCTCAGCGGGGCGTCCGCATGGAATGCGCGGATGGTCTCGCACGCGCGCAGCGGACGCTCCGGCTCGTGGTGCAGCATCGAGGCCGCGCAGACCGCGAGCTCCGCGACCCTCCAGCCGAGCGAGAGGTCGCCGAGATCGAGCACGGTCCGCGGATGCAGGCGCGCATCGGCGCCGCGCTCGCCCATCACGTTGTCGTCGGTGAGGTCGCCGTGGATCGCCTGGACGGGCAGCTCGTCCGCGAGCGCCGCGACCGCACCAGCGGCCGTCGCGGCATGCGCTCGCACTCTCTCGCGCAGCGCCTCGTCGGTGATCGAGGGCAGCAGCCGTTCGACCTCCGCCGCGGCGACGCGCATGTCCCACATGTGCGGACGGTCGATCCCCGGATGCGCGAGCTCGGCGAGCGCGTTCACCGACGCGGCGGCCAGCGCTCCGAACTCGGCGAGCACGACGGGGGCGAAGTAGCCGGCGTCGACCATCGTCTCGCCGTCCGCGAAGGCGCTGCGACGCACCGCGAACCCGCCCCAGCGCTGGGTGAGCGCACCGTCGAGGCCGACCAGCGCATCCGGCGCCGCCACACCACCCGCCCGGTACGCATCGAGAGCCGCGTGCTGCGCCTCTCGGGCGCTGTCGGGAAAGACCGGGTTGTCGATCCGGAGCACGCTGCGCGTGCCGTCGCGCGCGGTGAGCAGGTAGTTGCGGTCCTGATTGCTTCCGAGCTCGGTGGCGGTCACCTCGATTCCCCAGCATTCGCGGGCGATCGCGACGGCGTCGTCGGCGCTGACTTCCGGACGGATCAGTCCTGAGGTCTCGGCAGCGGACATGGCTCTCCTTCGGGCCTGGAGTCGGATCGTGCGGGCTTCAGAGCGCCCGGTCGTCGCCGTGTCGTGCCAGCGACCTCGCGTAGCGCTCGGTCAGCTGCACCATGAGATCGGGCGTGGAGCGGTCCACCCCGAAGACGTATCCGGGGAAGTCGAGCTCGTGCTGCGCCTCCCAGATCTCCTCATGACGGTTCGGAGGCAGGATCCGCAGAGGATCGCCGACGGCGACCCAGCCGATCGGCACGACCGTTTCCGGAGGCAACGTCGTACGCAGGTGCACGACGGCGTTGATCCGCACCTCGCTGTGCTCGCCGATCCGCGCGCCGTTGAAGACGCGCGTGCCCGTCGCGAGGAAGACCTCGTCGTCGATCGTCGCGCCGGAGATGCTCGCCATGGGCCCGACGAGTACGTGGGCGCCGATGTGCACCGGGTTCGCCGCGGTCGCCCGGATCAGGGCGTTCTCCATGACGATGACATGCTCACCCAGGGTGATCGGGCCGCCCTCCGCCGTGATCACGGCGCCGTGCAGCACCTGGCAGTCCTCGCCGATGGTCACATCGCCGGAGATGACCGCAGAAGGGGCCACGACGGCGGTGTCGTGGATGCGGGGGCGAGCCCCCAGGTGCTCGTAGATCATGCGGCCAGACTAGCGGCCGCCGCCGCGATCAGCTCTTGTTCGTGCGGCCCCGGATGATGCCGAACACGAGGGTCAGCAGGAACAGGACGACGCCGATCACGGCCAGCCAGATCAGCCCCTTGATGGCGAAGCCCAGGACCGACAACACGAGCCAGACGACGAGCAGGATGATCACGAGAGTCCACATGCCTTCATCATGCTCCGCGGTCCGCCCCGCCGCGCCCGGTTGACGGCCCGGCGGGGATGCGCTACGAATCCGTGCCGGCGGAGGGTTTGCGCGCCTCCACGAGGTGACGGGTCGAGTGCGCGATGAACGGGCCCTCGGTCCGAAGGAGCCGATCGAGTTCGCGGAGCCGGTCGAGGTGGCCCTCCACGGTGAATCCCGGAACCCACCACACCAGCTTCCTGAGCAGGTAGACGACCGCCGCGACGTCCCGGATCTCGATGCGCAGCCGCGCCTCTCGGAGCTGCACGATCTCGAGCCCCGCGGATCGTGCCGCGGCTGCCTCGTCGCGGGGGTCGCGCGCACGCCGCGCCTCGGGCTGCGGGCCGAGGAAGTACTCGATCAGCTCGAAACCGCTCGCCGGTCCGACGTGCTGGGCGAGATACGTGCCACCGGGGACCAGAACGCGTGCGATCTCCGCCCAGTCCGGCGCCACCGGGTGCCGGCTGCTCACCAGATCGAACGCCGCGTCGGCGAACGGCAGCGCCGCCTCCGCGACGGTGCGCACCACGGCGACGCCCCGTGGGCGGAGCAGAGCGGTGGCTCGCGCCGCGTTCGGCGGCCATGCCTCGGTGGCGACCGCGACGGGCGGGAACCTCGAGGCCTCGGAAAGGACCTCCCCGCCTCCCGTGTCCAGATCGAGCGAGGCCGTGGCCGTGCTCAGACGACCGGCCAGCAGATGCGCGTACCCCCAGGGAGGGCGCTCCTCGCTCGCTCTCCCGTCGAGCCAGTCGAAGCCCCAGCCCGTGACGTCCGCCGCGGAACCGCGGGCGAGCAGCTCCTCGAACGTATCCATCCCTCCATCTTGCCCGCTCCCGGGGTCACTCACGCAGCGGGCCGGAGGAGGCATGGACCTCAGCGCCCGAGCGGAGGGAGCAGTCCCTTCGCCGCTGCCGCCGCACGGGCGATCAGCAGCGCCGGATCCAGGATCTCGCCCTCGGCGATCAATCGGTCGAGCTCGGTCAGCGGCAGCCGTGCGACGGAGACCTGCGCTGTCGTGTCCCCCGTCGTCGCACGCCCGGGCCGGGCCGCAGGGGCGAAGAAGAGATGGGTCTTGGCCACGCGGCGTCCGGGATCCGTCGCGAACACCTGCAGCGGGGAGAGGTCGTCGGCGATGAGGCCCAGCTCCTCCTCGACCGCGCGGCGTGCCGCGGACTCGGGGCTCTCGGACAGACGTCCCGCCCCACCGGGAAGGTCGAGGATCCAGCGATCGATCGGATAGCGGTACCGCCGGGCGAGGACGACGTCCCCGCCGGTCGCCAACAGCGTGGCCACCGCATAGGGGGCGCTGCGATCGACCTCGTAGGTGAGCCGCTCGCCGCCGGGCAGTTCGACCTCGTCCGCGTCGATCCGCACCGTCCCCCGGTGCACCTCGCGCGTGGACAACCAGCGCCAGCGGGGCTCCGCGGCGCTCATCGCGTCGCCGCCTCGGCCTCGCGCTCGGGCGCCGGCACCGGGGCGGCGGGCTCGGGGAACAGCGCCGTGAGCAGTTGCGCCGTCCACTCGATCGGGTCGGCGCGATCCGCCCCCGGCATGGGCACGACGAGGGCCTCGGAGCCGCCGACGAGCTTGGCCTGCGGGTAGAGGCGCTGCAAGCGCACCTTCATCGAATCCTCGAACCGCGCGGGGGCGACCCTCAGATTCGACCCCATCGCGACCACGTCGGTGAGACCCGCGCGCGCAGCCCTGCGACGCAGCCGCGCGATCGCGACGAGTCCTTCCACCTCGGCCGGAGGGGCGCCGTACCGGTCGGTGAGCTCCTCGACGACGTGGTCGATCGCGTCGTCGGGCGCGGTCGCCGTCGCCGCGGACGACAGCTTCTGGTACGCCTCGAGCCGCAGGCGCTCGCTGTCGATGTACGCGTCTGGGATGCGCGCGTCGACGGGGAGCTCCAGACGCAGCTCGGCACCCGTCTCGGTCTCCTCGCCGCGGAACGTCGCCACGGCCTCCCCGATCATGCGCAGGTACAGGTCGAAGCCGACGCCGGCGATGTGCCCCGCCTGCTCCGCTCCGAGCAGGTTGCCTGCTCCGCGCAGCTCGAGGTCCTTGAGCGCGACCTGCATGCCGGATCCGAGGTCGTTGTTGACCGCGATGGTCTGCAGCCGGTCGGCCGCCGTCTCGCTGAGGGGCTTCAGCTCGTCGTAGAGGAAGTAGGCGTAGGCCCGTTCGCGTCCTCGCCCGACGCGGCCGCGCAGCTGGTGCAGCTGGCTCAGACCGTACCGATCCGCGCGGTCGATGATGATCGTGTTCGCGTTCGAGATGTCGAGGCCGGTCTCGATGATCGTGGTCGACACGAGCACGTCGTACTTGCGCTCCCAGAAGTCGTCGACGACCTGTTCGAGCTGGTGCTCGCCCATCCTGCCGTGCGCGACCGCGATCCGGGCCTCTGGCACGAGCTCGGCCAGGTCCGCCGCGACGCGCTGGATCGACTGCACCCGATTGTGCACGTAGAAGACCTGGCCCTCGCGAAGGATCTCGCGACGGATCGCCGCCGCCACCTGCTTGTCGCTCCTCGGCCCCACGAAGGAGAGGATCGGATGCCGATCCTCGGGCGGGGTCTGCAGGGTGGACATCTCCCGGATCCCCGTGACCGCCATCTCGAGCGTGCGCGGGATCGGCGTCGCGCTCATCGCGAGGATGTCCACGTTCGTCTTGAGCTTCTTGAGCGCGTCCTTATGCTCGACCCCGAAGCGCTGCTCCTCGTCGATGATCATGAGGCCCAGATCCTTGAACATCACCTGATCGGTGAGGATCCGATGGGTCCCGATCACCATGTCGACCGAGCCGTCCAGCAGGCCCTCGAGCGTGAGCCGCGCCTCCTTGTCGGTCTGGAAGCGGGACAGCGGACGCACCTTCACGGGGAAGCCCGCGAATCTCTCGTTGAACGTCTCGAGGTGCTGCTTGACGAGCAGGGTCGTCGGCACGAGCATCGCGACCTGCTTGCCCTCCTGGATCGCCTTGAACGCGGCGCGCACGGCGACCTCGGTCTTGCCGAAGCCGACGTCGCCGCTGAGCAGCCGGTCCATGGGGATGGGCCGTTCCATGTCGGCCTTGATCTCGTCGATCGTCTGCAGCTGGTCGGGCGTCTCGGCGAAGGGGAAAGCCTCCTCCAGCTCACGCTGCCAGGGGGTGTCGGGGCCGAAGGCGTACCCCTTCGCGGCCATCCGCGCGGAGTAGAGCTTGACGAGCTCGACCGCGATGTCCCGCACAGCCCTGCGCGCCTTGCCCTTGGCCGCGGCCCAGTCGCTGCCGCCCATCTTCGACAGCTGCGGCGCCTCGCCGCCGACGTACTTCGAGAGCAGATCGAGCTGGTCGGTGGGCACGTAGAGCTTGTCGCCGGGATAGCCCCGCTTGGACGGCGCGTATTCGAGCACGAGGTAGTCGCGCATGGTCTTGACGGCGTTGCGTCCGCCCGAGGAGACCTCGCGCTGCGTCATCTCGACGAACCGCGCGATGCCGTGGGTCTGATGCACGACGAAGTCGCCGGCCTTGAGCTGCATCGGATCGACGACGTTCTTGCGCCGCGACGCGAGCTTCTTCACGACGCGGGTGTCGCCGCCGATCGTCCGCCCATAGAACTCGTTCTCCGTGAGCACGGCGATCTTCGCGTCGGCCACCTGGAAGCCCGACTCGACCGTTCCGCACACGAGCGTCGCGACACCCGGATCGGGGACCCCCGGAAGGTCGTCGACGACGCGCGCGGCGATCCCGCGATCGGCGAGCACGTCGCGCGCCCGGTCGACGAGTCCCAGGCCGGACGCGATGAGCACGACGCGCCAGCCGTCTGCGACGCGGGCGCCGGTGAACTCGATCGCCCCGTCGACATTGCCGTGGAACGAGGGGATCGGGGTGGCGCTCACGCCGTCGGCGCCCTGATCGAACGCCGCATCCTCCGCCCCCGCGTCGAAGGCGCTGAGCCGCCACCACACGCCGCCCCTGGCATGCACGGCCGCACGCAATTCTGCGATCGAGAGGAAGTCCCCGGTCTGCAGGTCGATCGGGGCCGAGGCTCCTGCCGTCGCCGCGCTCCACGCGGCGTCGAGGAACTCGCGATTGGTCTCTCCCAGGCTGGCTGCGCGGGCCCCGCTGCGCTCCGGGTCGACGAGGGCGACGGCCGCCCCCTGAGGAAGGTAGTCGGTGAGCGGCACCACCGGACCGGCCACGACCGGGAGCAGGGACTCCATGCCCTCCACCGGGATGCCCTCCGCCATCTTCTGCAACATTCCGGCGATCCCGGGAAAGGCCTCCACGAGCGCTCCCGCCCGTTGCCGCACCTCGTCGGTGAGCAGCAGCTCGCGGCTCGCGGGGAGCGCGACGCGCGCGGGCGCGGCGGGGAGCGAGCGCTGGTCCGCGACGGAGAAGAGCCGGATCTGGTCGACCTCGTCGCCGAAGAACTCGACCCGTGCAGGGTGCTCCGCCGTCGGGGGGAACACGTCGAGGATCCCGCCTCGCACCGCGAACTCGCCGCGGCGCGACACCATGTCGACACGGGAGTACGCCCGTTCGACGAGCGACGCGGCGACTCCGTCGAGATCGTAGCCGCGTCCGCCGAGCGTCAGTTCGAGCGGCTCGACGTCGCCGAGCCCTGCGGCCACGGGCTGCAGGGCAGCCCGCACCGAGGCCACGACCACGAGGGGCCTCTCCCCCGACCACACCGTCATGCGCCGCAGCACGTCGAGTCGGCGCCCGACCGTGTCGGGGCTCGGGCTGAGGCGCTCGTGCGGCAGCGTCTCCCAGGCCGGGAAGGAGAGGATCTCCGCGTCCGGGAGATACGAGTCCAACGCCGCCGCGAGCGACTCCGCGCGGCGACCGGTCGGCGCGACCACGAGGAGCGCGGCGGGCTTGCCGCCGGCCGCACGGCGCTCGAGCAGGCCTGCGATCGTCGGAACGTCCATGCCTGCGCTGGCGAGCAGGTCGGCGTCGGTCTGCGCCCAGGTCAGGGCGTCCCGGAAGCCGGACGCCTCCTCTTCCAGAGCGCGGATGATCCCCTGCACAGTCACCGGACGAGTCTACGTGCCGGCGCCGACATCGGGCCGGGCCCGGTGCACGCGAACGGTCGCCCGCCACGGACCGCGCCTAGGATGAACGCGTGACCGATCCGCAGCAGCAGCGCCCGTCCTTTCCGCCGTACGGAACACCCGGTTCCGCGCCGGCGCAGCCCGCCGCTCCGCTCTATCAGGCCCCTCCCGGTGCGTTCGCCGGACCGGCCGGCGGCTACGCGATCGCCGCCCCCGCGATGCCCGAGCGCCCGGGGCTCGGGCGTTTCGCCCTGGCCCTCTCCCTGTTCGCGACCGTCGTGCTCTCGGGCGTCGCAGTGGTGCTCGCGGCTCAGATCGCCGAAGGCGCGGGAGCCTCGATCGACACGGCCACCCTGGAATCGGGTTCTCTGTCGTTCCTCACGCCGGTGCGCGATCTCGTGCTGTGGCTCGAGATCACCGGCTGGGCCGCGACCGCGATCGGCATCTGGGCCCTGATCCAGGGCATCGTCGCGACCGTGCGACGTCGCGGACGCGGCACGGGCATCGCGGCGATCGTCGTCTCCGCGATCGGACCGTTCGTCTTCTTCTTCCTCGTCTGGATCGGCGTGTTCATCGGCGGCGCGACGGCCGCCGCCTCCCGCTACGCCTGACCCGCGCGGCAGGCCCCGAGCACGTCGGCGCGACGCGCCTCCGTCACCGGGGCGCGTGGTGCGTCTGCTGCGCCGCGAGCAGTCCTTCCCCGATCACCTGCTCCACCGCGTCCGCGGCGTCCGAGACGAGGACGGGGAGGTTCTGCCGTTCGGCCGAACCGAACGGTGCGAGAACCCAGTCCGCCGGATCCTGTCGCCCCGGCGGACGTCCGATCCCCACGCGCACGCGCGGGAAGTCGGGCGTGGACAGCGCCCGAGCGACATCCCTGATGCCGTTGTGGCCGCCGTGCCCCCCGCCGGACTTGAGCTTGATCGTGTCGAACGGGATGTCGAGCTCGTCGTGCACGAGGATCACGTGCCCGGGGTCCACCGAGTAGAACTTCGCGAGCGCGGCGACCGGGGTCCCTGACACGTTCATGTAGGAGTTCGGCTTCGCCAGCACGATCCGATCGGCGCCGGGGCGGAGCCAGGTCTCGACCACGCGCGCACCTCCCTTGTGCTCGCGGAACGTCTCGCCCCGTCTCGCGGCGAGCTCGTCGAGCACCATCTGCCCGACGTTGTGCCGCGTCGCCGCGTACTTCGGACCGGGATTTCCGAGCCCCACCACCAGCCACGTCTGCGCCATGGCAACCATCCTTCCGGATCCTCGGATCGCACGCGCGGTGCGCCGGAGACGGGAGAAGGGGGCGCGACCGCGTCGCACCCCCTTCTGAGTCGTTCAGCCGCGCGGGATCACTCCGCGGCGGCCTCCTCGGACTGCTCCTCGGCGACGGCCTCGTCGGCCTCGGCGATGGCCTCTTCCTCGGCGAGCGTGTCGACCGGGACGGAGATCGCGACGACGAGCGTCTCGGGATCGGCGGCCAGGGTGACGCCCTTGGGCAGCTTCACGTCGGCGGCGGTGATGCGCACGCCGTCTTCGAGGCCCTCGACGTCGATCTCGACGTTCTCCGGGATGTGGGTGGCCTCGGCCTCGACCGAGAGGCTCGCGGTGTCGAGGTTGGCGATCGTGCCGGCGAAGGGCTCGCCCACGATGACGACGGGGAGCTCGACCGCGACCTTCTCGCCCTTCTTCACGACGAGGAGGTCGATGTGCTCGACGATCTGGTGCACCGGGTCCTTCTGCACGTCCTTGACGAGCGCGAGCTGGCTCTTGCCCTCGATGTCGAGCTCGAGCAGCGCGTTGGCACGGCGGATGAGCAGCGAGACCTGGTGGCCCGGGAGGGCGACGTGCACCGGCTCGGTGCCGTGACCGTAGAGGACGGCGGGGATCTGGCCGGCCGCGCGCAGACGACGGGCGAAGCCCTTGCCGAAGCTGGTGCGCAGCTCCGCGGTGACCTTGGTGTCTTCGGACATGATGTTCTCCTTGCAGGACGCGCGGCTCGGGCTGCGCGGTGGTCTGGGATGGTCGTCTCGACACGACGCAAGGAGAGCACGGAACCGGTGGAGCGCCGGGCTCGCCGCGTCGATCACGGATGAGCGCGCGGACGCGCCCTCCCTCGCCGAGGACCCGTCCATGCTACCCGACTTCGCCGGGAGCCGCGGACGGTACTCTGGAGTCATGACCGAAGGTGCAATCCTCTCCGAAGCGCTGGCCTGGCTGATCGGCCTGATGACGATCGGCGCCGCCGTGCTCTGCTTCGGCGCGCTGTTCTCGCTCGGCCGCTCCGGCTACCGCAAGGACTGACCCGACCACGAAGAACCGCGCCGCCCGAAAGGGACGACGCGGTTCTTCTCGCGTGTGCGCCGGTCAGCCGACGCCGAGGTAGGCCTCCTTGACGGCCGGATCCGCGAGCAGCTCCTTGCCCGTCCCGGTGCGGGTGATCGCCCCGGTCTCCAGGACGAAGGCGCGGTGCGCCCGCGCGAGCGCCTGGTTCGCGTTCTGCTCCACGAGCAAGACCGTCGTCCCCTGCGCGTTGATCTCGGTGATGATCTTGAAGATCTGCCGGATGAACTGCGGGGCCAGTCCCATCGAGGGCTCGTCGAGGAGCAGGACGCGCGGCTGCGACATGAGGGCCCGCCCGATCGCGAGCATCTGCTGCTCGCCGCCGGACATCGTCCCGCCGAGCTGCTTCTTGCGCTCATCGAGCCTCGGGAACAGCGAGAACACCCGCTCGTAGGACTCCGCGATGCCGGACTTGTTGCGCAGTCCGAACGTGCCCATGTCGAGGTTCTCCATCACCGTCATGCCGGGGAAGATCCCCCGGCCCTCGGGCGACTGCGAGATCCCCTTGACCACCCGCAGGTGGGCCTTCATCTTGGTGATGTCCTGCCCGTCGAACGTGATGGATCCGCTCGACGGGTTCAGCAGGCCCGAGATCGTCCGCATGGTCGTCGTCTTGCCCGCGCCGTTCGCGCCGATGAGGGAGACGATCTCGCCCTCGTCGACCGAGAACGAGATGTCGTGGATCGCTTTGATCCGGCCGTAGTGGACGGAGACGTCCTTGAGCTCAAGCAGCGTCATCTTCGGGCTCCCCCAGGTAGGCGGCGATCACGCGCGGATCGTTGCGGATGGCGAGCGGCACGTCGTCGGCGAGCTTGCGCCCGAACTCGAGCACCACGATGCGGTCGGTGACGCCCATCACGAGCTTCATGTCGTGTTCGATGAGCAGAACCGTGTACCCCTCGTCCCTGATGGACCGGATGAGGGCCATCAGATCCTCCTTCTCCGCCGGGTTGAAGCCCGCGGCGGGCTCGTCCAGGCAGAGCAGCTTCGGATCGGTCGCGAGGGCTCGGGCGATCTCCAGACGGCGCTGGGATCCGTACGACAGGTCGCGCGAGCGCTTCTGCGCGTGCTGTGCGATGCCGACGAACTCCAGCAGCGCCATGGCGCGCTCGACCGAGCTCTTCTCCTCCCGCACGTGCCGCGGCAGGCGCAGCAGCGCACCGGGGACCGACGTGCGGTGACGGGCGTCCAGGCCCACGACCACGTTCTCCAGGGCGGTCATCTCGCCGAACAGGCGGATGTTCTGGAACGTGCGCGCCAGGCCCATCCGGGTGATCTGATGCTGCTTGCGCCCCTTGACCGACACGCCCTCGAGGAGCACGTCGCCGCTCGTGGGCTTGTAGACGCCGGTCATGGCGTTGAAGCAGGTCGTCTTGCCCGCGCCGTTCGGCCCGATGAGTCCGAGGATCTCCCCCCGCTTGATGTCGAACGTGACGTCGTCCAGGGCCGTGAGGCCGCCGAACTTGATCGTCAGGTTCTTCACCTCGACGAGCTTCTCGCCCACCTCGACGTCGATCGGACGCTCCGACTCCGCACCCTCGACGAGAGGCGGCTCCTGACCGGGCACGATCGCCGGCTCCGCGGGGTCGAGGACGGGCTCGACGTTCTCCGGCTGCGCGCTCTGGTCGCTCATGATGCGCTCCCTTCCGTGCGCGGCGCGGCCGGTGGTGCCGCGTTCTTGGGCACCTTCGGCGGCATGATCCACTCGCCCGCCTTGCGTCCAAAGGCCATCAGGCGCATCTTGGCGGGGATCAGACCCTGCGAACGGTAGATCATCAGGATCACGAGGGCGACGCCGAAGATGAGGTACTTGTAGTCGGCGATCGCCGTGAAGCGCAGCGGGATGTACGCGACGATCGCGCCACCGAGGATCGCACCCACCTTGTTGCCCGTACCGCCCAGGACGACCGCGGCGAGGAAGAGGATCGAAGTCTGCACATCGAACTTCTGGTTGTTCACGAAGCCGACCTGACCGGCGAACAGCGCCCCGGACAGACCGCCGACGCTCGCGCCGATCGCGAAGGCCCACACCTTGTACTTGAAGGTGGGCACGCCCATCGTCTCCGCGGCGTCCTCGTCCTCGCGGATCGCGATCCAGGCGCGGCCGACGCGCGAGCGCTCCAGGTTGCCCACGAGCAGCAAGATGATGATGAGGATCGTGATCGTCAGCCAGTACCAGGGCGTGCCGTTCGAGTTGGCGAAGATCGGGATCCCGTTGGGACCGTTCCCCGGAGGCCGGCCGACGTTCTGGAAGCCGACCTGGCCCTTCATCGCGGGGATGATCGTGGCGAGGATGCGGACGATCTCACCGAAGCCGAGCGTCACGATCGCGAGGTAGTCGCCCCGCAGACGCAGCGTCGGCACGCCGAGCACCACGCCGAAGATCATCGCGATGACCATCGCCAGCGGCAGCGTCCACAGGTACGGGATCTTCAGATACGGCGAGTCCGGGCTCGTGAACATCGCCGCCGTGTACGACCCGACCGCGAAGAACGCGACGTAGCCGAGGTCGAGCAGACCCGCGTAGCCGACGACCACGTTCAGGCCGACGGCGACGAGTGCGTAGACCGCCATCGCGAAGAGCGCGAGCGGCCAGTCGTTGCCGGGCGAGGTGGTGAGCGGGAAGAAGTTCAGGTAGGGCATCGCATAGGCGATCGCCACCACCGGGATCATCCACGCCCACTGCATGGGACGCGAGAGGCCGTTCCAGCGCTCGCGGAAATCCCGGAACGGTCCGCGACGCGGGGTCGCGATCGATTCGGTCTCGATCGCCTCGCGGGCGGATTCCGCGGTCGGGAGGGGACGGGGTCCGTCGGCCGAGGTGCTCATGCCTTGCTCCTTCCGAGGGTGGTTCCGAGGATGCCGGTCGGCCGCACGAGGAGGACGAGCACGAGGATCACGAAGGCCACGACGTCGGCCCACTGCGCGTCGCCGAGCAGGATCTGCCCGTAGTTGCCGACGACGCCGAGCAAAATGCCGCCGAGCAGCGCTCCGCGCACGTTGCCGATGCCGCCGAGCACCGCCGCCGCGAACGCCTTGACGCCGAGGATGAAGCCGCCGTTGTAGATGACGCCGGACGGGACCAGCATCACGTAGAACAGGGCCGCAGCGCCGGCGAGCAGACCGCCGATGATGAACGTGATCACGATGGTGCGCTCCTTGGAGACGCCCATCAGGGTCGCGGTGTCGGGATCCTGCGCGACCGCGCGGATCCCGCGGCCGGTGCGGCTGCGCCGGATGAACAGGTCGGTGCCGACCATGAGCAGCACGGCCGCGACGACGATGATGATCTGCTGGTTCGTGATGATCGTCCCGAACACGTCGAACACGGGCGTCGGGATGAACATCGTCACCGCGGGCTGCGCGTTCGCCCCGCCGATGAACGGCAGGAAGATCAGGTACTGGATCGCGAACGAGACGCCGATCGCTGTGATGAGGAACGCGAGTCGCGGCGCGTTCCGTTTGCGCAGCGGTCTGTAGGCCACGCGTTCGACGATGAACGCGGTGACCGCCGAGGCCAGCATGCCGACCACGAGGGCGAGCAGCAGGTCCATGATGATCGCGGCGGGGCCGATCGTCGGCGCGCTCGGGCCGAAGCCGAGAGAGGTGAGGGTGATGACGACGCCGTAGGCGCCGACGATGAAGACCTCCGAGTGGGCGAAGTTGATGAGGCTCAGGACGCCGTAGACGAGCGTGTAGCCCACGGCGATGAGTCCGTAGACGGCCCCGAAGGTGAGGCCGTCGAAGGTGGCGCTCCAGAAGTTCTGGAAGAGCGCGTTGACGTCAAAGTTGATCCAGGAGGAGTCCGCGTGCACGACGGACAGGGCGAAGAGATCGAGCATTCAGGGTCGCTTCCAAGCGGGCGCGGGTCTCGCGCCGGGAACGAGCGGGGGAAAAGGATCCCGCGACGCGGTGGTGTCTGCGTCGCGGGATCCCGTCGGTCACTTTCCGATCTGTCCGATGTAGACGATCTTGCCGTCCTCGATCTTGTAGCCGTAGACCGCCGGAGCCTGCAGTTCACCCGTGGAGTCCCACTTGTAGTGCTTGCTCAGGCCGTCCTTGTCGTAGTCCTTCACCCAGGACTTGAGGTCGGCGCGGCTGGTCTTGCCCGCGTCGATGCCGCTCAGCAGCACGGTGGCCGCGTCGTAACCCTCGATGGAGTACGTGCCGGGCTCGGCGCTGAACGCCGTCTTGTACTGGCCCTCGAAGTCCTTCAGCAGCTCGCCCGGGATGCAGGGGCAGGTGAAGAAGGCGTTCTTGGACGCGTCGCCGGCCAGCTTGATGAACTGGTCGTCCTTGACGCCGTCGGGGCCGACGAACGAGCCGGTGAAGCCCTTGGCGACTAGCTGCTGGTCGAACGGGGCGGCCTCGGCGTAGTAGCCGGCGTAGTAGACCGCGTCGGGCTTGGCGTTCATGATCTTGGAGATCACGGCCGAGAAGTCCTTCTGGCCCGTGGTGACCTTGTCGCTGCCGATCTTGGCGGAGCCGAGCGCGTCACCGGTCGTCTTGGCCAGGCCGATGCCGTAGTCGGAGTCGTCCTGCACGAGGTAGACCTTCTTGGCCTTGAGCGTGTCGGTGACGAACTTGGCGGCGGCGGGACCCTGCTGCGAGTCGTTGCCGAGGCCGCGGAAGAACGTCGACCAGTCGTTCTTGGTCAGGTCGGGGTTCGTCGCCGAGGGCGTGATGTGCACGAGGCCCTGCTGCTCGAAGATGTTGCCCGTGGCCTTGGACTCGCCCGAGAAGGGGAGGCCGATGACGCCGACGATGTCGGACTCGCTGACCGCCTGGGTCACCGGGCCCGTCGCCTTGTTCGGGTCGCCCTCGGTGTCGAACTTCTTGAACGCGACCTGGCAGCCGGGGTTGGCCTTGTTGTGCTGGTCGATCGCCAGCTGGACGCCGTTGAAGATGTTGATGCCGAGCTGGGCGTTGGGGCCGGTCTCCGCACCGATGTAGCCGATGGTGAGATTCGAGCACGTCGCCTTGCCGTCGCCCGCGGGCAGGACCGCGTCCTTCGGGGTCTCGACGGACGTCACCGTGGGGACGTCGACTCCGCCGCTGCCGGAGGAGGACGACGGCGTGGCCGCCTGGTTCGCGCAGCCCGCCAGCAGCAGCAGCGCTGCCGCAGCCGCGACACCCGCGATGGCCTTCTTTCGCAACATGTGATTGCCTTCCGATTCGGGTCACCGGTCGACCACTTCGTGGACTCCGGCGTCATCAAGGTGTGGTGAGCGTACAACGCTGTGGCCGCTCCGCGCACGACATTAGTCCGACGGAGTCCAGTTTTCGCGTGATAACGCGGGATGGATGTTCGGATCGTTACCTGCGCGACTTCTGCGCGTCATCTGTCGAAGGCGAGGAGGACTTTTCCGGAGCGGGAGGGATCGGCGGCCAGGCGGAACGCCTCGGCCGATTCCGACACGCCGAGCACGTGCGTGACGATCCCCTCGACGTCGAGCGATCCGTCCGCGAGGGCCGCGATCACCGCATCCAGCTCGCCCGCGAAACGCAGGGATCCGATCAGGCGCAGCTCCCGGACGATCGCGGTCGCGATCGGGACGGGGACCTCACCGGCGCGCTGGAGCCCCAGCAGGACGACGGTCCCTCCCGGTCTGGCCGCGGAGATCGCTGCGGCCAGACCCTGCGGCGTCCCGCTCGACTCGACGACCACGTCGGCGTACAGCCCCGAGATCGTCGACGCGTCGCGCGCGTCGATCGCCGTGGCCCCGCGGCGGGCGGCGAGTGCGAGCGGGAGGGGATGCAGGTCCGTGACCGCCACGGACGCCGCTTCGTGGTGCCGCGCGACCGCCGCGACGAGTTGACCGATCGGACCTCCGCCGATGACCACGACGCTGCGCCCTCGGACGTCGCCCGCCTGCCCGAGGCCGTGCCAGGCGACCGCGGCGGGCTCCGCGACCGCGGCGAGGGCCGGATCGAGTCCGGCCGGAAGCGCGCGCAGCATGCGCGTCGGCACCGCGACCCGCCGCGCGAACGCGCCCTGCGTGTGCGGGAGGTGCATCGCGGAGCCGAGATAGGTCGAGGCCGGCGCCAGGTTGGGCCTGTCCTGCGGCCAAGGCGTCACGCCGTCCCCGTGCGGGGTGAGCGGGTGGACGGCGACGGCCGTCCCTGCCGCAGGACCGGATCCGTCCGCCGCGGCGACGAGCACCGTGCCGGAGACCTCGTGCCCCAGGATCATCGGCTCGCGTAGGACGGAGGCCCCTGCGGCGCCGTGCTGGACGTAATGCAGATCGGAGCCGCAGATGCCGCCGAACGCGATCTCGACGACGGCCTCGTCGGGGCGCGGTGCCGGCTCGGCGATCTCCTCGACGCGCAGGTCGCCCGCGGCGTGGACGACGACGGCGATGTTCGGCATGGGTTCCTCCTCGAGTGGGGTCCGGTCCTCTGGGACAGGACGGGTCTTCAGCGTCGCCGGCGTGCGTTCAGCGCAGCGGCGTCTCCAGTCGCACGCCGCCCACGGTCACCGCGACGACCTGCCCCGGACGCACCGCGTTCTGCGAGAACGGGGCACCGGTCATGACGACGTCTCCCGGCCCGAGCGGCGACCACGCCGCCACGTAGGCGAGACACCGCCGGATCGGGACGGGCAGAGCGGCGGCCCCCGTCGCGGCGACCGTCACGCCGTCGATCTCGAGCCTCAGCGCGACGTCGTCGAGGTCGAGAGCGGTGTCGATCCACGGCCCGAGCGGGGTGTACCCGGCACCGGACTTGGACTCGAAGTTGCGCGGATCGAAGGACGACCTGTCCGGGCTGGACAGGTCGTCGACCGCCGTGATCCCGAGCACGTACTCGTGCGCGTTCTCCGCGGTGAGCCCGTCCGTCCCGCGACCGAGCACGACCGCGATCTCCCCCTCCGCGACTACCTGGCCGGCGTCTCGACGCAGCAGCACGGGGACCCCAGAGCCCACGATCGTGCGCGGGCTCTTCAGCCACGCCTGCACAGGCGAGACATGGTCGGGGCCGTTCTGCGCGATCCCCACGACGACGAGCGGATCCGAGGGCGCCAGGAGCACTCCCTCGGCAGGGCCGAGATCGGCCGGCTCCCTGCCCGCGGCGAAGGCGCGGTAGGGGTCCTCGATGCGGACGAGGCCCTCCCCCTCCTCGCGCACGAACACGGTGCCGTCGTGGGTCGCCGCACGCCCGATCCGCATCAGACCACCGCCGTCATTCCGCCGTCCACGTAGAGCGTCTGTCCGTTCACGAAGTCGCTCGCGGCACTGGCGAGGAAGACCGCGGCACCGACCAGATCGCGAGGATCGCCCCATCGCCCGGCCGGGGTGCGTCCGCGCACCCAGGCCGAGAACGCCTCGTCGTCGACGAGGGCGCGGGTCAGCGCCGTCTCGAAGTAGCCCGGCGCGATCGCATTCGCCTGCACGCCGTGCGGACCGAGATCGGCGCAGAGCCCCCGCGTGAACATCACGATCGCCCCCTTCGTGGCCGCGTAGGCCGCGATCGACGGACGGGCGAGCTGCGACTGCACCGATCCGATCTGGATGAGCTTGCCGGATCCCCGTGCGATCATGCCTCGCGACACCGCCCTGCTGAGCGCGAACACCGCGCCGAGGTTGGTCTGCACGAGCGCGTCCCAGTCCTCGTCGGCGAAGGCGTCGATGCGTGCGCGGCGCTGGATCCCCGCGTTGTTCACGAGCACGTCGATGCGGCCGTGACGCGCCTCGATCCTCGCCACGGCGGCGTCGATGCCCGCGGTCTCCGTGAGCTCGAAGGCCTCTGCCGCCGCAGGCACCCCCGTCGCCGCCGCGATCTCCTCCGCGACCGCCTCCGCCGACCGCAACGAGCGTCCGTGCACGATCACCGTCGCCCCGGCCGCGGCGAGCCCCTCGGCGATCGTGCGGCCCAGTCCTCGGGTGGAGCCGGTCACGAGCGCGACGCGCCCGGTGAGGTCGAAGGCGGACAGTCCCGCGGGGAGGTCGATCGCGCTCATGCCCGCACCGCCGAGAGGGACACGGTCGTGGCGTCGACCCCTTCCCCGGTCTCGTCGCGCGACACCTTCACGGCGTCGTCCACCCGCGTCAGGTCGCGGCGCAGCGTCTCCGGGGCGAGGAAGGTCGATGCGGTCGTGATGAGCGCGAGCACGGCCATGTAGGTCGCGAGCAAGACCCAGTTGTTGCCGCTCACCGCGAGCAGGTAGGCGCCGAGCACACCGGCCAGACCACCGGCCAGCACCGCCGAGATCTCCCGGGCCATCGCGACGCCGAGGTAGCGGTGCCGGTTGCCGAAGAGCTCGGGGAGCATGGCGCACTGCGGACCGAGCATCGAGTTGACGGCGACCCCGATGCCGATGGCGATCACGCCGACCGCGAGGAAGGGGTTGCCGAGCGACAGCATCCACCAGGCGGGGAACGCGTACGCGAGCATGAACACCGCTCCGAACCGGTACACGGTGCGCCGGCCGAACCGGTCGGAGAGATAGCCGGTGAACGGCACGGAGAACACGCCGATCAGGGAGCCGATCGTCACGCCCCAGGTCAGCAGGCTCTTGTCCGCGATGGGGCCCACGACGGCCACGAAGAACGCCAGGCCGAGGGTCTGGAACATGTACGAACCGCCGTTCTCCGCCATGCGCAGTCCGATGCCGACGATCACGCCGGGCAGGCCGTGGCCGAAGATCTCGCGGAACGGGTGCTCTGCGACCTGCTCGTGCTTCTCCAGCTCCACGAAGGTCGGGGTCTCGCGCAGCCGCATCCGGATGAACAGGGCGAGCAGGATCAGCACGAACGAGAAGAGGAACGGAACGCGCCAGCCCCAGCTCAGCAGCTGCTCCTTCGGCAGCGTCGAGATGCCCGCGAAGACGAGGGCGGCGAGCACCGTGCCGGCCTGGATCCCGATGAACGGCAGCGCCGCGAAGTAGCCGCGCCGGCGCACGGGCGCGTACTCGGCCATGAGCACCGTCGCCCCGGCCTGCTCCGCGCCGGCGCCGAACCCCTGGAGCAGGCGCATGAGCACGAGGAGGACCGGCGCCCACAGCCCCACCGCCGCGTACGTCGGCAGCAGCCCGATCGCGGTGGAGGCGCCTCCCATCAGCACGATCGTCGCGACGAGCACCCACTTGCGCCCGAGCTTGTCGCCGAGGATCCCGAAGAACAGACCGCCGAAGGGCCGGGCGAGGAAGCCGACGCCGAAGGTCGCGAACGCGGCGACGGTCGCCATCCCCGGGTTGCCCTGGGGGAAGAACAGGACGTTGAAGATGAGCGCCGTGGAGAGGCCGTAGAGGGCGAAGTCGAAGTACTCCAGTGCGCTCCCGATGCTCGAGGCGAGCGTGGCCCGACGCAGATTCGCTGCGTACTCCGGATCCTCCGACGGTGTCTGCGCGGCGGGGTGCGTGGTCGTCATGCCATCTCCTTCGATCGGCTCGCCTCGGCGATGGGATGACAATACCAACCCGCTGGTCCTTGTTCAACCCTGTGGACGGACCTTCCGCGGCACTCGACAGTCCCTCCCCGATCGCGTCACGATCGAACGCGCGCACGAATGCGGCGCGAGAGGGATCCGGGCGCGGGCCAGGCGCGGATCCGAGCCGTTCAGCGCGAGCGCGCGGCGCCGCTGAACGGGTTCGTCAGCGCCTTCGCGGCATCCTGCAGCGCATGACCGACGCGTTCGATGCGGTCGTATCCTGCGTCGGCGGCCGGGATCGCGACGCCCAGCGCGAGCGCCGGATCCGACGGGGACCATCCGTCCAGCGGCACGGCGACGCCGACGATCCCACGGAACGACTCCTCGCCGTCGATCGTCCACCCGCGCGTCCGACCCGCCCGGAGCGCCTCCCACAGAGCTTCCAGGCCCGTGGCGCTGCGCTCCGTGAGCGCGGGGAAGGAGGCGTCCGCTCCGAGCAGCGCCTCCACCTCGGCGTCGCTCAGGGCCATGAGCAGCGCACGACCGGCCGCCGAGAGCGCGGCGGGCAGCCGGGAGCCCAGAGGCGTGCCCAGGCGCATCGTGCGCGAGCCCTCGTACCGGGCCAGGTACAGCGCGTCGGTGCCGTCGAGCATCGCGACCTGGACGAGCTCGCCGGACAGGACCGGCGACGCCTCGCAGACGGCGTAGAACTCGCGGACCTGATTGAACTGCGCCGCGAAGGCACCGCCGAGCTCGGCCGTCCGCACCCCGAGACGATAGCCCTGGGCGCCTCGTTCCACCATGCCACCCGCCTCGAGGGCGAGGCAGAGGTTGGCGGTCGACGACTTGGCGAGACCGAGGCCGCTCGCGAGCTCCGTCAGCGTCCGCGGCCCCGCCGCCTCGGCGAGCAGGCCGAGCAGACGGATGCTCCGGGTCACGGCGGGCGCCGGATCGCGTCCTTCGCGGACGTCGCCCTCATCGGCCATGCGGAACTCCCTCGGTGATGCGGTCAGTAGAACTCGACCGTATCGACCACGGCGCGCGGAGCACCGCCGTCGAGCAGGCGCGTCGCGTCCGCCGCGAACCGCCGCGCGATCCGCTCCTCCTCCTTCGCGCTCAGCGCGGCCGTGTGCGGGCTGACGAGCACGTGCGGATGCGACCACAGTCGGGAGCTGCGCGGAAGGGGCTCGACCTCGAAGACGTCGAGGGCGGCGAACGCGATGCGACCGTCGTCGAGGGCGCCGAGAAGGGCCTCCTCGTCGATCACCGTCCCGCGCCCGACGCTCGCGAGGATCGTCCCGGGACGCACCGCCGCGAGCACCTCCGCGCCGATGAGGTGGTGCGTCTGCGCGGTGCCGGGAAGCGTGACCACGATGGCGTCGACGTGCGCGACGGCGTCGACGAGCTCCGCGAGCGGGACGAGCCGGTCGACCCCCTCGACGGGAGCCCCCGAGCGCGTGGTCCCCCACACCCGCGCCCCGAGCGCATGGAACCGGCGCGCGCATTCCGCGCCGATGCCGCCGAGCCCGACCACCAGCACGGTCATCTCGTCGAGTTGCCGCATCTCCCAGCGCTCCGGCCAGCTCCTCTCGCGCTGATCCGCGAGGAGGCGCGGGAGGCCCTTCGCGCCGGCGAGCACACCGAACACGGCGAACTCGGCCAGTGGGGAGCCGTGCACTCCCGCGCTCGTGCTGAAGACGACCCTCTCCAGGTCGGCGCGCTCCAGTTCGGCGGCCTTGATCTGGGCGCCGCCGCCGGCCGCGGTCGTCATCACCCACCGCAGCCGCGGATTGGCGCGCACGGTGCGGGCGAGGGCCGCGGGGTCCACGTCGGGGATCCCGAGAAGCGCATCGGCGGAGTCCACCATCTGCTCGAACGCCCGCTGCTCCGCGTCGGTCCTGTGGTGCTCCGGGTCGCCGGACCAGTCGGCGGGACCCCGCATCGGGCGCATGAGCGAGGGGTCGCGCACCATCTCCACGCGCGGCTCGAGCTCCTCGATCAGCCGGCAGAGCGCGTCGTCCAGCGGCACCGCGGCGACCGCCCGCAGTCTCGTCGTCGCCTCATCGACCATCGCGGCCTCCTTCGTCACGCCGTCTTTCCGTCGCCACTTCCGTCGTCACTGTAGCGCGAATCCAACCCAATGAATACTGTTCCACCCAATGGATCTTCGCTACCATGACACCATGAGCGACGCGAACGACGATGTCACGGTCGGCATGCTGGGCCTGGGAGCGATCGGGCACCCGATGGCGCGACGGCTGCTGGACGGCCATGGGCGACTGCTGATCTCCTCGCGTCGTCCGCAGACCGAGCTCTCCGCCGCCGGGGCGACGGAGGTGCCGACCCCGCGCGAGCTGGGCGCCCGCGCGGACGTCGTCCTCGCCATGCTCCCCGACCTCCCCGAGCTGGAAGAGGTGCTCGCAGGATCCGACGGACTCCTCGCGGATGCGGGCGACCTCCTCCTGCTGATCGGATCCACCTCGTCCGCACCCGGCGTCCGCGCCCTCGCCGAACGGATCGCCGTGCAGACCGAGGGCCGGGTGCGCGTCGTCGACTGCCCCGTCTCCGGCGGCGTGGACGGCGCCGTCGCCGGGACGCTCTCGATCATGCTGGGCGGCGAGGACGCGGACGTCGCCCTCGCCGCCCGCGTCCTCGCCCCGTGCGGGACCCCCGTCGCTCTGGGGCCGCTCGGGTCGGGAGAGGTCGCGAAAGCGTGCAATCAGCTCGTCGTCGCCGCCACGATCCTGGCCCTGGGCGAGGCCACCGTGCTCGCCCACCGTTCCGGCCTCGACCTCGACGCGCTGTGGACGCTGCTGGCCGGGGGCTACGCGGGATCGCGTCTGCTCGACAGCCGCCGCGCGCAGCTCGTCGCCGGAACCGATGAACCGAGCGGCATCGCCCGCTACATGGTCAAGGACCTCGGCTTCGCCCAGGCGATCGCCGAGGCGACCGGGACCGACCCGGCGCTGCTGCCCGCGCTGCGTGCGGCCTTCGACGACATCGTCGCCTCCGGCCTCGGCGAGAGGGACATCTCCGTCACGCGACGGTACGTCGATCAACGACAGCCGCAGAATGGAACCAGGGGATGACAGCGATACGCTGAACCCCTTCCCCCATCGGACACACGAGGAGATCACCGTGCCCACTCCCGCAGCCAACATCGGAGTCGTCGGACTCGCCGTCATGGGCTCGAACCTCGCCCGCAACCTCGCCAGCCGCGAGGGCAACACCGTGGCGATCTTCAACCGCAGCCCCGAGAAGACCGAGGCGCTCGTCTCGGCGCACCCCGAGTCCGGATTCGTGCCGACGTACTCCTACCAGGAGTTCGCCGACGCGCTGCAGAAGCCGCGCACCGCGATCATCATGGTCAAGGCCGGGGCCGGCACCGACGCAGTGATCGACGAGCTCGTCAAGGTCTTCGAGCCCGGCGACATCATCGTCGACGGCGGGAACGCCTACTTCCCCGACACGATCCGCCGCGAGAAGGCGGTCCGCGAGACCGGGATCAACTTCGTGGGCGCGGGGATCTCCGGCGGCGAGGAGGGCGCCCTGCACGGTCCGTCGATCATGCCGGGCGGATCCGACGAGTCCTGGGTCACGCTCGGCCCGATCCTCCGCTCGATCGCGGCCGTCGCCGAGGGCGAGCCATGCGTCACGCACGTCGGCCACGACGGCGCGGGCCATTTCGTCAAGATGGTGCACAACGGCATCGAGTACGCCGACATGCAGCTCATCGCGGAGGCCTACGACCTCATCCGCCGGGGCACGGGCAAGAGCCCCGCCGAGATCGCCGACATCTTCGCCGAGTGGAACAAGGGCGAGCTCGAGTCGTATCTCATCGAGATCACGGCCGAGGTCCTCCGCCAGGTCGACGCCGAAACCGGCAAGCCGCTCGTCGACGTCATCCTCGACCAGGCCGGCGCCAAGGGCACCGGCGCGTGGACCGTGCAGACGGCGCTGGCCCTGGGGGTCCCGGTCTCCGGCATCGCCGAGGCCACGTTCGCCCGTTCGCTCAGTTCGCACCCGGAGCAGCGCGCGGTCGCGACCGACCTCCCGGGCCCTGACCACGCGCTGACCGTCGCGGACCCCGATGCGTTCATCGAGGACGTGCGCCTCGCGCTCTACGCATCGAAGATCGTCGCGTACTCCCAGGGCTTCGACGAGATCCGCGCCGGCGCCGCCGAGTACGGCTGGAACATCGACCTCGGCGCCATCGCGAAGATCTGGCGCGGCGGCTGCATCATCCGCGCGCAGTTCCTCAACCGGATCGCGGACGCCTACGCCGAGACGCCGGATCTGCCCGTCCTGATGACCGCACCGTACTTCGCCGAGGCGATCGGGCGCGCACAGTCGGCCTGGCGCCGCGTCGTCGTCGCGGCCGCGGAGGGAGGGATCCCCGCCCCCGCGTTCTCGTCCTCGCTCTCGTACTACGACGGGATCCGCGCCGACCGCCTGCCCGCCGCGCTCGTGCAGGGTCAGCGCGACTTCTTCGGCGCACACACCTACCAGCGCGTCGACAAGCCCGGCACCTTCCACACGCAGTGGTCCGGCGACCGGACCGAGGTGGATGCCGTCGACACGCACTGACCTGCGCCCTCGCACCGAAAGGCCCCTGCATCCCTCCGAGGGTGCAGGGGCCTTTCGGTGCCGCCGGCGGCTCAGACCTCGGTCACGTGCCCGTTCTTCAGCCGGAGGCGCCGATGCGCCCGGCGGGCGACCGCCGAATCGTGCGTCACCACGATCAGGGTGAGCCCGCCGGCGCACAGCGATTCGAGCAGGTCGAGGATCTCGTCGCGCATCTCCTCGTCGAGGTTCCCGGTGGGCTCGTCCGCGAGCAGCACGCGCGGGGTCTTCACGATCGCCCGTGCGATCGCGACGCGCTGCTGCTGTCCGCCGCTGAGCTCGCCCGGCAGGTGGTCGCCCCGATCCGCGAGACCGACCTGCGCGAGGGCCTCGTCCACGAGGCGCCGACGCTCGGCGGGAGCCGTCTTCGTCGGGACGAGGGCCATCGCGACGTTCTCCCTCGCCGTCAGCGTCGGGATGAGGTTGAACCCCTGGAAGACGAAGCCGATCTCCTCGGCGCGGATCCGGCCGAGCTCCCGATTCGACGCGGAGGACAGCTCGGTCCCCGAGAGCTCGAGCGATCCGCCGGTCGGGCGGTCGAGCGCGCCGAGGAGCTGCAGCAACGTCGACTTGCCGCCCCCGGTCGGCCCCTGGATCGTGACGAACTCGCCGGATCCGATCTCGACGTTCACGCCGATGAGCGGCGTGACGGTCTTCCCGTTGCCCTTGTAGGTGCGGGTGACGCCGGTGAGGCGGTAGAGCGCGGGCGTCTCGACCGGGGCGTTCTCGATGGTGCTCATGTGTTCTCCTGTGTTCTGCTACGCCGTGGATCTCGTTCGGATGTCCGCGTCACGCCGCGGAACGGAGGGCTTCGGCCGGGCTCAGCCGCGCGGCACGCCAGCCGCCGACCGCACCGGCGACGAGACCGCCGAGGATCGCGAGCCCCACGGCGGCGACGAGGATCTCCACGCTGAGCGGCGCGTGCAGCACCACGTCCTGCACCGACCGCCCGAATCCGCCGAAGCCTCCGCCGCCCGGTGCACCGGCACCGGCGCCGCCCGCGAGACCGCCCGCGGATTCCGCGCCCCCCGATCCCGCGGATGCCCGGCGCGCCAGGCCGCCCGCGCTCGCCCCCGAGATCGTCGGATGCACGAGATTCACGACGAGCACGCCGACGAGACCGAGCGCCAGGCCGGCGCCCCCTCCGATCACGCCCTGGACGAGGGACTCCCCCGCGACCTGTCGCACGATCCGTCCGTTCGACCAGCCGATGGCCTTGAGCGTCCCGAACTCGCGCGTACGCCGCGTCACGCCCGAGAGCGTGAACAGCACCGCCAGCAGCACGGCGACGGCGAGGACGATGATCGACAGCCAGGTGCCGAGGCCGGAGATCATCCCGGCCGCGCTGGACAGGGCGCCCGAGACGGTCGAGGCGAGCTCGGCCTGCGAGCTCACGGTGGCCGTGGGCACGGACTTCGTCAGCGCGGCCTGGACCGCGTCGATCTGCGCGGCGGAGGACGCCTTGACGTAGACCGTCGAGACGACGTCTCCCGTGCCGGCGATCTTCTGCGCGGTGCCCAGCGGCAGGTACACGTTCGCGGCGGTGTCTGCCGTGTCCGACGTGGAGGACACCACCCCGACGATCGTGACGGTCGACCCGCCGACGTCGAGCGTGCTGCCGACGGACAGGCTCTTCGAGGTGGCGTACGTGCTGTCGACGAGCGCGACGAGCTGGCCGTCGTCGGCGGTGCGCAGCGTGCGCCCCGACGCGACCTTCACCGACGACAGCGGCCCCACCGTCGATCCTGCGGCCGGGTCGACCCCGAGCACCGTGAACGAGTTGATGCCGAAGCTGCCTCCGCCGAAGCGCGGGCGCTCACCCGAGCCGGATCCTTCGCCCGAACCGCCCTGTGCCGAGCCCTCCTGCCCGGTACCCCCGGCCGAGGGCTGCTGCGCCGTGCCGCCGCTCTGCGTGCCCTGCTGGACCTGGCCGTCGAAGTTCAGGTTCGTCAGGCTGAGCGCGCCGGTCGACGCCGCGACCCCCGAGGTCTTCGCGACCGCGGCGACCGTGGCGGCGTCGAGGGTGCCCCGCGCCGGCGACGTGCGCAGGACCGAGGTCTTCAGGGTCGTGCTGCTTCCGTCGCTCCCCTGCCTCCCCCCTCCGGCTCCGAAGTCGAAGCGCTGACCGCCGTCGCTGCCGCGCTCCGCCTGGGCGCCCGTGACGGTGAGGTCCGTGCCGACGCCGTAGACGCTGGCGAGCGCCTGAGTCTGCGCGTCGCGGACCCCCGCGGACAGGGCGTTCACGACGATCACCAGGGCGATCGCGATGGCCAGACCGACGGCGACGATGACCGTCTGCTTCTTGCGACCGGCCAGTTCGCGGCGCAGGTATGTCCCGTACATGCTTCTCCTCATCATCACGGTGATGAGGAGAAGCTAGGAGCCGGTTCTGGGGCCGGATGATGACGGACCTATGCGCGCGCTAAGCGCCGACGTCCACCTCCGACCGGCGGGATCACCGAGACCTCGGTCTTCATAGTTGGTTCATAGGCAATTGAGGAGAATGGTCTTCATGAACGATCACGCGCCCGAGTTGCGCCGCCCTGACGGCTCTCCCCTGCGGATCCTCGCGGTCGACGATGAGCCGATGCTCACCGACCTCCTCGCGATGGCGCTGCGGATGGAGGGCTGGGAAGTCCGCACCGCCGGATCCGGTCTCGATGCGCTGCAGGTGGCGCGCGATTTCGGTCCCGACGCCCTCATCCTCGACGTCATGATGCCCGACCTCGACGGCCTCGGCGTGCTCAGACGCCTTCGGGAGCAGGGGAACATGGTCCCTGTCCTGTTCCTCACCGCCAAGGACGCGGTGGGCGACCGGATCGCCGGTCTCACCGCCGGCGGCGACGACTACGTCACGAAACCGTTCAGCCTGGAGGAGGTCGTCGCACGCCTGCGGGCGGTGATCCGCCGCTCCGGCGGCGCGACCGCGGACGCGAGCGACTCGATCCTGCAGGTCGGCGATCTCACCCTCAACGAGGACAGCCACGAGGTGGTGCGGGGCAGCGACGAGATCGAGCTGACCGCCACGGAGTTCGAGCTGCTGCGCTATCTCATGCGCAACGAGCGCCGCGTGCTGTCGAAGGCGCAGATCCTCGACCGGGTCTGGAGCTACGACTTCGGCGGACGGTCCAGCGTCGTCGAGCTCTACATCTCCTACCTGCGTAAGAAGCTCGACGCCGGTCGCGAGGTGCCCCTGATCCACACGGTGCGCGGCGTCGGCTACATGATCAAGGCGCCGCAGCAGTGACGTCGTGCCGCTCGACACCCCGGCGACCATGAACCCGTCCTCCGCGCGCGGCCGCGGGCCGCTCTCGCTGCAGGCGCGCCTCATGGCCGCCGTGACCGGCTTCGTGTCGCTCGTGCTCGTCGTCATCGCGATCGCGACGAGCGTCGTGCTCGGCAACGTGCTCAACGGGCGTCTGCAGGACGAGCTCGTGTCGGCGGGCAAGGGCATCGCCGCGGTGGCGATGCAGCGCACCGTGCTCAGTCATTCGCTTCCCGACGCCTCGGATCTCGTCGTCGGGCAGACGGGCGTGCAGACCGGGACGCTGGTCATGGTCGTGACCGAGAACTCCGCGACGGGCACCTTCGTGAGCGCCGACCACGTCGCGCAGGATCTCAGCCCGCTGCAGATGAACCAGGTCATCACCGCTCTCTCGCAGAACCGCTACGCCCAGGAGATCGCAGGGCTCGGCGACTACCAGTTCTCGCACCAGACCATCCGCGCCGCACCGGGCTACCAGATCATCACCGGGCTGCCCCGTGCGGCCACCGAGGCGCAGATCACCACGCTCTTCTCGGTCATCGCGATCACCACGATCGCGGGGCTGATCCTGCTCGCGCTCTCCACCGCGATCACCATCCGCCTCGCCCTGCGACCGCTGCGCGAGGTCGCGGCGACCGCGAACCGGGTCGCGAACCTGCCGCTGGACCGGGGAGACGTCTCGATCTCGGAGCGCGTCCCCGCCTCGGAGGCCGACCCGCGCACCGAGACGGGACTCGTGGGCGCCGCGCTGAACACCCTGCTCGACCACGTCGACGCCTCCCTCTCCGTGCGCCAGCGCAACGAGGAGCGGATGCGACAGTTCGTCGCCGACGCGAGCCACGAGCTGCGCACCCCGCTGTCCTCGATCCGGGGCTACTCCGAGCTGTCGCTGCGGGCGCTCGCCTCCCGGGATCCCGGCGTGCCGGAGGATCCCGCCACCGCGTCCGCGCACACGGCGCTGGAGAGGATCCAGGCGCAGTCGCTGCGCATGACGAGCCTCGTCGAGGATCTGCTGCTCCTCGCACGCCTCGAGGAGGGTCGGGAGCTGACCCTGTCCACCGTCGACCTGTCCCGGCTCGCGATCGAGGGCGTCGAGGACGCGCGCCCCACCGCACCCGAGCACCACTGGGCGATCGAGGTGCCCGAGGAGCCCGTCGAGATCATCGGCGACACAGGCAGGCTCCAGCAGGTCGTGACCAACCTGCTGGCCAACGCGAGGACGCATACGCCGGCCGGCACGCGGATCGCGATCGCCGTGGCCGAGGACGGCGATCACGCCGTCCTGCGCGTGAGCGACGACGGGCCGGGCATCGATCCGGCCGTCCGCGACGAGTTGTTCTCGCGGTTCGCGCGCGGCGACCGCTCGCGGAACAGGGCTACGGGCGGATCGGGCCTCGGGCTCTCGATCACCAAGGCGATCGTCGACGGTCACGGAGGGACCATCTCCGTGCAGAGCGAACCGGGATCGACCGTGTTCACGGTGCGCCTGCCGCGCACGCCCGAGACGGCAGCCGAGACCGCGGTCGCGGAGGGCACGGATCGACCCTCCCGCGGTGGCCACGACCTCGACGGAAGGCTCGGCGGACGCTGAGGACCGCCGGGAGCGTCGCTGCGGGCCTGTCGCCCGTGCGGCACGGCCGCAGGCGCGCGATAGCCGGCGGCCTCAGTAGCCGGCGAAGGCGTCCGTCCGGACGCTGCGGGCACCGCGCAACGCCGGTGCGATCTCGGCGATGAGGCGCGGAGGACCGGAGACGTAGGCGTGCCGGCGCGCGAGATCCGGCACCAGGTTCCGCAGCAGCGCGGCGTCGAGGCGGCCGCCGCCGGCCCATTCTGCGCGATCGGGAAGGATCTCGGGGCGCTCGGGCGTCACGACCAGCACGCGCGAGGCCGACGCGGCGAGCTCGGGCAGATACGCAGCCTCGTCCGCCGAGGAGGCGACGAGCACCACCACGGCGTCGCCGCGGTCCCCGGCCGCGAGCTGTGCCACGAGCGGCGTCACGCCGATCCCGGCCCCGACGAGGAGAACCGGCTCGTGACGTCGTCGTGGCAGCACGAAGTCGCCCCACACGCCCGTGGCGGTGAGCACGTCGTCGCGCTGTGCGGCGCCGAGCGCCCGCTTGTACGACGAGGAGCGCTCGGCCTGCCGATAGGCGATGCGCACGATCGGCAGCTCGGCCGGCGTGGACACGATGCTGAACTCCCGCCGCGTCCCCCGGGCGTCAGGGCGCCGGTGCGGCACCTGCAGCTCGAGGTACTGGCCGGCGACCGCACGGAACGGACGCCGTGCCCGGAACGTCAACTCCTGCACGGTCGGCGTGACCGCCCGGCTCCCCTGCAGCACCAGCCGGATGCCGGATCGCGCGACGAGCACGGCCGCGACGAGGTTGCCGACGAGGAGCGCGCGCTCCTGACCGAGTGTGATCGGACCGAGCGGGATCGGCCACCCCACGAGAGCGCCGACGATCACCGCCACGAGGAGCTGCTGCCACCTCCGCGCGGGCAGGGTGAGCGGCTCGGAGAGCATGAACGCGCCGAGGAAGAGCAGCGGGGACTGCACCAGGAGCAGGCTCAGCGTCCCGAGCGGATCCACGGGAAGGCCTGCGGCCGCCGACTGCAGCGCGAGCCGGGTCGTGCCGACGGCGAGGGCCACGACGGCGAACACGAGCGCGACCAGGATCCGCTCCGTCCGCCAGAGCACGAGCAGGCCCAGGATCAGCACGGGCAGGGCGAGGGCGGGAGTGCCGACCCACCAGGCCGAGAAGCCCAGACCGGTGAGCGTCAGCACGGTCGCCCCGACGGCGGCAGGGTTCAGCAGATGCCGCCCCCGCCAGACGAGCACGTACTTGGACAGGGCGGCGGCCACGCCCGCGAGCGCGATCCCGCCGATCTGGTCCGGATTGGCGCCCGGCTGCACGACGAACAGCAGGATGAACGCCGTGATGAACGAGGACTCCGCGCGGCGCGGAACCCGCAGCAGGGTCTGCGCCACCGCGTCGGTCGCGGAGGTCGCGAGCACGAGCAGGGCGAGGGTGGCGAGAAGGTCGAACGGCGTCGGCGAGATCGCCCCGACGGCGGAGAGCACCACCGCGATCACCGTGAGGAGCATCAACGCGAAGAGCGTCAGGCGGTACATCGAGAGGCGGCCGAGCAGGCCGAGCACCCGCTCGCGGGCGCCGATCAGCGATGCGATCATGCGAAGACCTCCACCCGGCCCCCGGCCGACCCTTCGACCACGCCGTCCGTGGTCATCCGCACCCATTCCACACCGTGCCGGCCCGCGAACGCCTCCCCGCCGTCGAAGAAGAGCGCCGTGGCGGCCGCGTCGGCGAGCATCGCGACGGACGCGATCGCCCAGGTCGCCGCGACCGTCCGCACCGGCTCCCCGGTGCGGGCGTCGAGCACGTGATGCAGCCCGCCGTGGATCCCCGGCCAGGAACGACGGTTCACCGCGGATGCGCACAGGGCCTCGTCGGCGATCGTCGCAATGCCGATCGCCCGGGTGGGATCGAACGGATGCTCGAGCCCGACCCGCAGGGGGCGCCCCGTCGTGCGCAGGTCGCCGCCCGCGTCCACGGTCCGCACGGCGTGGCCGAAGTCACCGAGCACGTCGTGCACGATGTCCACGAGACGCCCCTTGCCGACCGCGCCGACGTCGATCGTCGACGGCGTGCGCAGACGGAGCGCGCCGTCCGTCCAGGTCAGCGACGCCTCCCAGGCTTCCGGCGCGGGGAGCGCGCCCCGATCGCGCAACGAGTACGCGGCGTCGTACCCGCGCGCCGCGAGACTGTCCCCCACGAGCGGCTGCACCGCGCCGCCCGTCGCCGCGGAGAGCTCCTGGTACGCGTCGAACATCGCCCGGCCGTCCGCCGGCAGCGGGACCTCCTGGGGCTGCTGCGCGAGCGCGCGGACGAGCGAGTCCGCACGGAAGCGCGACCAGGTGCGATCGAAGTCGTCGATGACGGCGAGGATCGCGTCGCGCTCACCGGATGCCGGCGCGCGCGCCTCCGCTCCGACGCCGACCTCCCAGACGGTGCCGATGGCCTCGAACCGCCAGGCGTCCACTCAGCCCTTGGCCTCGGAGCGGATCGTGTCGAGCGCCTGGTTGAACCCCTTGCCCGTCAGCGACGACCCTGCGACCTTGTCGACGCTCAGACCGTCGAGCTTCTTGCCGACCACGACGGCGGAGATCCCGTCGATGAACTGGCCCTGGTAGTTCCTGGTCTCCGGCGCCTGCGGATCGCCCGTCACCGTCACGGCGGTGACCGTGTCGTCGGCGACCGTGAGGGAGACCGAGATCTTCTCGACCGTCTCGGGGGTCTGGTACGAGCCGTCGGCCGCGTACGTCCCGTCCTTGTACTCGGTCGTGGACGTGGCCGCGGAGGTGGAGGAGACGGACGGAGTGCTCGTCGCCGACGTCTGCGGGGTGCTCGACGCCGAGGAGGCGGGGGTCTCCGCGGAGGACACCTCGGCGGCGCACCCGGACAGCAGCAGCGCACCGGCGATGCCGACGAAGGCGGATCCTTGACGGACGGCGGGTGAGATGTTCATGGGCACAGCCTGAGCAATGCAGCTGTGTATCGGCTTTGAGGCGTCGTTGTGCGACGTCAAGCCGCGCCGTCGAACATGCTCGTGACCGAGCCGTCCTCGAACACCTGGCGGATCGCCGTGGCGAGCAGCGGCGCGATCGGGAGGATGCGCAGACCCGGGAATCGGCGCGATGCGGACAACGGGATGGTGTCGGTCACGACCACCTCGTCGATCGCGGGATCCTGCAGACGCTCGCTCGCCGGATCCGAGAAGATCGCATGCGTCGCCGCGACGATGACCTTGCGTGCCCCGTTCGCCTTGAGCGCCTGCGCCGCCTTGACGATCGTGCCGCCCGTGTCGATCATGTCGTCCACGAGGAGGCAGGTGCGCCCCTCCACCGTGCCGACGATCTCGTGCACGGACACCTGGTTGGCGACCTTGGGGTCGCGGCGCTTGTGGATGATCGCGAGCGGCGCGTCCAGGCTGTCGGACCAGGTGTCGGCGACCCGCACACGGCCCATGTCGGGCGAGACGATGGTCAAGGTCTCCCGATCCTCCGCCGTGAGGGTCTCCTCGAAGTGCTTGAGCAGCACGGGCTTGGCGAAGAGGTGGTCGACCGGGCCGTCGAAGAAGCCCTGGATCTGCGCCGCGTGCAGGTCGACGCTCATGACCCGGTCGGCGCCGGCGACCTTGAGCATGTCGGCGACGAGGCGGGCCGAGATCGGCTCGCGCCCCCGGCCCTTCTTGTCCTGGCGGGCGTAGGGATAGTAGGGGGCGACGACGGTGATGCGCTTGGCAGAGGCGCGCTTGGCGGCGTCCAGCATGATGAGCGTCTCCATGAGCCACTCGTTGATCGGATTCCCGAAGGACTGCACGATGAACAGATCGCAGCCGCGAATCGACACCTCGAAGCGTGCGTAGATCTCGCCGGATGCGAACGTGCGGTGCTCCACGGGGGCGATCTCGGTGCCCAGCGCTGCGGCGACGGCGGCCGTCAGGTCGGGGTGCGAGCGGCCACCGGCGACGACGAGCCGCTTCTTGGTCTTCGCGACCAGACCGGGCGCGATGTCGTTGTCGCGATCCAGCTCGACCGTCGTGTTCTTCTTGCGCCCCATCGGACCCGCCTTATTCCGCCGAATCGGCCCGCGACGCGGCCTCAGCCGCCGCGGTGCCTGCTCTGTTCTTCTCGACCCACCCCTCGATGTTGCGCTGAGGGGCGACGCTCATGGCGAGAGCACCGGCCGGGACGTCCTTGCGGACGACGGCTCCTGCACCGGTCTTCGCACCGTCTCCCAGCCTAACGGGCGCGACCAGCACCGTGTGCGACCCGGTGTGCACCTCGTCGCCGATCTCCGTGCGGTGCTTGTTCACGTCGTCGTAGTTCGCCGTGATCGTGGAGGCTCCCAGGTTGACGCCGCGCCCGACCGTCGCATCGCCCACGTAAGAGAGGTGTGGCACCTTGCTGCCGTCCCCGATCTGCGCGTTCTTCGTCTCGACGTAGGCGCCGATCTTGCCGTCCGCGCCCAGGGTCGTGCCCGCGCGCAGGTAGGAGAACGGTCCCACCGTCGCCCGCGGCCCGATCACGGCGAGCGTCGCCTCGGAACGGCGCACCTCGGCGTCCTCGCCCACCTCCGTGCTCACGAGAGTGGTGTCCGGCCCGACGGTCGCGCCCGTCGCGATCGACGTGGCGCGGTGCAGATACGTGTTCGGCAGGATCGTGACGTCGGGGGCGAGCGTCACGTCGTCGTCGATCCACGTCGTCGCCGGATCCTGGATCGTCACGCCCTCGCGCTGCCAGCGGCGCAGGATCCGCTCGTTCATGATCCGCCCGACCTCGGCCAGCTGCACGCGGTCGTTCACGCCGTACGTCACGGCGACGTCGGCGACGACCGAGGCGGCCACGCGCGCACCGTCGCGGCGGAGCAGACCAGGGACGTCCGTGAGGTACATCTCGCCCTGCGCGTTTTCGCTGCCGACCTCGGGGAGGTAGCGGCGCAACGTCTCCACGCGGAACACGTACATGCCCGCGTTGATCTCGTGGATCGCTGCTTCCTCCGGTGTCGCGTCCTTCTGCTCGACGATGCGGTCGACGTCGCCGTCCGCGTCCCGCACGATGCGCCCGTACCCGGTCGGATCCGCCACGACGGCGGTCATCAGGGTCGCCGGGACGTCGGCGGCGCGATGCTCCGCGACGAACGCGCCGAGCGTGTCGGCATCCGCGAGGGGGCAGTCACCGGAAAGCACGAGCACGTCCCCGGCGAAGTCCGCGGGCAGGGCGTCGACGGCGAGCTGCACGGCCCGGCCCGTGCCGGGGATCTCGTCCTGATCGACGAAGAGCACGCCGGGGTGGTCCTCGGCGAGCGCCGCGACGATCCGGTCGCGCTCGTGCCGCACGACGACCTCGATGTACTCGGCGTGCAGGTGACCGGCCGTGGCGAGGACGTGACCCACGAGCGGACGTCCCGCGATCGGATGCAGCACCTTCGGAAGGCGCGACTTCATGCGCGTGCCCTGACCGGCCGCGAGCACGATGATGGCGAGCGTGTTCTGCGTCATGCTCCGCCGCCAGGATTCGAACCTGAACCTCACAGCTCCAAAGGCTGTCGTGCTGCCGTTACACTACGGCGGACCGCGGCCGTCGCCCTGCGACGCCCGCGTCTCAAGTCTGCCATGCGGGCGCGGTGTGATCCGGACGGAACGAGACGGACATCGCTCCGCAACACATCCCGGCGATGCTGGAGGCATGACCCTCACGATCGCCCGCGTCCGGACCGGCACTCCCGAGCTGTCCGGTTTCCTCGCCGATCACCTTCGCGACCTGGAGCCGACGGCACCTCCCGAGAGCCGCCATGCCCGCCCGCTCGCGGCGTTGCTGTGCCCGGACGTACGGCTGTTCGCGGTGACGCTCGACGGCGTCCTGGCCGGCACGGGTGCCCTCGCGGCGCTCGAACCGGACCACGAGGAGCTGAAGTCGATGCGCACCGCACCGTCGTTCCGAGGCAGGGGCGTCGCGGTCGCCCTCCTCCGAGCACTCCTGGCCGACGCCCGCGCACGCGGCATCCAGCGCGTCTCGCTCGAGACGGGGAGCTCCGACTTCTTCCGGCCCGCACGCCGTCTGTACGAGCGAGCAGGGTTCCGCCCCTCCGGCCCTTTCGGCGGCTATGCGCCGGATCCGCACAGTGTGTTCCTGACCCTCGCGCTCGCCCCGGCCCCCGATCGCGCTTCTGTCATGATGGCCGGATGAGCATCGCCGACGAGCGCACCGGAGACGAGGTCGACCGCATCGTCGCGGCATGGAACACGCAGCGCCCTGATCTGGACTTCTCGCCGCTCGAGGTGCTCTCCCGCGTCGACCGGCTCTCCCGGCTGCTCGACCGCGCGCGCCGCGACGTGTTCCGCCGCAGCGACCTGGAGCCCTGGGAGTGGGATGTGCTCTCGGCGCTGCGACGCGCCGGCTCCCCCTTCCAGTTGAGTCCCAAGCAGCTCCTGCAGCAGACGCTCGTGTCGAGCGGCACCATGACGAACCGGATCGACCGCCTCGTCGGACGCCGCCTCGTGCGCCGCGAGGCGGATCCCGACGACGGACGCAGCGTGCACGTCACGCTCACCGACGACGGCCGGGTGCGCGTCGACGCGGCGATCACGCGGCTCGTCGACGCCGAGGCGACCCTGCTCTCCGCACTTCCCCGCGGCGACCGCGAGCGACTCGCCACTCTGCTGCGAAAGCTCAGCCTCAGCTTCGACGCCTGAACCGGGTCAGGCGTCGGCGTCCGCATCGACCAGGACGACGACCTTGCCGGTCACCCGGCCGGTCTCGACGCGCTCCTGCGCTGCGGCAAGCTCGTCGAGCGGATACGTCGCGTCGAGGTGCACCGTCAGCGCTCCGGCGTCTGCGAGCGCGGCGATGCGCGCGAGCTGAGCGCCGTCGGCGGAGACGAGGATCCGCGTGACCGGATCCGCTCCTGCCTCGCGCAGCCGCTCCTCCTGCTCCTTCGAGAGACCGGTGATCGTGACGACGGCTGTGCCCTGCCCGATCGCCCCGTGCGGGGGTGCACCGTCCACCGTGACGATGACGGCATCGACGGGCCCGATCGCGGACAGCGCCGCCTTGTCCCGGTAGTCCACGACCTCGGCGGCGCCCCAGCCGGCGACGAGCGCGCTCTTGGCAGGGCTCGCCGTGGCGATCACGTGCGCTCCCCGCGACGCGGCCAGCTGCACGGCGAGGTGCCCCACTCCCCCGGCGCCCCCGAGCACGAGCACGCGGCGCCCCTCGGCACGGTCTCCGATCCCTGCGGCGTCGAGCGCCTGCCATGCGGTCAGCGCGGCGAGGGGCGCCGCCCCGGCCTGCGCCGCGGTCCAGCGGCGAGGAGGCGCGGCCAGATCCGTCGCCGGTACGACCGCGTACTCGGCGAGCGTGTGCGCGGCCTCGGGGAACGCGGCGAGCGCGAACACCCTGTCGCCGGCACTCCACTCCTGCACGCCCTCTCCGGCGGCGACGACCGTCCCTGCGACGTCCCATCCGGGATGCGCAGAGTAGCGGATCGCGCCGAAGTCGTGGCCGGCGGCGCGGATCTTGACGTCGACCGGGTTGAGCCCCGCCGCCGCCACCTTCACGAGCACCTCGCCCGGCCCGGGCTCCGGCGTCGCGATCTCCTGGATCGAGACGACCTCCGCCGCGGATCCTGCTCCGGTGTATGCCGCTGCACGCATGTCTCTTCCCCTTCGCCGTCAGGCCTGCGCCGGGGACCACTCGGAGACGCGACGCAGATGGTCGATCTCGTCCGGAGCGAGCTCCAGACGTCCTCCGACGAGCAGATCCGGCACCTGGTCCACCGTGCGAGCGCTGGCGATCGGCGCGACGACCGCCGGCTGCGCACGCAGCCAGGCGAGCGCCGTCGACGCGATCGAGGCTCCGTGCGCGTCGCCGATCTCCTCTAGGGCATCGATGATGCGCAGTCCGTGCGCCGTGGCGTACTTCGCCGCGCCTCCGGCACGCGGTGAGGTCTGGCCCGCGGTGTCCGTAGAGCGGTACTTGCCGGTCAGGAAGCCGCTCGCGAGCGACGAGTACGGGACGAGCCCGAGGCCCAGCTCGGTCGCGAGCGGGGCGATGCTCTCCTCGACGTCGTTGCGGTGCACGAGGTTGTAGTGCGGCTGCACGGCGACCGGGCGTGCGACACCGGTCTCGCGAGCGATCCGATCCCACTCGCGGATCCGGTCCGCCGAGTAGTTCGAGACGCCGACGTACCGCACCAGTCCGTCCGAGACGAGCCTGCCGAAGGCCGCGACGGTCTCCTCGAGCGGCACGGACGGGTCGTCGAAGTGGGCGTAGTACAGATCGATCGCGTCCACGCCGAGCCGCCCCAGCGACGCCTCCGCGGCGCGGCGCACGTTCGCCGCGGACAGCCCGGGGAACTGCGGATGCTGGCTCACCTTCGTCGCGACGACGGTCCCTGCGGGGCGGCGCGAGGCGAGCCATTCACCGAGGATCGTCTCGCTCTCCCCGCCGCTGTTCCCCGGCGCCCAGGCGCTGTACGAGTCGGCGGTGTCGACGAAGTCCCCTCCGCCGGCGGTGAAGGCGTCCAGCACCGCGAAGGACGTGTCCCGGTCGGCGGTCCAGCCGAACACGTTGCCTCCGAGGGAGAGGGGGAAGACGGAGAGGTCACTGGATCCGATGCGCGTCATACTCGGCGCAACCGCCGGACCCCGATGACTATTTCCTGGCACACCGCTCGGGCTCGCCCCTGGCTCTGGCCATCGGCGCTGGTCGCTGGTCGCTGGTCGCTCGCTCTTGCCGCTCGCTCTGGGCCTTCTTCGCCCGCGATATGTCGGCCCGGTGCAGGAAGGCAGGACTGGTGCGCGGATCCCGGCCGATATACCGAACCCTGGCCGACATATCGCAGCGTGGTGGCGAGTGACAGGCGAGGCAGTGGCGAGGCGAGGGAGCGACGGAGGCCGGGCCGCGGTCCCAGACGGAGGGGCGGCGTGATGCACGAATGTAGGACCGCTGCACCGATCAGGACCGACACACCGGACCCTGGCCGACATATCGCGCAAGTCACGGGGAGCAAGCCGGACCACGGACTCGGAACAGACCAACAACCCAACAGACCAACAGACCAACAGACCCGACAACCCCACAATCCCACAACCCAACGGACCCAACAACCCCACAGATCCGACACCCCGACAGAACTAGGCTGGGCGGAATGGCGATGCGCTCTCCCCTGCCCGTGCGCGACGGCGTCGGCGCGACCCGGCTGCGCGTGCCCGCAGAAGGGCCGTGGCCCACGGTGGGCGCCTACATGGTCGAGCGCTTCTTCCACCTCGACCCCGAGCGACTGCTCGGCCGGTTCGACCGGGGCGAGATCGTGACGTTCGACGGCACGCCGCTCTCCCGCGACACTCCGCTGGGCGTGCACGATTTCGTCTGGTACTACCGCGAGCCCCCGGTCGAGAAGGAGATCCCGTTCGAGGTCGAGATCCTCCACCAGGACGCGGATCTCGTCGTCGTCGACAAACCGCATTTCCTGCCGACGACGCCCGGGGGCAAGTACCTGCAGAACTCTGCGCTCGTGCGGCTGCGCAACGCGCTCGACAACCCCGACCTCACGCCGATCCATCGCCTCGACCGCGCGACGGCGGGCCTGCTCATGTTCTCGACGCGGCCGGTCACCCGCGGCGCGTACCAGCTGCTCTTCGAGCGGCGCGAGGTCGCGAAGGTCTACGAGGCCGTCTCATTGCTGCCGGAGGGCTGGGATCCGTCGTCCCCCGCGCTCGGCGGACGCCCCTTCCCGCTCGTGCACCGCAACCACATCGAGAAGCTGCGCGGGAACGTGCGCGTGCACGTCGATCCGACCAGGGAACCGAACGCCGAGACTCTCATCGAGCTCCTCGGCTCCGACGATCGCGTGCTGCACACGCTGCTGCGCCCGCACACGGGCCGGATGCACCAGCTGCGCGTGCACCTCGCCGAACTCGGCGCAGGGATCCTGCACGACGGGTTCTATCCCGACCTCCTCCCCGAGGCGCCGGACGACATCGCCCGCCCCCTGCAGCTGCTCGCCCGCGAGCTGCGCTTCACCGATCCGCTGACGGGTGCGCCGCGGGCGTTCGTCACACGGCGCACCCTGCAGGACGCTCCGCGGAGCGGATCGGCCCGATCCGGCGTCAGCGGCGCATGATCCGCCGGGCGAGCCACGTGCCCAGCGTCTGCACGAGATGCACGAACACGACGATGAGCACGATCGCCGCCCACATCACGTACGGCTCGAACTGGCGCAGACCGTAGTCGAGGGCGAAGGCGCCCAGGCCGCCGCCGCCGATCGCCCCGGCCATCGCCGTCATGTCGATGAGAGCGACCACCACGAACGTGTAGCCGAGGATGAGCGGTCCGAGCGCCTCCGGGATGGCGACCGTGAAGAGGATCCGCCACGGGCCGGCGCCCATGGCTCTGGCCGCCTCGAGAACCCCGGCCGGAACCGAGACGAGGTGCTGCTCGACGATGCGGCCGATCGCGAAGGACGCGGCGATCCCGATCGCGAAGGCACCGGCGTTCACGCCGATGCTGGTGCCCACGACCACCCGGGTCAGCGGGGTGAGCACGACGATGAAGATCACGAACGGGATGGGTCGGAAGAAGTTCACGACCAGTCCGATCACGCCGTACACGGCGCGGTTCGCGAGGAGCCCCCCGGGGCGGGTGACGTAGAGCCCCGCGCCGATGATCGTGCCGAGGATGCCGCTCATCACCAGCGCGATCGTCGCCATGTAGAGCGTTTCGACGGCGGCCTGCCAGAACTCCGGCTGCAGTTCGAAGAGCCGATCCATCAGCGCACCTCCTCGTCGGACGCGGAGGTGTCGACGGCATCGACGCCCTCGGTCACGGTCGCGTGCGTGCGGATCGTCGCGAGCGCCCGATCGATCACCTCGTCCGCACCGCGGATCGCGAGCGTCAGATGCCCGAAGGCCCGCCCGCGGATGTCGTTGATGCCGCCGTAGACCAGCTCGAACGGCAGCCCGGCCTGGGCGAGATCCAGGAACACCTGCGCCTGCGAGGAGTCGCCGTCGCGGAAGGAGAACGTGACGAGGCGGCCCTCGTGCCGTGCGGCCAGCGAGGACCGTTCGGTGGGGCTCGGCACCCCCTTGATGACGGTGCCGACGAAGCGCTGCGAGGCCGGGTTCTGCGGCGCCGAGAACACCTCGAACACGTCCCCCTGCTCGACCACGCGCCCCGCCTCCATGACGGCGACCTTCGTCGCGAGGGTCTGGATCACGTCCATCTCGTGCGTGATGACGACGATCGTGACGCCCTGCTCCCGATTCACGCGCGCCAACAGCTCGAGCACCTCGTGCGTGGTCTGCGGATCGAGTGCGCTGGTCGCCTCGTCCGCGAGCAGGATCGCGGGACGCGTCGCGAGGGCCCTGGCGATCCCGACGCGCTGCTTCTGACCCCCGGAGAGCTGCTCGGGAAAGGATCGGGCCTTGTCCGAGAGACCGACGAACGCGAGGAGCTCTGCGACCCTCGCCTCGATGTCGGCCTTGGCCCAGCCCGCGAGCTTGAGCGGGTAGGCGACGTTCGCCCGCACGCTCTTCGCGGCGAAGAGGTTGAACTGCTGGAAGATCATCCCGATGCCGCTCCGGACGTCGCGCAGCTCCCGCTCGGAGAGGGTCGTGATGTCGGTGCCGTCGACGGTCAGGCTTCCGCTCGTGGTCGGCTCCAGCGCGTTGATGAGCCGCACCAGGGTGGACTTGCCCGCACCGGAGTACCCGATGATCCCGAACACGTCGCCCTGCTCGATGTCGAGGGTGACGTCGTCGACCGCGACGACGGGCGCACCATCGCGGGAGGTGGGCGGATAGGTCTTGGTGACGCCTCTCAGGCTGACGATCGGCATGGAGGTCCTTCTCGCTTCGTGAATGCCGTGGCCCGCGCGCGAGCGGGCCGCCGGCGGCGGGCAGAGGGAACCGGGCGACGCAGGAGCGCGACGCCCGGTTCCGCTCTCTGCGGCGGGCAACGGTGGTCCGGGATCAGCTCCGGTGATCCTTCGCGTCCTTCTCGACGGTCGTGAGGACCTTCTCCAGGTCGGCGCCGTCGAGGGCGACGGGCACCGCGGTGTCGCCGGAGGACTTCTTGAGCCCCGCCTGCACGGCCTTGTCGGTCTGGAAGATCTTCACGAGCTTGAGGTAGGTCGCGTTGTCCTTGTCCTCGGGACGGGACGCGAAGATGTTGACGTAGGGCTGAGCCTGGGCGTCCTTCGCGTCGTCGGTGGTGAGCGCGTCCTTGAAGGTCAGCCCGGCCTTCGTCACGAAGTCGTTGTTGAGGATCGCGGCGTCCACGTCGGGCAGCGCGTTGGGGATGAGCGCGGCCTCGAGCGGCGTGACCTTGACCTTCGACTTCGCCGTGTCGATGTCGGCGATGTCGCTGAACGCGGTGCCGCCGCTCTTGAGCGAGATGAGTCCGGCGGACTGCAGCACGAGCAGCGCGCGGGCCTGGTTCGACGCATCGTTCGGAACCGCCACGCTGCCGCCGGCGGGGATGGCCTTCACGCTGTCGTGCTTCTTGGAGTAGAGGCCGAGGGGGTAGATCGCGGTGGATCCGATCGGGACGAGCTTCTGCCCTGAGGCCACGTTGTACTGCGCGAGGTAGACGATGTGCTGGAACTCGTTGAGGTCGAGGTCCTTCTCGGTGAGGGCCGGGTTGGGCTTGTCGTAGGACTGGAAGTCGACGAGCTGCACGTCGATGCCGTCCTTCTTCGCGGCCGCGACGAAGGCGGGCCACTGCGGGTCGCTCTTGCCGACGACTCCGATCTTGACGGTCTTGTCCGAGGAGGACGCGGACGAGCAGCCGGCGAGCGAGAAGGCGAGCGCGGCGGCCGCGGTGGCGGCCACGAGCACGGTGGTGAGACGACGGGACATGACGGTGGGTTTCCTCTCTTGGGGGACTCCGTCACGCTATGCGTGGGATCGGATCCCTCCCGAATCGAGGTGTCACACGGCGTCACAGCCTCCCGTGCTCGCTCAGTCGACCTCTTCCAAGCCCTGCAGCCGCAGCTGCTCCAGATCGAGCCGAGCCGAGATCCGCCGGACGATGAGGTCGTCCACCGTGCCGGACCTGCGCAGCCCGAGCAGCACCTCGCGCTTGCGATCGAGCAGCGCGAGCTTGAGCCGGGTGAACTCCTCGTGCCGCACCAGCGGCGAGCGCTGGAGCAGGTCGACGTCGTCCGAGGTGGCGAGCATCTGCAGCGTGGCGCCCTCGGCGGAGGCGCGCGCGCCGACGGCTCCCTGACCGTCGTCCCCGTCCGGCGCGTCGCCGTCCGGGGAGGGATCCGAGCGCGCGGACTCCAGGTCTCCGATCGATTCCCTCCGATCCGTTTGCCCGGCGAGCGGATCGGGTTGGTCGAGGATGGCGTCCAGCGCCTCCACCTCGGCATCGACGAGGGCCTGCTCGCGGGCCAGGGTGCGCGCGTTTGCATATTCCAGCATCTGGTAGCCCTCGAAGCGCACCCGGTCCCGCACGTCGTCGCTGACCCCGTGCTCGACCGCGAGGTCGTCGAGCGCGGCGAGCGCCGCCCCCGAGATCGCACGCTCGGCGAGCTCGTACTCCTCGGCCTCGCCCTGATCGCGCGGGATCCTCGCCCAGCGCACCATCGCGGGAAGGAGCATCCCCTGCACGAGCAGGCTCAGCAGGATGACGCCCGCCGTGACGAAGACGATCTCGTCCCTGCCGTCCAACGCTCCCCCGGCGATCTGGCCGGTGGGCACGCTCAGCGCGATCGCGAGCGAGACCGCGCCCCGCATTCCCGCGAAGGTGCTCAGCACCCGGGAACGGGCGCGCACCCCGCGCGGAGGCCGAGGCCCCCCGCGCGGCGAGAGGAACGGGACGCCGAGCAGCTGGAACGCGTAGCGCACGGCCAGCAGCACGACCCAGACCGCGATCGTGACGAGCACGAGGCGTCCGATCGCGCCGATCGACGTGTGGTGCAGCACGAACTGCACCTCGAGGCCGATGAGCACGAACAGGGCGCCGTTGAGCAGGAAGACCCCGAACGGCCAGGCGGCGTCCGCTTGGCGCCGCGAGGCGGCCGTCGTGACCCTGGGCGACACGTAGGCGATGATGACGCCGGCGACGACGACCGCGAGCACGCCCGACGCGCCGATCACCTCGGCGAGGAGGAAGGCGACGAACGGGATGAGGAGCAGCGTCGTGTTGATCACGATGGTCGAGGCGACGGCCCGCAGCAGCAGGTAGCCGAGCGCGGCGACGACGACGCCGGCGAGGATGCCGCCGACGTAGGACACGACGACCGTCCACGTCACGCTGAGCGGGCTGATGCGTCCGCCGACGGCGAGAGAGAGCGCGATCGCGTACAGCACGAGAGCCGTGCCGTCGTTCGTCAGGCTCTCCGCCTTGAGCTTCATGAACATGCGCCGCGGGAGCATGCGTCCCAGCGCCGCGACCGCCGTGGCGTCCGGCGGGGCGACGGCGGCGCCGAGGATCAGCGCGGTCTCCCAGGGCAGGCCGAACAGCAGACCGACCGCGGCGACGGAGAAGGCGGACGCCACGACGAGCAATGTGCTCATGGGCAGGATGTAGCGGAAATCACGACGGATCGACCGCAGCGAGGTCGTCAGGCTCTCCCAGAACAGCATCACCGGCAGGAACAGCAGCAGCACCGTCTCCGGAGGGAGCTGGATCTCGCGCAGCGCGGGCACGAACCCGAGGGCGAGTCCCAGCACGACCAGGACGAGAGGGAGCGCGATCCGCAGACGCGGGGCGAGAAGGGCTCCGACCAGAATGGTCGCGCCCAGCAGTACGGTGACTTCGAGTCCTTGCATCAGTGCCTTCCGACGAGCGCGATCGCACGGGGCGGCGCGCACCCGTGCTGGGCTTCAGCACCGTCCACCCCCACGGTATTCCCGTCCGCCGCCTCCGACCAGGGCATCCGTGCGAACAGCGGCCCGGGACGCCTCAGAGTTTGAAGAAGGCGACGACGCCGTGCAGCGCGAGCTCGACGCCGATCGCCGCGATGAGGAATCCCATCACGCGGGTGAGCGCGCCGATCCCCGTCGGCCCGAGCTTCTCGACCAGTGCGGTGCCGTAGCGCAGGGAGATCGCGATGACGACGGCGATCGCGAGGCAGGCGAGGACCACGCCGATGCGCTCGTCGACGCGGGTGTGCCGCGCGGAGAGCGCGATCACCATGCCGATCGCGCCCGGACCCGCCACGAGCGGGAGCGCCATCGGTGAGAAGCTGATGTCGCGCTTGCTGATCGCCCCCTCCTTCTCCTCCCCGGAGAGCTTCGGCTGGGCGGTCAGCATCCCGTATCCCGAGTGCAGGACCACGAGGCCACCGGCGATCTGCAGGGCCGCCAGGGAGATCCCGAAGACGCTGAGCAGCAGCGTGCCGGCGACCGCGAAGACGATGAGGATCGCGGCGACGCAGATCCCGGTGCGCCAGGCCTGCCGGCGCACGTCTTTCTCCGCCATCCCGGACGTGAGACCGGCGAACGCGGCGAGCGCGCCGATCGGATTGGTGATCGGGATGAGCGCGACGAACGACGCGAGCAGGACGGTCCACATGGCTCCATTCTCCTCCGAGGCGGATACTGTTCGAGGAGGGCGACCCGCCCGCGAGTCGGAGGAGAGCACATGTTCGGTGAGAAGCGACGCGAGGAACGACGCGACGAGGAAGCACTCGACCTCGCGAAGAAGCAGGCGGCGGAGGCCGTCGATTCGAGCGAGACCGACGATGCGTCGTTCGAGCCGGACGAGCCCCTCGAGGAGTCCGAGGAGACCGACGACGTCCGGGAGCACCCCGGTCGCTGACCTCTGACGTGCGCGGCCCGCGCCTCGCGTGTCAGAGGATCGGGGACATCATCGCCACCGCGTTCTGTCCCAGCCGCCGCGGCCACGGCCACGCCGCGACCTCCTCGGCGGTCACTCTGCGCGAGGCCGCGAGATACTCCTGCTGACGCGCGCCGACGCGCGCGGCGAGGGCCGGGCTGTCCGCGAGGAGGTTGTTCTCGTCGTTCAGCTGCAGGCTGCGCCGATCCATGTTGGCGGATCCGACGAGGCACAGTCGGTCGTCGATCGTCATGGTCTTCGCGTGCAGCAGTCCGAGCGGGTACTCGTACACCTCGACCCCTGCGTGCAGCAGGTCGGCGTAGGTGCTCCGTGCCGTCGCGGCGACCAGCCAGGAGTCGTTGTGCGCCGGGAGGATCAGGGTCGTCGCGACGCCGCGCTGCGGGGCCGCGCAGATCGCCTGCAGCAGCGGCTGGTCCGGGGCGAAGTACGGCGTCGTGATGGTGAGGCGATCGCGCGCGGATGCGATCGCCGTGACGAAGGCCTCCGACATCGCGGGATCGGGCGAGGTCGGCCCCGTCCCGAACATGGCCGCCACGTCGCTCCCCGCGTGCGGTGCGGGCGCGCCGGGTGTCGCCGAGCCGGTGTCCGCCGTCACCTGCTCCCCCGTCTCGGCGCGCCAGGAGGTGAGGAACAGCCACTGCTCCTGGGCGACCACGGGTCCTTCGCAGCGGAAGAAGACGTCGACCCAGGGAGCGAACCGCGGCTTGATGCGGAAGGCCGCGTCCGCGCAGTTCCGGCTCCCGCAGAAGGCGACACGCCCGTCGATCACGACGATCTTGCGATGGTTGCGCAGGTCGGGACGCCCGATCGCGAGGTGCCCGAGTCGCGGCACGTCATCGAGCGCGGCCACGAGGTGTGCTCCCGCGTCGCGCAATTGCCCGACGCGCGGAGAGCGCAGGAAGAGCTTCGATCCGAGCGCGTCGACGAGGATCCGGCACGCGACACCACGCCGCGCTGCGGCGGCCACGGCGTCCGCGACGCGGCCCCCGTCCCCGTCGTCGAGCCAGATGTAGAAGCTGATGTGGACGCTCGTGGTGGCGGCATCGATGTCGGCGACAAGCTCGTCGATCGCCCCTTGGGAACTCTCCGCGAGGGTGATCCGGTTGCCCGCGGTCGGACCGAAGCCGTTGATCGACTGGACGAGGCGGAACGCCGACGCGTCCGTGGGGTCCAGGTGCTCCGGCGCGGGTGCGACCGGTCGGGCGATCGCCTGCTCCGCGTCGCGGAGCGCCTTGACCCTCCGTCGTCCGATGTCGGTCTCGCCGAGGAGGAGGTAGGCGAGGATCCCGACCAGCGGCAGGAAGAGCACGACGGCCACCCACGCGACGCGCGCGGACGGGGTGCGGTTCGGACGGACCAGGGCCAGGCCGATGACGACGAGCTGCGCGACGAGGACGACGATCGAGAGGATCACGCCTCCGGGGCCGAAGGCGGTGCTTCCACTCCAGATCACGGGCGCGTCAGTCCCAGAGCGGATCCTGCGGAACCGCGAGATAGCCGGCGCGGAGCTCGTCCCGCAGGCTCGGTCGGGACGGATGCCAGCCGAGACGCTCCCTGGCACGGTCGGCTCCGGCGTGCTGGTCCAGCAGGAGCAGTTCGGCGAGCGCCGGATGGATCCGCGGCGCGGCCTCCGCGACCGTCTCCGCCTGCGTCGCGCCACCCACCGCGGACGCGGCGGCCTCTGCGAGTTCCCCCACGGTCGGGGCGTCGTCGTTCGCCGCGATGTAGAGCTCGTTGTTGTGCGATTCGGCACCGACGATCCGCACATACAGGTCGGCGAGGTCGTCCACGTGCACCGTAGCCCAGTGCTGTGCGCCATCGCCGAGGTATGGGACGACCGTCGATCCGTCGCTCGTCCGCGCATCGTCCACGAAGCGCCGCGGGATGCCCTGTCCGTGGCCGTAGACCACCCCGGGGAAGACGATGACGGAGCGGACCGACTCCTGCGCCATCAGGCTCTTCTGCATGTCCACCATCCACGACACCGCGGCGGGCGGACGCTGCGGGGACCGCTCGGTGAGGTCGCGGCCGGATCCGAACGTCCAGAGGCTGCTGGTGTAGATGAACGGCTTGTCCCCGTTGGTCAGCCCCGGCGTGATCGCCGCGATGAACTCGGCGTCGCCCGCGTGCGACGTGGCGGTGTGGATCACGCCGTCCGATTCCAGCGCGAGCGCGTCGAGCGTGCGGGAGTCGTCCTCGTCCGCGAAGAACGCCTCCGCCCCTGCCGCCTGCACCTCCGCCGCCTCGTCCTGGTCCTCGACGAGCGCGGTCACCCGATAGTCGGCCGCGAGGAGAGCGTTCATCACCCCCCGCCCGAGGAAGCCGGTGGCTCCGGTCAGCAGCACGCTCATCTTGTCCTCCTCGTGGGCCCTCGCGGTCCGGTCTGCGTCCGACGCTATCCGCCGCCCGGCCCGGCGACAAGGGTCGGATCCCCGTGCCGGAACGACGCGCCGTGGCGTCCGCTGGTCAACGGATCGCCCGCGGAGTACCGTCGCTCCCAGCGGGCGCGCCCGGCCCGCCCGGAACGAGGGAGTGCAGAATGAGCGATCACGCCGACAGGGTCTCCGCCGCGCTGATGGGGTCGCCGGCTCCCCGAGACCTCGCCTGGACGGACTTCGTCATGCTCTGGAAGGAGCGTGCGGACGAAGTCGAGGAGGAGTCGGGAGATCGCCTGGCCGTGCGCATGAACGGCCACCGGGTCGTCTTCCGGCGCCCCCACGACGGCGTGGTCTCGATCCAGGACGTCGAGGACGCCCGCCACCTGCTGACCGCGCAGCCGGTCGAGAAGGGCGAAGGACGTCTCCTCGCCGTCACCATGGACGACGAGCGGGCCCGCATCTGGGATTTCGATCTCGACGCGACGACGGTCCAGGACGAGACGCACACCCTGCGGGACGGGGATCCGCGGGCGCATCACCTGCGCACGGTCGAGCGGCACACCGGGCGCGACGACGAGCGCGACCTCGTGCACTACTTCGACGAGGTGGCCGATCGGATGCAGACCGAGTTCGCGGGCCGCCGATTCGTGCTGTTCGGTCACGGCGACGGCACGTCGGATGCGGCCGCGCTCTTCGCCGCGCGTCTGCGCAAGGAGCATCCGCTCGTCGCGGGCGCGATGATCGCCGAGGAGCGGATCGACCTGAGCGCCGCCACCCCTGCCGACATCGAGGCGGCGGCGCAGAAGGCCGCCGCCCGGGGCTGACCGGCCCTCACCGCAACGGGCCGTATTCCGCGGCCGCGGCCGCGACGCGGTTGTTGTAGTGGCCGGAAGCAGGCGATCAACGCTCGGCGCCGAGCACGTCCGTTCGACACCCGCAGCGCAGGGTGCCCCGGGCGGCGAGATGTCCGCGGCCGTGCCGGTGGGCGCGGGCGAGGGACGCCTGCGCGGATCCTCCGCTCGGGCGTTCCGCGGAACGGCGAGACCCGGAGCGCCCGGGCGGGCGGGAGATGCGTCGTGCGTGCGTGCTCGGCATCTCGTCACCACCCTCGCGTCTCATCGCGTCATCCCCGTTATTTAGCATGATTCTCGTTTTCGTTAATGATCCGGCCCGGCGATGCAACTCCTGTCAAGTCGAGTGCGACGCAGCGATTCACCGCGAAGGATGCGGCTGTTATTGAGAACGGTTGTCAGTAAGCTGGCGGGATGATCCTGCCTCGCGTTCCGGTCGTCGCCGTGACGGGGCATCTCGGCGCGGGTAAGACGAGCCTGCTCAACCACCTGCTGCGCGCGGAGGGCGCACGGATCGGCGTGGTCGTGAACGACTTCGGCACGCTGAACGTCGACGCGGCCCTGGTCACCGGTCAGATCGACGAGGCCGCGGCCATCTCCGGAGGTTGCGTGTGGTGCCTCCCCGACGCCGGCGGCTTGGACGAGGCCCTGGAACGCCTCTCCCACCCCCGCCTCCGCCTGGATGCGATCGTGGTGGAGGCCAGCGGCGCGGCGGACCCCGTCGTCCTGGCGAGACTGATCCGGTTCAGCGGCGCCGAACGCGTCAGGCCCGGCGGCGTGGTCGAGGTGATCGACGCGGTCGAGCACTTCACCACCGTCGACACGCGCGAGGCCCCGCCCCTGCGCTATCGCGCCGCGACCCTCGCCGTGATCGGCAAGAGCGACCTGCTGCCGCCGGACGAGCGCGCACGCACGGTCGAACGGATCCGACACCGCATCCGGGAGAGCAATCCACGGATCCCCGTCCTCCTCGCTCGCCACGGCGGCATCGACCCCGCACTGGTCTTCGATGTCGCGGAGCACGCGGATCCCGCCGACCAGCTGCCGATCGCCGCCCTCCTGCGGGAGGAGGCGCACGACCACTCGCCCGGGCACGCGCACGCGCAGGCGACGTCGATCGCGCTGCGCGGGCCCGTCGCGCCCGGAGCCCTGGTCGATTTGCTCGAAGATCCGCCGCCAGGCGCCTACCGGATCAAAGGACGCGTGCGCGTTCGTACTCCGAGGGACGATCGCGGGTACGTGGTCAACGTCGTCGGGCGCATGCTCCACATCGCCGCGTTGCCCGAGCCGCCGCGCGACGGAGAGCTCGTCGCCATCGGGCCGATGCTCGACCCCGTCGAGGCGCATCGGCGGCTGGCCGCCGTGCTCGACGCTCCGTCCGCGGCCCCCGATGCCGCCGGGCTCAGGAGACTCCGGCGGCATCGACGCCTCAGCGAGTGACGTGCCCGTGCCCCCGGTGCGGCGATCCGTCAGGGGACGCGCGCGGCGTAGGCGACCGTCGCCTTCGTCGACGCGATCAGGTGCGGGACGCGCGAGCGATGGACTCGATCGACGCGTCCAGGGTGCGGGTGAACTCGTCGTCGCTCTGCGACACGGCCAGGCCGTCGAGCAGCGCACGGCTGAAGCTCGCGATCACGCCGGGATTCCGCGCCAGACGTGCGTTCGCCTCGTCCCGGCCGTACCCGCCGGAGAGCGCGACGACGCGCGCGACCCTCGGATGGTCGACGAGCTCCCCGTAGAAGCCGTCGACGCTCGGCAGGGTGAGCTTGACGGCGACCCTCCCCGCCTCCGGGAGCGCGTCCAGCTGCGCGAGGAGCTGCGCTTTCAGGAGTTCCTCCGCCCGTTGCTTGTCGGGGATGCGGATGTCGATCTCCGGTTCGAGGATCGGCACGAGTCCCGCCGCCAGAACGTGCTCGGCGACCTGGATCTGCTGCGCCACCACCCTCGCGATGCCGATCGGGTCGGCGGCATGGACGAGCGACCGCTCCTTCGTGCCGAACACGCCGCGGTCCGCGGCGTGGGCGAGCAGACCGTCGAGATCGTTGATCTCACGCATCGTCTGCACGCCGTCCCGGGGATCGTCGAGTCCGTGATCGATCTTCAGGAAGGGCAGGATCCCCTTCACCTTCCACAGGTACGCAGCCACGCCGATCCCGTCGACCGTCCGATCGAGGGTGCCGTCGAACAGGATCGCCCCCAGGATGCGATCCCCGGTGAAGGCCGAGCTGGTGAGGACGCGGGAGCGGGCGGCGTGGATGCGCTCGAGCATCTCCTCCTCGTCGCGATACTGCGACTCGTCGACGCCATAGCGCCGGAGCGCGTCCGGCGTGCTTCCCCCGCTCTGGTCGAGCGCGGCGATGAAGCCCCTCCCCTTCTCGAACCGGGCGAGCTGGGCGGCGTCGGGCATCGGCAGGTGCTGGGGGCCTCGGCGGGCCGGTCTGGCAACCACGCTCAGCCCTGTCGGCCTTTGAAGCGCGGGTTGAGCTTGTTGATGACGTAGACCCGCCCTCGGCGGCGCACCACCTGGGCTCCGGGCTGATTCTTGAGGGATTTGAGGGACGCACGGACTTTCATGATGACTCCTTACTGAGAATGATTATCATTCGCTAGCATACGAGGCACCAGACAAAAGATGAAAAGAGGGACGCGCATGGAACCGGTCGGCGTGATCGCGGTGGTGGGCGCAGGCGACACGGAACGAGGCGGCTACGCGACCGCACTGGCGCACCGGACGAACCGGGCGCTCATCCCCGCGTCGCGGCTGTCAGGATCTCCCGATCCAGCGCAGGAGGCCGCCGTGCTGGCGTCCTGGACCGACGTCCCGGAGGGCGTCGTGGTCGACATGCCCGACGAGGTGCCCGCGGGCGAGATCATCGGCACCTTCGTCGACGTCGAGCAGGGGAGCACCCTCCTCGGCATCGTGTGCGTCGTCGACGCGGCACGAGTGCGCGACGAACTGCGACGGGTGGACGACGTGCCGCTGAGGGACAGGGACAGCGGTATCGCCGCCCTGCGGGAGTCGCGCGCACGGCTCACCGCGTGGCAGATCGAGTTCGCCTCGACGATCGCGCTGGTGAACTGGTCGACTCTGGCCGCCTCGGAGCTGTCGCTCATCGCGTCGCTGCTGAGTCATCTGAGCCCCCGCGCGCGTCTACGCTTGCACGGCGGTATCGTGGAGCGCCTCGTCTCGGACGACGCCTACGCGGTGGAACAGGACCGCCCAGGATGGATGTGCCTTCTCAACGAGAGCTTCGATCCCCCGCTGACGGATCCCCGGGTGTCCGCCCTGCGCTACGAACAGGTCCGCCCGCTGCATCCGGGGCGCCTGGCCCACCTCCTGGACGCGCGGATCGAGCCGGGAGAGTTCGGCACCGTGGTGCGCTCCGCCGGATTCTGCCGTCTCGCGAGCCGCGGCGGCATCGTCGCGCAATGGGAGCACGTCGGGTCCGTGATCTCCCTCAATCCGGTCGCCGTCGACGCGCGACTCGACGATGCGGACGAGATGCTCTCCCTCGGACAGGACCTCGCGTTCGTCGGGATCGACCTGGACCGGGACGGTCTCGTCGCCGCGCTGGACGAGGCCGCACTCACCGATGCCGAACTCGCCGAGGGCCCCGAAGCCTGGGCGAGGTTCGCCGACCCGTTCCCCACCTGGGCGACGGCATCCGATCGGCAGGACTGAACGCCCCGGCGCGTGTGAGGCACGAGACGCGGCAGGGGTGCGTCGCGCACGACGCACCCCGGGCGTGCAGGAGCGTTCGACGCGCTCCGCGAACGGTTCCGACCGACTCAGTGCTCGTCGTAGTGGTCGCCGTGCTGCGCGTGCTTGTGGCCGTCGTGGAGATAGTCCACGTGCCCGTCGTGCTCGACGGTGTCGTGACCGCAGTCGGCGCCGTGCGCATGGTCGGCGGGCGTGTGCTCCGCCACCGACTCGTGCTCGTCGTAGTGGTCGCCGTGCAGCGCGTGCCGGTGCGTGCCGTGCACGTAGTCGACATGGTCGCCATGAGGCACTGCCTCGTGGCCGCAGGCCGCCCCGTGCTCGTGCTCCGCGGCGGTGTGCTCGGCGTGGACGTCGGTGTCGGTCATGATGACCCTTTCTCTATTGATGGGCGGTGCGGAGGGTGACGCTTGCGGAATCGCGGCCTGAGTTTCCGCAGTTTCCCGGACGTGCGCGAGCGCATCGGCGATGACGTGGCTGACATGCAGATCCGCGAGCCGGCAGATGACCTCCTTGCCGCTTCGCTGCGATGTGACCAGCCCCGCCTGGCGCAGGGTCCGCAGATGCTGGGACACCAGCGGCTGCGACATGCCCGTCGCCTCGACCAGCGCTCCGACCGTCCGCGGCTCCTGCCCGATCGCGTGCAGAAGCTCCAGTCTCGACGCACTGCCCAGCACTTTGAAGAGTTCGGCAGCGGCGGCGATTCCCCGATTCATGATCTTTTCCTCCATACGACCATACATATAAATATATTGCAATGTGTCGATAGAGTTGGGAATCGTTCTCACTCGGGGCGCCGACGTCGAAGCCCCGAGTGAGAACGAGTCGCCGGTCGAGGCGGTCCCGGCGCAGGCGCTCAGCCGAGTCGCTCTGTGAGGTCGAACCAGCGGAGCTCGAGCTCCGAGACCTCGTCCTCCTGCGCCGTGATCGCCTTCATCCGCTCCCCCAGCCCCGCGTAGTCGGACTGGTCGTGGTCGGCGAGCGCGTGCTTCGCCTTCTCGACCTCGCCGTTCAGCTTCTCCATCCGCCGTTCGAGCGCCGCGAGCTCCTTCTCCGCGGCACGCCGATCCGCCCCGGTCAAGACGGCGCTGCCGGACGCGGCGGCGGGATCCGGGCGCCCTGCAGACGCGTCGGGGAGCTGTGCCCGCATCCGCAGATACTCATCGACGCCGCCCGGGAGATGCCGGAGACGCCCCGAGCCATCCGGTCCCGGAAGAATCGCGTACTGCTGATCCGTCACCCGCTCCAGGAAGTAGCGGTCGTGCGAGACGACGAGCAGAGTGCCCGGCCAGGAGTCGAGCAGGTCCTCGATCGCGGCCAGCATGTCGGTGTCCATGTCGTTCGTCGGCTCGTCGAGGATCAGCACGTTCGGCTGGTCGAGCAGCACGAGCAGCAGCTGCAGGCGCCGCTGCTGACCGCCCGACAGATCCTTGACCGGAGTGGACAACTGCGCCGACGAGAAGCCCAACCGTTCGAGCAGCTGCCCCGGGGTGAGCTCGGCCGCCTTCGATCCCGTGCCGAAGGTGTAAGTCGTGCGGAGGCGCCCGATCACGACCCGCACGGGCTCGTCCCACACGTCCTGCAGCTCATCGAGGCGCTGTGTGAGCGTGCGCACCTGCACGGTCTTCCCGTGCTTGACCCGTCCGGAGGTCGGCGCGACCGTGCCGGACACGAGTCCCAGCAGCGTCGACTTCCCCGCACCGTTGACGCCGAGGATCCCGGTGCGCTCGCCCGGCGCGATCCGCCACTCGACGTCGCGGAGGACGTCCCTGTCCCCGAAGCGCACGCCCGCGTCGACGAGGTCGACGACGTCCTTGCCCAGGCGAGAGACGGCGAGCGACTGCAGAGCGATCCGATCGCGGATCTCCGGGACGTCGGAGATGAGCGCGTTGGCGGCGTCGATCCGGAACTTCGGCTTCGAGGTGCGGGCCGGGGCGCCGCGGCGCAGCCAGGCGAGCTCCTTGCGGGCGAGGTTCTGACGCTTCGCCTCCGTGGCGGCGGCCATGCGGTCGCGCTCGACGCGCTGCAGGATGTACGCGGCGTATCCGCCCTCGAAGGGCTCGACGATCCTGTCGTGCACCTCCCAGGTCTCCGTGCAGACCTCGTCGAGGAACCAGCGGTCGTGCGTCACGACGAGCAGGGCGCCCTGGTTCGCCGGCCAGCGCCTCTTGAGGTGAGCGGCGAGCCACGTGATGGCCTCGACGTCGAGGTGGTTGGTCGGCTCGTCGAGGGCGAGCACGTCCCAGTCGCCGGCGAGGAGCCGGGCGAGGGCGACGCGGCGCCGCTGGCCGCCGGACAGGTCCGCGACCGAGGCGTTCCAGTCGAGATCGCCGACGAGCCCCTCGATCACATCGCGGATCTTCGCGTCACCGGCCCACTCGTGCTCCGGCGCCTCTCCGACGATGGTCCGCCCGACCGTGAGCGCATCGTCGAGCACGTCCGCCTGATCCAGGACGCCGATCGTGGTGCCTCCGCGCACGGTGACCCGGCCGCGGTCCGGCTCGCGCCGCCCGGCGAGCATCGCGAGGAGGCTGGACTTGCCGTCGCCGTTGCGGCCGACGATCCCGATCCGATCGCCCTCCTCGATCCCGAGGGTGAGGGAGTCGAAGACCACGCGGGTGGGGAACTCGAGGTGGAGGCCTTCGGCCCCGAGGAGATGTGCCATGTCCGTACCAGGCTAGTCGTGCCGTGCTCGGCGCTCTCCGTGCACGGGCGAGTCCGGTACGGTCGGGGAGTGCGCGCCGATGCGATGATCAAGCCCCGCGGCCGCAGGATGAAGGTGGTATGAACGTTTCGCGTCACTCGTCGGAACGAGCGCGTTTCTCCGTGAGCCTGCTTCTCGTCGCGGCCGTGGTCGTCGCAGGCGCGTACATCACCTGGGCCCGCCTTCCCGCCGAGCATCGCCGTAGGCCGTGGGCGGAGGACGCGAACGTCTTCCTCTTCGACGCCGTTCGCCACGGCCCTTGGAACGTGGTCGTCGAGGGCTACGCGGGGTATCAGCATCTCATCCCTCGTCTCGTCATCGCAGCCATCTATCCATTCTTCGACATCGTTCGATACCCGATGCTCGTCTTCGCCATCTGTTCCGTACTCACAGGACTCGCCGCCGCTGCGGTTCTCTGGCTCGCGCGGGACCTCGTGCCGTGGCTGCCCGCGCGATTGACGCTCGCCACGATCACCGTGCTCCTTCCCTTGTCCGCTCAAGAGACCGTCGGGAATCTCGCCGACCTGCACGTCTACGCGATGTGGCTCGCGCCGTGGCTACTCCTGTACAGACCGCGCAAGTGGAGCACAAGCGCGGGCTGGGCCGTCGTCACCTTCCTCGTGGTCATGACGGAAGTACAGGCGGTCTTCTTTCTCTGGATCATCGCATTCCGGCTTCGCCGCGCCGAAGTACGAGCCTTTCCGATCTTTGCGGCGTATCTCTCGGGCGCCGCGTGGCAGATCGTCACTGCTCTCCTCGTCTCCCGCCCTCCCGGTGAAGGACCGCTGAGCATCGGCTCGACCACGCTTGGATGGATGATCAACACGGTGATCCCCATAGTGCAAGCGGACCCAGACGCGGTCCGAGCGATCATCCGGACGTCGGGCGTTCTCCTTGCCTGGCTGATCCTCATCCCGATCGTCGTCGCTGCGGGCGTCGTCTTTTGGAAAGGCGCGACCGCGCAGCGCGTGCTCACCGCCGCTCTGTTGTTGGGCTCCGCGGCAACCTACACCGGCAGCGTCTGGGCGAACAGCTCGAACGCCTTCCGCTATGCCGAAGTCGGCCTGGAGCACATCGATGCGCTTGCGGTGAACATACGGTACGGCGTCCCGTCCGGCATGTTCCTGATCGCTGTCATCCCGGTCGCTGCCGCAGTCCTCGTGGATCGCGCACGGGACGCCCCTGCATCCGAGCACCGAACGTCGACACGCGTGCATCTGACGGCGGCCATTGCCGCGATCTGCTGCAGCGCCCTGATCGTCCTTCTTTGGCATGGGTCCCTTCATGTCTTCTCGCTCCGCACGACGGTCCCCGAATGGCCGACCGCCGCGCGCGCGGCGATTGACGAATGCCAGTCTGTGTCGCCGCCGACCACCGTCACGCTTCCGGTGGCCCCGTGGCGATCCGTGACGCTTTCCTGTCACGAGCTGCTTGCCGTGCATCGATGACGATCGCGTTTCCCGAAGGGGAATCCGCGGGCCTGCGATCCGAGCCCTCGCCCGTCGAAAGCGGCGGCTCCCTGACGCACGAGAAACGTCCTCTCTTGAAGGGCGCCGCCCATCCGCTGACCGCGTCGCCGGTCGATCTGGCCACGCGGCTGCCGGAGGGCCTGACGCTCGACGCGGCACAGCGCGCCGCCGCGCAGGCGTTGGACGCGCCGCACCGGCACGGCGTCTATCTGTACGGCCCCGTGGGCCGGGGAAAGACCGTGCTCGCGGAGGCGTACCTCGACGCCCTCCCGACGCGACGCCGACGGCGCGTGCACATGCACGACTTCTTCCGCGACCTGCAGGGATCCCTCGGCGCCGACCGCATCCCGCTCCCCCAGGCGCTGGACCGCTTGGTCGGGCGGACACGCGTGCTGCTGTTCGACGAGTTCCACGTGGACGACGTCGCCGACGCCGTGTACCTCGCCGCGACCGTCCAGCACGTGCGGGAGCGCGGGATCCTCCTCGTCGCCACCTCGAACGAGACGCCGGCGGAGCTCCTTCCCGGGGTCTGGCACGAACGCTTCGTCCCGACGATCGACCTCATCGAGCGCCATCTGGACGTCATCCCGATCGGCGAGGGCGCCGACTACCGGCGCACCGACGCGGGACGACCCGCGATCGGTTTCGCGGCGGGGTCGTGGATCGTCGCGGATCCCGGCGAGCAGCCGCCGCCGACGCTCCTCGCCGCGGACGGCGGAATAGAGATCCCCGTCCGCGCGCAGGACGGGGATCGCATCGTCGCGTCGTTCGACGACCTGTGCCGCTCGCCGCTCGGAACGGCACAGTATCTGTGGCTCGCCGAGCGCGCCACAGGGCTGCGCCTCGTGGACGTGCCCGACCTGTCCGGCGCCGACAGGGAGGCGCTGCTCCGGTTCTGCCATCTCGTCGACGTGCTGCACGATCGCGACGTGCGCCTCGACGTGCGCGCCGCCGCCCCGGCCGAGAGCATGAGCTCGGCGGCGGTCCCTCCGCGGGCGCTCCAGCGCACCCTCAGCCGCCTTGCGATGCTCGCGCGCGGGACGGCCTGACGGAGGAACGCCCGACCACCCGGCGTCCGGTCACTCGGCCGTCCGCAGGTGGACGACGTCGCCCGCGGACACGCGGCGCTCGACGCCGTCGACCCGCACGACGAGCGCGCCGTCCGGGGCGAGCGCCGTCGCCTCCCCGAGGAGCTCGGCATCGCCGGGGAGAACCACGCGCACCCGGCGTCCGAGCGTCACACAGCGTTCCGCCACCGCGGCGTGCAGGCCGCTCGCGACCGCGGAGCCGTGCTCGATGAGACCGGCGACGGCCGCGTCGAGTCGCGCGAGGTACCCCGCCACGAGCAGATCCAGATCGGGCTCGACGCCCTCCGCGGCGAACGACGTCGCGGTCGGGACGGGCAGCTGCTCGGGCGTCATCGCCGTGTTGACACCCGAGCCGACGACGACGACGTCGGCTCCTACCGCCTCCGCGAGGATCCCGCAGATCTTGCGATCGCCGACGAGCACGTCGTTGGGCCACTTCAGCCCGACCGCCGCCCGGCCGAGCTGCGCGGCGATCGCCTCCGCCATCGCCAGCCCTGCCGCGAGCGGGATCCAGCCCCGCTCCGAGACCGGCACACCGCCGACCCGCAGCAGCACGGAGAGCGCGATCGCCGATCCCGCCGGCGCCGTCCACACGCGGTCCAGGCGTCCCCGCCCCGCCACCTGGTCCTCGGTGAGCAGGGCCGAGAGGTGAGGCCAGCCCACGACGTCCCCCGCATGTGCGCGCAGGTCGGCGTTCGTGGATCCGGTGGACGGGACGATCTCGAGACGGGAGGCGGCCGCGGCGCTGTGCGGGAAGGTCATGCGGTCACCCTAGTCCGACCGCCGCGTCGTCCTCCGACGGCCGGAACGCGCCCCTCGGAATCAGAGAGGGGGCACAGAGGAACGGCGATCGGGTTGTGCCGGTCATCCAAGTCGTGCACGGGACCCGGCGCTAGTGTGGGAAGCGTGACGGACACGCCTGACCTCTACACCACCGCCGGCAAGCTCGCCGATCTCCGCGCCCGCTACGAGGAGGCCGTGGTCGCCCCCGAAGCCGCCGCGCGCGACAAGCAGCACGCGAAGGGCAAGATGACCGCCCGCGAGCGCATCGAGCTGCTCGTCGATCCCGGCAGCTTCGTCGAGTTCGACGAGTACGTGCGCCACCGCACCACCGCGTTCGGCATGGACAAGAACCGCCCCTACGGCGACTCCGTCGTCACCGGGGTGGGAACGATCAACGGCCGCACCGTGGCCGTCTACTCCCAGGACTTCACGACGTTCGGCGGCTCCCTCGGCGAGGTGTCGGGCGACAAGATCATCAAGATCATGGAGTTCGCGCTGCGCAGCGGCGTGCCCATCATCGGCATCCTCGACTCCGGCGGCGCGCGCATCCAGGAGGGCGTGCTCGCTCTCAGCAAGTACGGCGAGATCTTCCGTCTCAACACCCGCTCCTCCGGCGTGATCCCGCAGATCTCGATCATCATGGGTCCGGCGGCGGGCGGCGCCGTGTACGGCCCCGCGCTGACCGACTTCGTGATCATGGTGGACAAGACGAGCCAGATGTTCGTCACCGGCCCCGACGTCATCAAGACCGTGACCGGCGAGGACGTCGGCATGGAGGAACTGGGCGGCGCCTACACGCACAACACGCGGTCAGGGGTCGCGCACTATCTCGCGGAGGACGAGGACGACGCGATCGACTACGCGCGGACGCTGCTCGGCTTCCTTCCGGACAACAACATGGCGGAGCTGCCGTCCTACTCCTCGACGTTCGAGTTCGAGACGACGGACGCGGACCGCGAGCTCAACGTCCTCATCCCGGACTCCCCCAACCAGCCCTACGACATCCACACCGTGATCGAGCACGTCGTCGACGACGGGGACTTCATCGAGGTGCAGCCGCTGTTCGCCCCGAACATCGTGATCGGCTTCGGCCGGATCGAGGGGCGCTCGGTCGGCATCATCGCCAACCAGCCCTCGCAGATGGCGGGGACGCTGAACATCGAGGCCGGCGAGAAGGCCAGCCGTTTCGTGCGCTTCTGCGACGCGTTCTCGGTGCCGATCGTGACACTCGTCGACGTGCCGGGCTACCTGCCGGGAACCGACCAGGAGTGGACCGGTGTGATCCGCCGCGGCGCCAAGCTCATCTACGCCTACGCCGAGGCCACGGTGCCGCTGGTGACCGTGATCCTGCGCAAGGCCTACGGAGGCGCGTACATCGTGATGGGCTCCAAGCAGCTCGGCGCCGACGTGAACCTGGCCTGGCCGACGGCGGAGATCGCCGTGATGGGCGGCCAGGGGGCGGTCAACATCCTCTACCGCAACGAGATCAAGAGGGCCGAGGAGGCGGGCGAGGACGTCGCCGCCGTGCGCACCCGACTCGCGAACGAGTACACGTACAGCGTCACGAGCCCGTTCCTCGCCGCAGAGCGCGGCGAGATCGACGGTGTCATCGAGCCCGCGACCACCCGCGTCGCGATCGCCAAGGCGCTGCGCGCGTTGCGTGGCAAGCGGGCGGAGCAGCCGCCGAAGAAGCACGGGAACATCCCGCTGTGAGCGCGGAGGAATCGCCCGCGGCCGTCGAGATCCAGGTGCTCCGCGGCACGGCGTCGGAGGAGGAGCTGGCGGCTCTCATCGCCGTGCTCTCGGACGCCTATCTCGCGGAGGAGGCCGACGCCGTGGCCGCGGAACGTCGCGTCTCCGTGTGGGAACGCAACCAGCGGGGATTGCGCTCCCCTCTGCGCCGGGACATTCCCTGGGGACGCTTTTCCGGCTGATCCCGGCACATTTCCCGGAGCGATCGGAACGTTCTTCGCCTGGATCCGGATTTGTCCCCCGAAATACCTACATACACCTGAACGGCGTTTCGGAATACTTTTTCTTGCAACGCTTCGCGTTCGGCCGGATCTCTGCCACAGGGTAGGCAGACGATCTCCGGTCTCTGCGGAACGGTTTTCGGGTAACTGTTCCGCACTGGCGAGGGGCCGGCGATCACGCCGCCCCTCGCCCTTTCCGTTCCCGGGCACCGAACGCGCGCGCACGAGCACGCGCGGCGCGCTCGCGGCCACGGGGGCGCGAACGGCTGCGCGGGGCGCTCAGCGCGGGATCTCGTGCCAGAGCTCGACGGAATCGTCGTCCGAGGACTGTCCCGCGGCGGATCGGCCGACGACGGTGACCGCCACCCGCTCGTCCTTGGGCGCGCGAATGATGAGACGCGCGGACGTGGCCTCCGCGAGCACGTCGGCGAGTTCCTCCCTCACCCTGACCTTCACGGCCTCGTCGAGACCGGCGAGCCCGCCGTCGTCGAAGACCGTGACGGCGGCGCCGCGGGCTCGCGCGATCGCGATCGTCTCCCGCGCACGGTCGTTGAGCAGCTCCCCGCCGCGCATCTCGTCGCGCAGGCGGCCCTCCGCGAGGTGGGCGACGCGGCGCTCCTCGGCCGAGAGGTTCCCCCGGGTCTCGATCACCCTGCTGAGGCTGGGGCCGGCCGCGTGCAGCGCGTACTGCACGCGTTCGCGTCGCTCGCGCTGTCGCACGGCCTGCGTGGCGTGCCACGCCGAGGCGTCCTGCTGCACGAGGGCGAGGCGGTCCGTGTCGCGCACGGCACGCCCCCAGAAGCCCACCAGCAGCTGGGCGATCACCATCCAGACGATCGAGCCGACGAGGCCGAGGCCGAGGGCATCGGGAAGCCCGATCCATCCCGCGGCGGACAGCGTGAGCACGGCCAGCACGATCCACCCGATCGTGGGCCGTCGTCGCACCACGCAGACCACGCCGATGAGACCCACGGAGCCGATGTACCAGGTGGCGTAAGGAGCGCGCAGGGTCTCCGGGGAGAGCCCGAGGTTGGTGAGCTCGGGGATCGCCGCGGCGGCGAGCAGGGCGATCACCGCCGCCCAGGCGGGCATGCGCACCTCGGCCGCGGAGCCGACGAGGGAGATGGTGGCGATGGTGGCGAGGAAGGTGAGGACAGAGAGGAGCACGAGCACCGGTCGTGCCGGAATCGTGGTCCACCAGACGGCCCTCGCCGCGAAGTAGAGGGAGAAGATCAGGGCGAGTCCGGTCGCCACCGTGCGGACGGTCAGCTTCATATCCGTGCCCACCTCAGCGTCACCGTCGTGCCTCCGCTCCCGGAATCGATGGTCGCCGATCCGCCGACGGCCGCCATCCGGGCGATGATCGAGCCGCGGATCCCCAGCCGGTCCGGACGCACCTGGGACGGATCGAATCCGCCGCCGGTGTCGCGCACCGTCACCTTCGTGCCGCCTTCGCCGATGCCCTCGACGACGACCGCGAGGCCGCGGGCGCCGGCATGGGCGACCGCGTTGCTGATCGCCTGGCGCGCGGCGAGCGCCATCGCACGGGCGATCCGGTCGGGCACCGTGCCCTGTCCGTGGCACTGCACGTCGGCGGTGACGCCCAGCTGCTCGATCGCGAGACGCAGATCCTCGGCGATGAGCTCGATCCGCACCGGCTCCTCGTTGCCTTCCTGGGTCGGCGCCTCCGCGTTCGCGAGCCGGGTCAGCGCCTCGCGGGCCATCTCGACGGCGAGGTGCCGCGCACGGTCCGTGCTGGCGCGCTCGGCCGCGATCAGCGCCGCCAGGACGCTGTCGTGCATGAGCGCCGCGACCGCGACGCGCTCGTGCTCCGCCGCCTCGGCCGCGGCGGCCGCGGTGTAGAGGGCGACGGCCCGCTCCCTCGCGTCGTCGACACCGCTCGCCACGGAGCGGAACATCCAGCCGAGCCCGACGAGCACGAGGCCCAGGATCAGGGTGAAAGAGACGTCGAACGCGGTGACGATCCAGAATTCGGGGCGGAAGTCGCCCTGGATGAGGCGGATCGTGCCGTATAGGAACGGGCCGAACACGGCCCAGGCGACCTGGACCCGGAGGGGGAAGGCGACGACCGCCGCCACGCCGGCGACGTTGACGAGGAAGAAGATCCAGGGCTGGTCCGCCGGCTGCACGCCCGGACCCCGGCTCGCGACGACCGGCCACAGCACGAGGACCCCGATGTAGGCGATGAAGAACAGTCCCGCGGCCACCCGCGCCCCGCGCCCGATCACGCAGCAGCACAGCATCGCGAGCCAGGGGCCGAACACGAGGGCGAGCAGGGCGAGGTGCGGGAGATCCGGACGGGTCATCTTGACCAGCGCGTTGATGAGCGCCTGGGCACCGAGCGCGAACGCGCCGACGCCCACGACGATCATGATGATGCGCTCCATGCGACGGCCGGTGAAGCGCTCGAACTCCTGGCCGACCTCCTTGGGCGTCGAGACGTGCTCCCAGGCCTCGCGCAATCCCTGATCGGCGGACATGTCGTTCAGCCGATCCGGTTCAGCCGACGCTCTGCGCGTCGTCCTCGGAGGCGTCGACGATGCCGTCCTCCATCGCACGCCGCAGCAGATCCACCTTGGTCGGCGCGGGACGGCCGACCTCCACGTACTTCACCCGGATCCGGGTGATGTTCTCCTTCGCCGTGGAGTACGCCACGCCGAGCCGCTCCGCCACGACCTTGAGCGGAAGGCCGGTCGCGTACAGGCGCAGCACCTCGCGTTCGCGCACCGACAGCTGCGCGTCGGCGAAGGCGGTGTCGCCGTCGACGGCGTTCGCCCACTCCACGTTGTTGAGGGGCTCCCCGCTCGCGACCGTGCGGACCGCATCGATCACGTCGTCGAGAGGGGCGGATTTCGAGATCACGCCCGCGGCACCGGCGGCGAGAGCCTCGCGCACCGCTGCGGGGCGGTCCGCGACGCTGTGGATCACGACACTGGATCCGTCGGCGACGAGGCGCGTGACGTTCTCCGTGACGGTGCTGCCGTCGCCGAGCATGAGGTCGAGGACGACGACGTTGGCCGGCCGGGGAAGGCTCGCCCGGCGATGCTCCAGATACTGCGGCACCCCGGCGCCCGAGAAGACGACGTGGAAGGACGCCTGCTCGAGGGCAGCCGCGAGGCCCAATCGCACCGACTCGTGGTCATCGACGAGAGCTACGCTGTTCACGGATTCACCATAGCCGGGAAAAGGCATCCGATCCGCCTCCGTGCGCGACAACCGCCACGCATCGTCATCCGCGGCCGAACAGCACCACGGTCTCGAGGTGATGGGAGTGCGGGAAGAGGTCGAAGGCGCGCAATCGCTGCGGTTCGTACCCGAGGCCGCGGAACGTCGCCAGGTCTCTCGCGAGGGCGACGGGATCGCAGGCGACGTAGGCGATCGCGGCGGGATCCAGGGCGGCGACGTCCTCGACGACCGCGCGTCCCGCACCCGATCGCGGCGGATCCAGGATCACCGCGCCGCCGGCGATCGCGGCCCGCTCCTCCCCCTCCTGGTCCCGGAGGAACCGATCCACCCGGGCCGTGACCGCGCGCGCCCCGAGGTCGCGGAGGTTCTCCGCGGCATGACGGGTCGCGCGCGGCGAGGACTCGACGGTCGTGATCCGGCGTGCGCCGAGCCGCGCAAGCGTGGCCGAGAAGAGGCCGACGCCGCCGTAGAGGTCCAGGTGCGCGGCGTCCGGGTCCACGCGTCCGTCGAGCACGTCGGCCACCGCGTCGTCGAGCAGCGTCGCCGCGGCCGGATGGATCTGCCAGAACCCGTTCGCATCGAGGGCGAAGTCGCGGCCGGCCACGCTCTCCCGGATGGTCTCGGGATCCGCACGGCGGGGTGTGGTCCGCCGCCGGCCGGATCCGGACCTCGCCGGATCGCGAGAGGCGCGCGCGGACTCGGGACGGAGCAGTCGCCGTACCTCCCCGTCCCCGGGCTCGACGAGCTCGATCCTTCCCTCCGGGAGTCCGTCCAGCCCCCGGGCGACGGCGGCGATCGCCGGACGGGCGAGCACGTGATCCGCGACGGGCACGACTCGGTGGCTGCGCGCGGCGAACGGCCCGATCCTGCCCTCCGCGTCGATGTGCAGCGTAACCCTGGTGCGCCAGTGCTCGTCCGCACCCGGCGCCTCGACCTCGGGCGCAATGAGGCCGCCCCCGGCGAACCGGTCGAGCGCCTCCTGCAGCACGGTCCTCTTCAGGACGCGCTGCTCGGCGATGTCGATGTGCCCCAGGTCCGCGCCGCCGGGGCGCAGCGCGGGCGCGCGCGACACGTCCGCCTCGGCCCAGACGTGCGGACGACGATGGGGGGACGCGTCGAGCACCTCGACCGTCTCGGCCCGCCAGAACGAACGCGTGTCCTCCCCGGTCTGCGGGTCGCTGAGCCGCGCCCGTACCCGCTCGCCGGGGATCGCGTCCGAGACGAACACGACGCGGCCCTCGTGGCGGGCGACGAAGACGCCGCCGTGCGCGACGCCCGTCACGTCCAGATCGAGCAGGGGGCCTTCGGCGGGGGACGAGGAGTTCACCCCCCGATCATTCCAGAGTGCGCCGAGCGCCGGGAGGAGGCCGCTCCTCTCCTCCCCCTCGCGCCCGCGATCCGGCTAGCGTGGCCTCATGCGCGTCTGCCTCGCCTCGACCTCGCCCGCCCGCCTCGCCCTGCTCCGGCAGAGCGGCATCGAGCCGCTGTGCGTGTCCCCCGACGTGGACGAGGACGCCGTGGGAGAGGCCGCCGCGGCTCGCGCAGGGCGGCCGCTCGCGCCCGACGAGCTCGTGCTGCTGCTCGGCCGCGCGAAGGCCGCCGACGTCGCAGCGAGGATCGAGCGGATCGAGCCGGGCTTCGACGGCATCGTGATCGGCGGGGACTCGATGTTCGAGATCGACGGCGAGGTCTACGGCAAGCCGCACGAGCCGGAGCGGGCCATCGCCCGCTGGCGGGCGATGCGCGGACGCACGGGCGTGCTGCACTCCGGGCACAGCGTCATCCGCGTGACTCCCGGCGCCCCGGATCGGGAGGAGCACGCGGTCGCCGATGCCTCGGTCACCTTCTCCGCGGACGTCGACGACGCGGAGGTCGCCGCGTACGTCGCGACCGGTGAGCCCCTGCTCGTCGCCGGCGCCTTCACGGTGGACAGTCTCGGCGGCGCGTTCATCGAGCGCGTCGACGGGGATCCGTCCACGGTCGTGGGCATGTCGCTGTCAACGCTCCGCCACCTCGCCGGGCGCCTCGGGATCCGCTGGACCGACCTGTGGAACGCGGTCCCCGCCGAGTAGGCCCGACGTCCCGAGGGGTCTCTCGTAGGATCCGACAAGGATCGGCCGGTGATTCTTGTGGAGGGTCGTCAAAAGTATCGCCCCCCATGTGGATAGGCTGACACTCATGCCTGCTATTGCCAAGGTTCTCGTCGCCAACCGTGGCGAGATCGCCGTCCGCATCATCCGCGCCGCGCGCGACTCCGGCCTCTCCTCCGTGGCGGTGTACGCGGACCAGGATCGGGACGCGATGCACACGAGGCTCGCCGACGAGGCCTACGCGCTGGACGGCGCGACCAGCGCCGACACCTACCTGCAGATCGACAAGATCCTCTCGATCGCCCGCCGATCCGGCGCCGACGCGGTGCACCCCGGCTACGGCTTCCTCGCCGAGAACGCCGACTTCGCACGCGCGGTCATCGGCGCTGGCCTGACCTGGATCGGCCCGTCTCCCGCGGCGATCGAGGCCCTGGGCGACAAGGTCACCGCACGGCACGTGGCCGAGAAGGTCGGCGCGCCCCTGGCACCGGGAACCCCCGGTCCCGTCGAGACCGCCGACGAGGTGGTCGCCTTCGCGAAGGAGGTCGGCCTCCCGATCGCGATCAAGGCGGCCTACGGCGGCGGCGGCCGCGGCCTCAAGGTCGCGCGCGAGCTCGACGAGGTCGCCGAGCAGTTCGAGTCCGCGACGCGCGAGGCCATCGCCGCCTTCGGACGCGGCGAGTGCTTCGTCGAGAAGTACCTCGACAAGCCGCGTCACGTCGAGACGCAGTGCCTCGCGGACGCCGAGGGCAACGTCGTCATCGTCTCCACCCGCGACTGCTCGCTGCAGCGTCGCCACCAGAAGCTCGTCGAGGAGGCTCCGGCGCCGTTCCTCACGGAGGAGCAGAACCGCGTTCTCTACGAGGCGTCCAAGGCGATCCTCAAGGAGGTCGGCTACGTCGGGGCCGGCACCTGCGAGTTCCTCATCGGGGCCGATGGCACGATCTCGTTCCTCGAGGTCAACACGCGACTGCAGGTCGAGCACCCGGTCTCCGAGGAGGTCACCGGGATCGACCTGGTCCGCGAGCAGTTCCGCATCGCCGCCGGCGGCACCCTCGACTACGACGACCCTGCGCCCCTGGGCCACTCGATCGAGTTCCGCATCAACGGCGAGGACCCCGGCCGCAACTTCCTCCCGCAGCCCGGCCCCGTGCACGTGTTCAAGACGTTCGGCGGCCCGGGCGTGCGCCTGGACTCGGGCGTCACCGCGGGCGACGAGGTGTCCGGCGCCTTCGACTCGCTGCTCGCGAAGATCATCGTGACGGGCAAGGATCGCGCCGAGGCGCTCGAGCGTTCGCGCCGCGCGCTCGAGGAGTTCGAGGTGTCGGGGCTGCCCACCGTGCTGCCCTTCCACCGCAAGGTCGTGAACGACCCGGCGTTCACCGCCGAGGACGGACGCTTCGGGGTCTACACCCGCTGGATCGAGACCGAGTTCGTCAACGACATCCCGGCCTGGGACGGAGAGCTCGAGGCCCCGTCCGCCGCGGCCGGCCGGCACACGGTCGTCGTCGAGGTCGCCGGAAAGCGTCTCGAGGTCAGCCTGCCCGACCGCGTGGCCGCATCGGTGGTCGGCACCGGGGGCCGCCCGGCCGCCGTGCCGTCGTCCCGACGCAGCCACGCCAAGACGGCGAACGCGGGCGCCTCCGGCGACGCGGTGAAGTCGCCGATGCAGGCCACCGTCGTCAAGGTCGCGGTCGAGGAGGGGCAGCAGGTCGTCAAGGGCGATCTGGTCGTCGTCCTCGAGGCGATGAAGATGGAGCAGCCGCTGCAGGCGCACAAGGACGGCGTCATCGGCAACATCAACGCCGACGCGGGTGCGACGGTCGCCGCCGGACACCAGCTCCTCACGATCAGCTGACGCTCCGACTCCGGCCCCCGGTCCCCCGGACGCCCGAACCCCCGGATCGCGTTTCCCTCCCCTCTGCGTCTTTCCCTCCCCTGCGCTGCGTAGCTGGGGGGAGGGAAAGGCGATCAGCAGAGGGAAACGCGCGTGATCGCCGCGGGCGCGATCGTCTCAGCGGGCGATGTAGACCTGGTGCATCGCTCGCGTGGCGTCGGTGATGCTGCTCGTGATCGAGGGGTAGGCCGCGAAGACGCGCGACACCTGGTCGACGTTGAGCCGACGCTCGACGGCCAGGGCGAGGGGGTAGATGAGCTCGGACGCCTTCGGGGCGACGATGACCGCGCCGATCACGGTGCCGGATCCCTTGCGCGCGATGATCTTCACGAAGCCGTCGCGGATGCCCATCATCTTGGCGCGCGGGTTCGCGGCGAGCGGCAGCTTGTGCACCAGTCCGTCGATGACGCCGTCCTCGACGTCCTTCTCGCTCACTCCGATCGTGGCGATCTCCGGCGCGGTGAAGATGTTCGCGGTGATCTTCTGCTTCTCCAGCGGGATCACCACGTCGCCGAGAGCGTGGAAGACGGCCGTGCGCCCCTGCATCGAGGCCACCGAGGCGAGCGGGAAGAAGTTGGTGCAGTCGCCGACCGCGTAGATGTTCGAGACCGAGGTGCGGGCGACGCGGTTCACGCGGATGTGCCCGGATTCGGTCAGCTCGACGCCGACCTCCTCGAGCCCGATCCCCGCCGTGTTCGGGATCGAGCCGACCGCCATGAGGCAGTGGCTCCCCTCGACCGTGCGACCATCCGAGAGCGTCACCACGACGCCGTCCTCGGTGCGCTGCACGCTGTCGGCACGGGACTTCGACAGCACGGTCATGCCGCCGCGTTTGAAGACCTTCTCCAGCACCTTGGCCGCGTCCTGGTCCTCCCCGGGCAGCACCTGGTCGCGGCTCGAGATGAGCGTGACCTTGGCTCCGAGGTTCATGTACGCGGAGGCGAACTCGGCTCCGGTGACGCCGGATCCGACGACGATGAGATGCTCGGGCAGCGTCTTCATGTTGTACAGCTGGGTCCACGTGAGGATGCGCTCGCCGTCCGGTTTGGCGGAGTCGAGCTCGCGCGGCGAGGCGCCGACCGCCACGATGAGCGTGTCCGCCTCGATCCGGTCGAAGTCCGTGCCGTCCGCCGACGTCGCCACGACGATCGCGTTCGGTCCGTCGAGCCGACCGTGGCCGGAGAGGATGGTCACGCCCGCATCGAGCAAAGTCGTGCGCATGTCCTCGGACTGGGCGCCGGCGAGCGCGAGCAGCCGCTTGTTCACCGCAGCGAGGTTGATCGCGATCTGGGGCTTGAGCGGCTTGCCCTCCGCACCCTTCGCGTAGAACTGCACGCCGAGGTCCGTGGCTTCGGAGATCGCGACCGCGGCATCGGCCGTCGCGATGAGGCTCTTGGACGGGACGACGTCCGTGAGCACGGCGGAACCTCCGACGCCGACGCGCTCGACGAGGGTCACCTCGGCTCCGAGCTGGGCCGCCGCGAGGGCGGCCTCGTATCCACCGGGGCCGCCGCCGAGCACGGCGACGTGCTGAGAACGCTCGAACATCAAGGTCATGCCTCCATTCTCCCGCATCCGCTCCCCCGCGCGTGCCGCTCCGGCCCCGCACGCTCATCCGCGCTCCGCCTCGCGGCGCTCCGATCCGGGGCCGTATCCTCGATCTCATGGCTGATCTGAACCACCCCCTCGACGACCCGAGCGCCGACCCCTTCGCCATCGCCGCCGAGGCCGCGAGCGACATCCGCCGGCTCACCGGCGTCGACCGCCACGACATCGCCGTCACGCTGGGATCCGGCTGGGGCAAGGCCGCCGAGCTGATCGGCGAGACCGTCGCCACGATCCCGGCGACCGAGGTCACCGGGTTCTCCAAGCCTGCCCTGGAAGGCCATGTCGGCACGCTGCGCAGCATCGTCACCCCGTCCGGCAAGAACGTCCTCGTGATCGGCGCGCGCACGCACTACTACGAGGGTCACGGTGTGCGCCGCGTCGTGCACAGTGTGCGCACCGCGGCGGCGACGGGTGCGTCCACCATGGTCCTCACCAACGGCGCCGGCGGGGTCCGCGAGACCTGGACCCCCGGACAGCCCGTGCTCATCAGCGACCACATCAACCTCACCGCGGACTCGCCGCTCGAAGGGGCGACGTTCATCGACCTCACCGACCTCTACAGCGCGCGTCTGCGCGACCTCGCCCGCACGATCGACCCGTCCCTGGACGAGGGCGTCTACACCCAGTTCCGCGGCCCTCACTACGAGACCCCGGCCGAGGTGCAGATGGCCAAGCGCATCGGGGGCGACATCGTCGGCATGTCGACGGCGCTCGAGGCGATCGCCGCGCGCGAGGCCGGCATGGAGATCCTCGGGTTCTCGCTCATCACCAACCTGGCGGCCGGCATCCAGACCACGCCGCTGAGCCATGCCGAGGTGATCGAGGCGGGGCAGGCCGCCGAGCCCGTCATCTCCTCGCTGCTCGCCCGCGTGATCGGCGCGCTGTGAGCGCGCGGGAGACCGCACGGCTCGCGGAGGCGCGGGCGTGGATGCGGCAGGATCCGGATCCGGAGACGCGCGACGAGCTCGCCGGCCTCATCACCCTCGCGGCGTCTGGGGACGAGGCCGCCGTCGCCGAGCTGGAGGACCGGTTCGGATCACGGCTCGCCTTCGGCACAGCGGGTCTCCGCGGCGCGCTGGCGGCCGGCTCCAACCGGATGAACCGGGTGCTCGTCGCGCAGGCCGCTGCCGGCTTCGCCGCCTACCTGCGGGAGAAGGCGGCACCGGACGCGACGCCCACGGTCGTCATCGGCTACGACGGGCGCAAGAACTCCCGGGTGTTCGCGCGCGACTCGGCCGAGATCTTCGCCGGGGCCGGGCTGCGTGCCGTCCTCCTTCCGCGACTGCTGCCCACCCCGGTCCTCGCGTTCGCCGTGCGGCACCTGGACGCGGACGCCGGCGTGATGGTGACCGCGAGTCACAACCCGCCCAACGACAACGGCTACAAGGTCTACCTGGGCGGCACGGATCAGGGTTCGCAGATCGTGTCCCCCGCCGATGCCGAGATCGCCGCGCACATCGAGCGGGTGGCCGCCGACTCCGACGCGCTGACCATCCCGCGCTCGACCGGGTACGAGACCGCGGGCGAGGACGTGGTCGACGCCTATGTCGCCGCGACCGCGACCGTCGCCCCCGCTCCCATCGGCGCCGCCGGTCTGCGCTGGGTCTACACCGCGATGCACGGCGTGGGATGGGAGACCCTCTCGCGGATCCTCGGCGACGCCGGGTACCCGGCACCGTGGACGGTCGGCGAGCAGCGCGACCCCGATCCGACCTTCCGCACCGTGTCGTTCCCGAACCCGGAGGAGCCGGGTGCGATGGACCTCGCCTTCGCGAAGGCCCGCACGCTCGGCGCGGAGCTCGTCATCGCGAACGACCCCGACGCCGACCGCCTCGCGGTGGGCATCCCCGACGAGACCGCGGAAGGCGGCTGGCGGCGGCTCTCCGGCAACGAGGTCGGGATGCTGCTCGGCTGGCGCGCGGCCCGCGCCGCGACCGCCTCCGGCCCCGCGGCCCCCGGCACCTCGCTGGCGTGCTCTCTCGTGTCGTCGCCCGCGCTGGCCGCGATCACCCAACGCTACGGCCTCGACTTCCACGAGACGCTCACCGGCTTCAAATGGATCTCGCGTGCGCCAGGGATCGCGTTCGGCTACGAGGAGGCGCTCGGATATCTGGTCAACCCGGACACGGTGCGCGACAAGGACGGCATCTCCGCCGCCGTCGCACTTCTCGGCCTGGCCGCCGAGGCCCGCGGTCGGGAGGCGACGATCGCCGATCTGCTCGACGAGATCGCGGCCGAGATCGGGTTCTTCGCCAGCGGGCAGGTCTCGATCCGGGTGGACGATCTGACGGTGATCGGACGGATCATGTCCGCTCTACGGCAGGATCCGCCGACCGCGTTCGGCGAGGGCGCGGTCGTGTCGGCCGAGGACCTGCTCGCGGCCCCGGAGGGGGCGCCGACCGGCGACGTTCTCCGGTACCGCCTGGCCGACGGTTCGCGCGTGATCGTGCGCCCCAGCGGGACGGAGCCCAAGCTCAAGGTCTACATCGACGCCCGCGCCGATTCCGCACCGGCGGCGGCGCAGACCGTGGCGGACCTCGAGGACGCCGTGCGCGCGCTGCTCGCGGCGCGCGGCTGAGCCGCCGATGGCGAACCGCACCGTCGTGATCCGCGTCGCGGGAGGCGCCCACGCGCGTCCCGTCGCGGAGCTCGTCCGCCTCGCGATGGCCCACGACGGTGCGGTGGAGCTCACGACGTCCACCGGACGGCGGGTGGACCTCGGCAGCGTGCTCGCGGTGATGGACCTCGCGCTCCTGGCGGGCGACGAGGTCGAGCTCTCCGCGGACGGAACGGATCCGGAAGCGGTCCTCGACGCGCTCGAGCGCGTGCTCGCCGGCTGACGGGACCCGGCGCTCAGCCGTCGATCACGGCGGCGAGCTCGTCGAGGAACCCGGAGAAGGTCTCGCCGCGGCGCAGGATCCGCTGCACGCTGTCCGCCTCGCCGAACACCTCGACGAGTTGCTCGAACACGGTCTGGAACGCGTCGCGATCCTGCTCGCTGAAGGCGGCGAGCGCGACGACCTGCACCCGTCCGCCGCCCCAGCCGACGGATCCGGCGGCGACTCCGATCGCGATCGCCGTGCGCCGGGCGGTCATCTGCAGCGCATGCGGGACCGCGAGGGCGTCGCTGAAGGCCGTCGAGGAGAGCCGTTCGCGGTGGATCGTGTTCTCGATGTACGCCTCGTCGATGAGACCGGCCGCGACGAGCCGGTCGCCGAGGAGACGGATGATCCCCTCCTCCCCCACGTCCGGCAGGGGTTGCACGTAGGCGTCGGCGGACAGGTAGCGCGACAGCTCCTCGCGCAGCCGTGCGAGCCGCCTGCTCCGCCGGACGCGGGCCGCGGCCTGCTGCACCCGCTCCACGTCGGCCTCGGTGAGGAAGGGCTGGATCAGCACCGTGCGATCGCCCGCGGTGCGCAGGGGCACCGTGCTGAGCACGAGGTCGGTGTCGATCTCGGAGGCGTCGGGATCGACCGTGGTGATCATCCGCACGACGTCGATGCCCTGCCCGAGCGAGCGGTCCACCCGAGAGCGCAGCACCTCGTGCAGCTCGTAGTAGCCCGGACAGACGATCGTGGCCGTGAGGAGGGACTCGGCGCGCCGGCTGCGCTCGAGCCGTCCGCCGACGTGCATCGCCACGTAGGCGATCTCGTCGTCGTCCACGCGCAGGCCCAGGCGATTCTGCAAACCGTTCACGATCGACACCGCGACCTCGAAGATCATCGGGTACGCCGCCTTGAGCGAGCGCGTGAGCGGGTTGCGCGCCCGCGACTCCTCCTGCGCCCGGCGGAGCAGGTTCTGGGTGTGCAGGGCCAGCCTCAGCACGAAGGCGTCGTCGATGAGATCGACCTGGTAGTCGTTCGCCGCCTGCACCACCTCGGCGCGCACGGCCGCCTCGACCTCCGGATCCAGCCCCGCACGGGCGAGCGTGGCGGGATCCGTGCCTCCTGGGCTCACGATGCGGGTGAGGATCAACCCCGACAGATGCGCCAGGTCGCCCGGCCCGAGCCGCACGCCGAGCCGATCCTCGGCGAGCTGCGCGATGACCCGCGCGACGGGATCCGCCTCCCGGGGGATCTCGTCCGACCGGAGCGCACCCGACCGCGCACTCCCCGGGGCGCGCCCGTCCGGATCCTGCGCGCTGCCGGACTCGCGCCCCGCGGCGTCGAGCGGCCGGCCTGCGGCGACGCGGTCGGCGGCGATCGCGATGTGCAGCAGCACGTCGGTGATCCCCAGCTCGTTCACGTAGTAGCCGAGCCCCGCGAGCTCCGCGACGAGGTCCGCCTTGAACGGTGCGACCGCCTCGGGGGTGATCGCCCCTCCCGCGAGCGCCAGGCGGAACGGATCGACCGGGAAGTCCGCCGCGTCCATCTCGTCGTGCGCGAGGCGGCTGAGCAGCCGGCGCTGCTCCTTCTCCGGACCGACGAGGCGGACCACGTCGCGCTCGCGCACGAGCCGCAGCCCTGTCCCGTCCAGCAGCGCGCGCACGCGGGAGAGGTCGGCATCGACCGTCGCCTCGCTCACGTGCAGCCGGTCGGCGGCCTCGAAGACGTCGATCCCGTCCCGCTCGTCGAGCAGGGCGCGCACGAGCGCGTGCATGCGCGCCCGCGGCGTCGCGTCGCTCCCCGATCGGGCGGCCAGCGCCTCCCGCGCCGAGGCGCCGGCACGGTATCCGGAGCCGCCCGACAGCACGGCGTCCCGCTCCGGCACCCGCGCGTTGAGCGCGGTGACGTAGGCGCGCACGCTGCGCGGCGTCACGCCGAGCATGTCCGCGAGGCGGGGGCCCGGGATCCAGGCGTCTTCCCGCAGGAGCGCGGTGAGCAGCCGATCCTGCCGTCGAGTCGACACGCCGCCTCACCTCTCGTCTCGCCCGTCGTCGCCCCGGCGGCATCGCCGGGACGTCACTTCCTCCTCCGCCATGATCTCAGGATCCACGGCGGAAGGGGCCGGAAGGCGTCTTCCGCCCCGGCGGAAGGGATCCTGGTGGCACCCTCCGCCCCTGGGTCGGGAGGATGATCCGGAAGGAGGGTTCGATGAGGATCCAGGTGGTCTGTGGCGCGGGCGCCTCGAGCACATTCGTCGCCGGCCGGCTGCGCCGGGCCGCGCTCGACGCAGGCCGGGACTGGGAGATCACCGCCTCCTCCGTCGATCGCCTCGACCCCACCGCCGACATCGTCCTGCTCGGCTCTCATCTCGCCGAACGGCGCGACGAGCTCGCGCAGCGCGCGCTGCGGGCCACGCTCATCGTGCTGCCCCCGGAACTCCTCACCGACCTCGAGGGGGCCCGGCTGCGGGCCCTCGTCGAGGACACCGCTCTGAAAGGAACGTCATGACCGCCGAGACACGCACCGTCCGCATCGGCTCCTCGCACGGGCTGCACGCCAGGCCCGCGAAGATCTTCGCGCAGGCCGCGAAGGAGACCGGCCTGCCGGTGACGCTCGCGAAGGACGCCGGCAAGCCGGTGAACGCCGCCAGCATCCTGGGCGTGATCGCGCTCGGGCTGGAACAGGGGGACTACGTCACTCTCTCCGCCGAGGGCGACGGCGCGGAGGCCGCACTCGACCGTCTCGCCGAACTGCTGGTCACCGACCACGACGAGGGCGCCGCCTGATGGCCGAGGTGCGCGGCGTCGGCATCGGACAGGGCGTCGCGGCGGGGCCGGTGCGCCGCATGACGCAGGCCCTTCCCGCGCCGGACGAGACGCCGAGCACGATCGGCGCGGATCAGGAGCGCGTCCGGGTGCAAGACGCGATCTCCTTCGTCGCGGCGGACCTGTCGTCCCGGGCGGAGTCGGTCGACGGAGCGGCCGCCGAGGTGCTGGAGGCGCAGGCCATGATCGCCGAAGACCCGACACTGGCCGACGAGGTCGAGGAGCGGATCGCGGCGGGGTCGACGGCGGAATGGGCCGTGCATGACGCGTTCGCCGGATTCCGCTCCTCGCTCGAGGCCGTGGGCGGCTATCTCGGCGAGCGCGCGGCCGATCTGGACGACATCGCCCAGCGCGTCCTCGCCCGCCTCCGCGGAGTCGCGGCCCCGGGCATCCCCGATCCCGGGCACCCCTTCGTCCTCGTCGCGCGCGATCTCGCGCCCGCGGACACTGCTCTGCTCGATCTGGACAAGGTGCTCGCGCTCGTCACGATCGACGGCGGTCCCACGTCCCATACCGCGATCCTCGCCCGGGAGAAGGGCATCGTCGCAGTCGTCGGCGCCTCCGGCGCGGCGGACCTCGTCGACGACGAGACCGTGATCGTCGACGCGTCGTCCGGTGTGGTCACCGCCGATCCGTCCGCCGAGGACGTGGCCCGTGCGCGGGAGCGCGCGAGCGCTCGGAAGGAGGCGGACGCAGCCCCGCCGACCCCGGGCGCGCTCGCCGACGGGACGCCGGTCGCGCTGCTCGCGAACCTCGGCAAGCCCGCCGACGCGGCCGATGCCGTCGCCCGGGGGGCGGAGGGGGTCGGGCTGTTCCGCACCGAGTTCCTCTTCCTGTCCTCGACCAACGCGCCGACCGTGGCCGTCCAGCGCGCCGCCTACCGCGAGCTGCTGGCCGCGTTCCCCGGCAAGAAGGTCGTCGTGCGCGTCCTGGACGCCGGTGCGGACAAGCCGCTGCCGTTCCTCAACGACGCCCACGAGGAGAACCCGGCTCTGGGCCTGCGCGGCCTGCGCGCGCTTCGGGCGAGCGAGGACATCCTCCGCGAACAGCTCACCGCCCTCGCCGAGGCCGATGCAGAGACGGAGGCCGACCTGTGGGTGATGGCCCCGATGGTCGCGACCGTCGAGGAGGCCGGCTACTTCACCGGAATCGCCCGCGAGTACGGGCTGCGCACCGCCGGCGTGATGGTCGAGGTCCCCTCCTCCGCGCTCCTCGCCGATCGGATCCTGCAGCATGCGGACTTCGCGTCGATCGGCACGAACGATCTCACCCAGTACACGATGGCCGCCGACCGCCTGCTCGGCTCCGTGTCCTCGTTCCAGGATCCGTGGCATCCCGCGGTGCTGCGTCTCGTCGCGGAGGTCGGTCGCGCCGGCGCCGCGCAAGGCCGACCCGTCGGCGTGTGCGGCGAGGCGGCCGCGGATCCGCTGCTCGCCGTCGTCCTGGTCGGGCTGGGCATCGGCTCGCTCTCGATGGCGCCCGCCGCCCTCGCGGACGTGCGCCGGACGATCGCCCAGCACTCCCTCGACGATGCACGCCGTATCGCCGCGGCCGCCCTCGACGCGGACGACGCCGCGACGGCACGTGCAGCCGCGACCGCCGCCTCCGCCTCGCATCCGTAATCCCCTACCGCAGTACCCGCACCACCGGGGCCCCAACGCCCCACCCGAAACCGAATCAGGAGATTCACCATGACGACGACGTCACCCTCGCCCGCAGCGACCGGAAGCTCGGGCGTGCATCGCGCACGCCTCGGCGTCCAGCGCTTCGGCACGTTCCTCTCCGGCATGATCATGCCGAACATCGCCGCGTTCATCGCGTGGGGATTCATCACGTCCCTGTTCATCGCCGTGGGCTGGCTGGGCAACTGGCACCCGGTCGCCGACCTGCTCGGCGGCTTCGGCAACGCCGATCAGGTGGGCTGGCAGCACGCGATGACCGCGCTCGCGCAGAACCCGGACGGCAAGACCTTCCCGCAGTACGTGGGTCTGGTCGGCCCGATGATCACGTACCTGCTGCCGCTGCTCATCGCGAACACCGGCGGCCGCATGGTCTACCGTGAGCGCGGCGGCGTCGTCGCGACCATCGCCACGATGGGCGTCATCGTCGGCACGACGATCCCGATGTTCCTCGGCGCGATGATCATGGGTCCGCTCGCCGGATGGCTCACGAAGCAGATGGACAAGCTCTGGGACGGCAAGATCCGCCCCGGCTTCGAGATGCTGGTCAACAACTTCTCCGCCGGCATCCTCGGCATGCTGCTCGCGATCGCCGGCTTCTTCGGCTTCGGACCCGTCTTCACGGTGATCAGCACGTTCCTCGGCGTCATCGTCGGCTGGCTCGTCTCGCACGGCCTGCTGCCGCTGCTGTCGATCATCGTCGAACCCGCCAAGGTGCTGTTCCTGAACAACGCCATCAACCACGGCGTGTTCACGCCGTTGGGCCTGCAGCAGGCGAGCGAGACGGGCAAGTCGATCCTGTTCCTCGTCGAGGCGAACCCCGGCCCCGGCCTCGGCATCCTCCTCGCCTTCGCCTTCTTCGGCGTGGGCGAGGCGAAGGCGACTGCCCCTGGCGCCATCCTGATCCAGTTCGTCGGCGGCATCCACGAGATCTACTTCCCGTACGTGCTCATGAAGCCGGTGCTGATCGTCTCCGCGATCCTCGGGGGCATGACGGGCGTGGCGACCAACGCGCTGTTCAACGGAGGGTTGAAGTTCCCGGCCGCACCGGGATCCATCATCGCCGTCACGCTGGCCGCGGCGCCTGCGGGAGTCGGCAACCTGCTCGTCGTGTACCTCTCGGTGATCCTCGCCGCGGCCGTGTCGTTCCTCGTCTCCATGGTGTTCCTGCTGCGCACGCGCCGGCGCGACCTCGAGACGGCCGGTGCCGGGGACCTCTCCGCGGCGATCGCGCAGACCGAGGCGAACAAGGGCAAGTCCTCCGCTGCGATGGATGCGCTGCGCGACTCGTCCGCCGCCACCGCCACGGCGGGCGCTGCGGCCGCGACCACCGCGGTGGCGACGGATCGACGCATCGACACGATCGTGTTCGCGTGCGATGCCGGCATGGGGTCCTCCGCCATGGGCGCGAGCGTGCTGCGCAACAAGATCAAGAAGGCGGGCATCGACGGCATCACCGTCACGAACAAGGCCATCGCGAACCTCGACGGCAGCGAGGACCTCATCATCACCCAGCAGCAGCTCACCGACCGTGCCCGCGGTCAGAACGGCGAGGCGATGCACGTCTCCGTCGACAACTTCATGAACTCGCCGAAGTACGACGAGGTCGTGGAGCTGGTGCGCCGCCAGCGCGAAGGCGCCTGATCCGCCGCGCGGATCCTGGATCCCCGCTCCCATCCGAACACCCCGAGAGGAATGACGCCATGAGCATCCTGACCCCCGACCGGGTCCGCATCCACCCCGGCCCCGCCACGCAGGAGGAGGCCCTCGCCGAGGCCGCCGGCCTCCTCGTGGCCGCCGGAGCGGTGACCCCGGCCTATCTCGACGCCATGCGGCAGCGCGAGCAGACCGTGTCCACCTTCATGGGCAACGGCCTGGCGATCCCGCACGGCACGAACGAGGCGAAGGACGAGATCCTCGCGTCGGCGCTCTGCGTGATCCGCTACGACGGCGGCGTCGACTGGGCCGGCGATCCGGTGACGTTCGTCATCGGGATCGCGGGCAAGGGAGACGAGCACCTGGAGATCCTGTCGCAGATCGCGATCACGTTCTCGGAGGAGGACGACGTCGCCCGATTGGCCGCCGCGGCCACACCGGAGGAGCTGTACGCGATGCTCGCGGAGGTGAACGGCTGATGCCCGTCGCGGTGCACTTCGGCGCAGGCAACATCGGACGGGGTTTCGTCGGGCTGCTGCTGCACGAGGCCGGATACGACCTGGTGTTCTCGGACGTCGCGGGCGAGCTCGTCGATGCGATCCAGGCGGCGTCGGAGTACACCGTGCACGAGGCAGGACCCGGCGGCGTCGATCACGTCGTCACCGGGTTCCGCGCCGTGAACAGCCGTCTCGATCCCGAGGCCGCGGCAGACGCCGTGGCCTCGGCGGACGTCGTGACGACGGCGGTCGGCCCGACCGTGCTGCGCTTCGTCGCCCCGGTGATCGTCGCCGGGCTCGAACGTCGCGGCGACGCGCAGCCGCCGGTCGCGATCATGGCCTGCGAGAACGCGATCGGCGCCACCGATCTGCTGCGCGCGGAGGTGGAGAAGGCGGCCGGCGACCGCGCCGAGGAGCTCCTCGGCCGAGCCGTCTTCGCGAACACCGCGGTCGACCGCATCGTGCCGGCGCCGCAGTCCGGAGCGGGGATCGACGTGACGGTCGAGCCCTATTACGAGTGGGCGATCGAGGAGGGCCCGTTCCGCGGATCGCCTCCGCGGATCCCGGGCGCCCACTTCGTCCCCTCGCTGGCGCCGTACATCGAACGCAAGCTGTTCACCGTGAACACCGGTCATGCGGCCACCGCCTATCTCGGCGCCCGCGCGGGCTACGCCACCATCGCGGAGTCGCTCGCCGACCCCGCGATCGAGCGCGCGGTGGAGGCCGCCCTCGAGGAGACCGCCGCCGTCCTCACGGCGCGTCACGGGCTCGATCCCACCGAGCTCGCGGAGTACCGCCACCGCATCCTCGAGCGCTTCCGCAACCCCGCTCTGCCGGACACGGTGCAGCGCGTCGGTCGTCAGCCGCTGCGCAAGCTCTCCCGGCACGAGCGGTTCATCGGACCCGCGGGCGATGCCGCAGAACGCGGCCTCGCCACGTCCGCGCTGCTCCGCGCGGTCGGTGCGGCACTCGCCTTCGCGGATCCGGCGGACGAGGAGGCCGTGCGGCTGCAGGAGCTGCTGCATACGCGCACGGCCGATGAGCTCGTCGCCGAGGTGACGGGGCTCCCCGAGGATCATCCGCTGTACCGGGGCGTGCGGGCCGAGGTGGCGGCGCGGCAGTCCTCGCTCTGATCCGTGCGCGACGCCCCCGCGCCAGGGACGGCGCCGGTCGCCCGCGGGGGCCGTCGTGTGCGGATACGCTCGACGCATGGACTTCCTCGCTCCCGTCACGCTCGAGAACGACTTCGTCCGGCTGGAGCCGCTGGCCGTCGCCCATGCCGCAGACCTCGCTGCGGCCACGGCTGGCCTCGAAGACCGCTGGTACACCTCCGTGCCGGACGCGGAGGGCGTCCCCGCCGAGATCGCGGCCCGCGCCCGACGGCACGAGCTCGGCGAGATGAACCCTTTCGCGGTCCTCGACCTGGCCACCGGACGCGCGGTCGGCATGACGACGTATTGCACGATCGACCAGCCGAATCTCGCCGTCGAGATCGGATACACGTGGATCTCCCCCACCGTGCACGGCACTGCGGTGAACCCGTCGGCGAAGCGGCTGCTCCTCGCGCACGCCTTCGAGACGTGCGACGCTGTGCGCGTGCAGTTCCAGACGCATTTCCACAACCGCCAGTCGCGCGCCGCGATCGAGCGGCTCGGCGCCAAGCTCGACGGCGTGCTGCGCAACGACAGGATCTCCCCCGACGGCTCCCTGCGCGACACGGTCGTCTACTCGATCCTGCCGCACGAGTGGCCGGCGGTGCGCAACGGACTCGACGCGCGCCTCGCCCGGCGTCGCTGAGACGCGGTGCCCCCGCGCGCGATCGTGCTCCCGACGGCGTCCTCGCCGAGGATAGGATCGGTGCACCGCGCGCGAGAGCGCGCGTGCCCGGGGAGGAGAGCATGAGCACGACGCTGTTCGCCGTCACCGGTGCCGCGCGCTCGCGTCTCGCCACGACGACGCTGCGCGCGGGGCCCGTCCGATGAGGCGCGTCCTCGTCACCGGGGGCGCCGGATTCCTCGGCAGCCGGGTGACGGCGCTGCTCGCGGCGCACCCCGAGGTCGACGTCGTCGTCAGTGCGGATCTGCGCGAGACCGAGGTCCCCGGGGTCGTCTCGGCCACGGTCGACGTGACGGATCCCCTCAGCCTCCCGGACGTGCTGGAGCGGCACAGGATCGACTCGGTCGTTCATCTCGCCGCGATCGTCGATCCGGGTCGCGACGCGCAGGCCGACTTCCGCGTGGACGTGCTGGGTTCCGCGAACGTCGTCGCCGCGTGCGTCTACGCCGGCGTGCGTCGTATCGTCGTGGCCGGTTCCGGCGCGGCGTACGGTTATCATCCGGACAATCCCGAGTGGATCGACGAGACGGATCCGCTGCGCGGGAACGACGATTTCCCGTACGCCCGGCACAAGCGCCTCATCGAGGAGCTGCTCGCCGCGGCCCGCTCGACGCACCCGGAGCTGGAGCAGGTCGTGTTCCGGATCGGGACGATCCTCGGCCCCTCCGTGCAGAACCAGATCACCCGCCTCTGGGACCGTCGGCGCGTCCTGCGCATCGCGGGGGCGGACTCGCCCTTCGTGTTCGTCTGGGTGGACGACGTGGCCTCCGCGATGGTGCGCGCGGCGATCGGCGACGGCCCTGCGGGCATCTACAACGTCGCGGGCGACGGGGCGCTCAGCGTCCCGGAGATCGCGCGGAGGATGCGCAAGCGGCTGCTCACGGTTCCTGCGCCCGTTCTCGCGCTCGCGCTCGGCCTCGGTCGGGTGTTGAGGGTCGGCGCGCACGGGCCGGAGAAGATCCGCTTCCTGCGCTACCGTCCCGCGCTGCGCAATGACCGGCTCAAGGACGAGTTCGGCTACCTCCCGCGCTACACGAGCGCGGAGGCGTTCGACGAGTACCTGCGCGCGCACCCGCAGATCGTGCAGCCCTGATCCCTGTCCTGGGCTGCACGGGCATCACTCGTCGAAGCCCTCGGCGATGAGCTCGACCAGCTCCTCGCGCTCCTCCACGGGCAGGAAGGCCCCGGCGGCCGCGTTGAACTGGAACGACTCCAGATCCTCGAGGTCGTAGCCGAAGGCGTCGACGAGAAGCGCCATCTCCCGGGTCAGCGAGGTCGCGCTCATCGTGCGGTTGTCGACGTTCACCGTGACCGCGAAGCCGAGCTGATAGAGCAGGTCGAAGGGATGATCGGCGAACTCGCTCCCCCACGCGGCGATCGCGCCGGTCTGCAGGTTCGAGGACGGGGACAGCTCGAGCGGGATCTCCCGGTCGCGCACCCAGCGGGCGAGGTCGCCGAAGCGCACCTGCACCTCCTCGCCGTCGCGGTTCACGATCTCCAGGTCCTCCGCGATCCGCACGCCGTGGCCGAGACGCAGGGCGCGCCCGTCGACGAGGGCCGAGCGGATCGAGTCGGGTCCGGCCGCCTCGCCCGCGTGCACCGTGATCGGGAACATCCGGTCCGCGAGGAACGCGAACGTGTCGCGGTAGCGGGAGGAGGGATAGCCGGCCTCGGGGCCCGCCGTGTCGAAGCCGACGACGCCACGGGCCCGGTTCGCGACCGCGAGCTCCGCGATCTCGCGCACCCGGTCGGTCTGGCGCATCGCCGACAGGAGCTGGCCCACGCGGATGCTCCGGCCGGACCGCTCGGCCGCGTCCTCCGCCTCGTCGATGCCGTCCTGGACCGCGTCCACCGCCTGCTGCAGGCTGAGCCCGCCGGTCAGGTGGAGCTCCGGCGCCCAGCGCACCTCGCCGTAGACGACCCCGTCGCGCGCGAGGTCCTCGACGAACTCGCGCGAGATCCGGCGCAGGTTGGCGGCGCTCTGCATGACGGAGAGTGAGACGTCGAACGTCTTCAGGTAGTCCACGAGGGATCCGGCGCTCGCCTGCGTCCGGAACCACATGCCCAGGGCGGTCGGATCCGTCGCGGGGAGCTCCAGGCCCGCCGCGTCCGCGAGCTCGATGATGGTCGCGGGGCGCACGCCGCCGTCCAGGTGGTCGTGCAGCGAGACCTTGGGCAGGTCGCGGAGGGAGAGGCCTCCCACCTCCAGGTCGCCGTTCGCGTCGATGGGCATGACGGATCCTTCCTCAGATCGCACAGGGGCTGTCGGTGGGCGGCGCCGTCTGCGACGGGGCCGCCGGTCGTCGAAGGGAGTGTTCCGCCGGGGGAACGCGGTCACGGGTGTGGCGCGGACACCGCACCCGTGTTTCAGCCTAAGCGGTGATGCGCTCCCGCACGAGGGGTGCGCGCTCGATCCGCTCCGAGCCGATCTCCCAGGCGCCCTCGACCGCGTCCAGGGCGCGCTCGAACCGCGCGGGGTCGTCGGCGAGGAGAGTGAACACGGGATCCCCCGCGCGCACGGCGTCGCCCGGCTTGACGTGCAGGTCGATGCCCGCCGCGAACACCACCGCGTCATCGGCACGCGCGCGTCCGGCGCCGAGCCGCCACGCGCCCACGCCGAACGGCAGGGCGTCCATGCGGGTGATGAAACCGTCCTCCGCGGCGGTGACCGTGTGCGTCTCCCGCGCGACGGGGAGCGGCGCATCCGGATCCCCGTCCTGCGCGCGGATCATGGCCTTCCACGAGTCCATCGCACGTCCGTCGTCGAGAGCCGCCTCCACGTCGGCGTCGGGCTGTCCGCTGAGGGCCAGCATCTCCCGCGCGAGGGCGATCGTGAGCTCGCGCACGTCGGCGGGCCCTTCGCCGGCGAGCACCTCGACCGACTCCCGCACCTCGTTGGCGTTGCCGATCGCGAGGCCCAGCGGAACGTTCATGTCAGTCAGCAGCGCGGTCGTGCTCACTCCGGAGTCCGTTCCCAGCTCGACCATCGTGCGGGCGAGCTCTCGGGCGCGGTCGATGTCCTGTATGAACGCGCCGGAGCCGAACTTCACGTCCAGCACGAGCGCATCGGTGCCCTCGGCGATCTTCTTGGACATGATGCTCGAGGCGATCAGCGGAATGGCCTCGACCGTGCCCGTGACGTCGCGCAGGGCGTAGAGCTTCTTGTCCGCGGGGGCGAGACCGGATCCGGCCGCGCAGATCACCGCGCCGACGGCGCTCTGCAACTGCGCGAACATCTCCTCGTTGCTCAGCGCGGCACGCCAGCCCGGGATCGACTCCAGCTTGTCGAGCGTGCCGCCCGTGTGACCGAGGCCGCGCCCGGAGAGCTGCGGCACGGAGACGCCGAAGCTCGCGACCAGCGGCGCCAGCGGAAGGGTGATCTTGTCGCCGACCCCGCCGGTGGAGTGCTTGTCGACCGTCCGCTTCCCGAGCGCGGCGAAGCTCATCCGCTCGCCGGAGGAGATCATGGCGTCCGTGAGGACGCGGATCTCGTCGCGCTCCATCCCGCGCTGGAAGATCGCCATGGCGAAGGACGCCATCTGCGGATCGGTGACGTACCCGCGGGTGTAGGCGTCGATCATCCAGCGCAGCGCCGGCTCCGGGACGACGCCGCCGTCGCGCTTGGCGCGGATCACGTCCACGGCGTCGAAGGGCTCGACCGCGTGCTGCGGCTCTCGGTCTGTCATCGGGTGTTCTCCAGGTCTCGCGGCCCGAACGCGTCGGGCAGCACTTCGTCGATCGTCCGGATGCCGGACACGGTCTCGAGCAGCATGCCGGGCGCCGAGTGCTCGTAGAGCAGCTGCCGGCAGCGGCCGCAGGGCATGATCGTCTCGCCGTCGCCGTTCACGCAGAGGAAGGCGACCAGCCGCCCGCCGCCCGACATGAACAGGTCGCCCACCATCGCGCACTCCGCGCAGAGGGTGACCCCGTAGGAGGCGTTCTCGACGTTGCAGCCGGCGACGATCCGGCCATCGTCCACGAGGGCGGCCGCTCCCACGCGATAGCGAGAGTACGGCGCGTACGCCTTGCGCTGCGCCTCGTCGGCGATGCGGCGCAGCTCGTCCCAGTCGATGTCCATCGCTCCCCTAGGCCTTGATGTACGGCTTGCCGGACGCGGCCGGCCCACGGATCTGTCCGACGAAGCCGACGACCGCGAGGATCGTGACCAGGTACGGCAGCATGAGCATGAACTCGCTGGGGATCGGCGTCTTCAGCACGCTGAGCAGGTTCTGCAGGTTCGTCGCGAACCCGAACAGGAGCGCGGCGAGCGCGGCGCGCACCGGATCCCAGCGCCCGAAGATGACGGCGGCGAGGGCGATGAAGCCGAGCCCGGCCGTCATGTCCTTCGTGAACTGCGGCACGGAGACCAGCGTGAAGTACGCGCCGCCGATGCCCGCGATCGCGCCCGCGAGAAGCATGTTCCAGAAGCGGGTCGGGTTGACCTTGATGCCGACGGTGTCGGCCGCCTGCGGGTGCTCGCCGACCGCGCGTAGGCGCAGGCCCCACCGGGTGCGGTACATCGCCCAGGCCACGACCGCGACCATGACGTACATGAGGTAGACGAGGAAGGTCTGGTTGAACAGCGCAGGGCCGATGATCGGGATGTCGCCGAGCACCGGGATCTTGATCAGCGAGAACCGCACGGGGCTATTCAGCGTCGCGCCGTTCGGGGCGAGCACCGCTCCGTAGAGGAAGCCCGTGAGTCCGGAGACGAAGACGTTCAGCACCACGCCCACGATCACCTGGTCCACCAGGTAGCGGATCGCGAAGGCCGCCAGCACGAAGGCGACGAGCACGCCGCCGATCATCGCGCCGATCAGCCCGACGAACGGGTTGCGGGTGACGGAGGCGAGGATCGTCGCGGTGAACGCACCGAGCAGGAACTGTCCCTCGATGGCGACGTTCACCACGCCGACGCGCTCTCCGATCACGCCGCCCAGGGCGCCGAAGACCAGGGGGACGGCGAGGGAGATCGAGCCGCCGAGGAGCCCGACGAGCGTGATCGCGCCGGATGCGCCGGCCCCCGCCCAGGTCAGGAAGGCGGTCATGCCGAGAAGCGCATACACGATCGGGAGCCACAGCGGGATCCGGCGGTACTGCAGCGCGGTGAGCAGCGCCACGACCGCCAGGACGACGGCGAGGGCCCAGGTGATCCAGAGCACCGGCCCCGACGGGACCTTGACGTCGCCGAGGGGGATCGCCGCCCCCGCCTCCGCGAGGCGGAACGTGGTCGTGCCGTACCGGGGAAGCAGCAGGAACAGCAGCGCGATGAGCGCCGCGATCGCCAGCAGGGTGATCGGCGTCTTCAGCGAACGGACTCGGACGATCGTCGGCTCGTCGAGGTCGACGGGTGCGGAGAGGGAGGTGCTCATGCGGCCACCGCCTTCTGGTCGGAGGACTCGGCGTCCTTCGCGGCACGGCGCGCGGCGAGGCGGGCCCGCGCGCGCGGCGAGCGCTCGGAGTCGTTCTTGGGCAGGAAGAAGATCGTGCGGATGAGCGGGGGCGCGGCGATGAACAGCACGATGAGCGATTGCACGACGAGGACGATGTCGACGGGGATCGACTGGAGCGCCTGCATCGGGAACGAACCCGCCTTGAGCGCACCGAAGAGCAGACCCGCCCAGAACGTGCCCCAGGCGCGGCTGCGTCCGAGCAGCGCGACCGTGATCGCGGTGAAGCCGATGCCGGCGTCGATGTTGCCGTCGAATCCGCTCGTGATGGTGCTCTGGATCTGCACCATGCCCGCCAGACCCGCCAGGCCGCCCGAGAAGAGCATCGCGTAGATGTAGATGCGCGGCACGCTGATGCCCGCGGCGCGTGCGGCGTGCGGGTTCTCCCCCACCGCGCGCATGCGGAAGCCGAGGCTGGACCGCTCCACGAGCCACCACACGAAGAGGGTGGCCACGATCACGAGCGGGAAGCCCGCGTCGAGCTGGTCGAGACCGGGGAGCTTGGGCAGCTGGCCGGTCACGGGCGTGGGCCGCGAGATGGGCTGGATCTGACCGGGCTTCTGCAGCAGCTCCGGCACACGCACCATCCATGAGACGAGGTAGAACGCCACGTAGTTGAGCATGATCGTGAGGATCACCTCGTGTGCGCCGGTGCGCGCCTTGAGCACGCCGACCAGGCCTCCCCACAGCGCACCCGCGGCGATGCCGACGGCGAGCGTGAGCGGGACCTGCACGATCGCGGGCAGGTGCAGCTGGAAGGTGACCAGGGCCGCCGCCGCGCACGCGATGAGCATCTGCCCGCGGGCGCCGATGTTGAACAGGCCCACGCGGAACGCGACCGCGATGCCGAGGCCGGCGGCGATGAGCGGCACGGCGAAACCGATCGTGTTGGCCAGCGGCTTGATCGCCGTGACGAGATCGGGCGCCGAGAAGTTCACGATCGAGCCAGAGAACAGAGCTCCGTAGCCTCCTGCGACGGCGTTCCACGCGGCGCCGATGGTGTCCATCGGGCGCGCGAAGAAGTAGCCGGACGCCGCCTGCACCTCGGGATTGGTGAGGGCGATCAGGATCCCGCCGACGACCAGGGCCAGGAAGACGGCCAGGATCGTATTGACGGTCCCGCCGCGGAGGATCTCCCGGAGCACCCGGTTCGACACCGGGATCTCCTGGATGTTGCGCGTCATCGGCGGCTCCGGCGTCGGGGTCGGCGTCTGCGCGTCCGGCTGCTGCGGTGCCGGGGAGTGGGGGTCGGGCTCGACGCTCATGCGGCCTCCTCCGTGGGGTTCTCGCCGGCCATCATCAGGCCGAGCACGTCTCGGGGGGTGTTCGCGGGCACGATGCCGACGATGCGTCCGCGGTACATCACCGCGATCCGATCCGCCAGGGCGGCGACCTCGTCCAGCTCTGTCGAGACCACCACCACCGGGATGCCGGCATCGCGGGTGGCCACGATGCGCTTGTGGATGAACTCGATCGAGCCGACGTCGACGCCGCGGGTCGGCTGGGAGGCGAGCAGCAGCTTCAGATCGCGGTTCAGCTCGCGGGCGATCACGACCTTCTGCTGGTTGCCGCCGGACAGCGATCCCGCCGCCTGTCCAGGGCCCTGGGTGCGGATGTCGAACTCGGCGATGCGCGCCTTCGCGAACGCGTCGAGGACGCCGCGCTGGATCGTGCCGACACGCGTGAAGAACGGGTCGTCTGACCGGTCGAGCATGAGGTTCTCGGCGACCGAGAAGGCGGCGACGAGGCCGTCCTCGTTGCGATCCTCCGGCACGAACCCGACCCCGGCCGCGAGCACCTGGTTGACGCTGCGGCCGACCAGTTCGACGCCGTCCAGACGGATCGACCCCGTGCTGCGCGAGTCCAGCCCCATGATCGCCTCGGCGAGCTCGGTCTGGCCGTTGCCCTGCACGCCCGCGACGGCGAGGATCTCGCCGGGACGTACCTCGAAGCTCACGTCGTCGACCACGACGACACCGTCCGCGGCGACGACGCGGAGACCGGAGACGACCAGTCCTGGGCCGTCCCCGATGCGCGGAGGATCCTTGTGCACGGTGAGCTCCACGGGGCGGCCGACCATCATCGACGCCAGCTCGGTGTTCGAGGAGTGCGGATCGGCCTCGCCGACCACCCTCCCGAGGCGGATCACCGTGATCCTGTCCGCGATCGCACGGACCTCGCGCAGCTTGTGGGTGATGAACACGATCGCCGTGCCCTCGTCCCTGAGCTGCTTCATGATCCCCATGAGCTCGTCCGTCTCCTGCGGCGTGAGCACGGCGGTCGGCTCGTCGAATACGAGCACCTTCGCGTCGCGGGAGAGCGCCTTGATGATCTCGACGCGCTGCTG
>NZ_CAMFHZ010000007.1 GCF_945952435.1 uncultured Microbacterium sp.
CGCCAACTAGCGTGGAATCCCTGGGGTTATCCGCCATCTCGAGCGGGAACCTACACAACTGATGTAGGTTCCTGTGGGTTTCACGCCGAACTGACATGTTCCACGGGTAGTTGGCAGGCACTTGGCATCGCTGCCACTTGCTATTGCTCGCGAGCTCGGCTGCAGTCCGACGACGATCCGCAGGCATCTCCGCGCGGCGGGACTGACGCACGGGGTGACGTAACCAGCGACGTCGCTCGGGCGACACATCGCGTCGCCCGGGAACCCACTGGCAGGGAATACCCCAGAGGGGTATCGTTGTTCAGACCCGATGAGGCGCCTGGACGGGCGCCGACAGGAGGCCGGAGAGATGTCGATCAACGAGTACCAGGTGACCGGGATGACGTGCGAGCACTGCGAGAGGTCCGTGCGCGAGGAGGTCGGCGAAATTGCGGGCGTCGAGGACATCCAGGTCAGTGCGCAGAGCGGCCGTCTCGTCGTCACCGCCGAGGGCGACCTCGACGACGCCGCCGTGCTGGCCGCGGTCGACGAGGCCGGCTACACGGCCGTCCGGCTCTGAGAGCGGAGTCGTCATGACCGCGACCGGCATCGAGCTGGAGATCGGCGGGATGACCTGCGCCTCCTGCGCGAACCGCATCGAGCGCAAGCTCAACAGGCTCGACGGCGTCACCGCGACCGTCAACTACGCGACCGAGAAGGCTCGCGTGACCGTCCCGGACGGCTACGACCCCGATCTGCTCATCGCCGAGGTGGAGCGGACCGGGTACACGGCCGCGCTGCCGTCGACCGTCGAGACGGCTCCGGTGCCGGATCGTCCCGCGCACCAAGACGATCCTGAGCTCGCCGCGCTGCGTCAGCGTCTGATCGGATCCCTCGCACTGACGATCCCCGTGATCGCGATGGCGATGATCCCCGCTCTCCAGTTCACGTACTGGCAGTGGGCGTCGCTCGCGCTCGCCGCACCGGTCGTCGTGTGGGGGGCCTGGCCCTTCCATCGCGCGGCGTGGACCAACCTGCGCCACGGCGCGGCGACGATGGACACGCTGGTCTCGCTCGGGGTTTCCGCCGCCTTCCTGTGGTCGCTCTACGCGCTCTTCCTCGGCACGGCAGGGGAGCCCGGCATGGTGCATCCGTTCGCGTTCTCCCTGACGCGCTCGGACGGCGCCGGCAACATCTACCTCGAGGCCGCCGCGGGTGTGACCACGTTCCTCCTCGCCGGTCGCTACGTCGAGAAGCGGGCGAAGCGGCAGGCGGGGGCGGCGCTGCGGGCTCTCCTTGCCCTCGGTGCGAAGGACGTCGCCGTGCTGCGTGCCGGCGTGGAGCAGCGGATCCCGGTCGAGGAGCTCCGGGTGGGGGACGAGTTCGTCGTGCGCCCGGGGGAGAAGATCGCGACCGACGGGATCGTCGTGTCGGGGTCCTCCGCGATCGACGCCTCGATGCTCACCGGCGAGTCGGTGCCGGTCGAGGTCGCGGCCGACGATGTCGTGGCAGGGGCCACCGTCAACGCCGGAGGGCGGCTCGTCGTCCGCGCGACCCGGATCGGATCCGACACGCAGCTGGCCCAGATGGCGAAGCTCGTCGAAGACGCGCAGACCGGGAAGGCCGCCGTGCAGCGCCTCGCCGATCGGATCTCGGGCGTGTTCGTGCCCATCGTCCTCGTGATCGCCGTGGTCACGCTCGTCGTCTGGCTGATCGCCGGCTTCGGGGCGACCGCCGCGTTCACCGCCGCCGTCGCCGTGCTGGTGATCGCCTGCCCCTGTGCGCTGGGGCTCGCCACTCCGACCGCGCTGCTGGTCGGCACGGGGCGGGGAGCGCAGCTGGGGATCCTGATCAAGGGGCCAGAGACGCTCGAGTCGACGCGGACGGTCGACACGATCGTCCTGGACAAGACCGGCACGCTCACCACCGGACGCATGACGCTCGTCGACGTGCTCGCGGAGGACGGGGTCGATCGAAGCGACCTGCTGCGCTTCGCCGGGGCTCTCGAGCACGCCTCCGAGCACCCGATCGCGCGGGCGATCGCCCACGCCGCCGCCGCGGAGGTCGGCGCGCTCCCCGTGCCGGAGGACTTCGCCAACGTTGAGGGTCTCGGAGTGCAGGGCATCGTCGACGGGCACGCCGTCGTGGTCGGGCGCCCCGCGTTCCTCGCGACCTGGTCCCAGCATCCGTCCCCGGCGCTCGCCGCGGCACAGGCCGAGGCCGAGCGCCAAGGGAGGACGGTCGTCGCCGTGGGCTGGGACGGCGCCGCGCGGGGCATCCTCGTGGTCGCGGACACGCTCAAGCCGACGAGCGCCCAGGCGGTCGGCGAGCTCGAAGCCCTCGGGCTCCGGCCCGTGCTGCTGACGGGTGATAACGAAGCGGTCGCCCGACGGATCGCCGCCGAGGTGGGGATCGACGAGGTGCACGCAGGCGTGCTGCCGCAGGACAAGGTCGCCGTGATCGCGGAGCTGCAGGCCTCCGGACGGGTGGTCGCGATGGTCGGCGACGGCGTGAACGACGCGCCCGCGCTCGCACAGGCCGACCTCGGGCTGGCGATGGGCACGGGGGCCGACGTGGCGATCGAGGCCTCCGACATCACGCTCGTGCGGGGGGACCTGCGCGCCGCGGTCGACGCGATCCGCCTCTCCCGCCGCACCCTCGGAACCATCAAGGGCAACCTGTTCTGGGCCTTCGCGTACAACGTGGCGGCGATCCCGATCGCGGCGCTCGGCATGCTGAACCCGATGCTCGCCGGCGCGGCGATGGCCCTGTCCAGCGTGTTCGTCGTCGCCAACAGCCTGCGCCTGAGGGCATTCCGCAGCGTCGCCCGCTAGCGCGATCCGGGTGGGCCGATCCCTCAGCGAGCGACCGGCTCACCCGGACCTTTCGCGGCGGGCGTCGCGGGAGGAAGCGGCCGTGCGAGGCGTCGGTGCAGCATCCCCTGGCTGGTGAGGATGCCCAGGATGACGATCGCACCGCCGACCGGCTCGAACCAGTGCACGTGCTCTCCGAGCAGGAGAACCCCGAGGACCACGCCCACCACCGGCGTGAGATAGGTGACCGTCGAAGCCCGGACGGGCCCCCACTCGCGGATCACCCTGGTGTACCAGATGTAGGCGACTCCGGTGCCCAGCACTCCGAGCGCCGTGACGCTCAGCACGACGGCCGGGCTCAGCGCCACGGGTCCTCCTGCGAGGAACGGTGCGAGCAGCAGGCTCACGAGCGCGGCCATCGCGAGCTGCGCGGAGGCGAGGGTGACCGCGTCGTAGGGCAGCCCGCTGACGAAGCGGCGCAGGTAGAGCCCGGAGAACCCGTAGCTGAGCGTCGCGCCGAGGCAGGCGAGCTGGGCGGGCAGCGTCGTGCTCAGGTCGGCGTCCCCGATGAGCCGCCAGGGTCCGCTCAGCACGACGACGCCCGCGATGCCGATCGCGAGTCCCGCGATGCGCGCCCGATCCAGGCGCTCCGTGCGGAGCACGAGGGGGGTGAGCAACAGCGTCATAATCGGCGTCGTGGCGTTGTAGATGCTGGCGAGACTGGAGGGGAGGACCTGTTCCGCCCCGGCGAAGAGCGAGAAGGGGATCACGCAGAACGTCGTGCCGACCACCGCCAGATGTGCCCACACGCGCAGCTCGCGCGGCCAGCGGCGTCGCGTCACGAGCATGATCACCGCGAGCGCCGCCGCTCCGAACAGGATGCGCCCGAGCACGACCTGCGCCGGCGAGAGGCCGCCGAGGCCGACCTTGATGAAAAGGAAGCTCGCACCCCAGACGAGCGACAGGGCGAGGAACGCGCCGACGGTGGCGGAGGACTTGCCGGAGCTCTGCATGGGGCCTAGTCTCGGAGCCGCCTCTTGCATGAGGCAAATGCATCGCGGTCATCACCGCATGAGGAGGATAGATGGCGCTCACGCTCGCCCAGCTGCGCGCCCTGACCAGCGTCGCGGAGTGCGGATCGTTCACGGTCGCGGCAGAGCGGCTGGGGATCAGCCAGTCCGCGGTGTCGCACGCCGTGGCAGGCCTCGAACGCGAGCTCGGGGGAAAGGTCCTCCAACGCGACAATGTGCTCGCGCTCACCGCGATCGGCCACCGCGTCCTCGATCACGCGCACGCCGTGCTCGCGTCGGTCTCCGCCCTGGAGAGCGCGGTGAGGCAGGACGGATCGGTCTCCGGATCCGTCCGGCTCGGTGCCGTCGCGACCGTGTGCCAGGGGCTGCTGCCCGAGCTGCTGCCGCTCTGGGCGGCGCGCCTGCCGCACGTCGAGGTGCTCATCTACGAGGGCGACGACGACGAGATGCCGGAATGGCTCGAGGCGGGCGTCGTGGACGCCGCGATCCTGGTCGAGCCCGCGCCGGACCCCGCGGGAGGGAAGCTGGTCGCGACCGACGAGTTCGCCGCGGTGGTCCGTCGCGACCACCCCCTCGCGGGGCTCGACGGGATCCCGCTCGCCGAGCTGCAGGTGGACGGTCTCATCGTCTCGAGCGGCGGGTGCGAGCGCCACGTCCGCCGGATGCACGAGGACGAGGGCCTCCCGTTCGCGTTCTCGCATCGGGTGCGTGAGATGAGCACGCTCTTCCGCATGGTGGAGCAGGGCATGGGCGTGGCGATCGTCCCCTCGCTGGGGCGCGGCATGCTGCCCGACGGGCTGGTCATGCGCCCGCTCGCCGCGCCTCGGCCGCGTCGCCTCGTGCTCGCCGGGCCGACGTCGCGACCCTGGCACCCCCTCGCCCAGGCCCTCGTGGATGCCCTGTGAGGGCGTCCGCCCGCGGCCCGCAGCGGAGCAGACGGACCGGTCGACGTGCGGGTCGTGCCGGACGCGGTGCGGTCGCGCCGCGATACTGAGGCGATGAACCGCTCCACGCGCTCGATCCTCCGGCTGAGCCTCGCCGCGGTCTCGCTCGTCCTGCTCGCCGTGGTCCTGGGCACTCTGGCCTGGTGGTTCACCGAGGAGCGGGTCGTGGCATCGCCCGGGCGCTCCTCCGCCGCGATCCACGTCGAGGCGACGGTGGATCGCATCGACACGGCGGCGAACACGGCGCGGGTCACGTGGGTGATCGAGCCGGAGCGTTCGCTGACCGACGACGGGGCTCTGCGTCGCGACGTCGTCGTGCGCATCCCGGCGCTCTCGGAGGACGACATCGTGCTCGCGAAGGGGAGCGTGCCGGCGCCCCGGTCGTCGACGCTGGAGCTGAGTGCGGGCGATGCCACCGCCTACCCCTTCGACGCGTACCGGGGGAGCATCGCGGTCAGTGCGGAGTCCGAGGGGACCCCGCTGTCCACGGCCCTCTCGATCAGCCAGTCCGACGCCGGTTTCACGATCGACGGCGCGGCCCGCATGGCCGACGACGATGCGTCGGCCACGGTCACCATGCAGCGCACCCTCGGGACGCGGACGTTCGCCGTGTTCATGGCCGCCGTCATGTGGGCGCTGGCGCTGAGCGTCGCGATCGCCGCGTACGTCATCACCCGGGGACGGCGGGGCTTCGTCTGGCCGGCCATGGGCTGGATGGCGGCGACGCTGTTCGCCCTCGTCGCGTTCCGCAACGCGGCGCCGGGCGCTCCGCCCATCGGGTGCCTGCTCGACATGACCGCGTTCTTCTGGGCCGAGGCCGTGGTCGTCGCGGCCCTCGTCTGGGTGGTCGTGCGGGGTCTGCCGATCGAGTTCCCGGCCGACGACGCCTGAGCGGTCCTCGCTCTGGTCCGCCCGACCCTGCGGCCACGCGGGCGTACGGAGGAGAATGCTTCCGTGCCCGGAGAACCCCACGCCGACGTCCCGTCCTTCCTCCCTCCCCGCCTCGTCGATCGGGCGCAGGCGCTCGCCGCGCGGGACGCGCGTGTCGTGCTCGGGATCGTGGGAGAGCCCGGCGCAGGCAAGACCACCCTCGCCGTCGCGGTGCTGGCGGCGCTGAGGGAGCGCGGCGTCCCCGTCGCGTGGCTCCCGATGGACGGCTTCCACCTGGGCGACGCGAGTCTGGACGCGCTCGGGCTGCGCGAGCGCAAGGGCGCCGTGGAGACCTTCGACGGGTGGGGCTACCTGGCGACCCTGCGCCGCGTCCTGGCCGAGACGGATCACCCCGTCTACGTCCCCGGGTTCGAGCGCACCCTGGAGCAGCCGATCGCGGCGGACCGGGTGATCCCGCCCGGCCCCGCGCTCGTCGTCACCGAGGGCAACTACCTTCTCGACGAGACGGAGCCGTGGGCGTTCGTGCGCCGGAGCGTGGCGGAGGTCTGGTACGCCGACGTGCCTCAGGCGGTGCGGCGCAGGCGGCTCGTCGACCGGCATGTCGCGTACGGCAAGTCGCCCGAGGCGGCGCGGGCCTGGGTCGCCGCGGTCGACGAGCCCAACGCGGAGCGGATCCGCGCCCGTCGCGCGCTCGCGGACGTGATCGTCCCGGTCGGCTGAGAGATCGGGCGGTCCTCAGGCGGGACGGATCTCGCCGGAACCGCGCGGGACGAGGTCCACCGGCACCACCGTGGTCTCGTGCGGGAGGCGGGCGCCGGCGTCCAGGGACGCGAAGACCCGCTCCGCGGCGAGCCGGCCGATCTCCTGCGGACGCTGCGCGACGACGCTGATCCCGGGATCCATCAGGTCGGCGAGCTCGATGTCGTCGAAGCCGATGAGGGCGACGTCGTTGTGGCGCCCGAGCTTGCGCAGAGCGTGCACGGCGCCGACCGTGATGAGGTTCTGCCCGCTCACGATCGCCGTCGGCGCGTCCGGCGCCCCGAGCAGGGCCATGACCGCGCGTTCCGCCGCGTCCTGGTCGGAGAGGTCGGCGACGATCGTCGCGGCCTCGGCGGGGAGGCCGAACTCGTCGAGCGCGGCGAGGAATCCGCGCTCGCGCTCCTGCGCGGTCCAGATCTCGCGGCGGTCGATGAGCAGGGCGATCCGTCGGTGGCCGAACCCGAGCACATGGCGGGTCGCCAGGCGCGCGCCGCCGACGTTGTCGGAGCGCACCCGATCCGCGTCGTAGCCCGACTGCTCGCGGTCGATGAACACGACCGGCAGGTTCGGCGGGATCAGCTCGGCGAGGTAGGCCTGGCTCTGGGCCACCGAGGTGAGGATCAGCCCGTCGACCTTGCGGCGGACGAACGCCTCGATCGCCGCGAGCTCGCGCTCCGGGTCGTCGTCCAGGCTCGAGGCGAACACGGCGACGTCCCGATGGATCGCGACGTCCTCGACGGCGCGGTGGATCGTGGCGGAGAACGGGTTGGCGACGCTGCCGAGCAGCAGTCCGAGGGAGCGGGTGCGGGTCGTGGTGCGGCGCAGGTTCGCCGCGTGCGCATCCGGCTCCCAGCGCAGTTCGGCGATCGAGGCCCGCACCCGCGCGGCGGTCGCCGGCGCGACGTTGGGCTCGTCGTTGACGACACGCGACACGGTCTTGGTGCCGACGCCCGCGTGGCGCGCAACCTCCCGGATCGTGACCCGTCCGCCGGAACGCGGCGATAACGATGTCATCACTCTCGCCTCGTTTCTCACTGTGCTCTTGCACCTTATCGATTCCCGGGGTAGAACTGTGCCTGACACCGTTGTCAGGCGGCCGGCCCGCCCGGGTGTTTCCAATGATGCAACCCCCGATCCTGTAAGGACAGCAAAGATGCCTCTGCACATGACCCGCCGCACGAAGCTCGCCGTCGCGGCCTCTCTCGCCACCGTCGCCGCCCTCTCCCTGAGCGCCTGTTCGTCGAGCGGCGCGGGCGCCGGATCCACCGTCGGTCCGAACGACGAGGTCGGCGTCACGCTGATCGTCAAGACCACGACCAACCCCTACTTCGTCTCGATGGAGGACGCGGCCAAGGCCGACGCGAAGAAGGCCAACGTGAAGCTCACCCTCGCCGCAGGGAAGAAGGACGGCGACACGGACAGCCAGATCCAGGCGATCGAGAACGCGATCTCCCGCGGCGACAAGGGCATCCTGATCACACCCAACGGCACGGCCGTCAACAACGAGATCGCGAAGGCGCGCAAGGCGGGCCTCTACGTGATCGCACTCGACACGGTGCCGGATCCGGCCGACTCCGTCGACATCACCTTCGCGACAGACAACTTCGCGGCCGGTGAGCTGATCGGCAAGTGGACCGCCGCGAAACTGGACGGCAAGAAGGCCACGATCGCGATGCTCGACCTGTTCAGCGACCAGATCGTCACCGTCGACACCGACCGCGACCAGGGCTTCCTCAAGGGCATGGGCATCGCGGTCCCCGACAAGAGCAAGAACGGATCCGAGGCCGCGAGCGGAAGCTACACCGGGGGCAAGGGCGGCGACTACACGGTGGTCGGTCACCAGGCGACCCAGGGCGCCGAGGACGGCGGCCGCTCGGCGATGGAGACGCTGCTGTCGAAGAGCCCGGACATCAACGTCGTCTACACGATCAACGAGCCTGCCGCGTACGGCGCGTACCAGGCGCTGAAGGCGGCCGGCAAGGAGAAGGACGTGACGATCGTCTCGATCGACGGCGGCTGCACGGGCGTCGGCTACGTCAAGGACGGCATCATCGGCGCAACCGCTCAGCAGTACCCGTCGAAGATGGCGTCGCTCGGCATGGAGGCCATCGCCAAGATCGCCCGCGGCGGCGAGAAGCCCAAGCCCACCGACGGCCTCGACTTCTTCAGCACCGGCCAGAAGCTCGTCACCGACCAGGCCGTGAGCGGCCTGGAGAGCATCACGACCGCCGACGCCGCCAGCACCTGCTGGGGCAAGTGACCTCGGGTGCGCCGGCGACGCCGCCGGCGCACCCCCGACTCCGGGAGAACCAGATGTCAGAAACCACCACCGCTCCGGCGGATCCGCCCACGTCGGCGCTGCATCTCGCCGACGAATTCCTCAACCGCCAGACGCCGATCCAGCGTGTGCGGGCGATCCTCTACCGCTACCCCGCGATCAGCCCGGCCATCGTCCTGGTCATCGCCGTCGTCGTCTTCGGCGTGATCAACCCGCGCTTCCTCGCCCCCAACAACCTCTCGCTCATCACCCAGCAGGTCGCGGTGATCGGCACCCTCGGCGTCGCGGAGACGCTCGTGATCCTGACCGCCGGCATCGACCTCTCGGTCGGCGCCGCGATGGTGCTCAGCTCGGTTGTGATCGGCAACGCCGCCGCCGGCATGGGCGTCCCCGGGATCCTCGCCCTGCTCATCGGTCTCGTGACGGGTCTCGTGACGGGCCTCATCAACGGCATGCTCGTCACCCGGCTGAACCTGCCGCCGTTCATCGTGACGCTGGGGACGCTGAGCATCTTCACGGCCCTCACGCTCCTGCTCTCGAACGGTGCGACCGTGCAGGGCAACAAGCTGCCCGACATCATCACGTGGACGGGCAGCACGTTCCACATCGGCGTCGACGTCACGTTCGGGGTGCTGCTCATGCTGGTGCTCTACGTGGTGATCGCCTTCGCGCTGGGGCGCACGGCCTGGGGGCGCCACGTCTACGCGGTGGGCGACGATAAGGAGGCCGCGCGCCTGAGCGGCATCCGGGTGAACCGCGTGCTGCTGAGCGTCTACCTCGTCGCCGGCGCGATCGTCGCCGTGGCCGCGTGGATCCAGATCGGGCGCGACTTCGGTTCCAGCCCGAACGCGGCCGTCGACGCCAACCTCAACGCGATCACCGCCGTCGTGATCGGTGGCATCAGCCTCTTCGGCGGACGCGGCAACGTGTGGGGCACCCTGCTCGGTGCGCTCATCGTCGGCGTGTTCCGCAACGGCCTCGCCCTCGCCGGGCTGGACGTGCTCTACCAGACCCTCGCCGTCGGCATCCTCGTCATCGTCGCGGTCTCCATCGACCAGTGGATTCGGAAGGTGCGCAAGTGAACGCCTCAGCAACCGAGACCCGCACGCCCGTCCTGTCGGCGAAGCGGCTCGTCAAGACCTACGGTCACGTCATCGGCCTCGACGGTGTCAGCCTCGACCTCTACGCCGGGGAGGTGCTCGCCATCATCGGCGACAACGGCGCGGGCAAGACCACCCTCATCAAGTGCCTCACGGGCGCGGAGATCCCGGACGGCGGGGAGCTGCTGCTGGACGGGCAGCCGGTGCACTTCCGCCGGCCCCAGGACGCCCGCGACGCCGGGATCGAGACGGTCTACCAGTCGCTCGCCGTCTCGCCCGCGCTCGACGTGGCGAGCAACATGTACCTGGGCCGCGAGCTGCGCCGCCCGGGACCCCTCGGATCGGTGCTGCGCATGCTCGACACCAAGACCATGCGCAAGAACGCCCGCGACGAGCTGACCCGCCTGGGGATCTCGACCCTGCAGGACGTGACCGTGCCGATCGAGAACCTGTCGGGCGGTCAGCGGCAGGCGGTGGCCGTGGCGCGGGCGGCGGCGTTCGGATCCAAGGTCGTCGTCCTCGACGAGCCGACGGCCGCGCTCGGTGTGCGCGAGGGCAACCAGGTGCTGGAGCTCATCAAGCGCCTCCGCGACACGGGCGTGCCCGTGATCCTGATCAGCCACAACATGCCGCACGTGTTCGAGGTCGCGGACCGGATCCACATCCAGCGCCTCGGCAAGCGCGCGGGCACCATCACGCCGCAGTCGCACACCATGAGCGAGGCCGTGGCCATCATGACCGGCGCGCAGACCCTGTGAGGCCGGATCCCGTGGCCGAGGAGAAGCACCTCTACGCCGAGTTCCGGGCGTTCCCCGGCGCGGGCGATGCCGTCGCATCGCTCGTCGCCGGGTATCGCGCGAAGGTCCTCGCGGAGCCGGGCACCGTGCGCTTCGACGCGCATCGTCTGCGCGACGACCCGAACCGCTTCTTCATCTACGAGGCCTACGCCGACGATGCGGCCTTCCGGGCGCATGTGGGATCGTCGTACTGCGCGGAGTTCAACGACGCCCTCGCCCCGCTCGTCGTCGGGGGAGGATCGACCCTGACCTGGCTGGAGGCCGTGCCCGCATGACGAACACCCGTGTCCTCGTGATCGGCGAGGCCCTCATCGACGTCGTCGACCGCGGCGACGGAAGCGCCCCGGTGCGCCACGTCGGGGGGAGTCCGCTCAACGTCGCCTTCGGGCTCGCCCGTCTCGGCATCCCGACGACCTTCGCGACCGAGTTCGGCGACGACGCCGACGGCGCCGCGATCGCCGCGCACCTGGCCGGGGCGGGCGTCGAGGTCGCGCGGACCGCGGCAGGCGCCCACCGCACGGCGACGGCGCTCGCACGGATCCAGCCCGACGGATCCGCGGAGTACGTCTTCGACATCGACTGGACCTTCCCGCAACCGCCGCCGACCGACCGCGCCGACGTCGTGCACATCGGCTCGATCGGTTCGCTGCGCGCGCCGGGGGCGGTCGGCGTCCTCGCGCTCGTCGAGGGCCTTCCCTCCGACGTGCTGGTGACCTTCGATCCGAACGTGCGGCCGGCGCTCCTGCCCTCGGTCGTGGAGACGCGCGCGCTGGTCGAGCGCTACGCCGCCCGCGCGCAGGTGGTCAAGCTCAGCGACGAGGACGCGGCGTGGCTGTATCCCGAGGATCCGTCCTCGGCCCCCGCACGGCTGCTCGCGCAGGGGGCGCGGCTCGTCGCGGTCACGCACGGCGCGGAGGGCAGCGTGGTGCACACGGCGGGCGGGGAGCGGAGGGTGCCGGCGCGTCGCACCGCGGCCGTGGACACGATCGGCGCGGGGGACGCGTACATGTCCGGCCTCATCGCGGCGCTGCTCCCGCATGCGGACGCCCTGACCGGAGGGGAGGGCCTCGACGCGGACGCCCTCGACGCGGTCGGACGGGTCGCCGCCACGACGTCGAGCCTCACCGTCGCCCGCGCGGGGGCCATGCCGCCGACGGCCGAGGAGCTCGCCGCGGCGCTCGCCGGCTGACCGTTCCGGGCGGCGGCGCGCCCGCTACTCCGCGATCAGCCCCGCTACTGATGCGATCAGCGGCCCGTCCCGTAGTGCGCGGAGCCTGCGCGCGCGTGCAGCGCGGCTCGGCGAGGCGATGTGCCCGCGCCCCGGCGTGCACGGCTGAGCCAGGCAGATCGCGCATCCCCCTCCCGCCGTGCGATAGCCCAGCCGGCGGTCTTCTGCAACCCCTCCTCCTCGGCGCTCCCGTCCGCATAGCCTCGCGAAAGAGGTCAGGGAGGGGGACAGCGGATGGACGCCATCACCTCCGGCGCGACGCCGGTGCTCGTCGCGATCGTGCTGCTGCTCGTGCGTGCGGCGCTCGTCGTCGCGTTCGTCCGCGAGGCGGCGATCAAGCTCAAGGACGTCGCCGCCTTCGCGAAGAACGACGCGGTGCCGCTTCCTCTGGCGTGGTTCGTGACGATCGCCGAGCTGGCCGCAGCGCTCTCGCTCGCCTCGGGGATCCTCGCCCGCTGGGCCGCGATCGGAGTGATCCTGCTCATGCTCGTCACCACCGGCCTGCACGTGTTCCGGTGGCACAGCACGTACTGGGCGCAGAAGGGCGGCCCCGAGTACGACGTCCTACTGCTCGTCCTGGCGGCGGTGGTCGCCGTGTTCGGTCCCGGCGCGATCGCGATCCCGCTCGGCGGGTGAGATGCGCGTGACGGATGCCGGGGACGCCCAGGGAAAAAAATCTCGGCGAATGTGTGACGAATCGGATCCGGTATCCGACTTATCTGTATCACCGCACCGGTGAACCGCAGCGGATGCGGAGTCGAAGAGAGGAATGTTGAGATGGCGAACGACACCACGAACACGAACCGGACCGTGGCGGCGACCGACGCGAAGGGCAAGACGACGATCGAGGACGGCGTCGTCGCCAAGATCGCCGGCATCGCGGCGCGCGAGGTCCCCGGAGTCCACGCACTGGGCGGTGGCGCCGCACGCGTCGTCGGCGCGATCCGCGACGCCCTGAACTCGACGGACCTCGCCCAGGGCATCTCGGTCGAGGTGGGGGAGCGCCAGGTGGCCGTCGACGTCACGATCGTCGCGGAGTACCCCGTCGCGCTGCAGGACCTCGCGTCGGCCGTGCGCACGGCCGTCTACCGGGCGATGGAGGAGCTGGTCGGCATGGAGGTGACGGAGGTCAACGTCACGATCAACGACGTCCACATCCCGTCCGATGACGACTCGGCCGCCGAGACGCAGGAGGCGCGGGTCCGATGAACACCTCCCTCGTCGGCGCCGCCGCAGGTGCGGTGCTCGCTTTGACCTGGCTGACGTTCGGCTTCTGGGCGTGCGTCTTCGTGGCGCTGGCCATGCTGGTCGGCGTCGGCGTGGGTCGTGTGCTCGACGGACGGCTGGATCTCCGCGCCCTCGGCGAGGTGTTCCGCGGACGGCGCAGGTCGTCGTGAGCGGCGGCACTCCGGCGCCCGAGCGCGTCGAGCAGGGCCGCACGACGATCGCCGCCCGCGCGCTGCGCCGGGTGTCGGAGACGCTGGTCGCGAGCGCGGGGCACGTTCCCGCGGGCTCGGTCAGCGTCCATCTGGAGGACGACCGCGGCGCGTTGCGCGCCGACGTCGTCCTCCCTCTGGACCGTGAGCACGGCGCCCGGACCCTCGCCGAGCGGGGGGAGGACGTCCGAGAGGCGGTCATCGGCGGCATGGACCGGCTGGCGGGGCGACGGCTGTCGCGCGTCGACGTCCGGTTCACCGCCCCGAAGGAGAAGGAGAGGAGGACGGTCCGATGAGCGACATCGCACCCGCCGACGCGGCACCGAGGGCGGAGCGCACGATGCTGCGGCACGAGCTGGTCGCATCGCGCACGGCGCCCGCGGTGCTCGTCGCGACGATCGTGCTGATCGTTGTGGTCGGTGCCGTGGTCCTCGCCGTCTGGGCGCGGTTCGACGCGGGCCTCGCGTCGGCGATCGGAGGGATCGCAGATCGGACGATCCCGGTGCTCGATCAGCCCGCAGCGCGGATCGCACTCGCGGTCGTGCTGGCCCTCGTGGGCCTCGGGCTGCTCCTGCTCGCCGTCGTCCCCGGGCGCCGCGCGCGCCGAGGCCAGCTGAGGCAGGGCTTCGCGGTGGTCATGGACGACGGGATCGTCGCGGACGCCCTCGCCGGGGCGGTCTCCTCCCGCTGCGCACTGCCGCCGGAGCACGTCTCCGTGGTGCTCGGCCGCCGTCGCGCACGGGTGCATCTGCGCCCCGTGAGCGGAGTGGCGCTGGATCGGGAAGCCGCGGCGGACGCGGCGGAGACCGCGGCGCGCGCCCTCCGCGTGGAGCTGTCGGCCGTGGTGTCGGTCTCCGAACGAGGGAGTGTGGGATGAGGACCACGAACAGGCTCGTACTGCTGCTCAGCGGGCTGGTGGCGCTCGCCGGAGCCGTCCTGATCGCGCTGCCGCTGCTGCCGTCCACGATCGCGACGCCCGTCGTCGCCGTCGTGACGGACGCGGTCCGCGCCGTCACCGCCTTCTTCGCACCGTGGGCGATCGACGTCGCGGGAACGGGACGGATCGAGGGCCCAGTCGTCGCGGGCGCGGTCGCCGCGCTCGTGCTGGCCCTCCTGCTGATCTGGTTCCTGTCGACGCGACGTCAGGGCCGTCTCAGGACGGTTCTGCGGGTGCGGGAGCCGCAGGGCGCCACGACGGCCGACGAGGGCGTCGCCCAGGCCGTCCTCGCCGGCGATCTCGCCGATCGGGCGGACGTCCTGTCGGCGACCGTGCGAGGACGCGACGTCCGCCACGAGGCGACGCTGCGGATGCACGTCGTGCCGCGCAGCGGAGCGCCGCTGCGGATCCTGCTCGAGCAGGCTCAGCGGGCCTGCGAGGACTGGGCGGCACTGGCCGGGGAGCGCAGACCGATCGTGGTGCATCTGGCGGACCGACGCGGCTGGGACCGGCTGCGTTCCGCGACGAGGGTGCGCTGATCCGCGCCGAGGCGCCCTCGGCCGTACCGGAGTTCGACAACAGGAGGAAGACATGAAGAAGAACATCGTGATCCTTGCCGTGATCGTCGTCGCGGCCTATCTCGTCGGCGTCGAGTCCGGCAAGTCGCGGGACAAGAACTACGAGGATCTGCGCCATCAGATCGAACGGCTCTGGACGAGCCCCGATGCGCGCAAGGGACGCAAGAAGCTCGCGAAGAAGGTCGAGAAGTCGATCGCGCGGGCCACGTCCGGCCGCTGAGACGGCCAGAACCGACACAAGACCTCCGTGCGACGGGCGCGGACGACAGAAAGGAAAGCAGATGGGATTCGAGGAGAAGGCCGACGCCGCCGGCGACAAGTTCACCGGCAAGGTCAAGGAGACCGCGGGCGACGTGACCGGCAACGACCGCCTCGCGGCCGAGGGTCGCGCGGACCAGGCCAAGGGCCACATCAAGGACGCGGCCGAGAAGGTCAAGGACGCGGTCGAGGACGCGGCCGAGAACGTCAAGAAGCTGTTCGACAAGGACAAGTGAGCAGGATCGGGCGGGCGCCGCATCCGGCGCCCGCCCGATGACTTCAGGGGAGGGCGATCCGCCATGGCGGAGGTGGGTCTGGGAACGGCGCTGGACGATGCGGACGACCGCACCGTCGCGGGGCGCGCCGCGGACGGCGACGTCGAGGCGTTCGGGGTGCTCGTGCGCCGGTACACGCCGCTGCTGCGGGCCTACACGCGGCGCGTGATCAGCGGGGATGCGGGACTCGACGACATCGTTCAGGAGACGTGGGTGACGGCCTGGCGCCGGCTGCCGGGGCTGCAGGATCCCGGGGCGGTGCGCAGTTGGCTCATGCGGATCGTGAGTCGACGGGCCGTGGACGAGATGCGCGCACGGAGGCCGCAGGTCTCGCTCGACGCGGTCGAGAAATGGGAGATTCCCCTCCCCGCCGGGCACGCACCCGATCACCGGGCCGAGCGGCGTGCGGAGCTGGACGCCCTCCGTGCCGCGCTGTCGCGACTGCCGGACGCCCAGCGCGAGGCGTGGGTGCTCCGCGAGGTGGGAGGCGGCTCCTACGACGAGATCGCCGAGGAGATGCGGCTTCCGGTTAGCACCGTGCGAGGGCTCCTGGTCCGCGCGCGGAAGCAGATCATCGCAGGGATGGAGGAGTGGCGATGAGCGACGACGAGGGCCGCGCCGGCCCGATCCAGGCGCGCTTCGAGCCCGAGGATCTGGACGGGCACACGATCGACGAGCTCGTGGACTACCTCGACTCCGGTCGGGATCCCGTCGACCCCTCGATCGAGCAGTCCGCCGGATGCCGGATCGCCCTGGAGGCGCTGGAGCGCCTGCAGGGTCTCGGCCCTGCCCTGCTCGCACAGGACACCGCGGACGAACCTGCCGTCGACGACGACTGGGTCATGCGGATCATGGCGGGGATCGCCCGCGACGCCCGCGCCGGGCGGAGGATCCCGATCGCGCTCGACGACGAGGCGGACGAGGTCGTCGGCACCCGTGCGGAGTCGACCGACGCGGGGGATCCCGCGGTCGCCGGGCTCGACGCCGCGGAGGACGACGATCTCACCGACGACCTCGGGATGACCGAGGGCTCGGTCCGCGGGCTCATCCGCGGGGCGGAGAGCGCGGTGCCCGGCGTCCTCGTGGGGCGGTGCCGGTTGGACGGCGAGGTGGGCGAGATCGGCGCGCCGGTACGCGTGACCGTCGAGGTCAGCGTTCCCTACGGCACGAGGATCCCGGATCTGCTGGACGAGCTGCGCCAGGAGATCGCCCGACGGCTCGCGCAGCACACCGAGCTGGTCGTGGACGGGATCGACCTCGTCGTGCACGACGTGCGCCACGGGCACGCGGAGGGAGGGACGCGGCGATGAGCGATTCCCTCGCGGCACGCATCGAGCGCGCCCTTGCCCTGCTGCCCGGCATCGGTGAGATCTATCGGACCTCCGCGTTCGCCGAGGCGGTCGGCGCCGGTGCCAGGATGGTCGGCGCCGATACCTCCCTCGTGTCCGTGCGCGTCGGAGAGATCACCGAGATCGAGGCCTGCGTCGGCACCGACGGCACGCTGCCCGCGGCGCAGGTCGCGCGCGCCGCACGTCGCGCGATCCGGGGCGAGCTCGGCGACACCGCCGCGCGGATCCGGATCACGCTCGTCCACCTCGGCGCGGGACGCTGAGCGGACGGTCCTGGCGGTGTTGTCAACCCCCATTCCCTCCGCGGCCTCCGCGCCGTAGGGTCGGGATCAACACTCATCCCACCAGCGGAGGTTCTTCATGGGTATCAGCGACGACGACATCACGACGACCGGCCCTGGTGCCGGCGAGGGTCCCGCGGACGGCGGCGCGAACCCGAACGGACACGACGGGGGCGCGGACGGCTCGGCGGGCGAGGGCCCGGCCGACGGCGGCGCGAACCCGAACGGGCACGACGGGGGCGCGGACGGTTCCGCGGGCGAGGGTCCCGCGGACGGCGGCGCGAACCCGAACGGACACGACGGCGGCGCGGACGGCTCGGCTTGAGCCCCACGTCGGCAGACGCCCAGCGCGGGTCGGGCGACGCCCGGCCCGCGCTGTCGCGTCTGCTCGGATCCGGATCCGCCGAGCCGTCGGCCGCGACGGACGTCGAGACCTTCGCCGCCGACTACTGGAGCACCCGGCCGCTGCTGACCCGCGGTGCGGGCGACTTCTCCGATCTCTTCGACTCCGCGGCCGTCGACGAGCTCGTCGCCGATCGGGGACTGCGCACGCCCTTCGTGCGGATGGCCCGCGAGGGCTCCGTCCTGCCGGCGTCCCGGTTCACCTCGTCCGGAGGCTTCGGCGCCGAGATCGGCGACCAGCTCGACTCGGCGAAGGTCCTCGCCGAGTTCGCCGCAGGAACCTCGCTCGTGCTGCAGGGCCTGCACCGCACCTGGGAGCCGATCGCCCGTTTCACACGCGCCCTCGTCGCGGACCTCGGCCATCCCGCCCAGGTCAACGCCTACATCACCCCCGCGTCCTCGCGCGGGTTCGACCCGCACTACGACACGCACGACGTGTTCGTGATCCAGATCGCGGGGGAGAAGCGCTGGCGGATCCATGAGCCGGTGCACGAGGATCCGCTCGCCGACCAGCCGTGGAGCGACCATCGCGAGGCCGTCGGCGAACGCGCGGGGGGAGAGCCGTACATCGACGCGGTGTTCCGCCCGGGCGACGTGCTCTATCTGCCGCGCGGGTGGATCCACTCCGCCGTGGCGCAGGGCGGCACCTCGATCCATCTCACGATCGGCGTGCGCGCGACGACCCGCGACGACGTGCTCCGCCGCCTCCTCGCGCTCGCCGCGGGAGACGTCGAACTGCGCCGCTCGCTGCCGCTCGGCGTGGACTACACGGACCCGGCCGCCCTCGCCGATGTGATCGACGCGACCCGCGCCGCCGCGGCGCGCGCGATGGGCGCCGTCGACGACCGGGCGGTGGCGGACGACTTGCAGCGCGGGTTCGTGCCGTCGGTGCGGCCCGCGCCCGTGCGCCCCCTCGCGACCGTCGACCTGCTCGCCGACCTCGACCCGTCGACGGCGGTCCGCTGGCGGGACGGCCTGCGCGCGCGGGTGGTCGACGATCCGGACCTCGTGCGGATCCTGCTCCCGCATGCGACGGTGTCCCTCCCGGTCGAGGCGTCCACGGCGGTGCACGCGCTGCAGGACACGGGACATCGTCCGGGGGCCGGTCTGGCCGCCGGTGCCCTCCCGGCTCTCGACCCGGCCTCCTCGCTCGTCGTCGCGCGCCGGCTGCTGCGCGAGGGCGTGATCGTCCCGATCGGGCGGTGACCGTGCCGCAAGCGGAGCGCCGCGTGACGCCTCGTCGTGCCGACTGGGCGCGCTGCAGCGACCTCTCCGTCCTCCGCGAGGATCCGCTCGCGGGGACGGCCGGACTCGGCGACCGCTGGCTGCTCGTGGAGATCGACGGCGGCTGGGGGAGGCACGCGTTCCTCGACTCCGGGCTGGACCCGGGCATCGGGCGCGCCCTCGTGCGTCGCGCCGAGCACGCGGGGATCCGTCCGGTCGCGATCCGTCGTTTCGGCCGCCGTGCCGACGAACGCCGTCGGCAGAGTCGCGTGCAGTGGATGCTCGCCGATGTCCGGCCGGGGCGGGAGGAGATCCGCGGGGGAGTGGTCGCGGATCCGGCGGAACTGCTTGACGTGGCCCTGGACGGATCGGCCGGCGAGCCGATCGACGGACCGCTCGCGCTCGTGTGCACCCATGCCCGCCACGACCAGTGCTGTGCCGTGCGGGGACGTCCGGTCGCCGCCGCGCTCGCGGCGGCCGTCCCCGACCGGATCTGGGAGAGCTCGCATCTCGGCGGAGACCGGTTCGCCGCGACGATGCTCGTACTGCCCGGCGGGCTGCTGTACGGGCGCGTGCCCGCCGCGGCGGCCCTCGATCTCGTCGAGCGTGCGGAAGAGCGGCTCGTGGATCCTGCCCTCCTGCGCGGAAGGACCTGCTTCGCCCACACCGTGCAGGCCGCGCAGGCCGCCGTGCGCGCGGAGACCGGCGAGACCCGGATCGCCGCCTATGCGCCGATCGCGGAGACGGGTGAGGGCGAGGACCGGATCGTGACGCTCTCGGCGGAACCGTCCCGCCGAGGGAGCGTGCGGGTGCGCCTGCGCGCGACCTGGTCCGAGCCGCTGTTCAGCACGTGCGCGGCGACGACCGCGACGCCCGTCCGCGAGTGGGAGACGGTCTCGATCGCCTGGCGCGACGTCTGAGCGGCGGATCCGTCGCTTCCGGCGGAGCGTGTGCGGGCGTGCGCGGCAGGCCGCGGCACGAGCGCTCGCGGGTGTCCCGCCCTGCCGCTGGGCCTGCCGGATCCGGCGCCCTCAGGCGAAGCGGACCGCATGGCGGATCCGGGTGCGCAGGTCGAACACCTCGGTGCCGCCGATCGTGCGCGCGCCGGGGAATCCCTCGCGCAGCAGCGGACGCAGCGCGCTCTGGCGCACCACGACCACCGGCGTCCCGCGGATCGTGCCGAGCGGCGACGTCGCCGGGTACAGATCCTCGTCCGGCAGCACCAGGATCCCGCCCGTGAAGCGGACGCCCGCCGCGCGGGCGACCGTGCGGATCCGGCCGAGGAGCGCCGTGATCGGGGCGGGCGCATCCGGATCGGGGCCGATGATCTCGCCGCCGCGGAATCGGGCGATCCCGCCGAGATCCGCCGAGGTCAGGCCGTACAACCCGCTCGGGCCGAGCACGATGTGATCCAGCTTGTCGGTCGCCTCGGATCCGCTCCCCGACGCGGCGGAGGACGTCGCGACGTCGTGCCAGGCCGTGAACCCCATGCCGAGGTCGGCGATCGTGCGGGCCGTGCGCTCCCCGGCGAGGGCGTCGGCGAGGAGCCGTCGCAGGGCCCGCGGCACGGTGCGCACGAACGCGGGAGCGTACGGATCCGCGACCTCGGTGCCCGCCCACTTGGTGACCTCGGCGACGAACAGGCGGCGTCGCTGCGCACCCGCCTCGCCGTACGACTTGGCCCGCGGACGGGTGTCGGCCCGCACGTCCGGGGCGTGCCAGGCGTCCGCCGACACGGCGTCGTCGGCGAAGCCGTGTCCGCGATCGTACGCGGCACGCCGATCCGGGGCGCCGACGAGCTCCCACGCGCGCTGCACCTGGATGAACACGGCTGCTTCGCCGCCGGTGTCGGGGTGGGTGGCACGCAGCCGCAGACGGTACGCGCGACGCAGATCCTCGTCGGGGGCGTCGGCCGCGACGCCGAGCACCTCGTACGCCGACGCGGAGAGCGGACTGTCGAACATCGCCCTCCTCGGGTGCGGTGGTCTGCGGATCGCGGGATCCAGGGTATCCGGGATCCCGCGGGGATCCTCGCCGGTAGCATTCCCGGGTGATGAGCACCGCGAGGACCCCGATGAGCCCGGATCGACCGCTGCAGCAGGACTACGAGGTGCGCTTCGACTGGGCGCGGGAGGGACTGCGCGCGATCGCGCCGACCGCCGGGGTCATCGTGGTGATCGATGCGATCTCGTTCACGACGACCGTGGAGCGAGCCGTCTCCGAAGGGCTGGAGGTGCAGCCGTTCGCGGGACTGCGCAGCGAGGCGGAAGAGCGGGCGGGACACGGCGGGTTCGGATCCGCCCGCCTGGCCGGTCCGCGCGGCGGGGAGGGTGTGACCCTGTCGCCGTCGAGCCTGACCGCTGCCCACGTCGAGGCCTTCGGCGCCACGCGCGCGGTGGTGCCGTCGTTCAACGGCTCGCGGCTGTCCGCGGCGGCGGCGGAGTTCGGCGTGCCCGTGATCGCGGCGTCGCTGCGCAACCGCTCCGCCGTGGCCCGGTGGATCCTCGAGCACCAGCATGCGCTCGGCCGTCGGGCGAACGTCGCCGTGGTCGCGGGCGGTGAGGTGCGATCCGACGGAAGCGTCCGCTTCAGCGTCGAGGACCTGCTGACCGCGGGCGCGGTGATCGACGCGCTCGGCGCGCGCGGGATCGACGCCTGTTCGCCCGAGGCGGCGGCCGCCTGCGCGTCGTACACGGGACTCGCCCGCGCGGTCGGACACCTGTTCACCGCGTCGACGAGCGGTGCCGAGCTGCGGGGTCTGGGCCAGGGCGCCGACGTGGCGCTCGCCGCGCAGATCGACGTCTCCGAGACGGTGCCGGTGCTCGTGGGCGGGGTCTTCCGCGCCGCGGATCCGGATTCCGTGATCTGACGCTGCGCTTTGACGCCGCCCTTTGACGCCGCTCTGCCCGGTGGTGCCGCGCTCCGCGAATCGCCCTTTCCATCTTTCCCTCCGCGCGCCGCCTCTCCCTCCGTGCGCCGTCTTTCCCTCCGCGTGGTGGCGTGGTTCAGGGGAGGGAAAGACGGCACGGGGAGGGAAACGCGATGGTGGCCGGTGGTGCGGCGGGGTGCGACGGGGCTGGGGCGGAGCGCACGCCCGAGTTCGGTCGATACTGGAAGCACCCCGATCCGCTGAGGAGACCGCATGCCCGCCGCCCTGGTTCCGAACGTCGTCCTCGACGAAGGGCTGCTCGGTCCGGACGTGCGCACGGCCTCGCGGCCGATCGACCGCTACGCGCGAGCGCACGACGCCTCGCACTACCTGCTCGTACCGGAGGCGGTGCTCGTGCCGCAGGACGCCGCAGCGGTCGCGCGGGTGTTCGACGCGGTGCGCGCGGCGGGTCGCAGCCTGACCTTCCGCTCGGGCGGCACGAGCCTGTCCGGGCAGTCGGTCACGGGCGACGTCATGGTCGACACGCGATCCGCGTTCCGGGGCATCCGCACCGCGCCCGACGGCACGTGGGTCGCCGCGCAGTCGGGCGCCACCGTGCGCCAGGTGAACACGCGTCTCGCGCGCTTCGGCCGCAAGCTGGGACCGGATCCGGCGAGCGAGATCGCCTGCACGATCGGCGGAGTCGTGGCCGACAACTCCAGCGGCATGGCCTGCGGAATCGTGGAGAACTCCTATCGCACGATCGAGTCGATGCTGCTCGTGCTGCCGAGCGGCACGGTCCTGGACACCGCCGCGGACGACGCCGACGAGCGCTTGCGGCGCACCGACCCGCGGATCGCCGAGGGGCTTCTCGCCCTGCGCGACCGCCTGCGCGACGACCCGGAGGCGGCGGCCGAGGTCGCGCGCCAGTTCTCCCGCAAGAACACGATGGGCTACGGGCTCAACGCGCTTCTCGACTTCGACGATCCCGTCCGGATCCTCGAGCACCTCGTGATCGGATCCGAGGGCACGCTCGCGTTCGTCGCCGAGGCGCGGTTCCGCACGATCCCGATCCAGCCGGCGATCTCGACCGGACTGCTCGTGTTCGACACGCTCTCCGACGCGATGGCGGCGCTGCCGGGGCTCACCGGGCTCGGCCTCGCCACGATCGAGCTCATGGACGCGGCGTCGCTGCGCGTGGCGCAGGGCCTCAGCACCGTCCCAGCGGCGATCGCCGACATCGACGTCCGAGGCCACGCCGCGCTCCTCGTCGAGGTGCACGCCGGTGATGCGGCGACGCTCGCGGCGGAGACGGGCGTCGCGCTCGCGCACTTCGCGGGGCTCCCGCTGACCGGACCCGCCGCGATGACGGAGGACCCCTCGGAGCGTGCGGCGCTGTGGACCGTGCGCAAGGGCCTCTACACCGCCGTCGCCGGTGCGAGGCCGTCGGGCACGACCGCGCTGCTCGAGGACATCGCGGTCCCGGTCGACCGGCTGCTCGACGTGTGCGACGGCCTCACCGCCCTGTTCGATCGGCACGGGTACGAGGGGTCCGTGATCTTCGGCCATGCGAAGGACGGCAACGTGCACTTCCTCGTCAACGAGCGCTTCGACGACCCGCAGGCGCTGCGTCGCTACGAGGCGTTCACGGAGGACCTCGTCGCGCTGGTCCTCTCGCACGGCGGCACGCTCAAGGCCGAACACGGGACGGGACGGATCATGGCGCCGTTCGTCCGGCGGCAGTACGGGGATCTGCTCACCGGGATGATGTGGGAGATCAAGAGGCTGATCGACCCCGACGGGATCCTCAACCCGGGCGTCGTGCTCTCCGACGACCCGACGTCGTATCTCGCCGATCTCAAGCTCGTCGCGACGGTCGAGGACGAGGTCGACCGCTGCGTCGAATGCGGATACTGCGAACCCACCTGCCCGAGCAAGGACGTCACCCTCACGCCCCGTCAGCGCATCGTGCTGCGTCGCGACATGACGGCCGCTCGGGAGCGGGGGGACGAGGCGCTCGTCGCGGCGCTCGCGCAGGACTACGACTACGACGCGGTGCAGACCTGCGCCGTGGACGGCATGTGCGGGGTGGCCTGTCCCGTCGACATCAACACGGGCGACCTCGTGCGCCGGCTGCGCGCGGAGGAGGCGGGGCGGGTCGAAGAGGGTCTGTGGAACGTCGCGGCGAAGGGCTGGGGGACCATCACGCGCGTCGGGGGCGCCGCACTGAGCATCGCGAAGGCGCTTCCTGCTCCGCTCGTGACGGGTGCGACGATCGCCGCGCGCGCCGTGCTCGGCGACGACGTCGTGCCGCGCTACGACGCGGGGCTGCCGAGGGGCGGATCGCGGGCGCTGCGTCCCGCGGATCCGGTCGACGCGCGCGTGGTGCTGTTCGGCGCCTGCATCGGGACGATGTTCGGGGCCGAGCAGGATCCGGAGGGCGGTCACGGCGAAGGATCCCGCGAGGCGTTGCGCGTGCTCCTGGAGCGGGCGGGGATCGCCTACGCCGTGCCGTCCGAGGCGGGGTCCCTGTGCTGCGGCACGCCCTGGAAGTCGAAGGGACAGCTCGACGGATACGGCACGATGACCAGGCGCGTGCTCCCCGCACTCTGGGAGGCGAGTCGGGAGGGAGCCCTGCCGGTCGTCTGCGACGCCGCGTCCTGCACGGAGGGGCTGCACGTCATGCTCCAGAAGGCGGTCGCCGAGCATCCCGAGTACGCGGGTCTCGTCATCGAGGACGCCACGACGTACCTCGCCCGCGAGGTGCTCCCCGCGCTCACCGTGCGCGAGCGGATCCGCTCGATCGCCGTCCATCCGACCTGTTCCACGACGCAGCTCGGCGCGAACGGGGCGCTGCGGACGCTTGCGGAAGCGGTTGCCGAGGAGGTCTTCGTCCCGGACGGCTGGGGGTGCTGCGCCTTCGCGGGCGACCGCGGCATGCTGCACCCGGAGCTCACCGCGAGCGCGACCGCGGTCGAGGCGGCCGAGCTCGCGGCGGCGGACCGGGCGCGGGGCGGCTTCGACGCGTACGTCTCGGCGAACCGCACGTGCGAGCTCGGCCTGAGTCGCGCGACCGGCCGCCCCTATCGTCACGTCGTCGAGGTGCTGGAGGAGCTCTCGCGGCCCTGAGGCTCGGCCCCCGCCCGATCGGCCGCCCGATCGGGCGCACCGATGCCGGCTCGGCGCTCACCCGTTCTCAGGACGAATGCTCCTCGGACGGCCGGGGAGGGCGGATCCGAGGGGTGACGCGCCATCCGTCTTGAGAACGGAACGGCGGCGCCGGCGGCGCCGGCGGACTCAGCCGCGATGCACGTCGACCGGCACGACCATCGGCGTGCCGGCGACGGGATCCGGGACGACGACCGCCTCCAGCTCGAACACCTCGCGCAGCAGCTCCACGGTGACGATCTCGCCCGGCGCTCCCTCGGCCACGACGCGGCCGTCGCGCATCGCGACGAGATGGTCCGCGTACCGGGTGGCGAGGTTGAGCTCGTGCATCACGATGACCACCTGGGTGCCGCGCTCGCGGGAGAGCCGCACGAGCAGCTGCAGCAGTTCCACCTGGTGCGCGAGGTCGAGGTACGTCGTCGGCTCGTCGAGCAGCAGGATGTCCGGCTCCTGGGCGAGGGCCATCGCGACCCACGCCCGCTGCCGCTGCCCGCCCGAGAGCTCGTCGATCGTGCGATCGGCGAAGGCGCCCATCCCGGTCTGCGCGAGCGCGTCGGCCACGATCTCGTCGTCGCGCCGGTCGCGTCCGCCGAGCCACCCGCGGTGCGGCGTCCTGCCGCGATCGACGAGGTCGGCGACGCTGATGCCGTCCGGTGCGACGGGGGCCTGCGGGAGCAGCCCCACGATCCGGGCGACCTCCTTGGTCGGGCGATCGGTGATCGGGGATCCGTCGAGCAGCACGGAGCCGCGGTGCGGCTTCAGCAGGCGCGCCAGGGTGCGCAGCAGGGTCGACTTGCCGCAGCCGTTCGCGCCGACGATCATCGTCACGCCCGAGGCGGGCAGCCGCAGATCGAGTCCGTCGATGATGGGTGCGCCGTCGTACCCGACGACCAGATCGCGGGCCTCCAGGGAATGCGAGCTCATGCGCGCGTGTGTCCTCTCATCAGGAGCCAGAGCAGGAAGGGCGCGCCGACCGCGCCGGTGACGACGCCGACGGGCAGCGCGATCGGGAGCAGGTGCTGGGCGACCGCGTCCGCCGCGAGCACCACGATCGCACCGACGAGCGCGGCGGCGAGGGGGAGCGCGGCGTCGCGCCGGACGAGTCGCAGTGAGAGGGGCCCGGCCAGGAACGCGACGAACGCGATCGGCCCGGTGAGCGAGGTCGCGACCGCGATGAGCAGCACGGCGCAGAGGATCAGCAGGACGCGGATCCTCTGCGGACGGACGCCCAGCGCGCTCGCCGAATCGTCCCCGAGCCGCAGCGCGGGCAGCCGTCGCGCGGCGACGAGCGCGCCGAGGAGCAGCAGGACGAGAGCGGGGGCGGTCGGGGCGAGCTGATCCCAGAGGCTGCGGTTGAGGGATCCGGCCATCCACACGGTCGCCTCCTCCGCCGCCTTCACGTCCGCGCGGGTGAGCACGTAGCTGATGACGGCCTGCAGCGCGGCCGCGACCGCGATCCCGACGAGCACGAAGCGCAGCCCGGAGAGGCCCCGTTGCCACGCGAGCGCCCAGATCAGCAGGGCCGTGAGCAGGCCCCCGGCGATCGCGGCGCCCGCGACGAACAGCCCCGACGCGCCGAAGAACGCGATCGCGGTGATCGCGGCGGCGCTGGATCCGGCGCTGATGCCGATCACGTCAGGGCTCGCGAGCACGTTCCGCAGCAGGGTCTGGAACAGTGCGCCGCCCAGGCCGAACGCCGCTCCGGCGAGGAGCGCTCCGAGCACGCGGGGCAGGCGCAGCTCGACGACCGCGAAGCTCGCGCCCGGCACGGTCTCGCCTGCCAGCGCCCGGATCACGTCGCCGAGGGGGAGGGTCTTGGTGCCGAAGACGAGTCCGACGATCGCGAGGAGGAGCACGAGCACGCCGAGGACGCCGAGGAGCAGGCCGTCGCGGCGCATCGCCCTGCGCCGGCTCGTGCCGAGGGCGGCGGCCGTGGCGTTCACAGTCCGACCGCCCTGCGCCGGCGCAGCAGCGCGATGAAGACGGGGGCGCCGAGCACGCCGGTCACGATCCCGACCTCGAGCACGCCGGGTCGCGCGAGGATCCGCCCGATCACGTCGCACACGAGCAGGAAGGCGGCACCGGCCGCGGCGGAGAGCGGGACGATCCCGCGGTAGTCGGTCCCGACGAGGAAGCGCACCGCGTGCGGCACGGCCAGTCCGACGAAGCCGATCGGCCCGGCGAGTGCGGTCGCCGTGCCGCACAGCAGGACGACGGCGAGCACGGCGACGAACCTCGACGCACCGACCCGCACGCCGAGCCCCCGCGCCACGTCGTCGCCGAGCGCGAGGGCGTTGAGCCGTCCGGAGCAGGCGATCGCGAGCACCGCCCCCAGCACGAGGAAGCCGGAGAGCTGCGCGAGCGAGGAGAACGTCGCGGCCGTGAGGGATCCGAGCTGCCAGAACCGGTAGCTCTGCAGGGTCGACTGGTCGACGATCAGGATGCCGGTGATCACGGCCGCGGCGATCGCGGAGACCGCGGCACCGGCGAGCGCGAGTGTGACCGGTGTGGCGCCACCCGGGCTCACCGCCGCGGCCCCGTAGCCGAGCACGACGGCGACCGCCGCGCCGGCCAGCGCGCACCAGACGATCGCGAGAGGCGCCTGCCAGCCGAACACCGACATGCCCACCACGACGAAGAGCGCGGCGCCGGCGTTGACGCCGAGCAGGCCGGGATCCGCGAGCGGATTGCGCGCCATGCCCTGCATGAGCGCGCCGCCCATGCCCAGCGCCCCGCCCACGAGAAGACCCGTGATCGTGGTCGGCACGCGCGAGAGCACGGCGGCCTGATCCGTGGATCCGTCGGGGTGGGCGAACGCGTTCCAGACGGTGTCGAACGGCACGAGGCGCGCGCCCAGGGCGAGCGAGAGCAGCACGGCGACGATGAGGACCACCGCACACGCGACGATCGCCCACGTCGGGTTCCGTCGCACGGAGCGAGCGGATCCCGACGCGGGCGTCGTGGGAACGGCGGTGAGCGGCATCAGGCCTTGGCGGCGGCCTCGCCGAGGAGCCTGGCGTACGTCGGCAGGGCCCACGGGATCGAGAGCACGGTCGGGGCCGAGATCGCCATGAGTAGCGCCTCGTCGTTCATCGGGACGACCGCGCCCTTCTTCACGGCGGGGATGCGACTCAGCAGCGGGTCGTTCTGCAGGGTGGAGAGGTCGCCGCCCTGCACGTAGATCACGGCGACGTCCGCGTCGAGCTTGTCGGCCTGCTCGGCGGAGATCGTCGTGACGAAGCCCTTCTCGCCCTTGGAGAGATCCTTGATCGATTGCGGCGTCGCGAATCCGAGGTCGTTGAGGTACTGCACGCGGGTGTCGCTCGGCGTGTAGAACTGCACCTTCCCGAGATCCTTCGCGTCGACCCACATCACCATGCCGGTCTTGCCCTGGGTGGCGGGGTACTTCGCCATCTCGGTGCTCATGTCCTTCTCGGTGTCGGCGATGAGCTTCTTCGCCTCGGCCGACTTCCCGAGCGCGGCGCCGACCATGCGCGTCGACTCCCGCCACGGCGTGCCCCAGGGCTGGTCCGGGTAGGCGACCGTCGGTGCGATCTTCGTGAGCGTGTCGTACTCCTGCTTGCTGAGGCCCGAGTTGGTGGCGAGGATCACATCGGGCGTCGCGTCGGAGATCTTCTCGTAGGGGATCCCGTCGGTCTCGTCGTGCAGGGCGGGGAGCTTCGCCTTCGCGGCCTCGACGGCGTCCTTGGTCCAGGCGAGGTAGCCGTCGCCGTCGGTGTCGCCGAACGTGGAGGTCGGGATCGTCACGGGCACGGTGCCCAGAGCGATCGACGCGTCCGCGCTGCCCCAGCCGATCGCGGCGACGCGCTTCGGCGCCGACGCGACGACCGTCTTGCCGTAGACGTGCTCGATCGTGGCGGGGAAGCCGCCGGAGGACGCGGACTCGGACGCAGTGGGCGTCGACGCGGTGGAGCAGGCGGAGAGCGCGAGAGCGCCGGCCGTCAGGAGGCTGAGGATGGCCGCGCCGCGGCGCAGACGGGGGGAGGGCATGGATCTCCTCGGGTCAGAGAATGTGATGTAGGCAAGCCTAACCTAGCCTCCGTGCGCGTCCCACCCTCCCGCCGCTGACGTAGCGTGGGAGGGTGACACCCGCACCCCTCGACGTCATGGCGATCCGCGCCAACTTCCCGCTGCTCGACACGTCCGTGAACGGCGCGCCGCTCGCGTACCTCGACTCGGCCGCCACGAGTCAGAAGCCCCGGATCGTTCTCGACGCGGAGCGCGACTTCCTCGAACGCTCGAACGCGGCCGTGCACCGCGGCGCGCACACCCTCGCCGCCGAGGCGACCGAGCTCTACGAGGACGCGCGGGCGGCCGTCGCCGGCTTCGTGGGAGCCGCCGAGGACGACCTCGTCTGGACCCACGGCGCGACCGAGGGGCTCAACCTCGTCGCCGCCTCGATCGGCCACGCGACCCTCGGCCGCGGCGCGCCCGCCAGCGCCGGCCTCGCCCTGCACCCCGGCGACGAGCTGGTCGTGACCGAGGCGGAGCATCACGCGAACATCATCCCCTGGCAGGAGCTCGTCGCCCGCACGGGTGCGGTCCTGCGCGTGATCCGGATCCGCGACGACGGATCCCTCGACCTCGACCACGCGGCCGAGGTGATCGGGTCCCGCACCCGCGTCGTCGCGTTCACGCACGTCTCCAACGTGCTCGGGATCGTGAATCCCGTGGCGGAGATCGTGGCGCTCGCCCGCGAGGTCGGCGCGATCACGGTGCTCGACGCCTGCCAGTCCGCGCCGCACCTGCCGCTGGATCTGCCGGGGCTCGGCGTCGATCTCGCCGTGTTCTCCGGCCACAAGATGCAGGGCCCCTACGGCATCGGCGGCCTCTACGGTCGTCGCGAGGTGCTCGCCGCGCTTCCTCCGTTCCTCACCGGGGGCTCGATGATCAGCCGGGTCACGTTCGAGCGCACGGAGTTCCTGCCCCCGCCGCAGCGTTTCGAGGCCGGCACGCAGCCCGTCTCGCAGGCGGTCGCGCTCGCGGCGGCCACGCGCTACCTGGAGAGCATCGGCCTCGACCGCATCCACGCGCACGAGCAGACCCTCGAGCGGCATCTGCGCGAGGGGCTCGGCGAGATCGAGGGCGTGCGCCTGCTCGGCACGGGTGGCCCCGGTGCCGAGCGGGTCGCCCTGCAGGCGTTCGTCGTCGAGGGCGTGCACGCGCACGACGTCGGCCAGTTCCTGGACGCTCGCGGCATCGCCGTGCGGGTCGGCCATCACTGCGCCGAGCCCGTGCACGCGCGCCTGGGCGTCACCGCGTCGGTGCGCGCCTCCGCGGCGCTCTACAACACGGTGGACGAGGTCGACAGGATGCTCGACGCCGTCGCCGGGGTGCGCGGCTTCTTCGGCGTGGAGGGAATCCGCGCATGAGCGGGCTCGAGGAGCTGTACCAGGAGCTGATCCTGGATCATTCGAAGCGCCCCCACGGCAAGGGGCTGATCGGCCCCGATCCGGCCGACGGCGCTGGTGCCGATCCGCACACGGCCGAGTCGCACCAGCGCAACCCGATCTGCGGCGACGAGATCACCCTGCGCGCGCGGCTGGAGGAGGACGGCGAGCGGATCGCCGCGGTGAGCTGGGACGGCGCGGGCTGCTCGATCTCCCAGGCCTCCGCGTCGATGCTCACCGAGCTCGTGGTCGGCAAGAAGCGCGCCGAGGCGGCGGTGCTCATCGACGGCTTCCGCGAGGCGCTGCGCTCGCGCGGGGCGATGGAGCTCGACGAGGACGTCTACGGCGACGCGGCGGCGCTGACCGGCGTCTCGCGCTACGTCGCCCGCGTGAAGTGCGCGATGCTCGCGTGGGTCGCCCTGGAGGATGCGCTGCTGCGCGCCTGAACCGGGGGGAGCGGATCCGGCTCAGGACCCGTATGCTGTTCCCGTGAGCCTGACCTGTCGTTGTTGTCTCTGAGCGCCTTCCCGCGCTCCTTCGACGACCACAGACAGCTCCGCGCTCCTCGCGCGACGACCGTTCAGGACCTTCCGTGCGCTACGCCAGCCATGTCGCCGATCTCGTCGGCGCGACGCCCCTCGTCCGCCTCTCCTCCGTGACCGCGGCGACCGCTGACCGCGGCCCCATCGCGGCGACCGTGCTCGCCAAGGTCGAGTACTTCAATCCGGGCGGCTCCGCGAAGGACAGGATCGCGCGGGCGATCGTCGATGCCGCCGAACGGGACGGGCGGCTCGCCCCCGGCGGCACGATCGTGGAGGCGACCAGCGGCAACACGGGCGTCGGCCTCGCGCTCATCGCCCTCCAGCGCGGCTACCGCATGGTCTTCGTGGTGCCGGACAAGTTCGACGGTCCGAAGGTCGCGACGCTGCGCGCCTACGGCGCCGAGGTCGTCGTCACCCCCACCGCGGTCCCGCCGGAGCATCCCGACTCGTACTACGCGGTCGCGGCGCGCCTCGCCGCCCAGATCCCCGGGGCGTTCAACCCGAACCAGTTCGCGAATCAGAACGGTCCGCAGGGGCACTACGAGTCGACGGGGCCGGAGATCTGGGCGGACACCGACGGACGGGTCACGCACTTCGTCGCCGGGATCGGCACGGGCGGCACGATCAGCGGCACGGGCCGCTTCCTCAAGGAGGCGAGCGACGGCCGCGTCCGGGTGATCGGCGCGGATCCGGAGGGCTCGATCTACTCCGGCGGCCCGATCCACCCCTACTTCGTCGAGGGCGTCGGGGAGGACTTCCTCCCGAGCACCTTCGACGCGAGCGTCGTCGACGGGTACGAGCGGATCTCGGACGCCGAGGCCTTCACCATGACCCGCCGCCTCGCCCGCGAGGAGGGCCTGCTCGTCGGCGGTTCCAGCGGGATGGCCGTGGCCGCCGCGCTCCGGGTCGCCGCGCGCCTGGACGAGGGGGACGTGGTCGTGGTGCTGCTGCCCGACCACGGCCGCGGCTACCTCGACAAGCTCTACGACGACGACTGGATGAGCGGGCACGGCTTCGCCGTCGCGCCGTCCCCCACGACCACACCGAGAACCGGCACGAGCCCCGCGACGGGGCGAACCGAAGGGATCCGACCATGAGCATCGAGACCGACAAGACCGCCACCGCGGCGATCCACGCGGGTCAGGCCGCCGACCCGTACACGGGGGCGGTGATCCCCCCGCTGCACCTGTCGACGACCTTCCTGCAGGACGGGATCGGGGGTCTGCGACAGGGGTACGAGTACGGGCGCAGCGGCAACCCGACGCGCGACGCGCTGCAGACGCAGCTCGCGGCGCTCGAGGGCGGCGCCCGCGCTTTCTCCTTCGCGTCCGGCCTCGCCGCGGAGGACACCCTGCTGCGCGCGGTCCTGCGTCCGGGCGACCACGTGCTGCTCGGCAACGACGTGTACGGGGGGACGTTCCGCCTCCTTTCCCGCGTGCTCGGGGACTGGGGCGTCACGGTGCAGGTCGTTGACATGAGCGACACGGACGCGGTGCGTGCCGCGGTCGCCGTGCGCACGCCGCGGGTGCTCTGGGTGGAGACGCCCTCGAACCCGCTGCTGCGGATCTCGGACATCGCCGCCCTCGCGCAGATCGGTCACGCCGCCGGATCCCTGGTCGTGGTCGACAACACGTTCGCGACCCCGGCCCTGCAGCGTCCGCTCTCCCTCGGGGCGGACGTCGTCGTGCACTCGACGACGAAGTACCTCGGCGGCCACTCGGACGTCGTGGGCGGGGCGGTCGTGCTGCGCGACGAGGAGCTCGCGGAGAAGGTCGGCTTCCTCCAGTTCGCGGTCGGCGCGGTCTCCGGCCCGTTCGACGCCTGGCTCACCACCCGCGGGATCAAGACCCTCCCGGTGCGGATGCGCCAGCACGGGGAGAACGCCCAGGCGCTGGCCGCGTTCCTCGACGCGCACCCCCGGGTCGCCCGCGTCTACTACCCCGGGCTGCCGTCGCACCCCGGGCACGAGCGGGCGGCCCGGCAGATGTCGGGCTTCGGCGGCATCGTCTCCGTCGCGCTCGAATCGGGCGAGGCGGCCCGCCGGTTCGCGGAGTCCACCCGGGTGTTCCAGCTCGCCGAGTCCCTGGGCGGGGTGGAGTCGCTCGTGAACTATCCGGACGCGATGACCCACGCGTCCGTCCGCGGCACCGAGGCAGCGGTCCCCGTCGAGGTCGTGCGGCTCTCGGTCGGCCTGGAGGACGTCGACGACCTGCTTGCCGACGTGGAGCAGGCGCTCTCCCGCTGAGCCGGCTGCCTGAGGGAGCAGGATCGCGGCGCCGGTCTGCGCGATCCTGCTCCCTCCCGGTGTGGACAGGGGTCGAATCGATTCGATAGGATTGCTCGGTTCCGCGCTCACCCCCGTCACCCGAAGAGCTCATGGCCACTATCCTCACCACCGGCCGCCCCTGGCGCGTCATCCTCGCCTTCGCCCTGCCGCTCCTGATCGGCAACGTCGTCCAGCAGCTGTACCAGTTCGCCGACGCGATCGTCGTCGGCCGCCACCTCGGCGTCGACGCGCTCGCCGCCGTCGGCGCGACGGGCAGCCTGATCTTCCTGCTCATCGGCTTCGCCTGGGGTCTCAGCAGCGGGTTCGCGATCCCCACGGCGCAGGCCTACGGTGCCGCCGACCACGCCGCGGTCCGTCGCTCCGTCGCGACCGGCACCCTGCTCACCGCGGCCGCGGCCCTCGTCATCTCCGTCGGGGGGCCGCTCATCGCCCGCCCGCTGCTCGAACTGCTGCAGACGCCCCCGGTGCTGCTGGACCAGGCCACGGTCTTCACGCAGGTGACGTTCGCGGGCGGCAGCGCGGTGATGTTCTTCAACTACCTCTCCGCCGTGATCCGCTCGATCGGCGACTCCCGCACGCCGCTCGTCTTCCTCGCGGTGTCCTGCGCGCTGAACATCGCCCTGGTGATCCTCATGGTCGGGGTGTTCGAGTGGGGTGTCGCCGGAGCGGCTTTTGCGACCGTCGTCGCGCAGGCCGTGTCGGTGGCGCTCTGCCTGCTCTACGTGTGGCGCCGGCTCCCCGTGCTCCACGTGCACCGGCCGGACTGGCGCGTCACCCGCGCCGACATCGTCGAGCACCTCCGCCTCGGCCTTCCCATGGGCTTCCAGGCGTCGATCATCGCGATCGGCACGATCACGGTCCAGGTCGCGCTGAACACCCTGGGCGCGGACGCGGTCGCCGCCTACACGACCGCGTCCCGGGTCGACAGCATCGCCGTCGCCTTCCTCCAGTCGATCGGCCTCGCCGCCTCGATGTACGCGGCGCAGAACCTCGGCGCCCGTCGCCCCGATCGGATCCGCCGCGGCGTGCGCGAAGCGCTCTGGATGGCCGTCGTGACCGCTCTCCTCCTCGGCGCGGTGCTCGTGCTTTTCGGATCCTTCATGGTGCGCCTCTTCATCGGAGACGGATCGGACGCGGTCGTCGAGCTGTCGGCGCACATGCTGTTCATCAACGGGCTCAGCTACACCGCGCTCGCGGTGTTGTTCGTGCTGCGCGGCGTGCTCCAGGGCCTCGGGCACACGCTGATCCCCACCGTGACGGGGGTGATCGAGCTCGTCATGCGCGTCGGCGCCGCCGTGCTGCTCGGCTCCCTCATCGGGTACACGGGCGTCGTGCTCAGCAATCCGCTGGCGTGGATCGGCGCGGTCGCGCTGCTGATCCCCGCCTACGTCTCCGCGCACCGCGGTCTCGCCCACGTTCCGGTGGACCCGATCGAGGTGACCCCGACCACCGCGATCCCCGTCGTGGGGCCGACCGACGGCTCGATGGTCGTCGACGCCGTCATCACGGCGCCCGTGCGGGTGGTGCGCCGTCGACCGCGGACGCGGGTCGGCCGGCGCTGAGGCCCCGCGCCCGGTACGGCGGGCACGGACCGGCGGGCACAGACCCTTGCATCCGCGGGGCAGGACGGGCACCCTGGTCCCAGGGGGGGTCGACCGCCACGCGAGGAGCGTCATGACGCAGCGCATCATCCCGAACATCTGGTGCGATCGGACCGCCGAAGAGGCGGGCGCGTTCTACGAGACCGTCTTCGACGGCGCACGGTCGCGCGTGGTCGCGCGGTACCCCACCGAGGGGCTGCCCGATTTCCAGAAGGGGTTCGAGGGTCTTCCCGTGGTCGTCGACGTGACCCTCGACGACGACTTCCGGATCTCGCTCATCAACGCGGGGGCGGAGTACCGCCCCACGCCGGGCATCTCACTCCTGGTGAACGTCGATCCCGGCCGGTTCGGCGGCGATGAACAGGCCGCCCGCGCCTGGATCAACCATGCCTGGACGCTTCTCGCCGAGCACGACAGGGTCATCATGGACATCGGGGAGTACTCGTTCAGCCCGCTGTACGGCTGGGTCGAGGACCAGTACGGGGTGAGCTGGCAGTTCAAGCTCCTTCGTCCGGACGCCGACCCGATCGCCCGGTACATGCCGATGCTCACGTTCGGCGCCGACAGCCGGGACGAGGCCCCGCAGGCCCTCGCGCTGTACACCTCGACCTTCCCCGATGCGGAGGTCGGACGGATCCTCGACTACGTGGTCTCGGGCACGGGAGAGGAGATCGTCTACACCGAGTTCCGCCTCGCCGGGCAGCAGCTGAGCATGATGGCCTCGCCGGAGGACGTGGAGGCTTCCTTCACACCAGGGGTCTCGCTGCTCGTGCGCTGCGACGGGCAGGAGGAGATCGACCGTCTCTGGGAGGCCCTCAGCGCCGTCCCTGATGCCGAGGCGTGCGGGTGGCTCGTGGACCGCTTCGGCGTGAGCTGGCAGATCGTCCCCGCCGACCTGGACGCGCTGCTCGCGCGACCCGGTGTTTACGGCCGCATGCTCCGCATGACCAGGATCGTGATCGCGGACCTGTAGCCCGGAGCCCCTGGCCCTCAGCGGTGGTCGCGGTCGTGGTGCTGCGCGGTCTCGTCCCGTGCCGCGACCCGCTCCGCCTCGCGCGCCCGCAGGTCGACGCGGCGGATCTTGCCGGAGATCGTCTTCGGCAGCTCAGGCACGAACTCGATGATCCGCACCCACTGGTGCGGGGAGAGCTGGGTGCGGGCGTGCGCGAAGATCGATCCGGCCGTCGCCGCCGGATCCTCGTGCGCGGAGGCGGACAGGCAGACGTACGCCTTCGGCACCGCGAGGCGCGTCGGATCGGGGCTCGGCACGACCGCCGCCTCCACGACGTCCGGGTGCTCGAGCAGCACGGACTCGAGTTCGAACGGGGAGATCTTGTAGTCCGAGGCCTTGAAGACGTCGTCGGCCCGGCCGACGTAGGTGAGGTAGCCCTCGGCGTCCCGCGTCGCGATGTCGCCGGTGTGGTGGAACCCGCCCTCGCGCGAGCGCGCCGTGGCCTCGGGGTCCCGGTAGTAGCCGACCATGAGCCCCCGGGGCCCCGCGGACAGGTCGAGGCAGATCTCCCCCTCGGCGGGGGAACCGTCGTCAGCGGCGCCGTCCGGGTCCTCGACCACCACCCCCCTGACCGGATCCACGAGCACCACGGGATAGCCGGGCAGCGGGCGTCCCATCGACCCGTCCTTCACGACCTGGCCCGGGGAGTTGCCCACGCAGGCCGTCATCTCGGTCTGCCCGAACCCGTCGCGGATCGTGCCGCCCCACGCGTCGCGCACCCGGCCGATCACCTCCGGGTTCAGTGGCTCACCCGCCCCCACGAGCTCGCGCGGAGGGTGGGCGAGGCGGCCGAGATCCGCCTGGATCAGCATGCGCCACACCGTCGGCGGGGCGCAGAACGTCGTCACCTCGTGGCGGTCCATGACGTCCATGAGCGTGTCGGCGTCGAAGCGGTCGTAGTTGTAGACGAACACGGTCGCCTCGGCGAGGAACGGCGAGTAGAAGCTCGACCAGGCGTGCTTTGCCCATCCGGGCGACGAGATGTTGAGATGCACGTCGCCCTCGCGCAGGCCCAGCCACCACATCGTGGAGAGATGGCCGACCGGGTACGAGACGTGGGAGTGCTGCACGAGCTTGGGCCTGCTGGTCGTCCCGGAGGTGAAGTACAGCAGGCTCGTGTCCCGCGCGGGCGTCGCGCCGTCCGGCACGAAGTCCTCGGCCGCCTGCGACGCGTCAGCGAAGTCCTGCCAGCCCTCGGGGGCGTCTCTGACCGCGATGCGCAGGACCTCGTCCGGGAGCTCCCCGACCCGGTCCGCCAGCGCGCCGAGCGTGACGACGGCCCGCGCCTCGCCCTTCTCCGCGCGGTAGGCGAGGTCCGCGGGGGAGAGCAGCGTCGAGGTGGGGATCGCGACGGCGCCGAGCTTGGTGAGCCCGAGCATCGTCTCCCAGAGGTCGATCGTGTTGCCGAGCATGACGATCACGTGGTCGCCCCGGCGGATGCCGAGCCCGCGCAGCCAGTTCGCCACCTGATCCGAGCGCCGGGAGAGCTCGCCGTAGGTCCAGGTGCGGCTGGACAGATCGGCGGAGACGATCTGCACGGCCGGGCGGTCGGGGTTCTCGGCCGCCACGACGTCGAACCACTCGAGCGCGAAGTTGAACTCGTCCAGCTCCGGCCAGCGGAACGTCTCCCTGGCACCCGCGTAGTCGGTCGCGTGGGCATGCAGCAGGTCGCGGGCGGATCGGAGCGCCGCGGTGGCGGGGGTGGCGGGGCGGTGGCTCATCGTCCCATCTTGGTGCCGATGGACCGGATTCGCGATGCCGGCCCGATCGGTACGCTGGCAGCATCCCCTCCCGCCGTCCCGATCGGAGAGACATGAGCGCGTCCGCGACCCCCCTGTTCGTCGAGGTCGGCAACGACCCGCGACCGTACGCGTGGGGACGCGTGGACGGTGTGGCGCAGGTCCTGGGCGCGCCGGGAAGCGGCGGCCCGGAGGCCGAGCTGTGGCTGGGCGCGCATCCCGGATCCCCCACACGCGCGGTCGACGCCCCGTGGCCCACGCTCGTCGCATGGGAGCAGGCGAACGGGGCGACCCTGCCGTTCCTGCTGAAGATCCTCGTCGCGGCAGGCCCGCTGTCGCTGCAGGCCCACCCGACCTCCGCACAGGCGGCCGCGGGCTTCGCAGACGAGGAGGCGCGGGGCGTGCCGCTCGAGGCGGCGCACCGCAACTACAAGGATCCGTTCGCGAAGCCCGAGCTCATCGTCGCGCTGGAGGACGGCTTCGAGGCGCTGTGCGGGTTCCGTCCGGTCGACGAGATCGTCGCGGACCTGGATGTCCTCTCCGCGCGGGCGGGATCCGACGCCCTGCAGCCGTGGCGGGACGTGCTCTCGGGATCCGACGGCCTCCGCGCGGGCTTCTCCTGGCTGCTCGCGGGCGGTGCCGGCCCCGAGGTGGCCGTCGCGGTCCTCGTCGCGGCTGCCGCGGGAGACGCCCGGTTCGAGCTCGTCACGCGGCTCGCCGAGGCCTATCCGGGAGATCCCGGCATCGCGGTCGCGCTCATGCTGCACCACATCACCCTCGCGGCGGGGGAGTCGCTCTGGCTCCCGGCCGGCAACATCCACGCGTATCTGCGCGGCGCCGGCGTGGAGCTCATGGGACCGAGCGACAACGTGCTCCGCGGCGGGCTGACGCCGAAACACGTCGACGTGCCGGAGCTCGAGCGCGTCCTGACGTTCGCGCCGAGCGCGGACGACCGCCTCCTGCCCGTGGAGCTCGCCGACGGCGTGCGCAGCTACCGGCCGCGGATCCACGCCTCGGGCGCGGACGTCCCGTTCGAGCTCCTCGCCGTCACCGCGGACGCGACGCTCCGGCTCGACGGCCCGTCGCTCGCGATCGTGACCGACGGCGCGTTCACTCTCGCCGATGCCGATGCCGATGCCGATGCCGATGCCGATGCCGATGCGATCGCCGTGTCCCGGGGCGTCGCCGTGTTCGTGACGCGCGCCGCGACCGTGCGCGCGAGCGGATCAGGGCGGCTCTGGATCGCCACCGCGCGCTGATGCGGCTCGGCGCGAGACGATGACGCAGCAGGCTGGGCGGCCCGTGCGCAGGATCGGGCTGTCGCGGCAGGAGTGGGCCCTCGTCGCGATCACCGTGGTCTGGGGCGGCACCTTCCTCGTCGTGCACACGGCGGTCCAGCACTCCGGTCCCTGGTTCTTCGTCGGCATCCGCTTCCTCGCGGCCGCGGTCTTCGCCGCGTTCGTCTTCCGGCGCTCGCTGCGCGGGATCGGCTGGCGCGAGATCGGCGCCGGGGCGGCGATCGGCGCCGCGATCTACGGCGGCTACGGGTTGCAGACCGCCGGCCTCCTCACGATCGACTCCTCCACGAGCGCGTTCATCACCGCGTTCTACGTGCCGCTCGTGCCGCTGCTGCAGTGGCTCGTCCTGCGCAGACCGCCGCGGGCGCTGACCCTGGCCGGCGCGGGGCTCGCGTTCGTCGGGCTGCTGCTCGTCGCGGGCATCGGATCGCGGGGTCTGCAGTTCGGTCCCGGCGAGATCCTGACCCTCGTGAGCACGGTGCCGATCGCGGCGGAGATCATCCTGATCAGCCTGTTCGGCGGCCGCTACGACGTGGGCCGGCTCACCGTGGTGCAGCTGCTGGTCGCGTCTCTGCTGGGATTCGCGACCATGCCCGCGGTCGGCGAGCAGCTCCCCGCCTTCGACCCGGTGTGGCTGATCGCCGGGATCGCGATGGGCGTGGCGAGCGGCGTGATCCAGCTCACGATGAACTGGGCGCAGCGGTCCGTCTCCGCCACGCGCGCGACGATCATCTACACGGGGGAACCGGTGTGGGCGGGGGTCGTCGGCCGCATCGCGGGCGAGAGGATCCCGCCCTTCGCGATCCTCGGCGTCGCGCTGATCGTCGCGGGGACGCTGCTCAGCGAGCTGCAGCCGCGCCGTCCGCGGCGCGCACGCGCGGCCACGCGGGAGGGGCGCGAAGCGGGCGCCTAAGATCGCGCGCGTAGACTGGCGGGGTCCGTCCGCCTCCGGCTCCGAGGATCCGTCATGCCCGCCACCCGCACGTTCACGCTGCGTCATGTGCAGCTCGCGCGCGCCCTCTTCGCGGCCGTCGCGGCGCTCATGATCACGTTCTCGCCCGACCACTCCGCCTCGGTCGGGCTCGCGGTGTTCAGCGGTTTCGCGCTCGTGACGGCGCTCGTGCTCGCGCTCGCCGCGTGGCTGGTCGCCCCGACCGGCTGGCGCTGGCCGTTCGTGCTGCTCGCGGTCGTCGCCGGGCTCACCGGCATGGCCGCGGGCGTCCCGGCCTGGCGGTCGACGCCGTTGTTCTTCGTGCTCATCGTCGTCTGGGGCGTGCTGAGCGGCGTGATCGAGCTCGTCGCCGGAATCAGGGGACGCCGCATGAGGCCTCTCGCGGAAGGAGCCTCGGCACGGCGGATCGCCGCGGTCGAGGGCTCGCGCGACGCGATCCTCATCGGAGCGCTCTCCCTGCTGCTCGCGGTCGCCGTGGTGTGCGTGCCGAGCACCTATGCGCTGAACTACTCGATCGCGGAGGCGGGCACGTTCACGCTCACCGGCATCACGCTCGCGGTCGGCCTCTTCGGCGCCTACGCCGCGATCGTCGCCGTCTTCCTGGGCATCGCGGGGCTGAGCCCGCGTCCCGCGATCCGCCCGGGCGAGCGGGCGGCGAACGACATCTCCGGTGCTGCCCCGGCTGCACCGGCCGAGAACGAAGGATCCGCATGACCGAGAAGACCCGGCGCCGCGACCTGATGCGTCCGATGCAGCTGGTCGGGCTGTCGCTCCTGTGCGGCGTCTTCGCCGGCGCCGTCACGCTCATCGCGACGGGCGCGTTCACGCAGGACGTGATGCGCAGCGTCGCCGACGGGACGTATCACGCGATCCCGCCGTGGAACCTCGCGTTCATCGTGACCGGTGGGATCTTCATCCTGGCGCTGCTGATCCTCTCGATCCTCATCCTCGCCGTCGACCCGGCCGAGTTCGCCAAGCCGCACGATCGTCCTGTGCTGTACGACAATGAGCCGGGCGCGGACGGACCGTCGGAGCCCGCCACCGGATCCACGGGCACCGGATCCGCACCCGCCACGCCGACCGGGGAATAACCCCGGACCGTTCGGCGCTGGTCAGCAGGGTGAGCACCTCCATAGACCGCGCCGCCGTCGGATTCCGTTCCGAGCGGGGGCCGGTCCTGCTCTCGCTCATGCTGGCCACGGGCCTCATCGCCATGGACGCGACGATCCTCGCGACCGCGGTGCCGAGCGTCGTGGACGATCTGGGCAGCTACCAGCAGTTCCCGTGGCTGTTCTCGGTGTACCTGCTCGCGCAGGCCGTGAGCGTGCCGATCTACTCGAAGCTCGCGGACACTCTGGGGCGCAAGCCCATCATCCTGATCGGGATCGCCCTCTTCCTCGTCGGCTCGGTCCTGTGCGCCGTGGCGTGGAGCATGACGTCCCTCATCGTCTTCCGCCTCGTGCAGGGGCTCGGCGCCGGCGCGGTCGCGCCGATGGCCATGACGATCGTCGGCGACATCTACACGGTGGCGGAGCGCGCGGTCGTGCAGGGCTACATCGCGAGCGTCTGGGCCGTGTCCTCGGTGGTCGGGCCCGCGCTCGGCGGCCTGTTCGCGCAGCTCGGTGCCTGGCGGCTGATCTTCGTCATCAACGTGCCGCTGTGCCTCGTGGCCGCGTGGATGCTGCTGCGGTGCTTCCACGAGCGGATCGAGAAGCGCGCGCACCGGATCGACTACGCGGGCGCCGTGCTGCTCACGATCGGTCTCACCGGCCTGATCCTCGGCGTGCTCGAAGGCGGCAACGCCTGGGCCTGGCTGTCCGTCCCCGGCATCGTGTGCTTCGCCGTCGGCGTCCTCGCCCTCCTCGCCTTCGTGCTCGTGGAACGGCGGGCCGAAGAGCCCATCATCGATCTCCGCCTCATCTCGCGGCGGCTCATCCTCACGACCACGCTCGCGTCCCTGGCGATCGGCGCGCTCCTCACCGGGATCACGAGTTTCGCGCCCTCCTACCTGCAGGGGTCGATCGGCGTCCCTCCGCTTCTCGCGGGGCTCTCGGTGGCGGCGCTCACCCTCGGCTGGCCGCTGTCGGCCGCCAACGCCGGTCGGCTGTACCTGCGACACGGCTTCCGGGTGACCGCGCTCATCGGCGCCTCGATCGCCACGCTCGGCGGCCTGGGGCTGGCGCTCATCGGTCCGTTCCCGAACGCTTTCGCGGTCGCCGGCGTGGCCTTCGTCATCGGCTTCGGCCTCGGCTGGACGGCGGCGCCCACGCTCATCGTGGCCCAGGCCTCGGTCGGGTGGGGCGAACGCGGCGCGGTGACGGGCATGAACACGTTCGCGCGGTCGGCGGGCAGCGCGGTGGGTGTCGCGGTCTACGGTGCGATCTCGAACGCGCTCGTCGCCGCCGGCGCGGGAGAGCACGATCCGGCGACCGTGGTGCACGCATCGACCGGCGTGTTCATCGCCGCCGCCGTAACCGCGCTGCTGGTCCTCGCAGCGGTGTACGGCATGCCCAAGGACCGCGCCGAGCAGTATTCCGGAGCGTCGGGGGCGGGGGCCGGTTCTGACTCGGGGTCGGTTCCGGGTGCGGGGGCAGGAGCTGGTTCTGACTCGGGGTCGGTGCCCGCTTCTGCCGAGACTTGATGCCTCAGCAAGCCGACGGCGCGTCGGCGTCGATGCAGCAGATCCCGCTCCCCAACCTGTGCCGATATGTCGGCCAGACGCACGTTGACAGGACTGGATCCGAGATCGCGCCCTGAAAACGTACGACGGTCCGACATATTGGCGGATCCACGAACGAGGATACGCCAACGAGGATCCGCGAACGAGGACCCACGAACGGCCGCCTGATCCACGGCCGAGGATCCACGAACGAGTACGTCCGTCTCCGACTACCTAGCGAGCGTCTCCGCGAGGCCGACGTAGGTCGCGGGCGTCAGCGCGAGGAGGCGCTTCTTCGCCGCGTCGCCGATCTCCAGTCCCTCCACGAATGCGGCCAGCTCGGCCGCCCCCACGCGGTGACCCCGGGTGAGCTCCTTGAGCAGCGCATACGGATCCTGGATCGTGGAGCGTCCGGCGACGACCTCGGCGCGGATCACGGTCTGGATCGCCTCGCCGAGCACCTCCCAGTTGTGGTCGAGGTCTTCGAGCAGCACGTCGCGCGAGAGCGAAATCTCGTTCAGGCCCCGGCGCAGGTTGTCCAGCGCGAGCAACGAGTGACCGAAGGCGACCCCGATGTTGCGCTGCGTGGTCGAATCGGTCAGGTCGCGCTGCAGCCGCGAGGTGACGAGCGTCTGCGACAGCGAGTTCAGCAGGGCGCCGGCCAGCTCGAGGTTCGCCTCGGCGTTCTCGAACCGGATCGGGTTGATCTTGTGCGGCATCGTCGAGGATCCGGTCGCGCCGGCGACGGGGATCTGCGCGAAGTAGCCGAGCGAGATGTACGTCCAGATGTCGGTCGCGAGGTTGTGCAGGACACCGCCCGCGTGACGGACGTGGTCGTAGAGCTCGACCTGCCAGTCGTGGGACTCGATCTGGGTGGTCAGCACGTTGAAGTCCAGCCCCAGCCCCTCGATGTAGTCGCGCGCCAGCTCGGGCCAGTCGACGGAGGGCTCTGCGGCCAGATGCGCGGACCACGTCCCCGTCGCACCGGAGAACTTCGCGAGGTACTCGGACGCCTCGATCCGGGCGACGACGCGCTCCAGTCGCCAGGCGAAGACCGCGATCTCCTTGCCCATGGTCGACGGCGTCGCGGGCTGACCGTGGGTGCGCGAGAGCATCGGAGCATCGGCGTGCTCGACCGCGAGCTCGCGGAGCTTGGCGATCACGTCCCGCAGGGCGGGCAGCCACACGCGCTCGACCGCGCGCTTGACGGTGAGCGCGTAGGAGGCCGAGTTGATGTCCTCGCTCGTGCAGGCGAAGTGGGTGAGCTCGGCGATCTCATCCAGGCCGAGGGCCGAGAGCCGGTCGCGGACCAGGTACTCCACGGCCTTCACGTCGTGGCGGGTGACCGCCTCCTTCTCGGCGAGCCAGTCGATCTCCGCCTGGCCGAAGTCGCGGTACAGGCCGCGCAGGCGGTCCTTGTCGGCATCGGAGAGAGGGGCCGTGCCGAAGAGCGAGCGGTCGGTGAGCGCGATGAGCCATTCGACCTCGACCTCGACCCTGGCGCGGTTCAGACCGGCCTCCGAGAGGTAGTCGGCGAGCGGCGCGACCGCGGTCCGGTAGCGACCGTCCAACGGGCTGAGCGGTTGCGGCGGGAGGGGCGTCTGGGCCGGGAGCTGAGCAGTCAGGGGAGACCTCCTGATCGAGGCACCCTCGGACGAGGCGTCAGGAGCGGGGTGCCGGTGGCCGGATGGCGGGTTCGAGCTGACGGAACAGGCCGCGGCTCGCGTTCTCGATCATACCGAGCACCTCGTCGAACATCCGGGCGTCGGCGTAGTAGGGGTCGGGAACGTCGAGCACGGTCGGCGCGTGCTCGAAGGAGAGCAGCAGCGTGACCTTCCCCTCTTCCGACTCGTCACGCGCCCACTGCCGCAGGATCCGTTCGTGCGTGCGGTCGAGTGCGACGACGAGATCGTTCTCCGCGAACGAGTCGTAGGTGAACTGTCGCGCACGGTGCTTCGAGCCGTCGTAGCCGCGCCGGGCCAGGGCCTCGATCGTGCGCCGGTCGGCCTGTTCTCCCACGTGCCAGTCGCCGGTTCCGGCGCTCGTCGAGCGGATGTGCTCGCCGAGTCCCTGCCTCTCCGCGATGTCGCGGAAGACCGCTTCGGCCATCGGGGACCGGCAGATGTTCCCCGTGCACACGAAGATCACGCGGAACGGATCCGACTCGGTCATGGATCCCATTGTGCCGCACCGCCTCGCGACCGCTCCCGTGCAGCCATCCTCCACAGCAGCCCTGTCGAGGGAGCTGTGCACCGGTTGCGGGATCCGGCCTCTGCGCGTCCGGGTGCTGCGCGAGGGTGGTTCCCATGTGGAGCATCGCCTCGAACGCAGCGACCGCCGGGCTACGCGCCGAGGCGCTCGTCCGATGCGACCGCGCGCGGGATCGCGTCGAGCTGGCGATCGCGACGCTGGGCGCGATCGATGCGGAGTGCGTGTGGCGGTCGAGGGCGGTCGATGCGTTGCGGGAGCAGCTGAAGGCCCGTCTCGATGAGCTGCGCGAGCTGCGACACCGGCTCGACGACGCGGCGGCGACGTTGAGAGAAGGGTGAGCGCATGGGATCGGATGTCGAGATCGGGCAGGGAGGGATCGTCCAGGTGGATCCGGACGATCTGCGTGGCTTCGGGATGCGGATCCGCTACGCCTCCGTGGACGTGGAGCTCGCCGGGCAGGAGCTGTCCGTCGTCTCGGCGGCGGACGAGACGGGAATCGGCGAGGTGTCCTGGGTATGGACGTTGACGGCACAGCTCGCCGACGCGGAGGCGGCGTTGGACGCGATGGCGCGCGCCGTGGAGACGACGGCCGATGCCTACGAGGTCGCCGAGCTGCGGGCTCGGCTCGCGCTGCTCGACGCGACCGATCCCTGCGCCGCGCGCAGGGCGCGAGAGCGTATCGACGACCTCCTCCGTGCGGACGTCCGTCTCGCGGCGATCGAGAAGGTGCTGCGCATCGCCTGGGACAGAGATCGAACCGAGGGGTTCTCTCCCTCGGCACGGCCCCCGCATTCGTCGGAGGCACTCGCGATGGCGGCGCTGCTCTTCTGCTCGCCGGCCGCCTTCACGCTGCTCCTGACGGCCCGGACGGCAGAACAGGGACTCACCCGCACGGCCGAAGGGCTCCTCCGCGAGGTCGGTTCGACTCGCGGCGTCCTCCCGCTCCAGCCCCTCACGACGGGAACGCGACCGGTCGTCGTGAACGGCACGGCTCCGCCCGGCGCGGCGCCGGGCCCCAACGACGTGCTCGTACAGGCGCGGACGTCCGTCGCCCTGCGCCCCGGATCCGGCACCGGCGGATCCGCACCGACCTCTCTCGGTGAAGCGGTCGCGCGGGTGCCGTACGCGAAGACGCCGCAGGTGCGGATCGAGACGTACACGTCCGACGCCGGGCGCAAGAGATTCGTCGCGTACGTCGACGGAACGCGATCGACGGGCGTCGACGGCACCGACCGCGAGCCCTGGGACATGAACTCGAACCTGACGGCGTACCTCGATCACGCCGAATCCGACCCGTACCGCGCGACGGTCGCCGCGCTGCGCGACGCCGGCGCCGATTCGACGACCCCGGTCGATCTCGTCGGATACTCCCAGGGCGGCATGATCACCGACCTCATCGCGCAGTCCGGTGAGTTCGACGTGCAGGGAGTGTTCACGATCGGCTCCCCGGTCGAGCCCGTCCTGCCGGACGATGTGCTCCACGTCGCCGTGCGACATACCGACGATCCCGTGGCGGGTCTCGCCGGCGGCGGATCCGCGGGCGGTACGGGATCCGCGGACAGTCTCGTCATCACCCGCACCGCCGCACCGGGTCACGGCGCCGATCCCCACATGCCAGGGCATCTCTACGATGCCTACCGGGACACGGTGCGGCAGGCGGAGGAGAGCGGGGATCCTCGGCTCGATGCGATCCGCGCGCACTTCGCAGCGTTGCAGGGTGCGTCGATGACCTCGACCGACTACACAGTGGTGCGACGTGGAGGTGACGGGTGACGAGGGGCGGGCCCGCGAGCGGCACAGAGAGACGGCCACGGGGTCCGCCGCGTCGGGGCGGCGGGAGCGGACGCGAATCGGCGGGGCGGGCGTGGAGCGGGCTCAGCGGGTGCGGTCCCGACGGCGCTGCGGGCGGAGCAGGGCGCCGAAGATCGCGTTGATGATCGCGATGAGCAGGGCCGCGACGATCGTCCATCCGAAGCCGCCGACGCTCAGTCCCCAACCCCAGAAGCCTGTGATCCAGGCGGCGAGCCAGAGCAGGAACCCGTTGATGACGAGGGAGATGAGCCCGAGGGTGAGGATGTACAAGGGGAGCGCGACGATCTTCAGCACGGTGCCGATGATCGTGTTGACCAGGCCGAACACGAGGCCGATCGCCAGCAGCGTGACGATGAGCGGCACGATGCCGCCGGGCGGATAGGGGGTCACCACCACCTGGAGGGCCGGGATCAGGCTCACGATCCAGATGGCGAAGGCGTTCACGATGACGCGGATGAGGAACCTCATGATCCCGATCATGGCACCGTGAGCCGGGAAAGCGCGCACAATCCGGTCCTAGACTCGACCCCGTGAGCGAAGAGATCCTGCCCCGCATCCGACCCGAGATCGCGGCCCTGCCGCCGTATCGTCAGGGGAAGCAGGCGGGCGCCGATGCATTCAAGCTGTCCAGCAACGAGAACCCCTTCGAGCCGCTGCCGAGCGTCGTGGCCGCGCTCGCCGGCACCACGCCGATCAACCGGTACCCGGACGCCACGGCGCGCGCCCTGCGCGAGCGGCTCGGAGAGCGCTACGGCGTGGCGCCCGACGCCGTCCATGTCGCCTCGGGCAGCGTCGCGATCCTGTACCAGCTCGTGCAGGCCGCCGCCGGTGCGGGCGACGAGGTCGTCTACGCCTGGCGCTCCTTCGAGGCCTACCCGGGCCTGCCGCTCGTCGCGGGCGCGACCGGCGTGCAGGTGCCGCTCACCGCCGACGCCCGACACGACCTCGACGCGATGGCGGCCGCGGTCACCGACCGCACCAGGGTCTTGATCGTCTGCACGCCGAACAACCCGACGGGTCCGATCGTCACGAGCGCGGAGTTCGCGTCCTTCGTCGATACGGTGCCGAAGGATGTGCTCATCGTCCTGGACGAGGCCTACGCCGAGTTCGTGACCGATCCGGACGCGGTCGACGGGCTGGCCGAGCGCATCTTCGAGACGCACCCGAACGTGGTCGTGCTGCGCACCTTCTCCAAGGCGTATGGGCTGGCCGGACTCCGCATCGGGTACGCCATCGGCAACCCGCGTGTGCTCGATGCCGCGCGCAGCACCGCCGTGCCGCTGTCCGTGACGTCCGCCGCCGAGGGTGCCGCGCTCGCGAGCCTCGACGCCGAGGACGAGCTGCGTGCCCGGGTGGACGTCATCGTGCAGCGGCGCGCCGCGCTCGTCGCAGGCCTCCGTGACGCGGGCTGGGACGTGCCGGACGCGCAGGGCAACTTCGTCTGGATCCCGACGGGAGACGACACGGCGACGGCCGCGACCGCGTTCGAGGAGGCCGGGCTGATCGTGCGCGCGTTCCCCGGGGACGGGATCCGCGTCTCGGTCGGCGAGGAGGACTCGCTGCCCCGCGTCCTCGCCGTCGCCCGCGCCCTGCGCGCCTGATCCCGGATCCGGGCCGCCCGGACCCCGTGCCGCCCAGCGGCCGAGCACCCGGGAACCCGGGGACGCGTGCGCGGCGTCGCCACGTCCGCAAGGTGGGATCGCCCTATCCGCCGTGCCGTGTGCGGCCGAGTCGTATCGGCATTGCCCGACCGGGCAGGCTCTGCCGAATCGTGTGGGCGTTCTCAATCGTGCCGACGTTGCCGGACCGTGCAGACGCTCCGGACCGTGCGGGCGGTGTCGATCCTGCCCGCGTTGCCGGACGGTGCCGGAGGGTACTGGCGGCTGCGGACCGCGCAGGCGTCGCCGGACGTGCAGAGGGCCCGGACCGTGCGGATCGACCGGGCAGGAGCTCCCGCCAGACCCTCCGAGGAGATGCATGGGCATCCATGTAAAAAACGAGGGCGACCTGGCATAAATACGAGGGAGGCCTGGATATCCCTGGTCGTGCATGCGTCGGTGGAGAAGGTCACAGGACGATCGGGATCGTTTGTACCGACTCTCCACTGCGGACGGGAAATCCTCGGTTAGCGTAGACAACGTGACCGCCGATTCCGCCACCGTCCGCGTCCTCGACGCCGACGGCGCCTTCGCCCCGAGTCCCGCCGCCGAGGAGTACGTCCCGCTGATCGAGGCTCTGCCCGACAGCGAGCTCGAGCAGTTCTACCGCGACATGGTCGCGATCCGCGCGATCGACGCCCAGGCGACGAACCTCCAACGCCAGGGGCAACTCGCCCTGTGGCCGCCGAGCCGCGGCCAGGAGGCGGCGCAGGTCGGATCGGCCCGCGCCTCCCGACCGCAGGACACGATCTTCCCCTCGTATCGCGAGCACGCGGTGACGCGGATCCGCGGTGTGGATCCCGTCGACATCATCAAGCTCATGCGCGGCGTCGCCAACGGAGGCTGGGATCCCTCCGATCCCCGCAACGGCAAGACGCGCATCTACACGCTCGTGCTCGGCTCGCAGACGCTGCACGCGACGGGGCTCGCGATGGGCCTCGTCTTCGACGGGAAGTGCGGCACGGGAGACGTGGATCGCGACGAGGCCGTGATGGTCTACTACGGCGACGGCGCCTCGAGTCAGGGTGACGTGCACGAGGCGATGGTGTTCGCCGCCAGCTACCAGACCCCTGAGGTGTTCTTCCTGCAGAACAACCACTGGGCGATCTCCGTCCCGGTGTCCACCCAGTCCCGCGTGCCGCTCGTGCAGCGCGGCACGGGCTACGGGATCGAGTCGATCCGCGTCGACGGCAACGACGTGCTCGCGAGCTATGCGGTGACGCGCCGGGCCCTGGACGAGGCGCGGACCGGCCTGGGACCGCGCGCGATCGAGGCCGTCACCTACCGGATGGGCGCGCACACCACGAGCGACGATCCCACGAAGTACCGTGGCGACGCGGAGGAGCAGGAGTGGGCACGACGCGATCCGATCGCCCGCATGCGCGCGTTCCTCGAGAACCGCGGAGCCGCGGGATCCTTCTTCGCCGACGTCGAGAGCGAGGCCGCGGAGGCCGCGGAGGATCTGCGTGTGCGCACTCTCGAGCTCGGCGCGCCAGGCCCGGACGCGATCTTCGATCACGTCTACTCCGAGCCGCACCCGCTGATGGCGGAGCAGAAGGCCTGGCAGGCGCAGTACGAGGCGTCGTTCGGAGGCGACGCGTGAACGCGGCCTCCCTGCGGGCGCGGTCGGTGACTGTTCTCAGGACCGATTCTCGGCTTCTGCGGGAATCCGCTCCGAGCCCGACACTTTCCACCATCCACCCTGAGAACCGGAACGAGGCATCCCGATGACCCTCACCACTGCAGAGGCATCCGGCGGCACGGCGGAGTCACGCGTCGAGACCATGCCCTTCGGCAAGGCTCTCAACGCCGGGCTCCGCAAGGCCATGGAGGACGACCCGCGCGTCATCCTCATGGGCGAGGACATCGGAAAGCTCGGAGGCGTGTTCCGGATCACCGAGCACCTGCAGCGCGACTTCGGCGAGCAGCGCGTGCTCGACACCCCCCTCGCGGAATCCGGCATCGTCGGGACCGCGATCGGCCTGGCGATGGGCGGGTTCCGTCCCGTCATCGAGATCCAGTTCGACGGATTCGTCTTCCCGGCGTTCGACCAGATCACGACGCAGCTCGCCAAGATCACCGCACGCCACGAGGGTGCGCTGTCGATGCCGATCGTCATCCGCATCCCGTACGGCGGGCACATCGGAGCGGTCGAGCACCACCAGGAGAGCCCGGAGACCTACTTCGCGCACACCCCGGGCCTGCGCGTCGTCTCGCCGTCGACGCCGAACGACGCGTACTGGATGATCCAGGAGGCGATCGCCTCGAACGATCCGGTCATCTTCCTCGAGCCGAAGAGCCGGTACTGGCCGAAGGGCGAGGTGGACGTCACCGCACCCGCGCTGCCGCTGCACGCCTCGCGGATCGTCCGCCGGGGCAGCGACGTCACCCTGGTGGGTCACGGGGCGATGGTCTCGACGCTCCTGCAGGCCGCCGCGCTCGCCGAGGCCGAGGGGACGAGCTGCGAGGTCGTCGACCTGCGCTCGCTCTCCCCGGTCGACTACGGTCCGATCCTCGACTCGGTGCGTTCGACCGGCCGCATGGTCTACGCGCAGGAGTCTCCGGGGTTCGTGAGCCTGGGCAGCGAGATCGCCGCGACCGTCATGGAGCGCGCGTTCTACGCCCTCGAGGCGCCGGTCCTGCGGGTCTCGGGCTACGACACGCCGTTCCCTCCCGCCAAGCTCGAGGGGATCTACCTGCCGGATCCGGACCGGATCCTCGAGGCGGTCGACCGGTCGCTCGCGTACTGATTCGCCCGCCAGCCCCGACCCGACCCGCACCCCCCGTCACTCCACCCTCGATCACAACCCAGGAGAATCAACCCCATCCGCGCCTCTCGACGCCGTATCCGCAGGTTTCTCCTGCGTCGTGGCAGAGACGGGGCGGAGAGGACGGGGTGACCCGAAAGGATCCGACCATGAGCACCCAGACCTTCACCCTCCCCGACGTCGGAGAAGGGCTCACGGAGGCCGAGATCGTCACGTGGAAGGTCGCTCCCGGCGACGCGGTCGCCGTGAACGACGTGATCTGCGAGATCGAGACAGCGAAGTCGCTCGTCGAGCTCCCCTCGCCGCATGCGGGCACCGTCGGGGAGCTGCTCGTCGAGGAGGGGCGCACGGTAAACGTCGGCACGCCGATCATCACCTTCGTCTCCGAGACGGCGGACGCCCCGACGTCGGCGCCCACGCCCGCTGCACCGGCCGCCGAGGAGGGTTCGGGGTCGGTGCTCGTCGGGTACGGATCCGGATCCGAGGCGACCTCTCGTCGTCGGCGTCCGGCGCCGCGTCCGGTGCGATCGAGCGTCGGGGTGATCGCGAAGCCGCCGATCCGCAAGCTCGCGCGCGATCTCGGCGTCGACCTGACGCAGGTCACGCCGACCGGTGCCGACGGGGAGACCACGCGCGAGGACGTCGTCGCCCACGCCGAGCAGGCGAGCGTGTTCCGCAACATCCAGACGCCCGAGTGGGGCGACGTCCGGGAGGAGACGGTGCCCGCGCCGCAGGCCGCGCCCGTCGGGCTCGCCCGCGGCGTCGCGCCGTCGCCCGCCCGGATCGGGGCGGATGAGTCGCGGACCGAGTCGATCCCGGTCAAGGGCGTGCGCAAGGCGACCTCCTCGGCGATGGTGCAGAGCGCGTACTCCGCGCCCCACGTGACCGTCTGGAAGGAGGTCGACGCGACCCGCACGATGGAGCTCGTGAAGCGGCTCAAAGCCTCTCCGGACTTCGCCGACGTGAAGGTCTCGCCCCTGCTCATCATGGCGCGGGCGGTCATCTGGGCCGTGCGGCGCACACCGATGGTCAACGCCGCCTGGATCGACACCGCGGACGGAGCCGAGATCGCCGTGCGCCACTACGTGAACCTCGGCATCGCCGCGGCGACACCGCGCGGCCTGCTCGTCCCGAACATCAAGGACGCCCAGGATCTCGGCATGCGCGACCTCGCGCACGCCCTGAACCGGCTCACGGCGACGGCGCGCGAGGGGAAGACGACGCCGGCCGAGCAGCAGGGCGGCACGATCACGATCACGAACATCGGCGTCTTCGGCATGGACGCCGGCACCCCGATCATCAACCCCGGCGAGGCCGGCATCGTCGCCATGGGCACGATCAGCCAGAAGCCGTGGGTCGTCGATGGCGAGGTGCGGCCGCGCTGGGTCACGACGGTCGCCGGATCCTTCGACCACCGCGTCGTGGACGGCGACGGCATGAGCCGCTTCATCGCCGACGTCGCCGCCGTGCTGGAGGAGCCCGCTCTGCTCGTGGACTGACGACCGACGGGGGACACGGCCGGAGCTAGCGACCGCGTCCCCGTCCGTCTAGGCCTCGTCCGGCTGCGGCCGGTCCGCGGATCGCCGGCGCCGGCGGAGGGCCACGAGGGCGCCTCCGATCGCGAGCAGGGCGGCGACGATCCCCAGCAGCGGCGCCGGATCCGCGCCGGTGGTCGGGAGGGCCGAGACCGCCGTCGAGGGTCCCGCCGCCGGGCCGACTGGAGCGCCGGCGGCCACGACCGTGAGGGCCGAGCTCGCGAGCACCTCGTCGCCCGAGGTCACGACGATCGTGTGCGTTCCCGGCTCCGTGTCCGCAGGGATCGTGGCGGCGAGGTCCGCCGCGCCGTCGCCGTCGGCGACGACGGCGCCCAGCTGCACAGGCGTGGAATGCAGTGTCACCGTGAGCGAGGCCGACGCAGGGAAGTCGCGCAGGTGGATGTCCACACGGGAACCGGCCTGTGCGGTGCGGGGGGCATCGATGAGCGGCTGGCCGGGTTGGGGCTGGTCGACCGGGGGGATCACCGCCGGCGCGCTCGTGGACGAGACGTTGCCGGCCTTGTCGAAGGCCCGGGCGAGGACGGAGATGCCGCCCTCGGGTGCGGAGAGCGCGGCCCCGTACGTCGACCAGGTCGCGCCGCCGTCGATGGAGTACTCGATGCGATCGATGCCCGACGTCGCGTCCGAGCCGGTGACGGTCACCGTCCTCGCCCCCCGATCCGCCGCGATCGAGACGGTCGGGGCGACCGTGTCGACCTTCAGCGTGACGGTCTTCGCGTCCTCCGTGTTGCCGGCCGCGTCGAGCGAGCGGTACCCGAACGACGTCACGCCGTCCGAGAGCAGCACCGGCTTGTCGTAGAGGTTCCAGGCGCCTTCCGGTGTCCAGCGGTACTGCGTCGCCGTCACCCCGACGTCGTCTGTCGCCGCCAGGGCCACGCTCGGCGCCGTCGTGTACCACCCCGAGGCGGCCGCGTCCGGCGTGACGGTCGCGGTCGTCGTCGGTGCCGTCGTGTCCGGCGGTGCGCATCGGAACGCGGCGTTGGCCCAGTCTCCGTGCGCGCCGTTGATGGCGCCCGCGGTGGTCGGATCCACGTTCAGCTCGATGTACTGCACGCCGGTGACGTCGACGTCGACGTGCTCGGCGGCGAAGCCCGGCACGTAGGTGCGGCTCTGGTACCGCTGAGTGCCGTCGCCGACGACGCTGAAGATGATCTTGCCGGTGAAGGGATCCTGCAGCCCGACGTCCGCGGTGAACCGCGTGCACTGGCCGCCGAGGTAGTACGTGATCTTCGAGGACGCGTGCACGCCGAGGCCCTTGGTGTAAGTGGTGCCGTTGATCGAGAGCGGATCGCCCGTGGCGGCGCCCGGCTCGACGTTCGCGACGTCCTTGCCGACGGTGCCCCAGCCCGTGGTCGCAGAGACCCAGTCGAGGTCGCTCGCGAAGACGTCGCCGGTGGGCGCCGCGGGCAGCGGGAAGTCGGCCACCTGCCAGTCGAACACCTTGACGTTCGTCGCGACGGGGAGGGTCACCGCCTTCAGCTGCTTGCCCGGGATGAGCCGCACGGTGTTCGAGTACACCTGGTACGTCGAGGTCGTGTACTCGGGCGAGTTCGCGTTCGCGGCGTTGTTGCGTCCGAGCGACGAGATCGCGACCGTGGCGCCGCCGAGGGAGCCCTGGGGGAGCCAATTCGGGAAGAACAGCGACTGCTTCTGGACGGTGCCGTCGGCATAGCTCAGGGTGAGCTCAGGCGTCACTCCCTGTCCGGCCGCCGCCGAGGCGAGCACGGCGAGATGCGTGCCGGTCCCGGTGAGACCGATGGTCTGACCGTTCATCGACACCGAATCGGGGACGTCCGGACCGGCCTTCGGCCAGGTGTAGTCGATCTTCGTCGGCGTGCCGGCGTCGACCGTGACGGTGGAGCCGGGGCTCACCCCGCCTTGGGGCGTCGGGGCGGTCTTCAGCTGCTCCGCGGAGAACGATGCCCCGCCGCCGTCGAAGTCGCCGCTGGCGCGGCCGGCGACGGTGGTCACGGAGACGGAGTCGTACGCGCCGGCCAGCGATCCGAAGGCGACGTCGATCTGGTTGGCGCCCGAGATCGTGTGGGATCCGCTCTGCGCGTCCGTGTAGGTCGCCGTCGCACCGACCGTCTGCAGACCGGCGTTCGCCGTGCCGGGGACGATGGTGAACTCCGCGGTCGCGGAGGCGCCGGGGGCGACGGTGTCGACGGTCGTGCTGCCGGTGCCGGTGACGGTCCAGCCGTCCGCGAGCTTCGGAGCCAGCGTCACCGCCGTCTTGGCGTGGTCGCCCGTGTTGCGGAACGTCACGCGCTCGGTGGTGCCCTGGCCCTGGAAGGCCTGATCGTCCAGCGCGACCGAGACCTCGGCGGCGCTCGCATCCGAGGCCTTGCCGCCGACGGCCGAGGTGTTGACGAGCGTGACCGTCTGGCTGTCGGTGGACGCGACCGGTCCGGCCTTGACATGGACGACCCCGCCGGGGGCGTCCTGGTCGTAGTACCACCCGCTCGGCGCCGCGTCGAAGGCGGCCTTGTCGGCCTGCTTCGGCAGCTCGGTGCCGCCGACGCGGACGGCGTCGGGCGCGGAGCCCGAGTGCACGTCCAGCTGGTACGGGCGCGATGCCGCCATTCCCGTGTAGCTGCCGGTGCGCGTGCCGATCGTGACGGCGACGTCGCCGGCGTCCTTCGCGGGGGCGTCGACCGTGAACGTCTGCACCGACGCCGCGCCGGACGCGTAGTCCCGGCTCACCTTGTCGTCCTCGGTAAGAGTGAAGGTCGACCTGCCGCTGGGGTAGACGTCGAGGGTGATCGTGGAGTCCTCGGGGACGAGGCTCGCGTTGCGGGCGACGATGCCCTGAGGCACGACGGCACCGGCGCGGATGAACATCGGCAGCGTCTGCAGCGGGGCGGCGTAACCGTTCACGACCTGCCCGCCCTGGTACGACTTCCCGGTCCAGTAGTCGATCCAGCTCGACCCGGCGGGGAGCTGGATCCCGTTGCGGATGTCGGTGTGGCTGGAGACGGGGGCGACGAGGATGTCGCCGCCCAGCATGAACTGGTTCGTCGCCTCGGCGGAGTACGACGCCGGGTCGGCGGGGAACTCCAGCGGCATCGAGCGGACCGGGGAGACGCCGTCGCGGTGGGCGTCGGCCGACAGGCTGTAGATGTAGGGCATCAGTCTCTGCCGCAGCTGCAGGTACTGGCGGTTGATCTGCGTCGCCGCGTCGCCGTAGAGCCACGGGCGCTTGTCGACGGGGGCCCAGCCGCTCATCGAGTAGAGCGCGGGGGCGAGCGCCTTCCACTGCAGATCGCGCACGTAGCTCTCCGGGGATCCGCCGAAGATGCCGTCGACGTCCGCGGTCGTGAACGCGAGTCCCGAGTTGGCGCTGCCCGAGATCGCGGGCACCTCCCACCGGATCGCGTCGAGCGATCCGGTGTGATCGCCGGTCCACTGCATGCCGCAGCGCTGGGCTCCGGCCCAGCCCTCGACCATGAGGACGGTGCCGCGGGCGGAGGAGTACTGCTCGATGCCGTCGTGGGCGTTCTCGCAGGCGGTCAGGGCCATCCGGTATCCCTCACCGACCCAGGCGACGTCGAGCTTGCGCAGGGCGATCCCGTCCTGGCCGACCTCGCTCTCCTGCTGCGTCAGGGAACGCTGGGTCCACAGGCCGGTCTTCAGGCCGGCCGCGTCCTTGATGCCCTGCACCGTGCCGCCGAGCCCCTTTCCGGGATTCGACGGATCGTACGGGGAGGGATCCGGCGTGTACTCGCAGCCGTAGCCGTCGTTGACGAGCATCCACCCTGCGGGCATGTCGTTGTCCGCGAAGGCCTTCGCCGTCTGCACCGCATCGTACGTCTTCTGCTTCGGGGTGTCCGCGCTGGTGAAGCCGCTCGACGAGTAGCCGGGGTTGGAACGGTTGTAGCAGTCGGCGTCGCCGTACTCGAGCGCGTAGATCGGCGGCATCATCGGCCGCCCGGTCAGCTGCGTGTAGGAGTTGAGCGCCTGCTTGTAGTCGCCGACGAAGTAGTAGGCGTCGAAGCGCTTCTCGGCATGCGTCGTCGTCGTGTCGCCCGTGAACGTGTAGCTTCCGGGGGCGAACGTGTCCCGCAGGACCCCGTACCCCGCGCTGGACATGTAATAGGGGACGGCGTTGGGGTGGCCGCCGTCGGCCCAGTTGTAGTCCTTGGTGATGTTGATGGTCTGGCCGGTGTGAACGACACGGCCGTTCTGCATTCCACCGCCGATGAACTGCTCTCCCTGCTGCGGCTTCAGGTGCTGCGTCGTGGAGGCGCCGAAGCTGAGCGGAGACGACTCCGTCCAGACGGCGGTGCCGTCGGCGCGCAGCATGCTGAGCTGCGATGTCGACCGGTCGACCGTGACCGTCACCTTGGACGTAGAGACGCGGATGACGGATCCTTGTTCGACGGAGACCTGCGGAGCCTGGAACGAGTCCGCGCCGACGACGATGTCCGCGGAGCGGGCGGCGTCGGACTTGGTCGGGTCGGAAGGATCCTTCTGCGGGGTGTTGGCCGGGTCGCTGAACGTTCCGGACGGATCGGCTTCGATGCGCACCGACGTCTCGTCGAGGAAGCTGATGCGGACCGCTCCGCGCGCCGCAGTGAGGGTGACCGCGGCGTCCTTCTGCGAGACACCGGTGATGCCGCCCAGGGTCTGGCCGCTCGCGTCGACGGGCACGTCGGCGCCGGTGCCGGTGCCGGTGGCCGCGGCCGCGGATGGCGGGGGAGCGATGGCCAGGAGTGCGCCCCACGCCAGGGCGAGGGCGCCGAGTGCGGCGACGCCCGAGCGCGGCCAGGCAGAAAGACGGGAAGATGTGCTCATCGGTGAGATCCCTCGCGTTGGCAATGTGACGCGTCTTGATCGAACGCGCTTAATTCACTCACAGATAATCATCCTGGATTCGCGGGCGTGTCAAGCGATCCGGGATTTCGCGTGCGATCCGGTGCGTTCCGCTGCCGGGTCGCGCGGGCATGACTCACGGGGACGAGGCGTTCCTCCCGCCGGGGCCATGAGGTCCCGGCGGAGCCTGATGTCACCGCCCCTGTCGCCGGGTCGGCGAGCCGGCGCTGGCGAACGACCGAGGGCCCCGGGATCGCGTCCCGGGGCCCTCGGCATGACAGGGCGATCAGCCTTCGGCGATGGGATCGCCGCCCGGCACCTGGTCGCCCGCCTGCTGGCGGTAGGCCTTCTCGATGTTGTCGCCGACCTCCTGGTCGATGTTGCGCCAGTACTCGAACACGCGCGACAGGACGGGCTCGACGACGCCTCCGAGAAGAGTGCCCGTCACGGTCTCGACGAGACGGCCGCGCTGCTCCTCCGTGAACACGTCCCGCACCAGCGTGTGCGCCTGGCCGAAGTCGTCGTCCTCGGCGTGCAGCGTGTAGGCCGACCGCACGAGTTCTCCGTCGGCCTCCCAGCCATTGTCCACGGGGCCCTGTGCGTCCTGAAAGGCGCGCCCGTAGGAGTTCGGCGCGTACACCGGCGCGTTCCCTGAATCCGTGTACTCCATCGCGCCCTCCTTGTCGTAGGAGTTGGTCGGCACGACAGGACGGTTCACCGGAAGCTGGTTGAAGTTCGTGCCGAGGCGGTTGCGCTGGGCGTCCGGGTAGGAGAAGATCCGGCCGAGCAGCATCTTGTCGGGCGAGACCCCCGTGCCGGGAACCGTGTTGGACGGGCTGAACGCGGCCTGCTCGATCTGGGCGAAGTGGTTGACCGGGTTCCGGTTGAGCGTGAACCGGCCGACGGGGATCCGCGGGTAGTCCTTCTTCGACCAGATCTTCGTCAGGTCGAACGGATTGAACCGGTACGACTTCGCCTCGTCGTAGGGCATGATCTGCACCTCGACCCGCCAGGACGGGAAGTCGCCGTTCTTGATCGCCTCGAACAGATCGCGGCGGTGGTAATCGCCGTCCTTGCTCACGAGGGTGTCGGCCTCGTCGTTGCGGAGGTTCTCGACGCCCTGCTCCGTGAGGAAGTGATACTTCACCCAGAAGCGCTCGCCCGCCTCGTTGACCCACATGTAGGTGTGCGACGAGTAGCCGTTCATGTTGCGCCACGTCTTGGGCAGGCCGCGGTCGCCCATGAGGTAGGCCACCTGGTGCGACGATTCCGGGGAGAGGGTCCAGAAGTCCCACTGCATGTTGTTGTCGCGCAGGCCGGAGTCCGGCAGGCGCTTCTGCGAGTGGATGAAGTCGGGGAACTTCATCGGATCACGCACGAAGAACGTCGGGGTGTTGTTGCCGACGATGTCGAAGTTGCCGTCCTGCGTGTAGAACTTCAGGGCGAAGCCGCGCACGTCCCGCCAGGTGTCGGGGGATCCGAGCTCGCCCGCCACCGTCGAGAACCGGGCCAGCATCGGCGTCGTGACGCCCTTCTGGAACAGGCCGGCCTTCGTGTACCGCGAGACGTCCTCGGTGATCTCGAGCTCGCCGAACGCCCCCGATCCCTTGGCGTGAGGGCTGCGCTCCGGGATCCGCTCCCGGTCGAAGCGGGCGAGCTTCTCCACGAGCGCGACGTCGTGCAGCAGCAGGGGTCCGTTCGGGCCGACGCTGAGCGAGTTCGCGTCGCTCTGACGCGGCGCGCCCGATTCGGTCGTCGAGGGGATCGTGGAGTCGTGGTTCGAGGTGGGATCGAGAGTGGTCATCGTTCTTCTTCTTCTTCCTTCGAGGGGACGACGGGGACGGAGGTGGACTGAGGAGGGCGACACGCGGCGCAGACGCCCCGGAAGAGCACGTCGGCGGTCTCGACCAGGAAGTCTCCGGAGTCGAACGGCTCGAGGCACGGAGCCTCTCCGCGCGTGCAGGGGACGTCTTCGACGCTGCCGCAGATCCGGCAGACCAGATGATGGTGGTTGTCGTGACGGTGGATCTCGTAGCGGGCGGCCTCCCGGGAACTCGTGTCCAGTCTGCGGATCAGACCGGCTTCGGTCAGCGCATGGAGCACGCCGTAGGTCGTCTGCATGGAGACGTCGCCGAGCCGTTCGCGCGCCGCCGCGTTGATCTCGTCGGCCTCCGCGTGCTGGCGCTCCGCGACGATCTCCAGCGTGACCAGGCGCGGCGCGGTCACGCGCAGCCCCGCGTCGCGGAGCTGGCGGCGATAGTCCGGCTCGGGAGCCGTCTGAAGCAGATCGACCACCTTTCGACCGTACGTCAGATTTGTCCGAGTCAAAAGAACGCGTGGCGTGTCGCCTCCCTCGCGCGGCGTCGCGGGCGGGACGGCGTGGCGCGGGGAGGCGGCGGATCGGGCGCTCAGCCCCGCAGACGCTCGGCGACCAGGCGGGGCAGGCCGGTGCTGCGGGCGCCGGCGAGAGCCGTGGAGACGGCGCCGGCGAGCACGATGTCGGCGCCGAGCCGGGACCGCAGCAGGGTGGGCGCGGGGAGGTCGAGCAGCGGCCGCAGCACGTCGCGCGTCGCGTCGAGCACGGGCTGGATCCCTTCCGCGATCGCGCCGCAGACGATCACGCGCTCGGGATCGTACGTGCTGCCGAGCACCGCGACGACCCGGGCGAGGAAGGCGCCTGCCTCGCGCACCACCCGCACGGCGTCGGGATCGCCCTCCGCGGCGAGGGCGAGCACGCGGTCGGGGGACAGTCGGCTGCGGGCGAGTCCGGCGAGGGCGCCGTCGGGCAGGGCCTCGCCGCTGTCCAGCACCTCCCGTGCGAGGCGCGTGAGGGCCGGTCCCAGTCCCTCGGCCGAGTCGACGCCGCGCACGTGGTCGAACAGCACCATCTCTCCGACGCCGCCGTGCGCCCCGTGGAGGATGTGCCCGTCGACGACGGCTCCGGCGCCGAAGCGTTCCCCTGCGATGAGCGCGATGTAGTCCCGGCAGCCGACTGCCTCGCCGAGGTCGCCCTCCGCGGCGGCGGCGAGCACGGCGTCGTTCTTGATCTCGACGACCGGCGCCCATCCCGACAGCACCTGTGCGAGCCCCGGGTTCGTGCGCTCCCAGAACCCGTCGGGGTGCGGCGGGGAGGAACCGTCGCGGGCCACCGGCGCCGCGACGCCCGCGCAGAGCGCGAGGATCCGCTCGCGGGGCACGCCGCTCTGCGCGAGCGCCGTCTCGAGGTGCTGCAGGATCACGGCGCGGCGGCGACCGACGCTGTGCCGCGGGTCCAGGTCGGCCCGCACGCGCGCGAGCGGCGTGCGGGCGAGGTCGGTCACCGTCACGCCCAGATGGGTGTCGCCGGCGTCGATCGCGATGACGGCGCCGAGATCGGCCGGCAGTTCGAAGCGGCGGGCGGGCCGGCCGGCCGAGTACTCGCCCGCGTCACGGGCGTTCGGCAGCTCCCGCACGACCCCGATCTCCACGAGGGCGTCGATCGCGTCGATCGTGGTGGATCGCGTGAGGGAGGCTCCGGCCATCGCCTCGGTCGCCGTGAACGCACCGCGCCCCCAGGCGAAGTCGAGCACCTGCCCCAGGCTGGGGCGGGCGGCGCCGGGCTCGACGGATGACGACATGGTGCTTGACCTCTCGGGCGGGACTCTGTCAGAGTATCCCTCGTTCGACTTGATTCGAGCAGAAAATCTAATCCTCGGAGTTAGTGCGGGATCCCAGAGGCGGGCCCGCCCCTCCGCGGCCGGAGAGATGAGGACGATGGTGTCTGGGAAGAGCACGCGGATCGCGAGGGCGCTCGCCGCCGTCGCGGTGCTCGCGCTGACGGGGGGCGCGCTCGCGGGCTGCGCGGCCGGCGACGGCAAGGAGCACATCCGCTTCACCTTCAGCAAGCGCGAGGCGATCTCGTTCATGAACGACGTCGTGAAGACCTACAACGCGTCGCAGGACAAGGTCGAGGTCGACATCGACACGTCGGGGGTGGACGTGGTGTCGGCGAGCTTCGTCCGCGGCAATCCGCCGGACATCATGCTCGCGAACTACAACATGGAGGTCTCCCGCTTCGTCGACCGCTGTGCGCTGAGCGATCTGGGCGCCACGACGGCGGCGGGCGAGGTCGACGACAAGTACCAGCCCCTGCTCGATCAGTACGGCACCTGCGCGGGCCGCGTGAGCGCGCTGCCGTACTCCGTCATGGCGGCATCCGTCATCTACAACAAGCAGCTCTTCGCCGACAACGGGATCGCGGTCCCGACCACTTGGGACGAACTGCTCGCGGCGTGCACGGAGCTCCAGGCGGCCGGCGTCACCCCGTTCTACGCGACGCTCAAGGACGACTGGACCGTCGGCCAGGGCTGGTACGACTACGCGGTCGGCGGATCCCTCGACGTGCTGCGGTTCTTCGACGATCTCAAGGCCGAGGGCGCCGAGGTCGGACCGCAGGCGCAGACCTCGTTCGCGAAGGACTTCACGGCTCCCGTGCAGCGCATGCAGGAGCTGCTCGACACCTACGTCAATAAAAACGCCGCGAGCCGCGCCTACGGCGACGGCAACCTCGCCTTCTCGAAGGGGCAGGCGGCGATGTACCTGCAGGGGCCGTGGGCGTTCAGCGAGATCGCGAAGACCGCGCCTGACCTGTCGCTCGGCACGTTCCCGCTGCCGATGACAGACGATGCGAAGGATCTCAAGGTCAGGGTCAACCTCGACCTCGCCGCCATGATTCCGGAGGGATCCCGGCACAAGGCGGCCGCCCGAGACTTCCTGGACTACCTGTACCGCCCGGAGATCATCCAGGCGTACAACGCCTCCCAGCTCGGCTTCACGCCGACGACCTCCGCTCCGGCGCCGGACGACCCGCGCATCGCCGGAATGATCCCCTACGTGGACGAGGGGCGGATCTACCAGGGCCCGTCCGTGCTCGTCCCGAAGACGATCCCCGTCTTCAACTACGCACAGGCGATGGCGCTCGGCGCGTCGCCGAAGACCACCCTGACCACGATGGACGCGGACTGGGCCCGCCTGGCCTTCCGCGCCCCGGCATCGAGCGAGACGAAGGGGTCCGCGAAATGACCACCACCACCACGATCGTCACCGGCGGCGACCGCCGGACGCGGCGCAGCAGCCGCCGCGTCGAACCGATCTACTACCTGTTCCTCCTGCCCAGCCTGATCCTGTTCACGTTCGCGATCACGGTGCCGGGCGTGATCGGGATCTTCTTCAGCTTCACCGACTCGATCGGGATCGGGGACTGGAGCGTCATCGGCCTGACCAACTACGTCGCGGCGTTCAGCGACCCGGCGATCCTGCAGAGCTACCTCTTCACCTTCGGCTTCTCGATCGCGACGGTCGTCGTGGTCAACGTGATCGCGTTCCTGCTGGCCGTGGGGCTCACCTCACGGATCCGCTTCACGGCCGGTCTGCGCACGATCTTCGTCATCCCGATGGTGATCTCGGGCATCATCATCGCCTACGTCTTCAACTTCCTGTTCTCGAACTCGATCCCCGCGCTCGGCAACGTCACGGGGATCGCCTGGCTGCAGACGAGCATCCTCGCCAATCCCGACCTCGCGTGGGTCGCCATCGTGATCGTGACGGCCTGGCAGGCGATCCCCGGCACCCTGCTCATCTACATCGCGGGGCTTCTGTCGGTTCCGGGCGACGTGTACGAGGCCGCCGACATCGACGGCGCCTCCCGGCGCCAGCAGCTCACGCGGATCACGCTGCCGCTCGTCGCCGGATACGTCGTCATCAACGTGATCCTCGGGTTCAAGGGCTTCCTGAACGCCTACGACATCATCATCGGACTCACCAACGGCGGCCCCGGCACCGCGACGCGCAGCGTCGCGCTGACGATCATCGCCGGCTTCAACGGCGGCGACTACGCCTACCAGATGGCCAACGCGACCATCTTCTTCGTCGTCGCGATCCTCATCTCCCTCCTCCAGCTGTCGCTGACGCGCGGAAGGAACGCACTCTGATGTCCACCCAGACCCTTCTGGCGGCCGAGGCCGCGAACACCCGGAGCATCACCACGGCGCGCGGGGGCGGACGCCGCTCCCGCGTCGGCAGAGAGCGCGCGAACTGGTCGGCGACGATCATCCTGATCCTGTGCGCGATCACCGTGCTGCTGCCGCTGTACGTGACGATTTCGATGGCCTTCAAGACCACGAACCAGGCCGTCGACGGCAACGCCTTCTCCCTGCCCGCCCCGTTCTCGATCGACGGTTTCGTGCAGGCGTGGAACCTCACCCAGTTCCCCGTCGGGGCTGGCATCTCCCTGTTCGTCACGGCGGGCACCGTGATCCTCACGATCGTCCTCGCGGCGTTCGCGTCGTATGCGATCGTGCGCAACTGGGATCGCCGGCTGTTCCGCTACTCGTTCTTCTACCTGCTCGCGGCGATGTTCATCCCGTTCCCCGTCGTCGCGCTGCCGCAGATCCAGCTCACCGGGCTCGTCCACCTGGACAACCCGTTCGGCGTGGTGATCCTCGCCACGATGTTCCAGCTCAGCTTCAGCGTGCTGCTGTTCACCGCGTTCCTGCGCTCGATCCCCCTCGAACTCGAGGAGTCGGCGCGCATCGACGGGGCCAGCACCTGGCAGACGTTCTGGCGGATCATCTTCCCGCTGCTCGGCCCGATGAGCGCCACGGTCGGCATCTTCGCCTTCCTGTACGCCTGGAACGACTTCATGATGCCGTCGCTGATCATCTCCGATCCGGCCTTGCAGACGCTCCCCGTGCGGCAGAACCTGTTCCAGACGCAGTTCAGCAACAACTACAACGTCTCCTTCGCCTCGTACCTCATGGCCATGGCCCCCGCGATCGTCGCCTACCTGTTCACGCAGCGCTGGGTGATGGAGGGCGTGACCCAGGGTGCCGTCAAGGGCTGACGCTCCGTCCGCGAGACCACCCGAACCGCAGAACCCCAGAAGGGAACCCCATGACCGACGCAGTCCTCGCGTCCGACGCGACCACGATCGGATCCGCCGATGCCGCCTGGTGGCGCCAGGCCGCCGTCTACCAGATCTATCCGCGCAGCTTCGCGGATGCGAACGGAGACGGCCTCGGCGACATCCGTGGCGTCGTGGACAAGGCCGACTACCTCGCGGAGCTCGGGATCGACGCGGTCTGGCTGAGCCCGTTCTACCCGTCCGAGCTCGCCGATGGCGGTTACGACGTCGCCGACTACCGCGACGTGGATCCGCGGCTGGGTACGCTCTCCGACTTCGACGACATGATCGCGGCCCTGCACGGGCGCGGCATCAGGGTCATCGTCGACATCGTGCCGAACCACTCCTCGAACCGGCACGCGCTGTTCCAGGCCGCACTGGCCGCGGGCAAGGGGTCGCCCGAGCGCGACCGCTACATCTTCCGCGACGGCCTCGGCGAGAACGGCGAGCGGCCCCCGGCCGACTGGCAGTCGGTCTTCGGCGGCCCGGCATGGGAGCCGGTGGGCGACGGGCAGTGGTACTTCCACCACTTCGCGACCGAGCAGCCCGACTTCAACTGGGACAACCCCGACGTGCACGCCGAGTTCCTCGAGACGCTGCGCTTCTGGTCGGACCGCGGGGTCGACGGCTTCCGCATCGACGTGGCGCACGCGCTCGCGAAGGATCTGCCCGAGGTGCTGCCCAGCCAGGCCGAGCTCGACGCGATGGACACCACCACCGGGCGCCACCCGCTGTTCGACCGCGACGAGGTGCACGAGATCTACCGCGAGTGGCGGCGGGTCTTCGACGAGTACGACCCGCCGCGCATCGCCGTCGCCGAGGCGTGGGTCGCCACACCCGAACGGCGGGCCCGGTACGCGACGGCGGAGGGTCTCGGACAGGCGTTCAACTTCGACCTGCTCGAGGCCGACTTCGACGCGGCGCAGTTCCGCCACATCGTGACCGTCAACCTCGCCCAGAGCGCGGCGACGGGATCGAGCTCGACCTGGGTGCTCTCCAACCACGACGTCGTGCGCCACGCCACCCGATACGGTCTCGCGCCCCGCGACGGCAGCACCGCCAAGCAGGGCTCGGCCTGGATCATCGCGGGTGCTCCCGCCGACCAGGTCGATCTCGCCCGCGGCGGCCGGCGCGCGCTCGCCGCCTCCCTGTTCCTCCTCGGCCTGCCGGGCAGCGCGTACCTGTACCAGGGCGAGGAGCTCGGGCTGCACGAGGTGGGTGACATCGCTCCGGAGGACCGGCAGGATCCCGCGTTCTTCCGGGGTGCGGATCCGGAACGCGACGGCCTCGGCCGCGACGGCTGCCGCGTGCCCCTGCCCTGGGAGCGCGGCGGTTCGTCGTACGGCTTCGGCGCGGCGGGAGCGCATCTTCCGCAGCCGGCCTGGTTCGCGCGGTACACGGTCGAGGAAGAGGCGGCCGATCCGGCGTCGTCGCTCTCCGTCTACCGGCACGCGCTGGCGCTGCGGCGCGCGCTGCAGACCGCCGAGACGCTGGAGTGGATCGAGACCGGACGCGACGACGTGCTCCGTTTCGCGAGGCCGAACGGCTGGCAGGTCGTGACGAACTTCGGCGAGGAGCCCTTCCCGCTCGAGCCGGGTGCGACGGTCGTGCTGGGCGCCCTCGAGGGGGGAGCCGTGGCCGGCGAGAGCACGGTCTGGCTGCGGGACTGAGGGCAGGCCCGGGACGGGGCGCCTCCGGGGTGGGGCGTTTCGTCTCGGGCGCCTGCGGCGTCCTCGCTCAACGACCCCGGGGTGGGGGTGGGGCGTTTCGTCTCGGGCGCCCGCGGCGTCCTCGCTCAACGACCCCGAGTGTAGTGCGGGTTTTGATAATGATTCTCATTTAACATAGGGTGGAGGGCATGACCAAACGCCTCACCGCCCTCGCCCTCGCCGCGGCCTCGATCGTCGCCCTCGCCGGATGCACCTCGACCGCGGGAACCGGCGCAGGCGAATCCTCCGGTTCCGGTCGTATCGCGGTCGCCGCCTCGACGAACGTGTGGGGCGACATCGCGCACGAGATCGGCGGCGAGCACGTCGAGGTGACGAGCATCATCGACTCGCTCTCGAAGGATCCGCACGAGTACGAGGTGACGGCGGCCGATCAGCTCAAGATCAAGAACGCCCGGCTGATCCTGGAGAACGGGGGAGGATACGACGCCTTCCTTCCCGATCTGCTCAAGGCGGCGCAGAGCACCGCGCCCGTGATCTCGGCGGTCACGTTCGCGCCCACCTGGCCGAAGGGAACGGGCGCCGAGGACTCGGTCGAGGGCTTCAACGAGCACGTCTGGTACTCCACGGCCGTGGTGAAGGACGTCGCCGAGAAGGTCGCCTCCGAGCTGAGCGGGATCGCGCCGGAGCACAAGGCCGACTTCGACAAGAACCTGAAGACCTTCGAAGCGGGTCTCGGAGAGCTCGATGCGTCCCTCGCGGCGGTGAAGGCCTCCCACGCCGGCGGCAAGATCTTCGTCACGGAGCCCGTGCCGCTGTACATGACCGAGGCGGCCGGTCTCGTGAACGTGACCCCGGAAGCGTTCAGCGAGGCGGTCGAGGAGGGTCAGGACGTGCCGCCGGCGACGCTTCTGGAGGCGACGAGCATCGTCGGATCCGGCGAGCTGAAGGCCCTCTTCGCCAACGCGCAGACCGGTGGTGCCGAGACGACCAAGGTCATCGACGCGGCCAAGGCCGCCGGTGTGCCGGTGCAGGAGGTCACGGAGCTGATCCCCGACGGCAAGACCTACCTGACCTGGATGACGGACAACATCGCGACCATGGCGCGTAATCTCGACAAGTGACCACTCCGCCCGCCGCCGTCGATCCCGCCGTCGAGCCGGTGCTGAGCATCCGCGGAGCGGCGATCCGACGTGGCGACAGGGAGCTGTGGAGCGGGCTCGACCTCGACGTCGATCCGGGCGAGCTGATCGCTGTCCTCGGGCCGAGCGGCACCGGAAAGACGACGCTGCTGCGCGCGATCCTCGGGCTGCAGCCGCTGTCCGCCGGCACGGTCACCGCGCTCGGCGAGCCGGTGCACCGCCGGGGGAACCGGCGGATCGGCTACCTGCCTCAAGCCCGCCCCCTCCCCGCCGAGACCTCGATGCGCGGGCGCGACCTCGTGGCGCTCGGCGTCGACGGCCATCGGTTCGGCTTCCCGATCCCGCGTCGGGGGGATCGGGCCAGGGTCGATGCACTCCTCGACGCGGTGGGCGCCTCCGACTTCGCGGACCGGCCGGTGGGGATCCTCTCCGGCGGGGAGCAGCAGCGCCTCCGGGTCGGGCAGGCGATCGCGGACGACCCGCGGCTGCTGCTCTGCGACGAACCGCTGACGAGCCTCGACCTCGCGAATCAGCAGGCGGTGGTCGGACTCATCGACGACCGTCGCCGCGCGGGCGCCGGCGTGCTGCTCGTGACGCACGACATCAACCCCGTGCTGGAGATCGTCGACCGGATCCTGTACCTCGCGAACGGGCGCTTCACGCTGGGCACCCCGGAGGAGGTGCTCACCACGGAGGTGCTGAGCGGGCTCTACGGCGCTCCCGTGTTCGTGCAGGAGGTGGGCGGGCGGCTCGTCGTCGTCGGCGCCCCGGACGCCGAGGCGCCCCATCACCACCATCACGACGAGGGTCTGCACCACGGCGCCCCCGGTCGCGAGGACCACGAGGAGGGCGCGTGAACATCGACGACATCGGGCAGGCCATGTTCGGCGGCGTCGCGCAGTACGGCGAGATTCTCTCGCTCGTCTCCAACTCGGTGTGGGCCGGCGCGATCCTCGGCCTCGTCGGCGGCCTCATCGGCGTCTTCGTGATGCAGCGGGACATGGCGTTCGCCGTGCACGGCATCAGCGAGCTCTCCTTCGCCGGTGCGGCGGCGGCGCTGCTGTTCGGTTTCGACGTGATCGCGGGATCGATCGTGGGGTCGTTGATCGCCGCGGGGCTCATCGGCTGGCTGGGCGCCCGCGCCAGGGACCGCAATTCGATCATCGGCGTGCTCATGCCGTTCGGCCTGGGCCTCGGGATCCTGTGCCTCTCGCTCTACAACGGTCGCGCTGCCGGGCGGTTCAGCCTGCTCACCGGCCAGATCGTGTCGGTGCAGTCGGCGCAGCTGGGCTGGCTCGCCGCGATCTGCGGCGTGGTCCTCGTGGGACTGCTGCTGATCTGGCGCCCGCTGCGGTTCGAGTCGCTCGACCCTCAGTCCGCGGCGGCCAGGGGCGTCCCGGCCGTGGGCGTCTCGTTCGCCTTCATGCTTCTGCTCGGACTGGTCGTCGCGGTCGCGGTGCACATCATCGGCGCACTGCTCGTGCTCGCGCTCGTGGTCACGCCGGCGGCGGCCGCCATGCGGGTACGCTCGGGGCCGGTCGCGGTCCCGGTGCTGGCCGCCGTGTTCGGCGTGGTGTCGGCGGTCGGCGGCATCCTCCTGGCGGTCATGGGCACGCTCCCGGTCAGCCCGTACATCACGACGATCTCGTTCGCGATCTACCTCGTCTGCCGGATCATCGGCGCGCGCCGCGATCGCGTGCTCCGCGCGGCGCACTGAGGCCGGTCGCCGCTCTGCGCACAGTTCCGAATCCTCTCCCGTCGCCGAGGTCGGCGGGCTAGGATCGAGTCGACGCGCGGATCGGTCCGCCCACGCCCCGGGGACGACGTCGCGGACAGCCCTCTGCCGTGTCGAGTGAGGATCGGACCCTTCGCTCGTCCGTGTCTGTAAGGCCCCCTGCGCGGGGGCAAGGAAAGGAAGGCTCCCGTCGTGGAAGACCGCGTATCCGACGAGAAGGCCCCGCAGGGCGACTTCTTCGACCAGCTTCTGGAGAACCCGACCGGCGCGCAGTCGTTCACGATCGGCTTCCGCGGATACGACAAGGCCGAGGTCGACGCGCATCTCGCGGCCCTCAAGGAGGAACTGCGTCGCGCGACCGACGCCGGGTCCCAGAGCGAGGCGCATCTGCGTGCAGAGCTCGAGAAGTCGGAGGAGAAGCACCGCGCGGCGCTCGAGAAGGAGCAGTCCGCGCACGCGAAGCGGACCCAGCAGCTCGAGGACGACCTCGCCGCCGCCCAGGCGAAGGCCGTCGAGTCGGCGCAGCAGATCCAGTCGCTGAGCACCGCGCTCGCCGGATCCCAGGACGACATCGACGAGGCCACCTCCCGCTCGCAGTTCGAGACCGTGCTGCGCGTGGCGGAGGAGCAGGCGAGCGTGCTCATCCAGAACGCCGCCGTGCAGGCGGAGAGGCTGCTCGAGGCGGCCCGCGAGGAGGCGGCCACCAAGCGCGCCGAGCTGGAGGCCGACGTCGCCCGCATCACGGCGCAGGCCGAGCGCGACGCCGACCAGGTGCGCCTGAAGATGGAGACCGAGTTCACCGCGCACACCGCTCAGGTGGAGCGCGAGGCGGCGCACGCCGCGGAGAAGGTGACCCACGCCGAGCAGGAGGCGCACTCGATCCGCACCGAGGCGGAGAAGGGCGCGGCGGCGCTGCGCGCGATGGTCACCCGGGAGACCACCGACCTGCGCGTCAGCGCGGAGCGCGAGGTGCGCGAGATGAACGCGCGCGTGCTCGAGATGGAGGAGTCCCTCACCCGTCGCCAGGACGACGCGCAGCAGGAGTTCCTGGTGCTGCACAACCAGGCCGTCGCGCACGCCGAGCGGATCACCGCCGACGCCAACGAGCAGGTGGCGGCCTCGCTCGCTCACGCGGAGCGGATCTCGGCGAAGGCCGACGACTATGAGCGTCTCATGCGGTCGCAGGCGAGCGCGATCGAGGCCGAGGCGCAGGTGCGCGCGAGGGAGACGCTCGATCGCGCGCGCACGAAGTCGCAGAAGATCGTCGACATGGTCACCGCGCACACGGCGAACGTCGTGCGCGACGCCGACGACCGCGCCCGTCAGCTGCGCTGGCAGCAGCAGCAGCTCACGAGCTTCATGGCGGAGGTGCGCGAGCTGATCCGCCCCGACGGAGCACTCGGGAGCGAGGGCTCCGGATCCGCTGGCGCCGACGCCGCGACCGAGGAGGCCGACGGCGCCGCCGATCCCCAGGAAGAGGCATCCGCCGTGGACGTTCCCGCGACCGGGAGCACGCCCGCCGGAAAGGCGAAGTCGGCGCAGAAGGGTGCGTGAGTCCGTCGTCCATGGCCGGCTCGGCCGCTGGACGCTCTCCCAGCCGCACGACAGCGCATCGATCTAGACTCGGACCATGGCTCAGCGGAACACGTGGCAGCGCGAACGCGTGCGCGAGGAGCTCGCGGACGCCCGCGGGTTCGTGAGCGCGCAGACTCTGCATGCGGCGCTACGCGACGCGAACACCGGTATCGGACTCGCCACGGTGTACCGCGCGCTCGCCGGGTTGGCCGCCTCCGGCGACGCCGACTCGCTGCAGAGCCCCGAGGGCGAGGCGCTCTACCGCGCCTGCACGACGACGGGCCATCACCATCATCTGATCTGCCGCCAGTGCGGGCTCACGGTCGAGATCGCCGCGACCGACGTCGAGCAGTGGGCGCAGCGCACCGCCGCCCAGCACGGGTTCCGCGACGCGGAGCACGTCGTCGACATCTTCGGGCTCTGCGCCGATTGCGCGGCCGCCGCGGAAGCGTGAGCGTGACCTCGACCGCGACGCCGCCCCGCGCACCTCGGGAGCTGCCGCACGCCCTGCGCACACCGCCGCCCCGGATGTCGGGCCGTCGAGGGCTCACGGCGATCGGGATCGGTCTGGCGATCGTCGCGGCGCTCGTCGCGATCGACGTCTTCGCCCCCCGGCTGTTCTCCTCCTCCTTGCCCAACCGGCTGCAGGACGGGCTGACGCTGTCGCTCAGCGTGCTGTTCGAGGCGTTGCCGTTCGTGATCCTCGGCGTCCTGCTGTCGATCGTCGTGCAGGTGTGGCTCCCCGAGGGCGTGATCGAGCGGGTGCTGCCCCGGCGCGCCTGGGCCCGCAGGGCGGTGCTCTCGCTGCTCGGCATGCTGATCCCGGTGTGCGAATGCGGCAACGTGCCGTTCGCGCGGGGACTGATGATGCGGGGGCTGGCGCCCTCCGAGGCGCTGACCTTCCTCTTCGCCGCGCCGATCGTGAACCCGATCGTGATCCTCACCACGCAGGCGGCGTTCGGCTGGGACAGCGGGATCCTCGTCGCGCGCATCGCCGGCGGCTACGTCGTCGCCAACATCATCGGCTGGGTCTACAGCCGTCACCCCTCGCCGGACGCGCTGCTCACCGAGCGGTTCAAGGGGACGTGCGAGCTCGTCGCGCACGAGACCGGGACGCCCGTGCGCCGGAGCCTCGCGCAGTTCCTCGTCGAACTGCGCGCCGTGATGCCCGCGCTCATCATCGGATCGGCGCTCGCGGGCGCCGTCCAGGTCGTCATTCCCCGGGACGTGCTGCTCGCGATCGGATCCAATCCGCTGCTCTCCGTCGTGGCGATGATCGCCCTGGCGATCTCGGTCGCGATCTGCTCGAACGTCGATGCGTTCTTCGCCCTCTCGTTCGCCTCGACCTTCTCCCCGGGGGCGATCGTGGCCTTCCTGCTGGTCGGCCCGCTCGTCGACATCAAGATGATCGCCCTCCTGCGCACCACGTTCACGGCGAAGGTGCTCACCGGCGTCGTCGCCATCGTGATCCTGTTCGGCCTCGCCCTGGGGATCGGGGTGAACGTCCTTGTCTGAGCGCAGGAACGCCCCGCGGGAGAGTCCCGAGGGTGGGACGCGCGCGCGATCCGTCCTGACCGGGCTCGGCGCGCGCTGGCTGGGGGCCGGCCTTGCCGCTCTGCTGGCGATCGCCACGCTCGGGCTCGCCGCGACAGGACGACTCACGCTCTACATCAGCCCGGAGACGGTCTGGTTCGCTGTCGCCGCGGCGATCGTGACGCTCGTCGGGGTCGTCTGGTCGTGCGCGCTGCCGCTGGGGGAGGAGCGCGACCACGGTCACGACCACGGCGACGCGGAGAGGGAGCACGAGCACCACGGGGAGGGGAGCGCCGACGCAGGGCGCGTCCCCGTGTCCGCGCGCCGCGTGCTCGGCACGACCCTCGCTGCGACCGGCGGCGTGATCGCGACGGCGGTGGCGGGCGGCGCTCTGCTCCTGCCACCGGCCGCCCTGTCGGTCGACATGGCGATGCAGCGATCGCCGATGAACAACGTGCTGTTCGCCGGCGTGGACGACGTGGCGCTCGGAGCCAATGCCGACACGAGCCAATTCGGCATCGGCGGCTGGGCGAGCGCCTTCGCCACCGGCACCCGGCCGGAGAAGTACGATGGCACCACGGTGACGCTCACCGGCTTCCTCACCCCCGACGGATCGGCCGCGGATCAGGCGCATCTGACCCGCATGGTGATCACCCACTGCGTGATCGACGCCCAGCCGGCCTCGGTCCCGGTCGAGATCGCCGGGTGGAAGAGCCAGTACGCGGTCGGCGACTGGGTGCAGATCAAGGGCACCGTCCGTGTGGCGGGGGATGGGAAACTGCAGGTGGTCCCGACCGGCGTCACCAAGATCCCGGAGCCGAAGGACCCCTATGAGCACTGACGACGCGGATCGCCCGCTCACCCGGGCCGAACTGCGCGCCCGTCGCGAGGCCGAGGAGGCCGCGGCGCCCCCGGTCCCGCCGGTCCCCGAGTCCCCTGAACCGGTCACCGCGTCCGCCGCCCCGCCCTCGCCAGAGCCCCCGTCGACCCCGGACAGGGAGGCGACGACGTCCGGCCTTCCGGCCACGGATCCGGTCGAGCCGTCCGCGGGCGGACCCGTTCCGCCGTCCGACGGGCCCGCCTGGACCCCGCACCCCACGCCGGAGCCGGCGCGGAGGAAGCGTCGGTTCCCGCTGATCGTCGGCGCCGTGGTCGGCGTGCTCGTGCTGGTCGTGGCGGGTTTCGGCGTCGCCAGCCTGCTGCAGGGCCCGCGCGTGACGGGCGTGAAGATCGACGCGCAGACCGCGATCGACGCCTCGGGCGCCCGCATGATCCTCACCGCCAGCGAGCCGCTCGCGAAGATCTCCGCCGATCAGGTCTCGGTGTCGCCGGCGGTGCCGTTCACCGTCGACACCGCGGGGCGCCACCTCGGGGTCCGCTTCACCGTCCCTCTCGACGACGACACGCAGTACACGGTCACGGTCAAGGACGCGACGGGCACCGACCGGCAGCGCACCGGCACGCTGTCCGCCTCCTTCCGGACGCCGAAGTCGACGATCTTCCTGCTGCAGCGCAACGCGGACGGCGACGACAAGATCTTCCTCACCGATCTGGGCGGCAAGAGCGCCGTGCCGGTGTTCCAGCACACCAAGATCGACGACTTCCGGGCGACGGCCGACGACCTCGTCGTGAGCACGGAGAAGGACGGCACCTCTCAGCTGCTCGTGATGGATCGCCAGGGCAAGAACCAGCGCGAGCTTCCGCTGCCCGGGCCGGGCTTCGTCTCCTCCCTCCAGGTCTCCGAACGCGGCAACCTCGTCGGCTACACGTTCACCGACAAGGGGATCAGCGCGGCCGGGGGAAGGGCCAGCGTCCTGGTCACCCAGTCCCTCACGGGCGACGCGAAGCCGCAGATCGTCACGGTCGCGGGCAAGGAGCCGAGCACGTCCCAGTGGGCGTTCGTCCCCGACACGTCCTCGGTACTGTTCATCGACTTCTCCGGCGCCCTCTACGTCGAGGACAGGGCGGCCTCGAAGGGGGCGCCCACGGCGCTCGGCACCGCGCAGACGATCGAGGGCATCTCCCGGGGCACCTACACCGCGATCGTCAGCCGCGCGAACGCGCTGGTCGAGCTCAACCTCGCGGACGGCACGCAGAAGCCCCTCGCGGCCTCGACACCCGACTACGGAATGCCCAGCATGATCGCGCCGTTCCCCGGTGGCACGCTGCGTCAGACCGCGATCCGTGACGAGACGGGGCTGCCGACCGGGCAGATCGTGACCCGCGTCGATGACAAGGGCAAGGCGGCGAAGCTCTTCTCTGTGACCGGATCCGACGCGATCATGCAGGCCTGCCCGTCGCCGAGCGGGCAGTACAGCGCCGTGGTCGTCGCGCCGGACCTGGTCAAGAACACCTTCGACCAGGCGCTGCTCCCGCTGCCGCAGACGCTGCAGACACACATCCTCGACACGAAGACGGGCAAGGAGCATGTCGTGCTCGCGGGGTTCGATCCGTCCTGGTGCTCCGAGGCGCCGCGACGCTGATGGGCGTCCGCCCGGCGGGTGAGGGGCTGCGCCGCGCGCGGCGGGAGGATCTGCTCGCGCTGCCGGTCGAGGTCGCGCCTCGGCTGTTGAACGCGCGTCTTCGGACGGTGCTCGACGGCGAGGAGGTCTGCCTGCGCATCACCGAGGTCGAGGCCTATCACGGCAAGGGCGTCGGGCCGGTCGAGGATCCTGGCTCGCACGCGAGGATGGGGTACACCGCCCGCAACGCCACGATGTGGGGCGAGCCAGGGCATCTCTACGTGTACCTGAGTCACGGGATCCACTCCTGCGTGAACGTGGTCTGCGGGCCGGAGGGGACGGCGGGCGGTGTGCTGCTGCGGGCCGGGGAGGTCGAAGCCGGCATCCGCATCGCCGCCCTGCGCCGCGGCGTCCCGTCCGTTCTCAAGACGGATGGGGCTGAGACCCGCGCGTCGTCCGGAACGATGCCGGAGGTACGGATCCCTCCTGAGATCGGCGCGCGCGAACGGCGGGACCTCGCCCGAGGGCCGGGGCGGTTCGGCCAGGCCCTCGGCCTCCGCCACCCCCGCCACGACGGGATCGACGCGATCACGGGCGAGGAACAAGCGGGTGCGCGGGCCGAGCTGTGGCTGGCGGATCCGGTCGCCGAGGTCGCCGCCGGACCCCGGGTCGGCGTCGCCGGGGCCGCCGGAACGGCCGCATTCCCCTGGCGGTTCTGGATCGCCGGGGACCCCACCGTCTCGCCGTTTCGCTGGGGGAGGGGCGCCGAGGCGGCGCATCGCGAGGCGGGCGCCGGGTCGGGGCGTTGATCCGTGCTAAAGTAGCTCTTTGTCTGCGCACACTCCTGTGCGCAGTTCGTGTGCCTCCTCCTTCTCGCCCTCACCGGCCGGGGGAGAGGCGTGCAGACAAGGGATCTTGGGTGGGGTCGTCCGGCCTCACGGTAGAGAAGGAGTCATCATGGCAGCAGTGTGCCAGGTGACCGGCGCTGTTCCCGGCTTCGGTCACAACGTTTCGCACTCGCACCGCCGGACGAAGCGCCGCTTCGACCCGAACGTGCAGAAGAAGACGTATTTCGTTCCGTCGCTCGGTCGCAAGATCACGCTGAACGTGTCCGCCAAGGGCATCAAGGTGATCGACGCCCGGGGCATCGAGAAGGTTGTCGCTGACCTCCAGGCGAAGGGTGTGAAGCTCTAATGGCCAAGAAGGCACAGGACATCCGTCCGATCATCAAGCTGCGTTCGACCGCGGGCACGGGGTACACCTACGTGACCAAGAAGAACCGTCGCAACACCCCCGACCGCCTCGTGCTGAAGAAGTACGACCCGGTGGTTCGCAAGCACGTCGAATTCCGAGAGGAGCGTTGATCCATGGCTAAGAAGAGCAAGATCGCGCGCAACAAGCAGCGCCAGGTCGTCGTGGACCGCTACGCGGAGAAGCGCGCCGAGCTGAAGAAGACCCTGGTCGACGCCAACGCGTCCGACGAAGCCCGCGAGGCCGCCCGCGTCGGGCTGCAGAAGCTCCCGCGCAACGCGTCGCCGGTCCGTCTGCGCTCGCGCGACGTCATCGACGGCCGCCCCCGCGGCGTCCTCACGAAGTTCGGCATCTCGCGTGTCCGCTTCCGTGACATGGCGCACCGCGGCGAGCTGCCCGGCGTGACCAAGTCGAGCTGGTAAGCAGCAGCATCTCCTGAGCTCGGCTCGGGATCGAGGGGCGGGGATCTTCGGATCCTCGCCCCTTCTGCGTGCCGCGGATCCCCGCAGCCCCCCCGCCCCCACGCCGGTTCCGGCGCCCACGCCGGTTCCGGTGCCCGCGCCGGCCCCGGCCTTGCGCGGGTCACCGCGACAGGACGCAGGAGAATCCGCACCGGAGGGACTTGCGGCCGCTGTGGCCTACCGGATCTCCTGCGTTGTGCTCGGGTGGTGCCGCTGACCGTGTGACGGAAGTGACGGATGAGGCGCGACACGCCGCCACAAAACGCCAAAACCCGCGAAATGACGCGGAAATCCGGGGTTCTGTTGATACATTCGAGGCGGTCGCCCGACCAACGGGGGGCATCCGCCCATCCGGAACTGAAGATACGAAGCGACGGGATCCCGTCGCTGGAGGATGAAATGGCTGACAAGTCCATCACCAAGACCGAGCTCGTCGCGAGCATCGCTTCCGCCACCGGTCAGAGCCAGGCGGCCGTCTCCGGCGTCCTCGACGCCCTGTTCGCCACGGTCTCGGACGCGGTTGCCAAGGGCAGCAAGGTCTCGATCCCCGGCTGGATCTCGTTCGAGCAGGTCGCGACCGCCGCTCGCACCGGCCGCAACCCGCAGACCGGCGCCGAGATCAAGATCCCTGCCGGCAAGCGCGTCAAGGTGACCGCCGGCTCCAAGCTCAAGGCTGCCGTCAAGTAATCACGGCTCCCAGCGAAGGCCGCTTCCTCCGGGAGGCGGCCTTCGTGCATGATCCGGAGCAGCCGGGATCGGCTTCCCGGCCGACGCCGAGGCCACCGCGCCTAGGCTGGAGGGGTGAACCGCCCTTCGACGAGCCCCGACGCCCGGGAGCAGGCGCCCTCGCGCACCGGGCAGGGCCCTGGACCCGGCCGCGCCGTGGGCGGCCTCGGATCGCTACGGGCGACGGGGCCCGCGATCCTCGTCGTCGCAGGCGTGTTCGGCGCCATCGCCGGACTCGCGTTCGGCGGGGGAGCCGCGCCGAACCTCCTCCTCGACCCCGGGCCCGTGGTGCGCTGGGGGCTGCCGATCGCGACGCTGCTCGGCAACCTCGGCGGCGCGGCGATGCTCGGATCTCTCGTGCTGGCGCTGTTCGGACTGCGCAGCGGCACGCGTTCCTTCGAGGTCGCGCTCGACACCGCCTCGATCGGTGCGGCCGTGTTCACGGTCGCAGGAGCGGTCTCCGGCCTGTTCACCTTCCTGCAGACGCTCGGGGTGAAGCTCAGCGCCGGGGCCGAGTTCGGCGCACAGCTCGGACGCTTCCTCACCGAGGTCCCTCTCGGCCAGGCCTGGCTCATGACGGTGATCGCCGGCGCCGTCATCACGATCGCGGCGTTCGCGTTCCGCGGATGGACGGCCACGCTGCTCACGGCGATCCTCGCCGCGGTCGCCTTCGTCCCCCTCGCCACGCAGGGGCACGCGGGCGAGCTCAGCGGACACGACGCCGCGGTGAACTCGCTGCTGCTGCACACCGTCGCGGCGGCCGTGTGGCTGGGCGGGCTCCTGCTGCTGATCGTGCTGCGCGGGTCCCGGACCGACCTCGTCGACGGCGGCGGGAAGGCGTCGGCGAGGGGCCAGGACGCCCCTCGCGCCGGCGGTCGCACGAACGCACCCCGCCTCGCGAAGGGACGGGGCACGACCTACGCCGCGCTGGTGCGGCGGTACTCCTCGCTCGCCCTCGCCGCCTACGTCGTCGTCGCGATCTCCGGCATCGCCCGCTCGATCGTCGCGGTAGGGGACTGGGCGGGCATGCTCACCCCCTACGGCGGGATCATCGTCGCCAAGTCCGTCGTGCTGATCCTGCTCGGCGCCCTCGGCGCGCGGTATCGGACACGCCTCATCCCGAAGCTCGATCGAGGAGGGGCGGGACCCTTCTGGACGCTCGTCCTCCTCGAACTCGGGCTCATGGGCATCGCCTCCGGTCTCGCGGTCGCCCTCGCCCGCACCCCTCCGCCGACCGGAACGGAACCGGCCTCCGTGCGCACTCCGGCGGAGATCCTGACGGGCTCGCGGCTGCCTCCCGCGCTCACGCTGGACCGGTGGTTCACGCAGTGGAACATCGATCTGGTCTGGGCGGTCGTCGCGGGGTTCGCGCTGGTGCTCTACGTCGCAGGGGTGCGTCGCCTGCGCGCTCGCGGCGACGTCTGGCCGGTGCACCGCACGATCTTCTGGATCCTCGGGCTGCTGATGCTCGTGTGGGTCACCGGCGGCGCGATCAACGCGTACCAGGAGTACCTGTTCAGCATGCACATGCTCGGGCACATGATGCTGACGATGGCGATCCCGCTGCTGCTCGTCGCCGGCGCGCCCGTCACCCTCGCCCTGCGCGCGATCGACAAGCGCACCGACGGCACGCGCGGAGGGCGGGAGTGGATCCTCTGGGCCGTGCACTCGCCGTTCTCCCGCGTCGTCACGAACCCGTTCGTCGCCGCGGCGATCTTCGTCTTCTCGCTGTGGGCGTTCTATTTCACCGATCTCGTGCGGTGGGCGATGGTCGACCACATCGGGCACGAGTGGATGACGATGCACTTCCTGATCTCGGGCTACCTGTTCGTGCTCAGCCTCGTGGGAGCGGATCCCGTGCCGCGACGCCTTCCGTACGCGGGACGGCTCATCACGCTCATCGCGGTCATGGCGACGCATGCGTTCTTCGGCATGGCGATCATGATGCAGTCGGGCCTCATGGTGTCCGAGTGGTTCGGCGCGATGGGCCGCACCTGGGGGGCGACCCCGCTGCAGGATCAGTACGTCGGCGGTGGCGTCGCCTGGTCGATCGGGGAGATCCCCACCCTCATCCTCGCGATCACCGTCGCGATCCAGTGGAGCCGCAGCGACGAGAAGGCGGAGAAGCGGGCCGACCGGCACGCCGATCGCACGGGCGATGCGGAGCTGGCCGAGTACAACGCGCGGCTGGCCGAGCTCGCGGAGAAGGACCGCCGCTCCGCGGCGCGCTGACGCCCGCGGCGGTCCGGGGGTGATCGTTCCGGTCGTCGTCGGGCGTCTCAGTCCGAGGGGGCGATGTCGGGCGACTGATCCGGCGACGTGATGCTGATCGAGGCGGAGCCGTCCGGCAGGAACTGGATCGATCCGTCCACGCGGAACGGCACGTCCTTATCGAACTCGTGCACGGATCCGTCGAACAGCGACTGCACCTCGACCTTCACGTGCGCGGTCGCGGGCGTCGGTGGGATCTTCCAGCCGGCGCCGTCCGGCTCGAGCGACACCGTCGGCATCGTGGGCATGCTCCACACGGGCGGCTCGGTGACACGGTTCTGCACCGTGAGTCCGAAGGGGCAGCCCGTCGGCTGCAGCACCTGCTGCGTCGTGCACTGGGTGAGGAACTCGTTGACCCGCTGCTGCACGACCTCGACGAACGCGTCGGTGGGCTGCGTCTGCACGGTCAACGGCACCTGGGCGAGCGGCTTGTCGGCGAGCACGGCGTCGCCGCTCGCGGTCGCGGCGGCCGTCTTGACCGACACGGCGTAGAGACCCGGGGAGAACACGAGCAGCGGCACCGCTTCGAGCGGCGGTGCGTCGACGCCCTTCGCGGCGACCTGGCGGCGGTCGATCTCGAAGCCGTTGACGAAGTACCGGTCGGATCCGCGCACGAGCACGGAGACGACGGCCAGCGGGCTCTGCGCGAAGCCCCACGTCGGCGCGATCCCGATCCATCCGGTCCGATGCACGAGGAAGGTGCTCGTTCCGGGGTGGCCCCCAGCCCGGTACCGCACGGTCACGGCGGTCGCGTCCTGCTCCGGGCGCTCGGAGGTGACCGTGACGTCCGTGAGCGGCGCGAGCGCGGCACGGCGCAGCAGCGCGTCCGACGCCGTGCGGAACGAGCCCCGGTCGAGCTCCGACGTGTCCAGCGCGACGCCGGGCAGCCGCAGCGCATCGGCCGCGCGGCCCTCGGACAGGAGCGTCAGGTAGCGGGTGACGAACGCGGAGGGACCGTAGAAGGTGCGGTACACGCTCACCGCGCCCGCGCTCAGCGCGGCCGCGAGCACGATGCCGACGACGCCGAGGACGAGCAGATCGGACCAGAGCGGCGCACGTCGGCGCGCCCGGCGTCGACGGGCACGCCGCGTCTCGGACCCTGCCCCCGACTGCGCCATGGCGCCAGTCTACGAAGACTGCCCTGCGGGAAGCCCGAGTGCGCGCCCGGTCGCGCGGCGTGCCGGGTAGAATCCGAGGATCGTGAGCACCCCGTCCCTCTCCGCCGAACAGGAAGAACTGTTCCGGCTGATCGAGGACACCAGGGAGCATGTGTTCATCACGGGACGCGCCGGCACGGGGAAGTCGACTCTGCTGCAGCACTTCGCGTGGAACACCGAGAAGCAGATCGCGGTGTGCGCGCCGACGGGCGTGGCGGCCCTGAACGTCGAGGGACAGACGATCCACTCCCTGTTCCGGCTGCCGATCGGCCTCATCGCGGACGGCGAGATCGATCAGTCCGACGCGACCCGGAAGATCCTCAACGCGATCGACACGCTCGTGATCGACGAGATCTCCATGGTGAACGCCGACCTCATGGACGCGATCGACCGTTCTCTGCGCCAGGCGCGAGGGCGCCGCGCCGAGGCGTTCGGCGGCGTGCAGGTCGTCATGTTCGGGGATCCGTATCAGCTCGCGCCGGTCCCGCCGCGCGGCGACGAGCTGCGCTACATCCAGGATCACTACCGGTCGTTCTGGTTCTTCGACGCGAAGGTGTGGACGGGCGGGGAGGCGACCGACGGCCTGCTCGACATCGGCACGCACGGTGCGACGCTGCACGTGCGCGAGCTCGTGCACATCCACCGACAGTCCGACGCGGGATTCAAAGCCATGCTGAACGCGGTCCGGTACGGCAGGGTGACGGCAGAGATCGCGGGAGCGCTCAACGACGCCGGCGCCCGTACGCCTCCGGATCCTGCTCCGGGCGAGATCCCGATCATCACGCTCGCGACCCGCAACGACATCGTGAACGGCATCAACCGCCGCCACCTCGACGCCCTGCCCGGCAAGGTCCAGAAGGCGAAGGCGGACGTCTCCGGCGACTTCGGCCGCGGCGAGGCGAACTACCCCGCCGACGAGGAGCTGCAGCTCAAGGAGGGGGCGCAGGTGATGTTCCTGCGCAACGACGTCTCGGCGGCGCCGGAGCCGCCCCGATGGGTCAACGGAACGATCGGCACGGTCGTGCGGATCCTGGGCGACAGCGTGCGCGTCGAGATCGACGGCGAGGAGGTCGACGTCGAGCCCGCCGTCTGGGAGCGCTATCGCTACATCTACAATCCGGGCTCGAAGACGCTGTCCCGCGAGGTCGTCGCCGAGTTCACGCAGTTCCCGCTGCGCCTCGCGTGGGCCGTCACGATCCACAAGTCGCAGGGCAAGACCTACGACCGTGCGGTCGTGGACCTCGGATCCGGCGCCTTCGCGCCAGGACAGACCTACGTCGCGCTGTCGCGGCTGACCTCGATCGAGGGGCTGTACCTCTCCCGTCCGCTGCGGCCGAGCGACATCCGCGTGGACGAGGACGTGCGCCGTTTCATGCGCGCCGCCTGGGAGGCGCGGCAGGGGGCCTCGACGCCGCAGATCGGTCCCTGACCACGGCGTCGGCGCGCGTGGCCGTGGGTCGGGCGTCGCCGAGACCGCGGGCGGATCTCCACCCGCCGCGCCGGGATCTCCACCCGCGGGTGGTGCCGTGCGATCCCGTGTCCGAGGAGCATCGGAGTCATGAACCTCTCCGCGCTCTCGAACATCCTGCTGATCCTCGTCGTGATCGGCGTCGTGGCCGTGCGTCAGATGGCCTGGCGTCCCGTCCTCGGCGCGCGCGACTGGAGTTTCCCCGTGATCGCCGCCGTCCTCGGTGCGGTCCTGCTCCTCCAGTCCCTGGACGGGAAGTCTCTCGGGATCATCGACGTGGTCGCCTTCGTCGTGGAGACGGTGATCTCCCTCGGGGTCGGCGCGGCGATGGGCGCGATCGCGCACATCCGGCGGATCGCGCGCGCGGCCGGCGCCCCCGTCCCTGCGGGGCGTACCGCGAAGGACGTCGCCCGTGCCGCCGCCGAGTTCGAGACCCGCACGGGGCCGACCGGTCTCGTGCTGTGGATCGTGCTCATCGCCGTCCGCGTCGGCCTCACGTTCGCGTTCCAGGGTCTCGGCTCGCACCTGGGCATCTCGACCGGACTCATCCTCCTCGTCCTCGCCGCCAACCGTGCTGCGCGCATGCTCGTCATCCACACTCGCGTGGATCGGCTGCGCCGCGTGCGCGCACAGAGCGGATCAGCGCGCATGATGGTGTCGTGACGCGCATCGTCCCCCTCACCTGGTGGAGCGCCGGCATCAACCTCGCCGGCGCTCTCGCCGTCGGCTACGGGATCGCGCGGGTCGCCTCCGGCGTGACGGGCTGGGTGCTCGCTCTGGCGGTGCTCGCCCTCGCGGCCTGGATCGGGCGCACGCTCGTCGCCGCGGGACTCGGCCCGCGGGCGGCGCAGGCGGGTCGGGGTGCGCGCGCCCTCGTCGCCGCGATGCTCGGCGTGATGGTCGTCGCGGGCGGCGTCACCGCCGTCCCGACGCAAGGCGTCGGGGTCGCGATGCTGCTCGTGGCGGTGCTCGTGACGGTGAGCGATCCGCACACGCCTCTTCTGCACTGCGGGATCGCGATCCTCGCGGGTGCTCTCGCGGTCGCCGTCGGTGCGCTCGCCGCGGCCACCGGGGTCGCCGGTGCGGCGGGGCGGCTCATGGACGTGTCCGGTCTGCTCGGAGTGCTGGCCGGGCTGCTGCTGGCCGTGTTCGCCGGCTTCGGCCGGCGTGCGCAGCGTGTGCTGCAGAACGAGCGCGAGCGGGCCGCGGAGGAGGCGGTGCGCGCACAGGCGACGGCGGATCGCGTGGCCGTCGCCCGTGAGCTCCACGACGTGCTCGCCCACAGCCTGGGAGGTCTCGTCGTCCAGCTGGACGCCGCAGAGGCGTTGCTGGATCACGGCGACGCCGCGACGGCGGTCGTCCGGGTCGCCGCCGCGCGCCGGCTCGCCGCCGAGGGCTTGCGTGAGGCCCGTGAGGCGGTGCGGACGCTGCGCGAGCCCGTCGTGCACGATCCCGCGACCCCTGGCGCAACCGTGCACCCGGATGAGCTGAACGCCCGGATCGATGCTCTGTGCGCCTCGCACCGCAGCCTCGGGGCCCGGGTCGAGCGGGGCGGCGACGGCGTCCCGCGTCGGATCCCCGCGCCTCTGGGCGACGCGCTGGTGCGTGCCGTGCAGGAAGGTCTCAGCAATGCGCGCAAGCACGCGCTCGGCGCGCCCGTGCGGATCCGCCTCCTCTGGCAGGCTGATCGCGTGCAGGTCGTCGTGGAGAATCCGCTCGTGGTCGCCCGGTCCGCGTCCGAGCTCGCCGGGACGGGCGGCGGATTCGGGGTTGCCGGGGTGCGCGAGCGGTTTGCGGCGCTCGGCGGCTCCGCGGAGGCGGGTCCGTCCGAGGACACGACCGGTGGAGGGTCGTTCGTGCTGAGAGCGGAGGCGCCGGCATGACGACGCCGATCCGGATCCTCATCGCCGACGACCAGGCGATCGTTCGCGACGGCCTCGAGACGGTGCTGAACCTCGTCCCCGATCTCACGGTCGTCGCGACGGCCGCCGACGGGGCGGAGGCGGTGCAGCTGATCGCGGCGCTGCAGCCCGATGTCGCCCTCATGGACCTCCGGATGCCGGTGCTGGACGGCGTCGCCGCGACGCGTCGCGTCGCGCAGGGCGGCACCGGGACCGCGGTGCTCGTGCTGACGACCTTCGCAGACGACGCGGACATCGTCTCCGCGCTCCGCGCCGGAGCCCAGGGGTATCTCACCAAGGACGCAGGCCGGGCCGAGCTCGCTGCCGCGATCCGGGCGGTCGCCGCGGGGCAGTCCACGTTCTCGACACCCGTCCGCGAGGCTCTGCTGGGGCGCATTGCGGCACCCGACGACGCGGATCCGGAGGTCGGCGGGCCGCCGGATCCGCGTGTCGTGACCGCGGACGCGCTCGCCGCGCGCTTCCCGATGCTGACCCCGCGAGAGCGGGAGGTCTTCGCGCTCATCGTCCAGGGCTGCTCCAATGCGGAGATCGCCGACCGGCTCTTCGTGGGTGTCTCGACCGTGAAGACGCACATCAACGCCCTGTTCGCGAAGATCGGCGCCCGCGATCGCGCGCATGCCATCGCGCGGGCTCTCGGGACGGCGTCGTGATCCGCGAGCCCGGACGGCGGCTCCCCGCGCGTCCGTGAGGCGCCGAGGTCCGTGTCCATCCGCCGCACCCGCGTCCGCCGCACGCGACCGGCGGGTCGGGGCCGCACGGCATCATCCCTCTGGCTGACGAGTCGGGACAGGACCTCGGCTTAGAATCGTGAGGAATGTCAGGGGGACGAATGCGAAGGATCACGACTCGCCGTGCGGGGGCACTGGCTGCGGGCGTCCTCGCGGTCACGCTCGCGCTGAGCGGCTGCGCGGGGGGCGCCGTGGCCGCGCCCGATTTCACGCCGAAGCCGCAGGCGCAGGGCTCGCTGCCCTCCGAGCTCACCGATCAGCTCAAGGCCGCGGTGGAGCACGCGATGGCCGTGAGCGGATCCAGTGGCGCGATCGTGGGCGTCTGGGCGCCGTGGAGCGGTTCGTGGACCGCGGGCCTCGGCACCGTGTCCGCCACCGACAAGGCGCCGGTCAAGACCGACATGTCCTTCCGGATCGGAGACGTCACCCGGCTGATGACCTGTGACGTGCTGTACGCGCTCGCGGATCGCGGCAAGGTCGAGCTCGACGCGAAGATCTCCGACTACGTCTCGGGCGTGCCCGATCTGCAGGACGTCACCCTGCTCGACCTCTGCAACGGCACGGGAGGGATCGGATCCTCCGAGCCGACCGCGCTGTCGGCGTGGCTCACCAACCCGGACCGGGTCTGGGAGCCGAAGGAGCTCGCCTCCTACGGCCTGGGCCAGAACCGCACGCCCGCGCACGCCGCCTACCGCGACTCGGACGCCGGCTACCTCCTGCTCGGCCTCGCGCTCGAGCGGGTGACCGGTCAGACGGCCTCGCAGCTCATCCGCGAGTACGTGACGGCACCGCTCTCGCTGAGCACGACGTCGCTGCCGGGGGTGACGGCGGCCGCACCGACACCGACGCCGGCCCTGCACGGCTCGTATCTTCCGCAGGAGAACGGCGCCTACCAGTGCGACAAGCCCGCCGACGTCACCGTGGCGTCGTCGAGCATGGGCTACACCGACTCCGGGGTGACGAGCACGATCGACGACCTCGGTCGTTACGCCCAGGCCGAGGCGGCGCAGGCGCTGCGCACGAAGGACAAGCCCGCACGCTTCGGATCGCCGCTCGCGATCGCCGACGGCGCCCCGTCCTGGTACCAGACGGCGGGCGGAGCGCGCCTGGTGGGGCCGCTGATCGGCCAGCACGGCATGACGGCCGGCTACCTGACGGCGGCCTATTCGGATCCGAAGACCGGTTTCACGGTGGCGGTGGTGCTCAACGACTCCAGCGCCGGCCCGGCGATGGTGGGCGATCTGGCGTTCCAGCTCGCGGCCATCGCCTCCAAGGCTCCGCCCGCCAAGGGGCAGAAGTCGCCGGAGTTCGGTCTGCCGTTCGTCGCCGACGCCTATGCGAAGGCGGTCGACGCCGACGCGATCTGCCATCCCGCCCAGGGCTGACCCCGTCCGCACCCCGCCAGGGGTGGCCCGACCCGTGCAGAGGAGCAGCATGGCCATCGTCGACAACGGCATCTACGTCAACGGCGTCCGCACCGACAGCCCTGTGACCCTCGACGAGACCTTCCGACGCATGCATGACTGCGGCGGCATGGGATGGATCGGCCTCTACCGTCCCAGTGAGGACGAGGTGCGCCAGGTCGCCGCCGAGTTCGGGCTGCACGAACTGGCGGTCGAGGACGCGCTCACCGGTCACCAGCGCTCCAAGCTCGAGCGCTACGGGGACACGCTGTTCGTCGTGCTGCGGCCTGCCCGCTACCTCGACGACGTCGAGGAGGTGGAGTTCGGCGAGCTGCACGTGTTCATCGGCCGGAACTTCGTCGTCACCATCCGGCACGCGGAGTCGCCCAGCCTCAGCAAGGTGCGCGGGCGCATGGAGGGAGACCCGGAGCTTCTGGCGCGGGGGCCGGAGGCCGTGCTGTACGCGATCCTCGACGAGCTGGTCGACGAGTACGCGCCGGTCCTCGCGGGCCTCGACAACGACATCGACGAGATCGATGCGCAGATGTTCCTTGACGAGTCCGATGTCACGCAGCGCATCTACGAGCTCGCCGGCGAGGTGATCGACTTCCAGAAGGCGATCAAGCCGTTGCAGCCGATGCTGGAGAACCTGCTGCGCGGATCCGCGAAGTACGCGGTCGATCTGGAGCTGCAGCGGTATCTGCGCGACGTGCTCGACCACATCCTCAACCTCACCGAGCGCGTGTCGACGTTCCGCGCGAACCTCGACAACGCCCTCACCGTGGAGTCGACGATCGTCGCGCGACGTCAGAACGAGGAGATGCGCCGGATGACGGAGGAGAGCATCCGTCAGGGCGAGGAGGTGAAGAAGATCTCCAGCTGGGCGGCGATCTTCTTCGCGCCGACGATCGTCGCGGGCATCTACGGCATGAACTTCACGAACATGCCGGAACTGGAGTGGCCCTTCGGCTATCCGCTCGCGATCGGCCTCATGGTCGGCGGCGCGTTCGTGCTCTACCTGGTGTTCAAGAAGCGCGGCTGGCTGTAGGGGCCGGCGGCAGGGCCGGCGTCGGAGGGCTCCGGGCTCGGATCCGCGGTCTCAGCGCCCGAATCCCGTGACGGCGATCACAGCGAGCGAGGTGGCGGTGACGAGGATCCAGAGGATCCCGCCGAGCGCGAGCGGACGCCATCCGGCGCTGCGCAGCGCTCCGAGGTCGGTGGAGAGCCCGATCCCGGCCATCGCCGTCGCGATGAGGAACGCGCTCACGTGCGCGAGCACGTCACGAGGGGTCGGCGGGATCGCCCCGATCGACGCGAGCACGGCGAGGAGCAGGAACCCCACGAGGAACCAGGGGACGAGGCCGATCAGCCGGCGGGGCGTGATCGACGGCGCCGCGGAACCGTCCGGAGAACCCTCTCGCGCCGCTCTGCGGGCCTCGATCACGGACAGGCCCACGGAGATCGGGATGATCATGAGCGTGCGCACGAGCTTCACCACCACGGCATAGCCGAGCGCCGCCGCCCCGAACACGCTCGCGGTCGCCACGACAGAGCTCGTGTCGTTCACGGCGGTCCCCGCGAGGAGCCCGAAGGTGTGCGGGTCGAGTCCCAGCGCGTGGCCGAGCAGCGGGAACAGCACCACCGCGAGCACGTTGAACACGAAGATCGTGGAGATCGCGTACGAGACCTCGGCGCTCAGCGCCCCGATCACGGGCGACACCGCGGCGATGGCGGACGCGCCGCAGATGCCCGTCCCCACGCCGATCAATGTGCGCAGGCGCGACGGGACCCGCAGCGCCCGCCCGATCGCCCACGCGCCGAACAGGCACACGATCAGCGTCGACGCCATGACCGGCAGCGACTCGGCCCCGACCGCGAGGATGGCGCCGAGCGAGAGCTGTGCGCCGAGCAGCACGACGGCCAGCTGCAGCAGGAACCGTCCGGAGAACTCGATCCCCGGGACGAACCGGGCGGCGGGGCGGCGGACGACCGCGATCGCCACGCCGATCACGATCGCGGGCAGCGCCGCACCGAGGATCGGCAGGAGGGTGCCGATCAGCGTCGCGACGGCGGCGATCGGCATTGTCAGGCCCAGGCCGGGCAGCACATCCACGCCCCGCGCGAGGAGGCGGGCGAGAAGGGTTCGTGCGGGCCGGAACATCATGCCTCCAGCCTCGCGGGCGGGCGGCGACGGCGGTATCCGGCTATCGTCGATAGGGATACAGGCCGAGACTGTGGGGTGCGCATGGCGGATGGATCGGTTCCGGATTTCGGATCCCTCGAGCTCCTCGTCGCCGTGACGCGGACAGGATCGATCTCTGCCGCGGCTCGGGAGACCGGGGTGACGCAGCAGTCCGCCTCGGCGCGGCTGCGCGCGGTCGAGCGGAGCCTCGGACTCTCGCTGTTCCACCGCGCACCCTCCGGCACCCGGCCGACCCTGGAGGGGGAGGTCGTCGCGTCCTGGGCGGACGACGTGCTCGCCGCGGTCGGGCGCTTCCACACCGCGACGCGCACGCTGCGTGGGGAGAGCACGGCGCGGCTGTCCGTCGCCGCGAGCCAGACCGTTGCGGCGCGGCTGCTGCCGCTCTGGCTCGTCGCCCTGCGCAGTCGGCAACTCGATGCGGGTCGCACGCCGACCGCCGTCCAGCTGCTCTCGGGCAACAGCGCGGAGGCGGAGGGAGTCGTGCGCGACGGCAGGGCCGACCTCGCCTTCATCGAGTCCTCCGAGATCCCGTCGGACCTGGGATCGGCGACCGTCGACCGGGACGAGCTGGTGCTCGTCGTGGCCCCGGGACACCCGTGGACGCGCCACGGCCCTCTGCCCTTCGACGACGCCGCGGCCGAGCCGCTCGTCGCGCGCGAGCAGGGCAGCGGCACCCGCCGTGCGTGGGAGGACGAGGTGCGCCGCCGCACGCACCGCGAGGCCGCGGAGCCGGCCGTCGTGCTCCCCACCACGGCGGCCGTGCGGTCGGCGGTCGCGAACGGGCTGGGGGCGGCCGTGATGAGCCGGCTCGAGGCGGCGGACGACATCCGGCTGGGCCGTCTGCGAGCGGTGCGGACGACGGGCGATCCCGTGGTCCGCCCGATCACGGCGCTCTGGCGCGGGGGCGCACGCGATATCCCGGTCGCGGGCCGGGAGCTCGTCGAGGTCGCGGTGCGGACCGCCGGGGAGCAGGCGGCGAAACGAGGGCGTCCGGCGCGGTAGTCTCACCAGGTCGCGACATCGCGGCCGTCCTGACCACGGTCGCGCGCCCGGAAGGAACCGCATGCCTCTGCTCGTGCTCTTCGGTCTCGGCGCGGTGCTGCTCTGGTCTTTCGTCTCGCACCGGTTCGAGCGCTGGGGCGTCGCGGGCCCGGCGTTCCTGCTCGTGCTGGGAGCGGCGACGACCGTGTGGGACCTCTCGACGTATGCGACGGCGCTGGGCGCTCCGCTCACGGAGAAGATCGTCGAGATCATCCTCTCGATCCTGCTCTTCGCCGACGCGACCGAGGTGCGCGGCGGGATCTTCGGCGGAGAGGGGAGGGTGACCGCCCGTCTCGTGCTCATCGCCCTGCCGCTCTCGCTCCTGCTGACCGGCATCGCGGCCTTCCTGCTGATCCCGGAGTCGTTCGTCGTGATCGGCGTGATCGCGTGCGTGATCATGCCGACCGACTTCGCCCCCGCGACACGGCTCCTGCGCTCCTCCCTCCTGCCGGAGCGGATCCGCTCCGTGCTGAACGTCGAGAGCGGGTACAACGACGGCCTCGTCTCGCCGATCTTCGGCATCGCGCTGCCGATCGCGATCGTGCTCGCCCCGGTGTGGCGCAAGGCCGTGGAGACGGGATCAGACACGGTCGACATCGACGACAAGGATCTCGGACACAACGCGGAGAAGATGGCCGAGGCGTTCGTCAACGCTGTGCCCGCCACGGTGTGGGCGATCGTGATCGGCGTGGTGCTCGGCGGCCTGTGCGGACTGCTGCTGCGGATCGCGCGCGACCGCGGGTTCGCGAGCGAAGGGGGAGCCCGCTACGCCATGCTGCTGCTGCCGCTCATCGCCTACGGCGTCGCGACGATCCCGGCGATCGAGGCCAACGGCTTCGTGGCGGCGTTCGTCACCGGCCTCATCTATCGGGTCACCCGCACCCGCGGCATGGACGTGCGCGTCATCCCGCACCGTGAGCTGCTGCTCGTGGAGGAGGTCGGCACGCTCACCGCCAACCTGGTGTGGTTCATGCTCGGCGGCGCCGCGCTCCTCGCCTTCACCGAGTCCTTCGACGGGCGGGTGCTGCTTCTCGCGCTGTTGGCGCTCACCCTGCTGCGATGGGGGCCCGTGTACCTGTCGCTCCTGCGCAGCTCCATCGGCCGGGCGGACCGGACGCGGATCGGACTGCTCGGTCCCCGCGGCACGGCGACGATCGTCTTCGGGCTGCTCGCGTACAACGCGCTCCCGGACGACGAGGGCGGTCTCGTGCTGCTCGCGATGGTGTACACGGTCGTGGGCAGCATCGTGCTGCACGGGGTCGTGGCACCGCTCGTGCTGCGCCGGATGAACCGCGCCGCGGTCACCGCCTGACGGCACTCCTCGCCGCGGGCGGGGTTCGCTGCCGACCGCTCAGTCCTGACCGTCCCGGCGCGTGTACGCCCCGCGGACGAGGGGCACGGGATCCGCATCGGCGGGCACGGCGCTGTCCAGTTCGAGCGCAAGGGCGTCGCCGGCCGCGCGCAGCCGCATCACCGTGCTGCCCCGTGCCGTCCGGCGGCAGAGCACGAGCGTGTCGTCGTCCCACTCCGCCGTCCCGGGGACGTCCGGCGTGAACCCGTACGTGTCGAACCACCAGAAGCCCGCGCCCGCGACGACGCCGTGGGCGACGAGCCGGCCGTCCTCGCGGAGCTCCACGTAGTCGAGGAGGATCCCGTCCGGGCCCGGCTCGATCGTGAGCGCGCCGTGGGCGGATCCGGCGTCCGTCCACGCGGTCGGGAAGACCTCCTCCGCGCCGGTCCATTCGCCGAGCAGGGAGACGAGTCGTCGATCGGGAGCCATGCCCCGAGCCTAGGCGCGCACGGGCGCGGAGCCGCCTGGTTCGCGGCGTGGCGATTGCGGATCCGGCGCGGACGGCGTACGAACGGAGAACGGGCATGTCCCGGAACGCGACCGATGTCGATCGGAATACTGCTTCTCGAGGGGGAGGACACGAGCATGAGCGAGTTCGCCGCGTCGGCCGATGAGCCGTCGATCTATGCCGACGACGAGGGGGGCGACGGCAAGCGCATCGTGCAGATCGCGACGGTCGCCGCGATGGGAGGTCTGCTCTTCGGCTACGACAGCGCGGTCATCAACGGCGCGGTCGCCTCGATCAAGACGGCCTTCGGCGTCAACGACGCGGTCCTCGGCTTCGCGGTCGCGTCCGCGCTGCTCGGCGCGGCCGTCGGCGCGATGACGGCGGGGCGCCTCGCCGATCGGATCGGCCGGGTACGGGTCATGCAGATCGCGGCCGTGCTCTTCCTCGTCAGCGCGATCGTGACGGGGCTCGCGCCCGAGCTGTGGACGCTCGTGATCTTCCGTGTGGTGGGCGGCGTCGCGATCGGGATGGCCTCGGTGATCGCGCCCGCCTACATCGCGGAGACCTCGCCCGCGCGGATCCGTGGACGGCTGGGATCGCTGCAGCAGATGGCGATCGTGCTGGGCATCTTCCTGTCCCTGCTCGTGGACTGGCTGCTCGCGACGGCCGCCGGCGGCGCCGACAAGACGCTCTGGCTGGGCCTGCCCGCCTGGCGGTGGATGTTCCTGGCGATGGCGATTCCGTCGATCCTCTACGGCGTGCTGTCGGCGACGATCCCCGAGTCGCCGCGCTACCTCATCGCCCAGCACCGGATCCCCGAGGCGCGCAAGGTGCTCGCGATGCTGCTCGGCGAGAAGAACCTCGAGATCACGATCGGCCGGATCCACGACAGCATCGACCACGAGAACAAGCCGAGCTGGCGCGACATGCGCAAGCCCGGAGGCGGGGTCTATGCGATCGTCTGGGTGGGTCTGCTGCTGTCGGTCTTCCAGCAGGGCGTCGGCATCAACGTGATCTTCTACTACTCGAACATCCTCTGGGAGGCGGTCGGCTTCCCCGAGAGCGCGTCCTTCGGGATCAGCGTGTTCACGTCCGTGGTCAACATCGCCACCACGGTCGCGGCGATCCTGCTCGTGGATCGGGTCGGTCGCAAGCCGCTGCTCATGGTCGGTTCGAGCGGGATGATCGTGACGCTCGCGACGATGGCGATCTGCTTCGGCACGGCTCCGCTGAACGCCCAAGGCGATCCGCAGCTCGTCGGCGCCGCGGGCCCCATCGCCCTCGTCGCCGCGAACCTCTTCGTCGTCTTCTTCGGGATGAGCTGGGGGCCGGTGGTCTGGGTGCTGCTCGGCGAGATGTTCCCCAACCGGTTCCGCGCCGCGGCGCTCTCGCTCGCCGCGGCGGGTCAGTGGGCGGCGAACTGGCTGATCACGGTGACGTTCCCGCCCCTGAAGAGCCTGTCCCTCGGCCTCGCCTACAGCCTCTACGCGACGTTCGCGCTGCTTTCGCTGCTCTTCGTCTGGAAGTTCGTGAAGGAGACCAAGGGCATGTCGCTCGAGGAGATGGACGCGGCGACTGGAGTGGTCCCGCTGCACCACGAGGAGCGTGCGTGAGAAGGCGCGTTCACGCGCCCGCGGGGCGCTCGACGTCCCGTCGCGCCGACCACTCGTCGCGGAGCAGGCCCATCCGCACGACGTCCTCGTAGCCGCCGCGCGACCAGGCGTGCGCGCGCTGGCGTCCCTCGACCACGAACCCCGCCTTCTCGTAGGAGCGGATCGCGGCCGCGTTCGATCCGAGCACTTCGAGGTGCACGCGTCGCAGGTTCGCGCGGACGAAGGCGAACTCCACGATCTGCCGCATCGCCTCCGTGCCGACCCCCTGCCCCCGGGCCGACGCGATCAGCGCGATCCCGACCTCTCCGTGGTGGGCGAAGTCGTCGATGTCGAAGAGGTTGATCGTGCCGACGGGGGCGCCGTCGACGTCGATCACGAAGGCGATGCCGCCGTTCGGATCGGCCTCCCGTTCGCGGATGCGTGCCAGCCAGGGCTCCTTCGCCATCGGTGCGGGGCGGCGGGGGCTGCGCTGCTCCCAGGAGTCCAGGTCGGACGCGAGGGCGAACAGCGTGTCGAGGTCGGCGTCGGTGCGGGCGCGGAGCGTGACGGTGGGGCGGGACGGCATGCGGCCACGCTACCCTCGGGCGCTGACGTCGGTCAGTCGGTGCCCTCCGCGGAGTCGGTGGCGGTGCCCTCCGCGGCCGCTTCTCGTCCCGCGGGTTCGACCGGCTCCGCGGGGACGACGCCGATCCCCGTCGCCTCGTGGCTCGGCTCCGGATCGTGCGGGCGGGCCGCCTTCGGCTCCTCTCCGGGCTCCTTCTCGGTGCTCGGGCGGGTCAGTTCCTCGTCGGCGGGCATGCCGTCGTCGTCCTGCCGGTCGTCCTGCGGTGCGGCGGTGCCTGGTGCGTCGGTCATGGTCTCTCCTCGTCGTGCGGCTGATCCGAAGGCTCTCACGGGCGGTCCTCCGCGGCGAGGGGGTTGACGAGCGCGCCGAGCCGTCGCAGGGAGGGCCGACGTAGGCTCGGTTCATGAGAGCGATCGCGATCCAGGACGGCCGGCTGGTCGAGGAGATCAGGCCGGATCCGGTGGCCGGTCCCGGCGAGGTGGTCGTGGAGGTCGCGGCCGCCGGGGTCAACCGCGCCGACCTCCTGCAGCGGGCCGGCAACTACCCGCCCCCTCCCGGCGCCTCGGACGTGCCCGGGTTGGAGGTGAGCGGTCGCGTGATCGCGCTCGGTGCCGGCGTCGAGGGCGTGCGGGTGGGCGATCGGGTCTGCGCTCTGCTCGCCGGCGGCGGGTATGCGGAGCGCGTGGCGGTTCCCGCGACCCAGCTCCTGCCGGTACCGGAGTCGATGGACCTCGTCGATGCCGCGGGGCTCCCGGAGGCGGTGTGCACTGTCTGGTCGAACGTGTTCCTGACCGGGCGCCTCGAACGCGGAGAGCTGCTGCTGATCCACGGCGGATCCAGTGGGATCGGCACGATCGGGATCCAGCTCGCCCGCGCGCTCGGGTCGCGGGTCGCGGTGACGGCGGGGTCCGCGGAGAAGCTCGCGCTCTGCGCCGAGCTCGGCGCGGAGATCCTCATCGACTATCACGATCAGGACTTCGTCGCCGTGGTGCGCGATGCGGGCGGCGCCGACGTGATCCTCGACGTCATGGGCGCCGTATACCTCGACCGCAACGTGCAGGCCCTCGCTCTGGACGGGCGCCTGTCGATCATCGGCATGCAGGGAGGGTCCAGGGGCGAGCTGGACATCGGAGCGCTGATGGCGCGACGGGGCACCGTCTTCGCTCAGGGCCTGCGTGGCCGATCCCGGGACGACAAGGCCGGGATCGTGGGCGACGTGCGCGAGCGCGCCTGGCCGCTCGTCGAGGCGGGATCGGTGCGCCCGTTGATCTCCGCGCGGTTCCCGCTCGCCGAGGCGGACGCCGCGGTGGCGAGCCTCGACGACCGGGGGCATCGCGGCAAGGTGCTGCTGATCCCCTGAGCAGCGCGGGAGGGGGAGGGCGATCGGATCGCGCGGTGCGCCTTGCCGAACGGATCCCGTCGGACGTAGCCTGCGGAGGCAGCACGATGCACGCCGGAACGATCGAGGAGGACGATATGGGACGCGACGAGGAACCGATCGCGGAGGAGCCTCTCGACGACGAGGTCACGGCGCCGTTCGACGACGAAGCCATCGAGGCGGAGCCGGACGACGATCCGATCGCGCACCCCGCCGAGGGCACGACGCTCGGCTTCGAAGGGTCGATGGAAGGGCTCTGATCCGCGACATGGAACAGCTTCGCGTTGAACCTCAACAACGCGATCAGCCGCTGTTCCTTGCATGGTTGATCATGTGTGTGCCAAATGTGATCGTGGGCATCATAAGCGCCGCGATCATCAACCACGCATTGAGCAAGTAACAGCAAGAGGCCCAGGGCTGCGGAACCTCATCGATTCTGGGCCTTGGCTCTTGTTGTCCTCGACCATGCCCAGAGTCCTCCCCAGACCCCGGTCCGAGTTCTTGCCCCGCTCGCGGCGTCGCCACCGAGGGGGTCACGTCTGCGTCTCGAAGCATGTCGACAGCAGCCCGGGCGAGTGGCGGGGCCTCTCGAAGGGTGAGCTTGTAGGACTGACGCCATCAGGGTCAGGCCGGAAGCCGCCCCGAACCGGCGGACACCTGGCCGATCGACGGCATCCCGGCGGGAGCTTCAGTCTGGAGTAGCTCCAGGATGTCCGGGATAGCTGTGGAACTCACGTGTGGAGGGGCTGACGGGAATCGAACCCGCGCTGTCTGCTTGGGAAGCAGAAGTTCTGCCATTGAACTACAGCCCCGTGCGCCGAGCGGCGCCTGGCCAGCATAACAAACGTGCGCGGCCTCGATGGCGACGTCCCCGCCGCAGGGCCGTCTTTGCCCGCTGCGGCACCGTGCGAAACGAATGTTGTCGCAAACATTGACGTGCGAACCCGGCCTGTATCACAATCTAAGGCAAGGCGTTTGCGCAAACATTCGAAGACGAGTGGAGAAAGACATGACCTCGAGATCACGCACGGCGCTCGTCGCCGCAGCCGGCGCGGCCGTTCTGGCGGCCTCGCTCGCGGCGGCCCCTGCGGGTGCGGCCGTCACCGGCAGCTACACGGTGACGGTCGGCAGTACGGGAACGTGGAACACGCCGGACGACACCCCGGCGGCCGGCTACATCGACAAGGACGGCACCTACTACTTCCAGCAGGCGCATTCGCTCTATGGATCCACGCAGGGGCGCACCTGGTCCTTCTTCACGGGATCGAACATGGACACGGCGACGCTCTCCTCGTCGCTCACCAACTCCGTGAATCCGTCGAACGCGAACGACTCCAACAAAGACACGACCTGGCGCTGCAATAACAGCCCGACCGGCGTGATCTCCACCTCGGCGCCCAGCACGGCCAGCTATTCGCAGCGGAACTTCTGCGACCTCGCGGGCGTCTGGGTCGATCCCGACACCGGCAACTGGTACGGGCTCGTGCACAACGAATTCACGCCGCAGCCCTACGGCGACGGGCTGCACTTCGACGGCATCGACCGCGCGGTGTCCACGGATCAGGGCGAGACCTGGACGATCCAAGACCGGATCATCACCTCGCCGTTCGGAACGTCGCGCGGCAGCACCACCGACTTCCCGCAGCAGACGTACTACTACGGCGACGGGGATCCGCGCCTCGTCGTCGATGCGGCGTCGGGGTACTTCTACGCCTTCTATGGGTCCCGGGTCGTGGACAAGAACGGCGGCTGGGTCGCGTTCCACGAGCACGTCGCCCGTGCGCCGATCTCCTCCAAGCTCGCCCCGGGAAGCTGGCAGAAGTGGTACGGCGGCCAGTGGTCGCAGCCCGGCGTCGGCGGCAAGGAGAGCAATATGGTCCCGCTCTCCTCCTCGAGCACGACCGGCTACACGCCGACGACGGCCGAGTATTCACCGTCGAACACCGGAACCGCGGCCCAGCAGGTCGCCGCGGGCACCACGCCGCCGACCTCGCCCCTCTTCGTCATGGACGTCGCCTGGAACGCCTACCTCGGCCTCTGGATCGGCGAGCCGCAGGCGGTCGACCAGAGCGGCAACGCGCCCCAGCAGCTGTACGCGACCGACGATCTGACGACGCAGAAGTGGACCCTGCTCGGAGACACGGGCTCCTATCACACGGCCTCCTGGTACCGCTGGTTCCTCGATCCGGTCAGCAAGACCGGATCCGGCATCGTCGGCAAGGACTTCCGGATGTACTGCTCCTTCGGTTGCTCGGGCGGCAAATCCGGAGAGTATGTGAACGCGTCGGTCGGCGGCGCGGCGGCAGCTCCCGTCGACGTCTCCAAGACGTACCGGATCGGCGCATCGGGACGGGTCCTCGTGCAGTCGGCGAGCGACTCCTCCGTGACGTCGGCGAGCGCGGACAACGGCCGCGCGACGTGGCGCTTCGCGGCCACCGGCGACGGCGCCTACACGGTGACCAACACGACCACCGGGGCTCTGCTCGGCGTCTCGTCCACCTCGAACGCCGGGCGTGCGTGGGGTGCGGCGCTGAGCGCGACGAGCGCGACCACCCCCACCGCGGGCCAGCAGTGGTGGGTCGTGCAGAACCGCTCCGCGGCCGACAACGCGGCCGACGGCACGCTCCGTCTCGTCAACCGCTACAGCGGACTCGTGATCGCGCTGTCCGGTGTGAGCGGGCGCGCTGCCGAGACCACTCCGGTGCGCGCCTGGACGGATGCGAGCGGAAGCGCGGTCGGCGCGGGACGCACCGCGGACGAGCAGCGCTTGACGCTCACCGCCGTCGGCTCTGCGGCCCCGCTCGCCGGGACTCGCACCATCAGCGCGGGCGGACGATCGGTCGACGACCCCAACCACAGCACGGCCAACGGCACCCAGCTCGTGGTCTGGACGAGCAACACCGGCGCCAACCAGAAGTGGCAGTTCGCCGTGCAGAGCGACGGCTCCTACACCCTCACGAACGGCGAGTCGGGCCTCTGCGCGGACGTCGACGGCGGATCGACCGCGGCGGGTGCGCGGATCATCCAGTGGACGTGCACGGGCGGGACCAACCAGCGCTGGACGGCGACGGCGCAGTCCGGCGGCGGGTACACGCTCACCTCGGTCAAGAGCGGTCTTCTGCTCACGGCCGCCACGAACGCGGACGGAACGGGCCTGACCCAGCAGGCGACCACGTCCACCGCGGTGCAGACCTGGTCGATCCAGTAGGACGATCAGGGAAGCAAGGGGGCGGATCCGCAGATCGGATCCGCCCCCTCTCTCGTGCGCGGGCGGCGTCCGCGAAGAGGTCGCCGAGCGGTCGGGGCCGGTCGGGGTCTCGGCGCCCGATCGCTCAGCGCACGGGAGGGCGCGCGGTGGATGCGCGCACCACGAGCGTCGGCGCGACGTCATGCGCGACCCCGAGGTCCGCGCCCTCGATGAGCCCGATCACGCGCAGGGCGGCGGAGCGACCGCGCTCGACGAACGGCTGCCGCACGGTCGTCAGCGCGGGCGAGGCGTAGGCGGCGAGCGGGATGTCGTCGACGCTCACGACCGACACCCGATCCGGCACGTTCCTGCCGGCCTCGTGCAGCGCCCGGATCACCCCGAACGCCATCTCGTCGCTCGACACGAAGACGGCCGTGACCTCGGGGATCGCGGCGAGCGTCCTGCCCGCCCGGTAGCCCGACTCCGGGGTCCAGTCGCCGGGGATGACCGGAGGGGGAAGGATCCCGCGCTCCTGCAGCGTCGCCGCCCAGGACTCGCGGCGGCGACGCGATTCGAGCCAGTCGTCGTCGCCGGACACGTGCCAGACCGTCGCATGGCCGAGATCGAGCAGGTGGGTGGTCGCGAGCCGGGCGACGAGCGTCTGCTCCTGGGCGGCGCTCTCGTCCTCGCCGACGCCGCGTTCGATCTGCACGGTCGGCGTGCGCCGCATGCGGGCGACCATCCCCGGATCCTCGAAGTCGACGGGAGCGACCAGCACGATCCCCTCGGCCCCCTGGCGCTCCAACCGGTCGAACGCCGCGGCGAACGCGGCCGCGGTCGAGTGGTTGGAGACGGCGGCCGTCGTCACGGTGTAGCCCCGTTCCGCCGCGACGGTCTCGATCCCCACCCCGATCGCGCTCGACGAGTACTGGGTGGTGGAGACGACGATCACCCCCAGCACGCGCGTCCGGCCGGAGGCGAGCGAGGCGGCGGCGCCGTGCACGCGATACCCGAGCTCGTCCACCGCGGCGCGCACCCGGCGCTCGGTCTCCGAGCGCACGTGCTGCTGCCCCGACATCACCCGCGAGACCGTCTGCGTGGACACCCCGGCGAGGCGCGCCACATCGGCCTGGTTGGGGGCGCGATCGGGGATGCGGCGGGGCATGACCTCATCGTAGTGAGCGCCCGCGCGCCGGCCCCTCCGCCCCGCCCGCGGCGGATCCCGCGCCCCCGGGGATGAGACTTCCGTCTCGTGCGGATCATCCTGTGGGCGGATGCGCACGCCCCCCGCGATCCGTAACGTCGGGGCCATGATCACTGCAGAGGGACTCAGCAAACGGTACGGGGACAAGGCCGCGGTGGACGACGTGTCGTTCACCGTCCGGCCCGGGACCGTCACCGGCTTCCTGGGACCGAACGGCGCCGGCAAATCGACGACGATGCGCATGATCGTGGGGCTGGACCGGCCGAGCGCCGGTCGCGTCACGGTGAACGGGCAGGAGTACCGACGCCTGCGCGCGCCGCTCACCGAGGTCGGCGTGCTGCTCGACGCCAAGGCGGTGCACACGGGGCGCACCGCCCGCAACCACCTGCGCGCGCTCGCCGCGACCCACGGCCTGCCGTCGAAGCGCGTCGACGAGGTCATCGAGATCGCGGGGATCGGATCCGTCGCCCGCAAGCGCGCCGGCAAGTTCTCGCTCGGCATGGGGCAGCGGCTCGGCATCGCCGCGGCGCTGCTCGGCGATCCGCACACGCTCATCCTGGACGAGCCGGTCAACGGGCTGGATCCGGAGGGCGTGCGCTGGGTGCGCCAGTTCGTGCGCCATGTGGCCTCGGAGGGCCGCACGGTGCTGCTGTCCAGTCACCTGATGAGCGAGATGGCGCAGACGGCCGACCATGTCATCGTGCTCGGCCGCGGACGGGTGCTCGCCGACGCGCCGCTGCCCGAGCTCGTCCGCGCTTGGACCACGGCGCGCGTGCACGTGCGCACGCCCCGTGCCGCGGAGCTCGCCGCGCTGCTCACGAGTGGGGGCGCCGGATCCGGGATCGAGGTGGTCGCCCCGTCCGCGGACACGCTCGACATCGCCGGGATCGAGTCTTGGCGCATCGGCGACCTCGCCGCCGAGCGGCAGATCCCGCTGCACGAGCTCACTCCCACGAGCGGATCGCTCGAGGACGCCTACCTCGCCCTCACGGGCGAGGCCGTGGAATACCGTACCCGTGCCGTGCCAGAGGCCGGCGCCCCGCTGCAGGAGGTTCCGGCATGACCGTCGCCGCCCCGTCCACCCGTTCCACGCACGTGCCCGCAGACCGGCACCGGCTGACCCTCGCGCGCACGCTGCGCGGAGAGGCGATCAAGCTCACCACGCTGCGCTCCACCTGGTGGTCGATCGCGATCACCGCCGCCTTGACGATCGGCATCGCCGCGCTCATCTCCAGCTCGATCCCCGGCCAGCAGGCGGGCTTCAACGGCGTCATGACCGTCGTGATGCCGATCCAGTTCACCGCCCTCCTGGCGGGCATCCTCGGCGCGATCGCGGTCACGGGCGAGTACTCGACGGGCATGATCCGCTCGACGCTCACGGCCGACCCTCTGCGCGGGCGCGTCCTCGCCTCGAAGGCGATCGTCGTCGCGCTGTTCCTCTTCCTCGCGTCGCTCGTGATCTTCCTGATCGCGGCGGTGATCGCCTCCGCGATCCTCGGCGGAAAGGGCATGCCGATGGACTGGTCCACGCCCGACGCCGTCATCCTGCCGCTTCTCGCCGCCGCCGCGACGATGGCCGTGTGCGCGTTGATCGGCCTCTCGTTCGGCTTCCTCGTCCGCTCGGGCGCCGGCGCGATCGCCGCGACCGTCGGACTGCTGTTCGTCCTGCCGATCGTCTCGACGCTCTTCGCCCTGGGCGGCAAGAGCTGGGAGTGGGTCTCCAAGGCGGCCGCGTACCTCCCGCTGTCCGCCGCGCAGAACGCGATCCTTCCGTCCGACCAGGCCGCCCTCAGTGCCGGGGTCGCCTGGCTCACCCTGGTGCTCTGGGTTGTGGCGGGGCTGCTGGGCTCCTGGATCGTGCTGCGCTCCCGCGACGCCTGATCCGGAGCCCTGCGCTCCCGCGGCGCCTGATTCGGAGCCCGGCGCTCCCGCGCGGCGGACTTGCGCCGTTTCGTCCTTGGCTTCCTTTCGTGCCTGCTCGTGCCTGCTCGTTCCTTCGTGCCTTTGCCTGTTTCCCTCTTTCCCTCCCCGCGCCGTCTTCCCTCTCTCCGTCTCCTCGCTGTCTTTCCCTCCCCTGAATGTCTTTCCCTCCCCTGGGCGACGTGGGTGCGAGGAGGGAAAGACGGCAGGGGGGAGGGAAACCCGTGTCGGGGGCGTTCCTTGGTGCGGTGCGGTGGGCTGCGGTGGGTTGGGCTGCGGTGCGGGTGGTGCGGTGCGGGTGGTGCTGCTGTGGGGTGCGCCGTCTTCCCTCTCCAGCTCTCCTCTGAATGTCTTTCCCTCCCCTGAATGTCTTTCCCGCCTCTGGGGGACGTGGGTGCGGGGAGGGAAAGACGGTGGGAGGAGGGAAACCCGTGTCGGCGGTGGTGCTCGGTAGGCCGCGGTGCGGTGCGGTGCGGTGCGGTGCGGGTTGGTGCTGCGGTGGGGGGGCGGGGTGCCGTCTTCCCTCTCTCCGTCTCCTCGCTGTCTTTCCCTCCCCTGAATGTCTTTCCCTCCCCTGGGCGACGTGGGTGCGAGGAGGGAAAGACGGCAGGGGGAGGGAAACTCGTGTCGGCGGTGGTCCCTCGTGCTCGGTGCGGTGCGGTGCGGTGCGGTACGGGAGCGCGGCGGTGGAGGGCGCAGCGGCGCACCGGCACCGACTACGCTGAAGGCGTGCTGCTCAGTGACCGAGACATCAGAGCCGGGCTCGATGCGGGCAGGATCGGTCTGGATCCGCTCGACCCGGCCATGATCCAGCCGTCCAGCATCGACGTGCGGTTGGACCGATACTTCCGGCTGTTCGACAACCACAAGTACCCGTCCATCGATCCGGCGGTCGATCAGCCCGAGCTGACCCGCCTCATCGAGGTCGCTCCGGACGAGCCGTTCATCCTGCATCCGGGCGAGTTCGCGCTGGGGGCGACGTTCGAACAGGTCTCGCTCTCGGACGATGTCGCGGCCCGCCTCGAGGGCAAGTCGTCGCTGGGTCGACTCGGCCTCATCACGCACTCGACCGCCGGCTTCATCGATCCGGGATTCCAGGGTCACGTCACCCTCGAGCTCGCGAACGTCGCCACGCTGCCCATCAAGCTGTGGCCCGGCATGAAGATCGGTCAGCTGTGCTTCTTCCAGCTCAGCTCCCCGGCCGAGAACCCTTATGGATCGGGGCCGTACGGCAACCGATACCAGGGGCAGCGCGGGCCGACAGCCTCGCGCTCCTTCCAGAACTTCCACCGCACCGACGTCGGCACGACCGACGCGGGCTCCACCGGGGGCTGACCAGATCGTGGACGAGACGGATCCGCCGCGCGCCGGCTCCACCCCGGGACCGGCGCCGGAAGACGCCATGGGGGCGGTCGTCCCGGATCCGTCCGCCGCGCCTCCCGCCGGCGACACGGAGCTCGCCCCCGCGCCCGTCGAGAGCGCGGGGCTGGCCGACATCCTCGCGGACCCGGAGATCGCGCCGGCCGAGGAGAGCGCGACGCTCGCCGAGCTGCTCGAAACGCCGGCGGAGGCCGCGCCCGCCGAGGAGACGCCAGGGCTCGCCGCGATCCTCGCGGATCCCGACCCTTCGCTGTTCGGCGAGGATCCGTCCGGGAAGGATCCGTCGGCGGAAGACCGCACCTCCGGCGAGGAACCGTCCGGGGAGGATCCGTCCGGCGAGGGCGGTACGTCCGGGGAAAATCGTCCGTCCGCGGAGGTGCCCGCCACGCGCCGCGCGGCCAGGGAGCCGATCGCCGCCCTGCCTCCCGAGCGCGTCGCCGCGCCGCTCGCACCCGAGAGCGGATCCGGGGGCTACACCGGGCTGATCGTCGTCGTGGTGGTCGTGCTGGCCGCCCTGCTCATCGGCGCGATCGTGCTGATCGTCGTGCTCGTCACGAGCCATGCGTGGCCGTTCGCCGCAGCTCTCGCCGTCGTCCCGACCCTCCTCGCCCGGTCCGCGTGACCGGGCGATCCGGACGAACTGTCGGTTCGCCCGGACGCACGGTCGGGCGCGCGGGCCGTGACCGCACGAAGCTGGATCCATGACCACGACAGCACCCGTTCCGCAGATCTCGGCGTCTCCGCAGCGGCTCCGCTACGGAGCCCTGCTCGCGATGATGGCCACCGCCTTCCTCCTCGTGACGGCGGAGTTCCTGCCGGGCGGGCTGCTCACCGACATCGCCGCGGAGATCGGCGTGACCCCCGGCCAGGCGGGCCAGATGGTCACGGTCACGGCACTCGCGGGTCTCGTCGTGGCGCCCACGATCGGTCTCCTGCTGCCCCGGCTCGACCGACGCTCGCTGCTCGTGTGGATGGCGATCGCCGCGACCGTCTCGAACGTGATCGTCGCGCTCGCCCCCAGCCTTCCCCTGCTGCTCGTCGCGCGGGTGCTGCTGGGCGGGGCGATCTCCGGCTTCTGGTCGATGTCGGTCACCGTCGCGGCCCGGATCGCGGGACCGCAACGCCTCGGTCGCGCGATGATGTTCACCTCGGCCGGCACGTCTCTCGCGACCGTCGCCGGGATCCCGCTGGGGGTGCTGCTCAGCGAGGCCGTCGACTGGCGGGGCGTCTTCGCGATCGCGGCGGCGGCCAGCGCGGTCCTCGCCGTGGCCCTGCGGATCCTGCTGCCCAGCGTCCCGGCCGAGGGTGCTGCCCGGCTGTCGACCCTGTTCGACACGTTCCGCCGCCGGGGGATCGGGATCGGCCTGATCGGGCACGTTCTCGTGGTGCTCGGGCATTTCCTCGCCTACACCTATATCCGCGTGGCGCTGGAGCGTGTGCACGACGGCGGGACCGCGATCACCGGGGGCACCGTGATCGTGCTGCTCGCACTGTTCGGGGTGGGCGGGTTCCTCGGCAACATCGTGATCGGGTTCGTCGTCGACCGCCACTACCGGATGCTCGCGGTCATCACCCCGGTCGTGATCGCGGCGAGCGTGCTGCTCATGAACGCGCTCACCGGGTCGCTGGGGGGGATCGGCGCCATCGCGTTCGTCTGGGGCTTCTTCTTCGCCTCGTGGCTGCTCATCGTGAACACCTGGATCGGACACCGCATGCCGGACCGCCTCGAAGCAGGCGGGAGCCTGGTCGTGATGGGATTCCAGGCCGCGATCATGACGGCCGCCGGGGTGGGCGGGGTGCTGCTCGATGCCATCGGCGTCGACCGGGTCTACGTGATCGGAGCGGTGATCCTCGTGGTCGGCGCCGTGCTGTTCGGGATCTCCAGCCGGTTGAGCCGGGGCTGACCTCCGCGCGGGCGGCGGGGGACCGCGTGCGGGTCAGGAGGAGCGGGCCAGGCGCCAGGCCGTCGGCGTCTGGCCGGTCCTGCGGCGGAACGCGCGGCTGAAGCCCTCGTCCGAGCTGTACCCGAGATCGCGGGAGATCTCGCTGACGAGGCAGCCGAGGGCCAGGCGCTCCTGGGCCGCCTGCATCCGCACCTCGGTCACATAGCTCGCGGGCGAGGTGCCGAACGCCTCCCGGAAGCGCTCGGCGAAGACCGTCCGCGACATCGCGCCCACACTGGCTAGGCCCTCGACGCTCCAGTCGTTGCCCGGTGCGGCGTGGATCGCGGCGACCACCCGCTCCAGGAACGGGTCGTTGGTGCGCGCGGGCCAGCCGGCCGGTGCGCAGCCGTGCGCCGCCCAGGCGCGGAGCACCGAGACGAGCACCGTGTTGGCCATCATCCGGCAGACGGTCGCGTCACCGTCCCGGAGGGGGGCCGTGGCGCCCTCGGAGCGGTCGTCGCCCAACTGCGCGGCGAGCATGGCCGCCGCGGGCTCGTGACCGGCGAAGTCGCGCACGAGCGCCACGTCCGGCAGGGCCGCGGCCACGTGCCGGGCGCTCTCGGCGAGTGTCAGCGTGGAGACGAGCAGCCTCGTGCCGCGCGGGGTCCTCAGCGCCGTGGAGAGCCGGCCCGGGGTGAGCATCGCGTCGCCGCGGTGCAGGGTCTTCGCGACCTCACCGCAGCGGAGGTCGACGGAGCCCTCGATGACGTAGACGAGGGAGAGCGCGTCGCGGTCGAGCGCGATGGTCTCGTCGGCCGCGGGCGACAGTCGCACCTGGCGGCGCAGGCGCACGTCGATCGCGCCGAGGAGGGCGTTGATCGCGCCGTGATCCTCGACCGCGCCGATGCGCGCGCCGGGCGCCTCGCCGGGAGACGCCGGCCGAGAATCCGCGAGGAGGGTCACGATCGGGGTAACCACGGCATCGGGAAGCCTATTCCGCGGCCCGTGCCGAGGACGGGAACGGGCCCCTGCCGCAGCGCGGTCAGGGGCCCGAGAGGTGCCGTCGCACCGGTCAGCCGTCGTGGCGACCGTGCAGGTGCACGTGGATATGCGGTGCGGCCCGGTGCGCGAAGCCCCGACCCGGGCGGCCGCGTCGATGTCCGCGCTCCTCGCGGGAGAACGGGTGCTCGCCGTCGTCGGATCCGTGTGCCTCGGGCGCGAACCCGGGGAAGCCTCCGTCGCGATCGGGCCGCGGGAAGCCGTGGCGTCCTCCGTGGCGGCCGCGCGGTCCGCCGTGCCCGCAAGGGGCGTCGTGGTCGCGGTGCGGCCGACGGTCACCCGCGTCGCGGCGTTCGCGACGGGGAAGGCGCATGCCCTCGCTCCAGCCGAGACCGCGCGCGATCTTCTCGAGCGATGCGGTGAGCGCGGCGAACTCGTCGGCGCTCAGGGTGCCGGTGATCTCGGCGCGGATCTCGTCGACCGCGGATCCCAGGCGGGCCTTGGCGGCGGCACCCTCGTCGGTCAGCGTCCAGCCGTCGGCGGAGCGGCTGATCCAGCCGAGGGCCGCAAGACGGCGCAGCTTCGGGCCGCGCGGGGCGTGATCGGTCGGGACGGAGCCGTCGAGGGCGTTGAGGATCCGCCAGTCGCGGCGGGTCACGCCCTCATCCTCGAAGGCCGTCGCGAAGCGCGCCTTCATGAGGCGGTCGACCGCGGTGATCCAGAAGCCCAGCGGGCGGGGTGTGTTCGGTGATGTCGATTCTTGGGTGTTCATGGAGAGACTCCTCTTCTCGTTCGGACCATGTCATTAGATGTCATGGTGCATGTATATGCAGTGTGACATGCAATACGTATCCATGTCAAGTCGCATGTAAAATCGGATCGTGCCCGAGAACGCAGCGAACCCCGACCCCCTCGATGCGATCCTCGCGGCCCTCGCGCGCCTCCGGGGGCGCGGCCAGCGACCGCACGACCACGATCCTCGAGGCCGTGGCAGGGGCGGGCACGGCGACGACCACGGCAGGGCGCAGCGCGGGGAGCGCCACGGCGGACCCCACGCGCACGGGACGCCCTGGGGCGACGGACCGCGCGGTGGGGGCGAGGCGCCGGCCCGCCTGCGTCTGCTCGAGGCGCTCGCGGGCGGCGCGCTCAGCGTGAGCGCCCTGGGGGAGGCGATCGGCGTGGATCAGCCGCGCGCATCCCGGCTCGTGCAGCAGGGGGTCGAGCGGGGACTGCTGCGTCGCGATGCGGATCCGGACGACGCGCGGCGCACCCTCATCGCACTCACCGACGCGGGCCGTCGGATGAGTCGAGGCTTCCGCGGGCAGCGCCGTGAGGCGCTGCGCACCGCTCTGCAGGCGCTGAGCGCCGAGGAGCAGGCGGAGTTCGGGCGCCTCCTCGCGAAAGTCGCCGACAACTGGCGCTGATCCCGTCCGGAGATGCGCGCCGACGATCCGGCACGCGTCGAGCGCGCGGGTTCAGCGGCGCAGGAGCACCCGCTGACGGCGCTCCTTCACGGGCAGCAGAAGGAGCAGCCCGACGAAGACGACCGCGACGATCCCCAGGATCCCGTACTTCGTCGCGCCGGTCATCCAGATGATGACGGTCCATGCGCCCGCGGCGATCCAGCTCGCGGCGCGGCCGGTGGTCGCGTACAGGCCGAAGATCTCACCCTCGCGGCCCGCCGGGGTGACCCGGGCGAGGAACGAGCGCGCCGCCGACTGCGCCGGGCCGACGAAGGCGCAGAGGATCAGTCCGCCGATCCAGTACACGAGCTGCCCGCCGTCGACGAAGACGAAGACCGCGACACCGGCCACCGTCATGCAGGCGAGCGAGAGCAGGATCACGCGCTTCGGTCCCCAGCGGTCGTCGAGGCGCCCGGCCAGGATCGTCGAGACGCCCGCGATGAGGTTGGCGGCGATGCCGAAGATCACGAGATGGGAGAAGTCGAAGTGGAACACGGTCTTCGCGATCACCGCGCCGAAGGCGAAGACCCCGCTCAGCCCGTCGCGGAACACTGCGCTGGCGACGAGGAACCAGAACGTCGTGCGCGTGTGCTCGTCGCGGTAAAGCCCGACGACGTCCTTCACGAGCAGCACGTAGGAGGCGAAGAAGCCGACCTTGCGCTCCGGGCGGCCGGACGAGGGCTCCGGCACGGCGAGGAAGATCGGGATCGAGAACACGATCGCCCAGACCGCGCAGCCGACCGCGATGAGGCGGAACGGCAGCCCGCCGTCGGTGGACAGGCCGAACCAGTGCGCGGAGTAGAACACGATCACGAGCGCGAGCGCGACGATGCCGCCGAGGTAGCCGAAGCCCCAGCCGATGCCCGAGATGCGTCCGACGCTGCGCGGGCTCGCGATCGAGACGAGCATCGCGTTGGAGTTGACCGACGCGATCTCGCTGAACACCGTGCCCGCCGACACGAGGGCCACGCCGACCCAGAAGTACGCGGGCGCGGGCTGCACGAACCACAGCCCCAGCATGCACAGGATCAGCGCCCCCGTACCGATGCCGAGCCACAGCTTCTGCCGCCCCGCGGCATCGGCGCGCTGGCCGAGCACGGGTGCGAGCAGCAGGATGCCGAGCCCGGCGATCGTCGCGCCGAGTCCCAGCCCGCTCGTCAGGTCGGCGATGCCGGCGATGTACGCCGGGTCCTTCTCGCCGAGCTTCGCGATCGCCGGCGGCAGGAAGGCGTCAGTCGTGAGGTAGAGCGCGGTGAAGATGAACGTGAGGATCACCGAGTGGAAGGGCTGCGTAGCCCAGTCCCACAGCGCCCAGGCGTAGATCTGCCGCTTCGGTGCCTCCCGGTCGCCCCGCAGGTCGAGGCCGACCACCGCGACGGCGCCGCTGTTCGCGGCGGCAGGAGGCTCCGGGGTGACGTCATCGCTCATGCGGGCCAGTCTCGCGGGTGGGGGTGAACGCCGGGTAGCGGCGCGCCGGGGCGGGAGGCCGGCGCGGGATCGGGATGCCGGTCAGTGCGAGGTCGTGACGCCCAGCCCGTCGTGCACGATCATCGCGGCCGCGCGGGCCCCGGCGCCGGCGGCGACGATGAGCTGCTGCGGACCGGGAGCGGCCGCGTCCCCTGCCGCGTAGAGGCCCGGCTCGCTCGTGCGGCCGGATCCGTCGGTCACGAGGTGTCCGCCGCCGTCGAGGGCGGGGGAGATCCCGTCGAGGAACGACAGGTCCAGCGACCAGTCCGGGCGCACGAAGCCCCCGTCGAGCGGGATCCGGGATCCGTCGGAGAGCTCGGCGGCCTCCAGGACCCCCTTCGCGCCGATCAGCGCCACGATCGGGCGCCGCTCGACGGTCAGGCCCAGGGCGGCGAGCTCCGCCTCCTCCACGGCGTCGATCACGTCGGCGCCGTGGGTGAAGACGGTGAGATCCCGGCTCCAGCGCGCGACGAGCCGGGCGCGGTCGGCGAGGTCTGCGGACCGCCCGAAGAGGGCGAGGCGGCGGCCGCGCAGCTCGAAGCCGTCGCACGCCGCGCAGCTGAACAGGCTCATGCCGTAGAACCCGCGCAGATCGGGCACGTCGGGCAGCGTCTCGCGCAGCCCTGTCGCCAGCAGCACGGCGCGGGCCCTGATCCGTTCTCCCGGGGAGGACCGCCCCACCGCGGCCGCGAAGAGACCGTCCTCGTCCCGGCTCAGCGAGAGCACGCGCTGCCGTGTGCGGACGTCCACCGAGGGATAGCCGGCGAGCTCCGCGCGGGCGAGCCGGCGCAGCTCCTGCGGAGGGATCCCGTCTCGGGTGAGGAAGCCGTGGGAGTTGATCGTGGCGGCGTTGCGCGGCCGGTCGGCGTCGACGAGGAGCACGTGCGCGAGCGATCGCGCGAGGTTCAGCGCGGCGGAGAGCCCCGCGGGTCCTCCGCCGACGATCAGCACGTCGTGCACGGCCCCGTCTGCGCCGCCCGGGGAGAGGGAGGAGGACGACTCACTCATGCCCGGCCTCCTGCGGGGGGAGGGCGGCGATGATGGGGTGGTCGTGGTGGATCACGCCGACCTTCGCGGCACCGCCCGGGGAGCCGACCTCGTCGAAGAACTCGACGTTGGCCTTGTAGTAGTCCGCCCAGTCCTCCGGGAGATCGTCCTCGTAGTAGATCGCCTCGACCGGGCACACCGGCTCGCAGGCACCGCAGTCCACGCACTCGTCCGGATGGATGTAGAGCGAGCGCTCACCCTCGTAGATGCAGTCCACCGGACACTCGTCGATGCAGGCACGATCCTTCACATCGACGCACGGCAGTGCGATGACGTACGTCACCGGGCCAGCACCGCGCCCTGAGAGATGCCGACCTGTTCCTCGCGCGGAACGACCTTGACCCGCTCCCGCGTGTGCACATGCGACTCGCCGAGCGCCCGCTCGTGCGCATCGAGCGCCAGCCAGCCGTCCCACGTCGTGACATCGACGCCCCGCGCCGCGAGCAGGTCGGCGATGTCCGCGTCCTCCGCGGGGTCGACGAGCAGCCCCGCGTCGAGGTCCGCGATGAGCCGACCGATCGTCTCCGTCGCATCCGACTTGGTGTGGCCGATGAGGCCCACCGGGCCGCGTTTGATCCAGCCCGTCGCGTACAGTCCCCGCGCGCCGTCAACCCGACCGCCGTCGTTCGGCACGACGCCGCGACGCTCGTCGAACGGCACGCCGGCGACGGGGGAGCCGAAGTATCCGACGGCGCGGTAGACCCCCGTGATCGGATACTCGACGAACGTGCCGGTGCCGCGGACCCCGCCGTCCCCGGCAGGCGCGGTGCGCTCGAAGCGCACCTTCTCGACGCGGTCGGACCCGACGATCTCCGCGGGCGCGTGCCAGAAGTGCAGGTGCAGGCGGCGCTGCGCCCCCGTGTCCTCCCCGCGGTTCTCCGGACGGTCGCGCCAGGCGTTCAGCGTGCGCAGCATGATCTTCAGCTGGTTGGTGGACGCCGCGGCCGGATCCACGCCGGCGAAGTCGGCATCGTCGAGGAGGATGTCGACGCCCGCGACCTCGCCGAGCTCGCGCAGCTCGATCGGCGTGAACTTGATGTCGGCGGGTCCGCGACGACCGAAGACGTGCACGTCGGTCACCGCCGACGCCTCCAGGCCCGCGAGCACGGTGTCCGGGACCTCGGTGCGGCGCAGATCCTCCGGGAGCTTCGCGAGGATGCGCGCGACGTCGAGGGCCACGTTGCCGTTGCCGATCACCGCCACCTGTTCGTCCTGCAGCGCCCAGGTGCGCGGGACGTCGGGGTGGCCGTCGAACCAGGAGACGAAGTCGGCGGCGCCGTGCGAGCCGGGCAGGTCGACGCCGGGCACGTCGAGGGCGGCGTCGCGGATCGCCCCCGTCGCGAGGATCACCGCGTGATAGCGCTCGTGAAGCTCGTCGACCGAGACGTCCCTGCCGATCTCGACGTTGCCGAGGAAACGGATGGTGCGACGGTCCGCGTCGACGCCCCGGGCATCGAGCATCTCGTGCAGCGAGTTCACGATGCCCTTGATCCGCGGGTGGTCGGGCGCCACCCCGTAGCGGATGAGCCCGTAGGGGGCGGGGAGCGATTCGAACAGGTCGATCTCGACGGACGTCGGTGCACCCGTTCCGTCCTCGGCGCGGGCGGAGATCGCGTTCGCGAGGATGTTGCCGGCGTAGATACCGGCGGGACCGGCGCCGACGATCGCGACGCGGAGGGGGGAGAGGGCGGGAGCGGTCACGGCAGAAGGTTCCTTCGGTCGGATCGGACGGGCACACGGGGGCGCTCGGCGAGCAGGGTGGACGGTTGCGGGAGGCGACGCGGGGAGGCGGGCCAGGGGCGCGGCGTTTCGTCTCGGTCGCCGGGGGCGTCCTCGCTCCACGACCCCTGGGGGGCGCGGGCCGCGTGCGGGCTCAGGCGCACGACGTCGCCGACCACCACGACCGCGGGGTTGCGCACCTGGCGCAGGGCGGCGAGCGTCGCGATCGTGCCGAGCGTCCCGATCGTGACGCGCTCGCCGGAGCCGTAGCCGTCCTCCACGATCGCGACGGGGCAGTCCGCGCCGCGATCGGCGTGTGCGAGCACGCCGGCGGTGTGCGCGAGGGTGCCCACGCCCATGAGCAGCACGACCGTGTGGTCGGATCCTCCGGGCAGGCGGTCGATCGGATCGTGCGCGCTCGCGACCGTGAACGCGGTCGCGACGCCGCGATGCGTGAGCGGGATTCCCGCGACGGCGGGAACGGAGATCGCGCTGGTGATCCCGGGGACGACGGACACGGCGATCCCCTCGGCCTCGCAGTACAGCTGCTCCTCGCGGCCGCGGCCCAGGACGAACGGATCCCCGCCTTTCAGGCGGACGACCTCGCGCCCCGCGCGTGCGTGACGCACGAGCAACGCGTTGATCTCCTCCTGCGGCACCCGGTGGTGGCCGGGGAGCTTGCCGACGTCGATCACCTCGGCGCTCAGGCGCACGCCCTCCGCGGCGAGCTGATCGAGCACCGGACGGGCGCCGAGGCGATCGGCCACGATCACGTCCGCACGCTCGAGGGCGCGCAGACCCCGGATCGTGAGCAGGCCCGCATCGCCGGGGCCGGCACCGACGAGCGTGACGGATCCATAGGGCAGGGCGATCATCGTCCGGTTCCGTTCTGCAGTCCGCGGCGTCGCAGCACCGCGCGTTCGAGGGGGGCGAACAGCACCAGTTCGATGAGGATGCCGATCGCGAGGATGAGCAGGATCGTGGCGAGCACCCCGGGCAGGTCCGCGAGGTCGCGCGCCTGATTGAGCATGGTCCCGAGTCCGAAGCCGAGGGATCCGCCGCTCGTGATGATCTCGGCGGCCATGAGCGAACGCCACGAGAACGCCCAGCCCTGCTTGAGCCCCGCGAGATAGCCGGGCAGCGCGGCGGGCAGCACGATCGCGGTCGCCGCCTGCCAGCGATTCGCCCCGAGCACCGCGCCGACCCTGCGCAGCTGCGGGGGGACCTGATCCACGCCCGCGAGCAGGCCGTTGACGATCGAGGGCACCGCGCCCATGAGGATCACGAAGTACGCGGTCGCGTCGGTGAGGCCGAACCAGATGATCGCGGCCGGCACCCAGGCCACGCTCGGAAGCACCTGCAGGCCGGAGATGAGCGGCCCCGCGGCGCGGCGCAGACCCTTCCACTCCGCGAGCAGCAGTCCCAGCGGGGTGCCGATCGCGATCGCGACGACGAACCCGATCCCTCCGCGTTCGAGGCTCGTGAGCACGGACTCCTGCAGGCGCCCCGACTGCCAGGCGTCGCCGAACGAGGCCAGCACCTGCAGCGGACTCGGCGCCTTGTCCGGGCGCGGCCGTGCGATCACGATGTAGAGCTGCCAGGCCGCCACGAGCACGACCAGCAGAGCGACGGGCGGGAGGATCGCGCGCAGGCGCTCGCGGGAACGGGATCCGGATCGGATCTCGGCCGTCTGCAGGCGATCGAGGCCGGCGAGCTCTCCGTGGGGCCGTGGAGCGGGCGCGGCCGGAGCGCGCCGAGACGCGGTCTCCGACGGGTCCGCCGGCGCTCGCGTCTCGCCCAGGTCGCCGGCGGCGTCCTCGCTCGACGACTCCAGGGCGGTCGGGACGGCGTTCTCAGTCGGCATTGCGACCGATCTCCTTCCGCAGTTCCACGGTGATCTCGGCTGCGAGCGCCGAAACCTCGGGCGACTCGATGCGACGGCCCTGGGCGCGGGTCACGCGCCATTCGCGGGCGATCCGGCCAGGGCGGCTGCCGAGCAGCACGACGCGCTGACCGAGGCGTGCGGCCTCCCGCACGTTGTGGGTGACGAACACGATCGTGCGGCCGGTCTCGCGCCACACGTTCTCCAGCACCTCGTGCAGCAGGTCGCGGGTGATCGCGTCGAGCGCGGCGAAGGGCTCGTCCATGAGCAGCACCGGGCGGTCCTGGGCGAGCGCGCGGGCCAGAGCCACGCGCTGCCGCATCCCGCCGGAGAGCTCGTGGGGACGCTTGTCCGCGGCATCGGCGAGGTCCACGAGCGCGAGCAGGCGCAACGCCTCCGCGCGGCGTTCGGCGCGCGGCACGCCGCGCAGCCGCAGCGCGAGCTCGACGTTGCGGCGCGCGCTCAGCCATGGCATGAGGGCCGGATCCTGGAACATCACCGCGGCGCCTTCCGGCGGGACGGTGAGCGTGCCGGCGGAGACGGGCTCGAGCCCGGCGATGAGGTTGAGCAGAGTGGACTTGCCGCAGCCGCTCGCGCCGAGCAGGCAGACGAACTCGCCGGGCGCGATGTCCAGCGAGACGTCGTCGAGCACGATCGGACCCGAGACGTACCGTTTGGACACGTGCGAGAGGCGCACGGCCGGAGCCATCGGCTCCGCAGCGGGCAGGACGGGGGCGATCGAGTCGAAGCTCGGCGCGAGCGGGGCGGTCATTTCGCGCCCAGTCCGGCGTCCGAAACGGTCTTCTCCGAGCGCTCCTTCAGCGCGGCGTTGAGCGCCGAGAGGTCGAAGAGACCGTCGATCGATCCCTTCGTCTGAGTACCCGCGCTCACGCCGTTCTTCACGAGGGTCGCGAAGGCGGCCGCGTCCGGATCCGGCGAGAACGCGACGGTGCCCAGCGCGCGCGTGAGCACCTCGTCGGGCAGGGCCTTACCGGTCGCGGTCTTCAGTGCGGCGTTCACGACACCGGGCAGCTCGCTCTTGTGGTCCGCGATCCAGGCGAGCGAGTCGAGGTGACCGGCGAGCAACTTCTTCACGGCGTCGGGGTGCTTGTCGGCGAAGTCCTTGCTCACCAGCAGCACGGTGGTCGGGAACCTGCCGTCGGGCCACAGCCCGCGCTCGTCCTGCAGCACGTGCGCGCCCGCCTCGACGACGAGCCGGGACGCCCACGGCTCGGGGAGCCAGGCGCCGTCCAGGCGGCCGTCCTTGAAGAGCGTGAGGGTCTGCGCGTTGTCCGTGGGCGTGATCGTCACGTCGCCGCCGCCCGAGACCGAGGTCTTCAGTCCGTGCGTGCCCAGCCACGTGCGCAGGGCGACGTCCTGTGTGTTGCCGAGCTGCGGGGTGGCGAGCGTCTTGCCCTTGAGGTCGTCCGCCGACGAGATCCCGTCGCGCACGACGAGTGCCGCTCCGCCGGAGGTGGCACCGGCGATCACTCGGGCCGAGGCGCCACCCGACTTGATGAACGTGTTGATCGCCGGGTTCGGGCCGATGTAGGCGGCGTCGATCGCGCCGGCCGACAGGGCCTCGATCGCGGCGGGGCCGGCGTTGAAGACCTCGGTCTTGAGCTTCGTCGCGCCGAGCTCCTTCTGCAGGAAGCCCTTCTCCACGCCCACGAGCGCCGGGGCGTGCGTGACCGTCGCGAAGTAGCCGAGATGCAGCTCGGCGAGCGCGTCCGCCGAGGCGGGCGTGGCCGCGGCGGACGCGGACGAGCAGCCGGCGAGCATCGCCATCGCGAGTCCGAGGGTCGTGAGGGCCGTGCCGATGCGGGTCTTGCGATTCACTGTCGCCTCCTTTGGAGTTCTGGGTGGGGTTGGGTGGATCCAGTTCCGTCTGTTTCTGCCGAACGGTGGGATGCCGGGGCGAAAACCCACCGTTCGGCAGAAATAGACGGGATCGGGGAGGGGTCAGGTGGCGGCGACGACGGTCGCGGCGGCCAGCGTGGCGCCGTCGACCGGATGGATGAGCAGGAGCGCTCCGCCTTCGCGGTCGTCGGCGTACGGTTCGAGGGGCAGTGCGGAGGCGAAGCGGATCCGCACGCGCCCGATCTCGTTGACCGCGAGTTCCGCGGCCTCCTCGTGGGCGAGGGTGTCCAGGTCGCGACGGGAGACGACCTCGGTCACGATCGCCTGCACGGTCGACGTGCCGTGCTTCGCGAGCAGGCGCGCCCCCGGGGCGATCGGACGCACGTCGAGCTGGAAGATCTCGATCTCCGCCTCCTGGCGCCCCGCCGGCAGGGTGCCCGCCGCCGCGATCACCGCGCCGCGCGCCGCGTCGACCTCGTCGGCCAGTGTGACGGCGATCGACTGGGCGGTGCGCGCGATCTCGGCTGAGCGGCCGGCGACGCGGATCCCCGTCACGGTCGTCTCGTGACCCCCGGGGAAGACCTGCACGCGGTCGCCGACCCGGAGGGATCCGCTCGAGACGCGCCCGGCGAATCCGCGGTAGTCGCGCAGGGCGTCGGCCTCGTGCGGATCCACAAGCGCCGAGATGCCGCCCTGCGGACGGATCACGGTCTGCACCGGCAGCCGGAACGCCGCTCCCTCCTCGGCCGCGCGCGCGGGCAACGACTCCAGCAGCTCGCGCAGGGTCGGCCCGTCGTACCAGGGGGTGCGGGGGGAGCGCTCCACGATGTTGTCCCCTTCGAGCGCCGAGACGGGAATGACGTGCGCGTCGATCAGGCCGAGCTCGGCCGCCACCTCCTGCGCCTGGGTCTCGACGGCGCGGTAGCGCGCCTCGTCGAAGCCGGTGAGGTCGATCTTGTTGACCGCGACGATGACGTGCGGCACACGGAGCAGCGAGACGACGGCGAGGTGGCGGCGGGTCTGCTCGACGACGCCCTTGCGCGCGTCGATGAGCACGACGACCGCGTCCGCCGTGGCCGACCCGGTGACCATGTTGCGGGTGTACTGCACATGCCCGGGGCAGTCCGCGAGGATGAAGCTGCGCGCATCGGTCGCGAAGTAGCGGTAGGCGACGTCGATCGTGATGCCCTGCTCGCGCTCGGCACGCAGCCCGTCGGTGAGCAGCGCGAAGTCGAACGCGCCGTGCGCGAAGCCGCGGTCGGCCGAGGTGCGGGCGACCTGCTCGAGCTGGTCGGCGAGGATCGCCTTCGCGTCGTGCAGCAGTCGGCCGACGAGGGTGGACTTGCCGTCGTCGACGGATCCCGCCGTCGCGAACCGGAACAGGGTCGTGTCGCCGAGCGAGCGCGGCGCAGCGGGATGTTCCCCGGGGTCGTTGGTCGAGGACGGCGCGGTCGGTGCTTCGCCGGGGTCGTTGAGCGAGGACGGCGCGGTCGGTGCTTCGCCGGGGTCGTTGAGCGAGGACGGCGCAGCGGGTTCTTCGCCGGGGTCGTTGAGCGAGGACGGCGCAGCCGACCGAGACGAAACGGGGTTTCCGGCGGAGTGCGGCGTTTCGTCTCGGTCGCCCTCCGGGCGTCCTCGCTCAACGACCACGGTGGGGTCTCCCTCCGGGCGGTCTCTCTCGACGCCCCCAGAGAGGTCGCCCTCCAGGCGGCCTTGCTCGGCGACCACGGTGGAGTCGGCCTGCGCGACGTCTCGCTCGGCAAGCCGGGGGGAGGTGGGGGTGCTCATCAGAAGTATCCGTTCTTCTTGCGGTCCTCCATGGCGGCCTCGCTGATCCGGTCGTCGGCACGCGTGGCGCCGCGCTCGGTGAGGGTGGAGCGGGCGACCTCGGCGACCACCTGGTCGACCGTCGCCGCATCGGACTCGACCGCGCCCGTGCAGCTCGCGTCGCCGACCGTGCGGTAGCGGACCGTGCGGCGCTCGACCTGCTCGCCCTCGCGGGGCTGCGCGTGTTCGTTCACGGCCCACCACATGCCGTCGCGGCGGAACACCTCGCGCTCGTGCGCGAGATACAGCGGCGGGAGCGGGATCCGCTCGCGGGCGATGTAGCGCCACACATCGAGCTCGGTCCAGTTCGAGATCGGGAACGCCCGCACGTGCCTGCCGGGCGTGTGGCGACCGTTGTACAGGCTCCACAGCTCGGGGCGCTGGTTGCGCGGATCCCACTGCCCGAACTCGTCGCGCAGGGAGATGATGCGCTCCTTCGCGCGCGCCTTGTCCTCGTCGCGGCGTGCTCCGCCGAACACGGCGTCGTGCTTGCCCGCGGCGATCGCGTCGAGCAGCGGCTGGGTCTGCAGCACGTTGCGCGTGCCATCGGGACGCTCGGCGAGCCGGCCGTCGTCGAGGTAGTCCTGGACGCGCGCGACCTCCAGAGCGAGGCCGAGGCGCTGCACGGTCTCATCGCGGAAGCGGATCACCTCGTCGAAGTTGTGCCCGGTGTCCACGTGCAGCACGGGGAAGGGGATCCGCCCCGGCGCGAAGGCACGGGCCGCGAGGTGCAGCACGAGCACCGAGTCCTTGCCGCCCGAGAACAGCAGCACCGGGCGCTCGAACTCGGCGACGACCTCGCGGATGATATGGATCGCCTCCGCCTCGAGCAGGTCCAGCCCGGTGAGGGGCTTCCCTGGCTCGTCGAGCGAGGACGGCGTGGCCGGTTCTTTTCCGGGGTCGTTGAGCGAGGACGGCGTCGCCGACCGGGACGAAACGGGGTTTGGGGCGGAGTGCGGCGTTTCGTCTCGGTCGCCCTGCGGGCGGCCTCGCTCAACGACCCCGGAGGGGTCGCCCTGCGGGCGGCCTCGCTCAACGACCCCGGAGGGGTCGCCGTGCGGGCGGCCTCGCTCGACGTGCCCGGAGGGGGCGGCGATCGCGTCGGAGAGGGAGTCGAGGGTGCTCATACGTGGAGTCCGCATTCGGTCTTGGCCAGCCCGGCCCAGCGGCCGGAACGGGGGTCTTCGCCCGCGGCGACGGGCTTCGTGCACGGCGCGCAGCCGATCGACGGATAGCCGTTCGCGACGAGGGGGTTCACGACCACGTCGTGCGCGGCGGCGTAGTCGGTGAGGTCGTCGAAGGACCACGCCGCGACGGGGTTGGCCTTGATCAGCCCGTTGCGCTCGTCGAAGACCAGCAGCGGCGTGTTCGCCCGCGTGGGCGCCTCGTCCCGGCGCACGCCCGTGAACCACACCTCATAGGCGTCCAGTGCGCGATGCAGCGGGGCGACCTTGCGCATCTCGCAGCAGAGCGCGGGATCCCGGGCGAACAGGTCTTTGCCGAACTCGGCGTCCTGCTCGCGTACGGTCTGCGCGGGCTTCACGTCGACGATCCGTACATCGAGCGTGCGGGCCACCTCGTCGCGGGTGAACGTCGTCTCGAGGAAGTGGTACCCGGTGTCCAGGAAGAGCACGTCGACGCCCGGGATGTCGGCGGACACGAGGTGCGGCAGCGCCGCGTCGGCCATCGAGCAGGCGACGGCCGCCTGACGCGGATCCACGTTCGCGGCGATCCAGGCGACGACCTCGGCGGGCGAGGCCTCGTCGGCGGATCCGCTGCGCAGTTCGCGGGTGCCCCGTTCGGCGAGCGCACGCAGCTCCTCGGTCGAGCGCTTCGCGGCCCCGCGCGGGGCGACGATCGGATCCCCGCCGCTCATACCAGGGCCTCCTCGTCGGCGCGATGGGCCCACGTCGCGAAGGTCTCGTCGGCATGCCTGCGGTCGGCGAGGTAGCGACGGATCACCCGCTCGGCGTAGTCGGCGATGCCGTCCGCCGGCACCTTCAGGCCGCGGACCGTACGACCGAGGCCAGCCTCGGCGCGGTCGGCGTTCGCGAGGCCGCCGCCGAGGTGCACCTGATAGCCGGGCACCTGCTCCCCGTCGATCATGACGAGCTGTCCCTTGAGGCCGATGTCGGCGGTCTGGATGCGCGCGCACGAATTGGGGCAGCCGTTGACGTGCAGCGTCACCGGCCGCCCGATCTCGGGCTCCAGCGCCCCGAGGCGTTCCTCGAGCTGCTCGATCGCGCGTGCGGCGTTGACCTTGGTCTCGACGATCGCGAGCTTGCAGAACTCGATCCCCGTGCAGGCGATCGTGGCGCGCCGGAACAGGCTCGGACGCGCCTGCAGCCCGATCCGGTCGAGGTCCGCCACGAGGGGTTCGACCTCCGCCTCCGGAACGTCGAGCACGAGCACCTTCTGGTACGGCGTCGTGCGGATCCGTGCGGATCCGTGCTGCTCGGCCAGGTCGGCGAGCGCGGTCAGCGTCGTGCCGGACACCCGTCCGACGGCCGCGGCGGCGCCGACGTAGAACCGGCCGTCCTTCTGCCGGTGCACGCCGACGTGGTCGCCCCGACCGACCGGCTTCGGCGCGGCGGGCCCGTCGGGCAGCGGCGTGTCGAGGTACTCGGTCTCGAGCACCTCGCGGAACCGCTCGACGCCCCAGTCCGCGAGCAGGAACTTCAGGCGTGCCTTGTTGCGCAGGCGACGGTAGCCGTAGTCGCGGAAGATCCGCGTGACGGCGTGCCAGACCTCCGCGACCCGGTCGGGGCTGACGAAGACGCCCAGGCGCTCCCCGAGACGCGGGACGGTCGAGAGCGCTCCGCCGACCCAGAGGTCGTATCCGATGCCGAGGGTCGGGTGCTCGAGCGCGACGAAGGCGCAGTCGTTGATCTCGTGCACCACGTCCTGGCTGGGGTGGCCCGTGATCGCGGTCTTGTATTTGCGGGGGAGGTTCGCGAGCGTCTCGTCGCCGATGAACCGATCCACGATCTCCCGGATCTGCGGGGTCGGATCGATGAGCTCGTCGGAGGCGATGCCGGCGACCGGCGATCCGAGGATCACGCGCGGCACGTCGCCGCAGGCCTCGGTCGTGCTGAGCCCGACCGCCTCCAGCCGCCGCCAGATCTCGGGGACGTCCTCGATCCGGATCCAGTGCAGCTGGATGTTCTGGCGGTCGGTGAGGTCGGCGGTGTCGCGGGCGAACTCGGTCGAGATCCCTCCGATCACCCGCAACTGCGCGGTGCTGAGCTGGCCGCCGTCCACGCGGACCCGCAGCATGAAGAACTCGTCCTCGAGCTCGTGCGGTTCGAGCTGGGCCGTGCGCCCTCCGTCGATCCCGGGCTTGCGCTGGGTGTAGAGGCCCCACCACCGGAACCGGCCGTGCAGGTCGGTCGGGTCGATCGACGCGAATCCTCCGTCCGCGTAGATCCGTTCGATCCGGTCGCGGACGTTGAGCCCGTTGTCGGCGAGCTTGAACTCCTCGTTGCCGTTCAGCGGCTCCGTACCGTCGACGGCCCATTGACCGTGCGGTTTGGTGGGCACGCGTGCGGTGCGCGTGCGGGCACCGCGGACGGGCGCGATCGACTCTCCAGACATGCCGACAAGCTACGTGCGGATCCGCGCCGAGGCCCGTCTGTGTCCTCGCCGTCGTCACGCGACGTCATTGTTCGACATGGTCCAGATTCCCCGAGGCCGATGCGGTTGGATATGCCCCCGCCGTCGCGCCGTCGACGCTCCGTCGAGAGCGTCCGAGCGCGAGGAGCAAGCCTGCCCGATTCGCGTCGCGCGTCGCGACGCCGTACTCTCCGACCATCGAAGCGTCGTCGAGGGGATCGGCGACGGCGAGGGGGGGGACATGTTCCGGAGGGACGAGACATCATTGGGGGACCGGGTCTTCCACCAGATCGCGGCGGCGATCGTGGACGAAGAGCTGGCACCGGGACTGCGCGTGCGCGATGTCACGCTGGGAGAGCGCTACCACGTGTCGCGTTCACCGGTGCGAGAGGCGCTTCACCGACTTGAGCGCGTCGGACTCGTCGAGATCCTGCCGAGCCGGGTGACCAGGGTCACTCTCGTGACCGACGACGTCGTCGCCGAGACGGTCGTCTACGCCGGGTATCAGGCAGGGCTCGCGGCCCGGCAGGGCGCCGCTTTTATGACGACCGCTGAGAGGACGCAGGCGCTGGGGCTGATCGACGCGGTGCGCGCCTCCCTCTCGGACAGGGTCGCGTCGTCGGCGCACCGGAGGGCGCTGTTCGGCTTCCTCGCCGCGCAGGGCGACAACAGGCTGCATCGGGCCCACATGCGCGACATGGAGTACGCCTTCGAGCGCAATCTGCGCCAGGCGGATCTCCCGAGCGGGCCCGAGGCCGAACGGAGTTTGGACGCGTTGCAGGCTGCGATCCTGCGCTCCGATCCCGTCGAGGCCGAACGATGGGCGCGGGCGATGCACGGCGTCGTGCCGCCGGGGTGAGTCGGGTCGGAGCCCGGCGCGGGTGCGCAAGATGAAAGGGATGCCGGAATATCGGACCCGGCGTCCCGTGCGCGGCGACAGGCGGATAGGCTCGATAGCGCTGGGGTTACCGGCATTCGCTGGGGAAGCGGAAACGCGCTGGGGAGCGCGTCCCAGGAGTGCGCGGTGGGGCTGCGACGAAGGAACCCCGCCCCGCACGACTGATCCCGGGTCCGGGCATGATCCGCGCCGCGCGACCGTCGCCGGGGCGAGCGGTGGTGCGGGGCACGGTGGTGCGAGGGCCGGCACGGATCGTGGACGCCTAGACGACACGGCGGGCGCCGTCGGCGAGCAGGGCCGCGGCGGCGCGGTAGCGGTCGACCACGAGGTCCACGAGGGCGGCGGGCGGCTCGGCGTCGTCCAGCAGCGGCTCGGTCGCGGCGGGGCCGGCGATGCGACGGGTCACGTCGAAGAAGTAGCCGTGGGCGAGCAGGTACGTCGAGACGACGGCCCAGGGTCGCACCGCGCGGGCTGCGGCGAGCGAGGGCGCCCGCGCCGCGAGGTACGCCGGGGCGACGTCCCGGCCGAGCCTGGCGGAGAGCAGCGCCGCCATCGATTCCGCGTCGGTCTGCGACGCCGGATCCCGCGATCCCGCTACCGCGAGCACGACCGGCGCCGACGGATCGGATCCGGCCAGGCGCGCGGCCAGCACCTCGGCGAGCCGCGGATCGGGACCGAGCGGGGCGGCGAGGATCGCGTCGGGGCGCCCGTCGACGGCGCGCCCCAGGTCGACGCGCACGTGGAAGCCCTGCGACAGCAGCAGGGGGACGATCACGACGGGCCCGTCGGTCGTGGCGAGCACGGTCGACGGCTCGGGCTGCTGCACGTCGACGAAGGCCTCGTGGACCGCGATCCCGGGCAGGCGCTCCGCGACCCGGCGCACGAGGAGCGCGATCGCCGCAGCGCCTTCGGGGTCGGCGGTGCCGTGCGAGACGGCGACGAGGGCGGGGTGGGGCATCCCGGCAGTGTAGGCGTCGCGGGCGGCGCGCACGCGTCGGCCGGTCACACGGGGAAAGACGCCGCGGCGCAGCCTCCGGACGGTCGTCAACTCCGCGACGGCGTGAAACCCATCGAAAGGTGGAGGAGCAGGGGAGGCGCATCGACCTCGCGATTCGTAGCCTGGAGGTGACCCGATCCGAGGAGAGACGTGTTCACCACCCCCGCCCGACTGTTCCGTGCGCTCGCGATCGCCGAGGCCATCACCTGGACCCTGCTCATCGGTGCGCTGATCGCCCGGGCCGCGGGCCTGGATCCCGTGCTCGTGACCGTCGCGGGTGGCATCCACGGCTTCGTGTTCCTCTCCTACGGGGCCACGGCGGTGCTGCTCGCCTTCCATCAGCGCTGGGGCGTGGGGGTCGCTCTCCTCGCGGTCGCGAGCGCGATCGTCCCGTACGCGACCGTCCCGGCCGAGGTCTGGCTGCACCGCTCGGGCCGCCTCGCGGGCGCCTGGCGTCTGGATCGCACCGACGATCCCCGCGATGCGACCTGGTACGACCGCACGATGCGCTGGTTCCTGCACCGCCCGTGGGTGCTCGCGGTGCTGATCCTCCTGCTCGTCGCCGGCATCTTCGCTGCGCTGCTGGTCGTGGGGCCGCCGGGTGGATCCCACTGATCGGATCGATACGGACCCTCTCCGAGGGGTCCGCGGGAAAAAGTTGAGTCGAGTCTTATCAACTTTGTTGACAAGGCAGAACAGGCCGTCATATCCTTGAGCCATCGCGACTCAGGTTTCCGGATCGACCGGACGGCCCCGTCGCGCAGACTTCACGAAATCCCCGACCAAAGGAGAGAAACAATGGCACGTGCTGTCGGCATCGACCTCGGAACCACGAACTCCGTCGTCAGCGTCCTCGAGGGTGGCGAGCCCAAGGTCATCGCCAACGCCGAGGGCTTCCGCACCACCCCGTCGGTGGTCGCCTTCACCAAGGACGGCGAGGTGCTCGTCGGCGAGACCGCCAAGCGCCAGGCCGTCACCAACGTCGACCGCACCCTCTCCTCCGTCAAGCGCCACATGGGCACCGACTGGAAGACGCAGGCGATCGACGGCAAGCAGTACACGCCGCAGGAGATCTCCGCGCGCATCCTCCAGAAGCTCAAGCGCGACGCCGAGGAGTACCTGGGCGACAGCGTCACCGACGCGGTCATCACCGTCCCCGCCTACTTCAACGACGCCGAGCGTCAGGCGACGAAGGATGCCGGTGAGATCGCCGGCCTGAACGTCCTGCGCATCATCAACGAGCCCACCGCGGCGGCCCTCGCCTACGGCCTCGACAAGGGCAAGGAGGACGAGCTCATCCTCGTCTTCGACCTCGGTGGCGGAACCTTCGACGTCTCCCTGCTCGAAGTGGGCAAGGACGACGACTTCTCCACGATCCAGGTGCGCGCCACCGCGGGTGACAACCGCCTCGGCGGCGACGACTGGGACCAGCGCCTCGTCGACTACCTGATCAAGCAGTTCAAGGAGACCACGGGCGTCGATGTCTCGGGCGACAAGATCGCGCTGCAGCGCCTTAAGGAGGCGGCGGAGCAGGCGAAGAAGGAGCTCAGCTCCTCCACGTCGACGAGCATCAACCTGCCCTACCTGTCGCTGACGGAGAACGGACCCGTTTCGCTCTCCGAGACGATCACGCGCGCCAAGTTCGAGGACCTCACCAAGGACCTCCTCGCCCGCACCAAGAAGCCCTTCGAGGACGTCATCCGCGAGGCGGGCATCAAGGTCTCCGACATCGACCACGTGGTCCTCGTCGGCGGATCGACCCGTATGCCCGCGGTCGCCGAGCTCGTCAAGCGCGAGACCGGCAAGGAGGCCAACAAGGGCGTGAACCCGGACGAGGTCGTCGCCGTCGGCGCCGCCCTGCAGGCCGGTGTCCTCAAGGGTGAGCGCAAGGATGTGCTGCTCATCGACGTCACCCCGCTCAGCCTCGGTATCGAGACCAAGGGCGGCATGATGACCAAGCTCATCGAGCGCAACACAGCCATCCCCACCAAGCGCAGCGAGACCTTCACCACGGCCGACGACAACCAGCCGTCCGTCGCGATCCAGGTCTTCCAGGGCGAGCGCGAGTTCACGCGCGACAACAAGCCGCTCGGCACCTTCGAGCTGACCGGCATCGCCCCGGCGCCGCGCGGGGTCCCGCAGGTCGAGGTCACGTTCGACATCGACGCGAACGGCATCGTGCACGTGTCCGCCAAGGACAAGGGCACGGGCAAGGAGCAGTCGATGACGATCACGGGCGGTTCGTCCCTCAGCAAGGAGGACATCGATCGCATGGTGCGCGAGGCCGAGGAGCACTCCGCCGAGGACAAGAAGCGTCGCGAGTCCGCCGAGGTCCGCAACCAGGCCGAGGCGCTCGCCTACGGCGTGGAGAAGGTCATCTCCGAGAACGAGGACAAGATCCCCGCGGACGTCAAGAGCGAGGTCACCGCGGACGTCGACGCCGTCAAGACCGCGCTCGCCGGTGAGGACGAGGACGCCGTGAAGTCGGCGTTCGACAAGCTCACCGCGTCGCAGGGCAAGCTCGGCGAGGCGATCTACGCCTCCCAGCAGGCCGACGCGGCCGCCGACGGCGCCGCGGAGGAGGCCGCCGGTGCCACCGGCTCCTCCGACGAGGACGTGGTCGACGCCGAGGTCGTGGACGACGAGGACGAGAAGAAGTAACCATGGCGGACAAGAACTTCGACGACAACGCCGGAGTTCCGGAGGAGGGGTCGGGCGCGGATGCGTCCGGCCCCCAGCCGGATTCCGCCGGTGACGACCTCACGGTCGACGACATCCTGAACGCGACGCAGAGCGACGACGCGCGTGCCGAGGACGCGGTGGAGGACGCCGCCCTCGCGGACGCCGAGAACACCCTTCTCGTGGACCTCAAGCGGTTGCAGGCGGAGTATGCGAACTACCGCCGCCGCACCGAGGAGCAGCGTTCCGTCGAGATCTCCCGCGCCAAGGGCGAGGCCGCCAAGGGCCTGCTCCCGGTGCTCGACGACCTCGACCGCGCGGCCCAGCACGGCGATCTCGTGGAGGGTTCGCCCTTCGCCGCGATCGCCGACAAGGTGCGCGCCGTGGTCGAGCGCCTCGGCGTGGTCTCGTACGGCGAGAAGGGCGAGGACTTCGACCCCCAGCGGCACGAGGCGATCTTCCAGCAGCCGACGCCGGACGTCGAGAAGCCCACCGTGCTCGAGGTCGTCGAGGTGGGTTACCGCCTGGGCGACGTCGAGCTGCGACCGGCCAAGGTCGTCGTCGCCGTTCCCGCCGACTAGGAGGTGTAGATGGCCAGCCAGGACTGGTTCGACAAGGACTTCTACGCCACGCTCGGCGTTGCGAAGGACGTGTCCGAGACGGACCTCAAGAAGACCTATCGCAAACTCGCACGGAAGTACCATCCCGACTCCAACCCCGGCGACGCTGCGGCGGAGGCGAAGTTCAAGGAGATCAGCGAGGCCTACTCGGTGCTCTCCGACTCCGAGCAGCGTGCCGAGTACGACCAGATCCGCGCGATGGGTGCCGGCGGCGCCCGCTTCTCGGCCGGAGGTGCGGGCGGAGGCGGCGGCTTCGACGACGTGTTCAGCGCGTTCAATCGCGGCCGTGGCGGGCAGTCCGCCGACTTCGACGACATCTTCGCCATGTTCAACCAGGGCGGCGGATCGTTCGGAGGCGGCGGTGGCTTCGGATCCGGACGGTTCGGGCAGTCGTCCGGAGGGTTCCGCGGCTTCGGCGGTCCCCAGAAGGGCGCCGACGTCACGGCCCGCACGACCCTGTCGTTCGACACCGCCGTGCGCGGGGAGACCGTCACGCTGCAGGGCGAGGACGGGCATCCGATGAAGGTCAGGATCCCCGCGGGAGTCAAGGACGGGCAGAGCATCCGTCTGCGCGGCCGCGGACGTCCCTCGCCGGACGGAGGGGAGAACGGGGATCTGGTCGTCCAGGTCACGGTCCGCCCGCATCCGGTGTTCACCCGAGACGGGCTGAACCTGCGTGTCGTGGTGCCGGTGACGTTCACCGAGGCGGCGTTGGGGGCGACCATCGAGGTGCCGACGCTGGGCGGGGAGCCCGTGAAGCTCAAGGTAGCCCCCGGCACGCCCTCGGGGCGGGTGCTGCGGGTCAAGGGTCGCGGTGTCACGACGAAGAAGGGGACCGGTGACCTGCTCGCCGAGATCCATGTCGCCGTGCCGTCGCATCTCGACGCGGCCGCGCGCGAGGCGCTCGAGCGCTTCCGCGAGGCGGAGCCCGCCGAGAACCCGCGGGCCGAGCTGCTCGCCAAGGCACGGGCGTGATTCGCACGACGCAGGAGATCCGAGAACCCCACCGTCTCGAGGCGGCGGGGGAGTCCGGATCTCCTGCGTCATGGTCCGGCGGGAGCGCTGTGGAGGAGGTTCGGCGTGGCGGATGAGCGCATGGGTGCGGACACCCCGCTCTTCGCGATCGCGGTCGCCGCGGAGCTCGCGGGCATGCACCCGCAGACACTGCGTCAGTACGACCGGATCGGACTGGTCGTCCCCGGGAGAACCCGCGGAGGATCCCGCCGCTATTCCATGCGCGACATCGAGAAGTTGCGCGAGGTCGCACAGCTCTCGAGCGAGGGCATGGGCCTACCTGCGATCGCGCGCTTCCTCGACCTCGAGGATCAGAACCGGACCCTGCGGCGACAGCTCAGCGCGCTCCAGCAGGAGCTGCGGCAGCATCGCGCCAATCGGCCCGGCGCGCGGATCTTCGCGGCCGCCGCCACCGGATCCATCGTGACGGTCCCGTCCGGCCGACGCATCCGTCGACCCACCGACGTCATGCTGTGGCAGCCCTGGGCGCAACCGGCAGGCGACCCCGACGACAGCGCACGCTGACCGCCGCCGCGGCTCGGGCCGCGAACGCGCGACGCGTCGGCCGCCATCGCGGTCGTGAACGCGCCCCGGCGCGGATCGTGCCCATCCCGATCGGCGGTGTCCAGACCCGCCCCCGAGGCGCTGCACGGCACACGTTCGGCGAGATGCGTCTGCATCCGCTGGCGGGAAGTGACTCCTGACCTGATTCAACGTCGACGCTGACCCGGGACACGACGAAGCGCCCGCGGCGACGGCCGTCATCCGTCGTCGCGGGCGCCTTCCCCCGGGTTCGAGGCCCCGGGGCCATTCCGCGAGCGTGCTCCTTGGGCAGCGCACATCGCGGAGGCGGGGAGATCGATCAGTTGGCCGGCGGCATCAGCACCGAGTCGATCAGGTAGACCGTGGCGTTCGCGGTGTGCACGCCGCCGCAGATCACCTTGGCGTCGCCCACCATCAGGTTGTCGCCGCTGCCGGTGACGGTCAGGTCGGCGCCCTCGACCGTCTTGTGCGTGCCCGCGATGTCGGACGGCGCGATCTGACCGGGGACCACGTGGTACGTGAGGATCTTCGTCAGCGTGGCGGAGTCGGTCTTGAGTCCGTCGATCGTCGAGGCGGGGATCTTCGCGAACGCGTCGTCCACCGGCGCGAAGACGGTAAACTGGCTGCCGTTCAGGGTGTCGACGAGGTTCACGTCGGGGTTGAGCTTCCCGCTCACCGCGGAGACGAGGGTCTTGAGCAGCGGATTGTTCGACGCGGCCGTGGCGACCGGGGCCTCTGCCATGCCGCTGATCGAACCGCCTCCGTCCGGCACGGCCTTCGCGTAGTCGGCGCAACCGGGTCCGACGAGGTCGGCGGCCGGGTCCATGCTCGGCGACGAACTGGGCATCTCGGTCGAGGGTGCGGACGACGGCGAGGATGACTCGGACGAGGATCCGGATCCCATCGAACAGCCCGAGAGGACCAGCAGGCCGGCGAAGCCGAGGGATGCGGCGGCGGCGAGCTTCTTGGTGCGGAACATCATTACCTCCGGAGTTACGCGTCGCGGCCTTCCCGCGGCGTCGGGAGTTGTTCGACGCCGCTCGCGGATCGGATGGGAACAAATCCCGGCACGGTTCGGACGGGGGTATCGGAGTGCCCTCGCAATCCGTTCCCGCGTCGGTGCCGAACTATCCCTGACTGCCGGTGCGCGACGACACGGTGCGCGACGACACGGAAGGGCGGGACGCAGCCGATGGGAGAGGAGGTGGGGCATGCTGGAAGCGATGGTCATCGACGACAGAGAACATGCCGAGCGCGATGGCGGGGACGATCCTGCCTCCGCGCTCCTCGAGCGCGTCGCGACGGGCGACGAGGCGGCCTTCGGCGAGCTCTACGATCTGCTCTCCGCCCGGGTGTTCGCCCTCATCCTCCGGGTGCTGGTGAACCGCTCGCACAGCGAGGAGGTGCTCCAGGAGGTCTTCCTGGAGATCTGGCAGTCCGCCGGCCGCTTCTCGCCGAGCCGCGGCCGGGGGAGGACGTGGATTCTCACGATCGCCCATCGGAGGGCCGTCGACCGCGTGAGGTCGGCCCAGGCCGGCGCAGACCGCGACGTACGCGCCGGATACCGGGACATCGAGGTCGCGCACGACAGCGTCGCCGAACGGGCCGAGCTGTCGATCGAGGGCGAACGCGTCGTCGAGGCGCTCGCGGTGCTCCCCGACACGCAGCGCGAGGCGTTGGTGCTCGCGTACTACGGCGGTTACTCGCAGAGCGAGATCGCCGTCATCACCGGATCGCCGTTGGGGACGGTCAAGACCCGGATGAGAGATGGACTCACGCGCCTGCGGGCGCACTGGGGGGTGAACGCATGAACGAGTCGGAGTTCGCCGAACTGGCGGCCGGCCATAGTCTCGGATCCTTGTCCGAGCGCGACGAGCAGCGGTATCGGAACGCGCTCGCCGCGCGACCGGAGTGGGCGCGGATCGCCGCGGAGGACGCCGAGATGGCCGCTCTGCTCGCAGAGGGGCTTCCCGAGGTCGCGCCGGCGCCGCACCTCCGCGACGCCCTGCTCTCCCGCATCGCGGTGACGCCGCAGCTCGGCGCGGAGGATCCCGCGATCGAAGCCACGCACACCGGGGAGCCGGTCTCGGACGCACCGTCCGCGGCGGCATCGACGGGCGTGGCCGGCACGGAGGCGGCCGCGCTCGCCGCCCCGCACCGCCGTCCGCGGCGCCTGATGTTCGCGCTCGCCGCCTGCCTGGTGCTCGTCGTCGGGCTGGGGGTCGGTGCGTCCGTCGTGATCCCGCAACTGCTCCGGCCGGCCGCGGTCGTGGCCCTGGATCGGATCGAGAGTGCGCCCGACGCGGCACACCGGAGCGTCGCGCTGCCCGACGGCGGCACGGCGACCGCGCACTGGTCGGCCTCCTCCGGCGAAGCGGTGCTCGTCGCGGACGGGCTGCAGCCGCTGGATGCGACGAAGAGCTACGAGCTCTGGTTCGTGCGCGGGGACACGCCGGTCTCGGCCGGGGTGTTCTCCGCGGCGCAGGGGACGACGACCGCCGAACTGCACGGGAGCATGCACGCCGGCGACGCGATCGCGGTGACCGTCGAGCGCGCGGGTGGTTCGCCCACCGGCGCGCCCACGAGCCAGCCCCTCGTCGTGATCCCGACGTCGTGAGCGACGCCCGGGACGAGACGGCGCCGTCCGAACGCAGGCGGATCCTCCCGATAGTGGTCTACGAGCGGACTCTCAGGCATGGGAAAGGCGACCCTTCGTAGCGTGGAGAGACGGGGCGGACGCCCCGAGCCGCGCCCGCCGCGGTGTCCTGCCACGAAGGAGCATTCCTCATGACGAACACCACGAAGCCCGCCGCCGCTTTCGGACTCCTCGTCCTGCGCATCGTGACGGGCGGCATCTTCGCCGCGCACGGCGCGCAGAAGGTGTTCGAGTTCACGCTCCCCGGAACGGTCCAGGCCTTCTCCGGCATGGGCGCTCCCCTCCCGGAGTTCACCGGTCCGGCGATCGCGTTCCTCGAACTGATCGGAGGGATCCTGCTCATCGCCGGGCTGTTCACCCGTCCCGTCGCGCTGTTGCTGGTCGTCGACATGATCGGCGCGATCGTGCTCGTCCATCTCGGTCAGGGGATCTGGTCCGCCGACGGCGGATGGGAGTTCCCCGCGGTGTTGGCCGCGGTGGCGCTGGCCCTCGCCTTGACCGGCGCCGGACGATTCGGCCTCGACCGCGCCGTGCTGCGCGGCCCCGCACGCCGCCTCGCCTGAGCCCGCCTCGCTCCTGACCGTGTCCCGCGGGGCGCGTCAGGAGCGGGGCAGCAGGCCCTCCACGAGGGTGTCGACCACCTCGTCGGTCGGCGCCGTCGGATCGATCGACGAGGTGAGGCGATCGAGCACCAGCCCGGAGATCGCGTAGTGGAACAACGCGATCTCGCGGCGGTCGCCCGGCAGCCCCGCGGCCGTGTGGAAGGCGACGTCGGCCTCGAAGCCCGCGCGCTGCCATGCGCCGAGGAGCTCGGCCAGCTCGGGGCGCCGCGCGGCCTCCAGGCGCAGTTCGAAGAGGGCGAGTGTCACCTCGCGCTCGGTCAGCAGACGGCGCACGATGTCGCGCAGGTAGTCGGCGAAGAGCGAGGGATCGGGCGCCCGGGGTGCCCGGAGGGCGAGATCGTCGGCGGTCGGGGCCAGGCGTTGGCCGATCCGCTCGAACAGACCCGTGATCAGCGCCTCCCTGGTGCGGAAGTAGTTCGACGCGGTGCCCACGGGGACTCCGGCGATCTCGTCGACCGCCCGATGGGTGAGACCCCGCGAGCCCTCACGGGCGAGCACCGCGATCCCCGCATCGGCGAGGGCCGCGCGCCGGAGATCGTTCTTGGCCATCCACCCAGGCTAGCCGGATCACGACATCTGTCGTAGTCTTTCAACCACTGCAACCGTAGTGGAAGATATCGACGATCGGAGGGCACATGCGTGAGCTCACGTACTACGCCGCTGTCAGCCTGGACGGGTACATCGCAGGGCCGGACGGCGAGTTCGACGCGTTCCTCGTCGAGGGGGACCACATGACGGCCATCGCCGAGCGCTTCGCCGACACCCTCCCGACCGCGTTTGCGGCCTCCCTCGGCGTGACCCAGGACCGGGCGCTGTTCGACACGGTGCTCCTGGGATGGAACACGTACGCCGTGGGTCTGCCGGCCCTGCCGAGCCCGTACTCGCACCTGCGCCAGCTCGTCTTCACCCACCGCGCCCCCGATCCGGTCGACGGGGTCGAGTTCACCGACCGGGATCCGGTCGCCGTCGTCCGTGAGCTCAAGGAGCGGCCGGGATCCGGAATCTGGCTGTGCGGCGGCGGTGCGCTGGCGGCGTCCCTCGTCCACGAGATCGATCGCCTCGTGATCAAGGCGAATCCCGTGCTGCTCGGCCGGGGCATCCCCCTGTTCGGGGCCAGCGACTACTCGCCGGCACGGTTCGCGCGGACGTCCGCGACGGCGTTCGCATCCGGCGTGACGCTCCTGGAGTATCGCCGGGTCCCTTGAACGCGCGGCGGCGACGGAGCAGGATCGGGTCGCCGAGCGCGGGCTGTCCTGAACCGACGGCGCGCGGGCGGCACGGATCCGTCCCCGACCGGGATCAGGATCGGGATCAGGTGGGGGGCAGACGCAGGACCGGCCCTGCCTCGCCGGTCGTGAGCGCGTCCGCGGTGCGCAACGTGCGGGCGATCTCGTCGACCGCGGGCAGCACCACGCCGAACCGCTCCCGGTCCGCGCACACCGCCTGCAGGGTGATGAGGTGCGATCCGGTGTCCCACGTGTAGGTCGCGAACGGCGGACCGGATCGCCCCGACACGTCCTTCGGAGGCAACGGCACCACGAGTCGCTCGCCCGCGCCGAGGTAGGGGTTGCGGAACTCCTCGGTGTCGTCGTACTCCATCGGCATCATCGCGCGGGCCGTGCGCAGGTGCGGGGTGAGCTCTTGCGCGGTCGCCATCGCCACGATGAGCTCCGGTTCGGCCTTCCAGGTCCACACGAGCACGCGTCCATCCGCCCTGCGCAGGAGGAACGGCGCGGCCTGGCTCAGTGCCCACGCGCCGAATCCGGATCCGGGGCGGGGCGCCGCGCCGACGGAGGCGCCCGCCTGTCCGAGCAGCATGCCGATCGCGGCCCGGCGGTGGCGCCGTCCGCGCAGACCGAGGGAGCCGGTCACGGGGATCCAGCGGGCGGGGTCGGCGTCGGCGAGCAGGCGCATGCCCCGAGCCTAGGCGGCGCAGGTGGGTGTGCGCCGTGGGTTCGTCGCGACCGTTCTCAGGACGGATCGGCCGGATCCTGGTCGGCCGGCGCAAAGGCCGGCGTGCGGCACTTCCGTCCTGAGAACGGTCGGAGACGGCGGGCGAACCCGGGTGCGGGCGGTCGGATCGTCGAGCGGAGCGGGCGACGGGCACGCCTCCGCGAGCCGCTCAGGGCGCTCGGGTAGAGTGGCGAGCGCCCGATCCAGGCCCCCTCCGCGGTGCGACATGAACGGCCCGCGGCGAGCAAGAAGGCAGCTATCACGTGACTTCCCCCGGCGATCATCGCCCTTCGGACGCCCCCGAGCCCTCCGCGCAACGACCGCTGACGATCCTCATCGGCGCCGACACCTTCTCTCCCGACGTGAACGGCGCCGCCCGGTTCACCGAGCGTCTCGCCGCGGGGCTCGTCCAGCGCGGCCACGACGTGCACGTCGTCGCGCCGAACCAGGCGTACCGCACGGCGAAGGCGCGCACCGAGGTCGTCGAGGGCGAGCCGATGACGCTGCACCGGCTGCCGTCGGTGCGCTGGGCGCCGCACGACTGGCTGCGTTTCGTCTGGCCCTGGCGCGCCAAGCACTACGCGCGAAAGGTGCTCGACGAGGTGAGGCCCGACGTCGTGCACATCCAGTCGCACATCGTGATCGGCCGCGGACTCTCCCGGATCGCGCATCAGCGCGGCATCCCGGTGATCGCGACCAACCACGTGATGGCCGAGAACATCCTCGATCACACGACGATGCCCAAGGTCATCGACGACATCGTGCTGAAGCTCGCATGGGCTGACGCGGCCCGCACGTTCGCACTCACCCGCGCCGTGACCACACCGACCCGGCGTGCGGCCGACTTCCTCGAGCGCACGATCGCGGTCGAGGGCGTCATCCCGGTGAGCTGCGGCATCGACCGCACCCAGTACACGCCCGTGATCGCGCCGCGGGAGAAGAACCGCCTCGTCTTCGTCGGCCGCCTGACGGCCGAGAAGCAGGTCGAGGTGATCCTCACCGCGATGACGAAGCTCGATCCCGCCCTCGACGTCACCTTCGACATCGTCGGCGACGGCGATCAGCGCAAGAACCTGGAGAACCTCACGCGCGAGCTCGGCCTCGCCGACCGCGTGACCTTCCACGGGCGCACGAGCGACGCCCAGCTGCGCGGCCTGCTCAGTCGCGCCTCGCTGTTCGTCATCGCGTCGATCGCCGAACTGCAGTCGATCGCGACGATGGAGGCCATGGCATCGGCCCTGCCGATCGTGGGAGCCGACGCCGTCGCCCTGCCTCATCTCGTGCACGACGGCGAGAACGGCTTCCTGTTCCGCCCGGGCGACGCGGACGATCTGGCCGCGAAGCTCACGGCGGTGCTCACAGCGGACCCCGCCGAGTACGAGCGCATGCAGCGCGCCTCGCTCGACGGCGTGGCCGTGCACGACATCAACCGCACGCTGGACACCTTCGAGGCGCTGTACCGCGACGAGCCGCTGCCGGAGTAGGCCGGGATGCACATCGTCTTCTTCGCCGACCAGCACGCCGAGTCGCTGGGCGGCGCGCAGGTCTCGATGCGCCTGCAGCGCAAGTACCTCGAGCGCGCAGGGCACACGGTGACGATCGTCGCGCCGCGCATGCACGCGGCGCGCGGCGGGCAGCACGGCGTCGCCGATCCCGGCTACGTCGACCTGCCCTCGATCCCGATCACGACCGACCGGGAGTACGCGATGACGTGGCCGGGGCGACGCACCGACCGCTTCCTCGACCAGGCGCTGACCCGCCGTCCGCCGGTGGATCTGGTGCACGTGCAGGCCGACTTCTGGGGCGCGTTCATCGGCCACCGCTTCGCGCACCGGCACGGCATCCCCGCCGTGCACACGATGCACAACCGCGTCGACGTCGGCATCGCGGCCGTGACGCCGCTGCACCGGCCGGTGCTCGGCGCGCTGAATCTCTGGCGGCGCACGGCGCTGCGCGGGATCGGGGTGCAGCCGCGCGGCGCTGACGGGTGGGCGTATCTCGCGGGGATCGCCGCGGAGTCGCGCGCGGTGACCGCGCCGTCGGGGCACTTCGCGCATCGGCTCGAGCAGCACGGCGTGTTCCGATCCGTCGACGTGATCTGGAACGGCATCGACGACGAGGTCCGCGAGCAGGTGCTCGCGGACGCCCCGGCGGAGCGCGCGCCGGGCCCGCCGCGGTTCATCTGGCTGGGCCGGATGAGTCCGGAGAAGCGCCTGCTGCCGTTCCTGGAGGCTGTCGTCGCGAGCGACGTGGACGCCGACATCGAGGTGGTCGGCGGCGGGGCGCAGCTTCGCGCCGCCGAGCGGATCGCGGCCCGTGCCGGCCGGCCCCGCATCTGCTTCGCCGGACGGATCGGCTACGCCGACGTGCTCGCCCGGATCGCCGCGGCCGACGCGGTGGTGCAGACGTCGATCGGCTTCGAGACGCAGGGGATGACCCCGTTCGAGGCGGCGACCCTGGGCACGCCCACCGTCGTGAGCGATCCCGACATCGCGGGCGAGCTGCGCGGCGGGCTGTGGGCCGTGCCCGATGCCGGGGCGGACGAGCCCGCGCGGGTGGCCACGCTGGCGGACACGCTGCGCATCGCGGCCGCCGATATCGCGGCCGGCAGCGCGCCCGAGCCGGATCCGCAGGTCGCCGCGGATTTTCGGCAGTCGTCGAGGACCGCGGCGATGCTTGAGGTGTATGGGCGGGCGACCGCCAGCTGAGGGCGGTTGAACGAGGGCACGTCTGCGCGGAGCGGGGTCGCCGCCCCTATTCCGGAGGCTCTTCTGGCGTGAACGATTCCATACAGGAGCGCTCCTGAAGGGTGCTGGCCATCCTGGGGCCTGCGCGCATTGATGGTGTCGAAGGTGGGAGAGTTGGGTGCCGTGGCGGTCGGATTCGACTGTCGTTGCGTCGTTATGGACCCTGATGGATCGTGGCGGCCCAGCGGTGAAGCGCGTTGGCGCTCCGAAGCCGCATACGGCGATTCGCATCGTGCACGCTCGCAGCGGTAGCGGCGTCCATCGGCCACGTCGTCGATCCGAGAACACCCTCATAGATCAGATCCGCAATCTCGGGATCATCTCGAACCGGCCAGAGCGTAAGCACGGAATGGGCATAGCCCGCCAAGGAGGCGGCGATTCCGAAGTGGACGGGCTCGTGCGCAAGATTGGGAGAGATCTGCGCAGTCGAGCAAGCGGAGAAAAATGCGAGTCGCGGTGCGGCCGGGCGGACCGACAACAGATCCTCGACGCGGAAGGGGTCGGTCCGGTGATCGGACAGGATGAGTTGAGACTCCGTCGGCGCCTGCGGAGTCGCCTTGGCGTGGCAAGCGAAGTGAGCCCAATTATTGGTGGGAAGCGCATTCAGAACGGCGGGCTTGGTCGAGGGGCCATCCGGGATGAGCGTCGGCTCGTCGGCAAGTAGCCACATCCTGTCCCGTCCCAACCGTGCCACCAGAAGGTTCACTTCCTTCGAGACTCCGTTCAGTGCAGATTCTCCCTCGGGGTGGGACGTTGCGACCATCAAGCAACTGATGTTGTCTGCCTGGTCGTCCGGAACCCGTTGTGCTGCTGCAAGCGTTTCTATGGAGGGTAATTGTGTTGAGACCACCCGATCGATCACAGTCAGGGAAGTGTCCGCCGTTTGAGTTCCATAGGTCGAGTGGTGCCCGGCGATTTGCATCGGCAGTACCGCCAGATGTCCGGTAGGGATCCACCAGATCCGGGGCCAAAGCGTTGAAGCGGTTGCTTCGTCTTGAGGGGGGAACTCAAGGTGATTGAGGACGGGGGCAGCGATTGAGTCCCAAAGCCACGCGGCGACGCCTCGAGCGCGCGCTTCGGAGTGAATCACCTCCTCCATGTTCGATGATGCGATCGACCCGTTGATCGCATCCCAGAATTCGACCGCGCGGGCCGCAACCTCGGCGGCCGTGACATTCAGGGGCACGACTGTGACACCTGCGGTCGTGACCAAAAGCGCGTCGCAACGCAAAATCGCCGCATTGAGGTAGACGACTGTGGCTTCCTCAGCTAAAGCTGTGATCTGCGAAAACGTCCGCGGGAGCCCGAAACTGGTGAATCCATCAATCCCCCGAATTTCCGCAAGGAGATCTTCCATATGCCGTGACTCGCCACGGGGGTCCACATCCAAGCCCGATGTACTGAAGTTCGAGGGGACTGCTGCACGGATAGGTGACATCTGATCTGGCTTGCCCGGGAGGGTGG